>JAQBOV010000021.1 GCA_028287895.1 Mucilaginibacter sp. | reverse complement strand
ATATAATTAAATCCTTTTTGGTCAATTCGTTTCAATACCCCAATGGTGAGATCACCTTGTGATAAATCCTTAATTGTTTTCGTAGCCATTGCGATAGATAGCTTCGTAAATTTTTCACATTTTATTTTATACAGATCAAAGGCCAGATCAATACCAATCTTTTTCATTGCTGCTAAATCGGTAATATCCACTTTTCGTTCGGTTGCAAGATCATTCAAAAGATCAGCATGTTCTCCTACACACTGCGAATAAGCAGCAATGGCTTCTTCCTGTGTTGTTATTCCGGACAGATCTATTTTGTTGATACCGCTGCAAAGGCTATCGGTCATTCTAAGTTCAACCGGGCCGATTATACGTTCAGATTGCGAGAAGGATTTTTCTTTGCATAAAAAGGACAAAACAAGCAGCGGAAGTATAACTTTTTTCATAATAAGGTTGATTAAAATCCAAGTGCAAAATGCTGTAAATAATTCAATTTATTGATAAGATTGAGTTACAATTATTATCTGCTTGAAAAAATTAAAAATTCTTTGTAGATTTGCAGCCCCGTAATAGCGGGTAAAACATTAAAAATCAAAGTATAATAATGCAACAGTACGAAACCGTGATCGTTCTTACCCCGTTGCTGTCAGAAGAAACTGCTAAAGAGGCTATTGCCAAATACAGCAAGTTGTTAACTGATGTCGGAGCCGAAATTGTCCAGGAGGATAATTGGGGTTTGAAAAAATTAGCGTACCCTATCCAAAAGAAAACTACAGGGTATTATCACTTAACTGAATACAGGGCTCCGGGTGATTTAATTAACAAATTGGAGATTGAATTCAGGCGCGATGAGCGCGTTCTGCGTTTCCTGACCATTGCACTGGATAAACACGCCACTGCTTACAATGAGAAAAAACGCAGTGGGGCTTTCAATCAAAAGAAAACCGTTAAAGCAGAGGAGGCAGCAAAATAATGGCTAACGAACAAATTCAATATGTTACCGCTCCCAAGGTGGACGATAACCGTAAGAAATACTGCCGCTTTAAGAAAAACGGTATTAAATATATCGATTACAAAGACGCTAACTTCTTATTAAAGTTCGTAAACGATCAGGGTAAGGTATTACCACGCCGTTTAACCGGTACTTCATTAAAGTTTCAGCGTAAGGTGGCGCAGGCTGTTAAGCGTGCACGCCACATCGGTTTATTGCCTTATGTAACAGATTCTTTAAAATAATCAGGAGGTTTAAGCAATGGAAGTTATTTTAAAACAAGACGTAAAAAACCTCGGTGAGAAAGACGATATCGTTAAGGTAAAACCAGGTTATGGCCGCAATTTCTTAATCCCTAAGGGTTTTGCACAACTGGCCACTGAATCTGCCCGCAAAGTTTTAGCTGAAAACCTGAAACAGGCACAATTCAAACAAGAAAAGATCCGTAAGGATGCGGATGCTATTGCAGCCAAACTGGAAGGTGTAAAACTGACCATCGGCGCAAAAGCCGGCGAAAGCGGTAAAATATTTGGCGCTATCAACACCATCCAAATTGCCGATGCTTTGAAAAAAGAAGGCTTTGATGTTGACCGTCGCCGTATCACTTTTGACGCAGAACCAAAATTTGTTGGTGAATACATCGCAAATTTAAACCTGCACAAAGAAGTGAAAGTTAAAGTTCCGTTTGAAGTAGTAGCGGAGTAATTTGATTTCGAAATTTAATTAAAAACTTTAAGAAAAGGTGTTTAGTGTAAACTAAGCACCTTTTTATTTGCATTAAACGTAAAACAGGTAAATTAACGTAATCAATAAATTCGAAACGGCGGAGCCTTCTTAAGCACCATTGAAAAACAAACAATAGTGTAAAATTGAACATTCGACATTCGAAATAAATAGAATATTTTAGACGCATGAAAAGTGGCCTTCTAAAGCTTATCCTTCGTATAGTTAAACTCGTCGTTATTTTATTCTTTGGTATTTCCATTTTCTGGGTGATATTTTACCGCTTTGTGAATCCGCCTGTTACCTGGCTGATGATCACACGCGGTTTTGAACGGAAATCAGCCGGCAAGGACTGGAAAATTGATAAGCAGTGGATAGACTTTGATGATATTGCCGACCCGATGAAACGCGCGGCCGTAGCGGCCGAGGATCAGAAATTTTTGGATCATTTCGGGTTTGACTTTAAGGCGATGGAAAAGGCCATTGATAAAAATGCACATAGTCATAAACTAATAGGCGGCAGCACCATCTCGCAGCAAACTGCAAAAAATGTTTTCCTGTGGCCAGGGCGTTCCTATATACGCAAAGGCATTGAAGCTTATTTTACCTTGCTGATTGAGATATTCTGGAGCAAAAAGCGCATCATGGAAGTTTACCTGAACGAGATTGAAATGGGCGATGGTGTTTACGGAGTAGAGGCCGCCTCAGAGACCTATTATCATAAATCGGCTTCGAATTTAACCAGACATGAGGCTGCGGCCATCGCTTCTATCTGGCCCGATCCGCTCAAATGGTCGCCCACCAATCCAAGTGATTATGTAAGGCACCGGCAATATCTTATAAGGAAGAATATGAGGAGATTGGGGCCGCTGGATTTTTAAGGCCTCCATCAAGATTGCCACGTTGAGCGCAGTGAAACGCGCTCAGCTACAGGCATGCTGGAGAAGATTCCTGGCCGCCGAACCGGAATGACAATTTAGTAGTTTACTTATATTTCCAATTCCGTGATTTACCTTCTGTGATCTGCTCAATAGCCTGCTGCATCCGCTTTTCGCGTGTGGCGTCTGTTTTTGCTTCTTCAAACCATTCCAAATAGTCACGTTTATTTGAAGGGCTGAATTTTTCGAAGTGCTCTTTTGCTGCAGAGTTTCCCTTGAGTAATTTCCCAAAATCATCCGGCATGGCAAGCTCCGGCTTTGGTGCTGATGGTTTTTTAATTTCCTTAACTCCGCTTTCATTTAATGCGATCATCTGGAGTATCAGCCCGGTCAGCGCGTCCTCACCAGGCAAATCAGCAATACTGGCAATACGCCCAAAGCTGCCGGCTGCAGCTTCCGCATCGCTTCCCTGAAGCAATCCTTGGGGATCATTCAGCCTGGATGCCTTCCAGAATCCAAATCCACAATGCTGCTTAAATGCTGCCATCATGCACACCGGCCCTTTATAGTCGAAAAAGGGCATTCCCCATTTTATGGTTTCGTTGATCAAAGGGGAGGCCTGGTGAACCACCTCCCTGATATGCGTCAATATAGGCTTTGCAAAAGCTGCTGATCTGGCGATGTATGCATCTACCCTTTGGTCGTACTGTCCCATAAAATAAAATTAGCAATTCTATTTTACTTCAACAATTTTATCAGCTCAGGATAATATTTGGCAGTTAGCACAGGGCTTAATCCTAACTTACAATCAAATCCCTGAACAACTGCACATGCCAACTATCTTTAAACGGCACTTCCCATTTGGTTTCCAGTTGCTGCAGATTTTGTACCAGATTGTTAAATACAATGGTCTGCGTATTGATTTTCCCGCTCTTTAACAATTCTTCAAATTCATGGCGTGGCGATGTAAGCACCTTTTCATCATCGCGATAGGCGAAATTAAAGCGATCAAACAGGTGAATACCAAATTGCTGTTCTACTTTTTTCATAAAATTGACCGACTTATCAATAGAGCACCCGCTGGCGCCTGCCTGGCTTTCGTCAACAATTAATATTAGAAAACGGTTATACCTTATCTCTGCTTTGGCTTTAAGCTGGTGATTGTGCGCAGTCCATTCCGCGGCAAAATTATTCAGCTGATCCATCAATTGTTTCGCCTGTTCATCGTATAATTCTTTATCCGATTGGTATATCCACACTCTTGATTGTTCAGAAAATTGCATTTACAAATTTATTCAATTAATTAACTTAGTATTACAAAATGTTGTCATGGTAAAATCAATTCTTCCTAAAGCAAAACAGGCCTTTATTAACTTATTAATTCTGCTTTCTATCGCATTTGGTTATGGTTTTAGCCGTGGAATGAGCGAAAAAGACTGGCTTGAGTGGAGCAATAAATGCCTGACAGAGTCCTTCGATCCTTCAACAGATAGCAAACTTAAGAAATGGGAAATTATGCTCACACCCGGACATTTCATCCGCTTCAGAAAAACTTATCAACACGGCAACCAGGAGTATTATTCCTTTAGTTTAAACAAGCTGGACAGCGTCAATTACCTGGGAACCACTACAGCCGGCCGCTTGCGATTTAAAACTATTGCGGATGACATTATCGTACAAACCTATGATGATCCGAAAGGTAATATAGACTCTATGGCAACCGCGCTGAGTATCCCTGTAAAAAACATTTCACCGGAACGTTTAGATAGCCTTAATAATGCGATAACCTACTTTAAAGATAAAAAGCTATAGGCCGTTTGCCCTAACGGTGATCTCAGCAATATCCAATACCTGAATTTCCTGTTCTTTTTCGATGTGCTTTACACCGTCGCGCAGCATAGTCATACAAAAAGGACAGGCAGCTGCTACTACAGTAGCTTTGCTTTCCAGCACATCCTCCATCCGTTCAACGTTGATATCCTTATTGCCTTTCTCGGGCTCTTTGAACATTTGCGCCCCTCCCGCCCCGCAGCATAGACCGTTTGATCTGCAGCGCTTCATTTCAACCAGGTCGGCATCCAAAATTTCCAGCGCTTTACGGGGGGCCTCATAAATATTATTCCCCCTGCCCAGGTAGCATGGGTCGTGAAAAGTAATGCGCTTCCCCTTAAAGCTTTCGCCGCCTTCAGCTTTTAGTTTTCCTTCATCAATCAATTGCTGTATCAGTTGCGAATGATGGATCACCTGATAATTACCGCCCAGGCCCGGGTATTCATTGCGGATGGTATTAAAGCAGTGCGGGCAGCCGGTTACTATCTTTTTAATATGGTAGCCATTCAGCACCTGAATATTTACCATCGCCTGCATCTGGAAAAGGAACTCATTACCGGCACGCTTTGCGGGATCACCCGTACAGCTTTCTTCCGTACCCAAAACGGCAAAACGGATGCCTACATGGTTCAATATTTTACAAATATCACGGGTAATTCGCTGCGCCCGTTCGTCAAAACTGCCTGCACACCCCACCCAAAATAATATTTCGGGTTCCTGGCCTTGAGCGGCCATTTCGGCCATTGTCAGTACTTTTACTTCACTCATATATTAGTCGTTGGGTCATTGACCATAAGTCAATTAGTCATTAAGCCCAAAGCAAAAATGACTAATTGACAAATGACTATTGACTATCGTTCCAGTTAAACCGGTCCGCATTTGAATACTTCCAGGGGGCGCCGTTGTTCTCCACGTTGCCAAACATGTTGTTTAAGCTTGCAGGTGCCTGCGATTCTTCCATAACAATATACCTGCGCATTTCGGTGATGATCTCCAATGGGTTGATATTCACCGGGCAGGCTTCTACACAGGCATTACAGGTGGTACATGCCCAAAGTTCTTCGCGGGTGATGTAATTATCCAGCAATGCCTTTTCATCTTTATAATCTTTGCCGTGCTGATCAAGGTTATTACCAATCTCGCTCACCCGGTCACGCGTGTCCATCATGATCTTACGCGGCGATAGTAGTTTACCTGTTTGATTGGCCGGGCAAACCGACGTGCATCTGCCGCATTCGGTACAGGTATAGGCCTCCATCAGGTTCTTCCAGGTGAGGTCGGTTACATCTTTTGCGCCAAAACGTGCGGCTTCACCGGTCGTTCCAGGAATGAATGATGGATCCAGCATCGCTTTCACTTCATTGGTTACCGATGCCATATTGGTGAACTGCCCCTTGGCGTTAAGGTTGGAGTAATACGTATTTGGGAAAGCCAGCAGGATATGAAAATGCTTGGAATAAGGTAAATAATTTAAAAAGGCCAGTATACCAATGATGTGGAACCACCAGCAGCCGCGTTCTGCCACCTCCAGTCCTTTTGTACTATCAGGTAACAATGGGCCGATAAACGCGCTTACCGGGAAACTGCCGGCTTTGATATAGCGGCCAAAATTCAATAGCTGCAATTTATGATCCGCCGCATTCATAGTTAGAAATGCGGTCATCAGCAATATTTCGATGATCAGGATATAATTGGCATCCGACTTAGGCCAGGAAGTCATCTCAATCCCGCTAAAGCGTTTTAAATGGGCGATATTTCTGCGGGCCAGAAAAGTAAAGCAAGCGATCAGTACCAAAACGGCCAGTATTTCGAACCCGCCGATCAGCAATCCATACAAACTTCCCAATGGGCGCGAAAAGATACGGTGCGAGCCAAATATACCATCGATCAGTATCTCCAATACTTCAATATTAATAATAACAAAGCCTGCATAAATAAAGAAGTGCATCACCGCTGCAAAGGGACGCTTAGTCATTTTGGTTTGACCCAGGGCAATTTTAGCCATTGTTTTCCACCTTTGGGCAGGATGATCCGAACGGTCGGTATCCCTGCCCAGTAGTATATTACGCCTGATCTTACCGGCGTTTTTACTAAACAGGTAAACAGCTGCTATTAAAATGATGATAAATATGATCTGCCCAATCATTATGCTTGCATAGTAAATTTCTCAAAGTTAATTTTTATTTGGAAAGTTGAAAGGATTGAGATAGTTTGATTGCGTTAGACGGCCTGCTGGGAGGTAGGTTTGGTTAAATAAGTTGATTTAATTGAAATTCATGACCGTTTAGCCTTTTTTTCAAAAAAAGTTTTCAGAAATAAAAAAACAGAGTACATTTGCAGCCCCAACGGGATGGTATCATAGCTCAGTTGGTAGAGCAAAGGACTGAAAATCCTTGTGTCGCTGGTTCGATTCCAGCTGATACCACAACATTCAAAAGGTCTTTTCCATACAGAAAAGGCCTTTTTTTGTGTCTAAAGGCAGTTTTTAGTTTTGGACATTGCTTGCCGGGTAGTTCCATCCGGGTCAGGTTTTACATAATTTTTTGTTGAATTACGCGCATCTACGTTACAAATACGTTACAACGATTTGCGCCTTAGACCATTGATTATGGCCACTGTAGGCATTAAAATCTTCAAGCATCACAAAAAGGCGGATGGCACTTATAATGTAAAAATCCGTGTGACCCACAAAGGGGCTAATCACTATCTTGATACGCCACATTTTGTAAGTGATAAACAACTCAAGAAAAACTACTCGATAAAGGATGGCGGTATGCCTTCATCAATGAAGCAACCCTTGCCGACAGTTACTTGACAGATTGACAGCTTCTGCCCATCAAATTGATCTTTTGGGTAGTTCTTGGAGAAAGAGAAAATAATAGCTAATATTGATAATAATTACACACATCCAAAGTGTTGTAAACCTGCAGCCACTGGTAAGGTTTCCTTCGGAAAACGTGGTAAACTTTCAGAGCGGAATGCTGGTAAACTTTGTTCGGAATATCCACTCAGGGGACTTAAGATAGAACGGAAAAATGGTTTTATGTACATGATGGCTATTATAGATGTTAAAACCCGGTATATCCTGCATTGTATCCAACACGATGGATGCCGAATGGTGTACCTCGGTGCTTAAAGAGACCATTGTCCTGCATGGGAAGCCGGAGATGTGTAATACCGATCAGGGTAGCCAGTTCACTTCCCATGAATTCACCCAGGTTCTCCTGGATAATAACATAAAGATATCGATGGATGGTAAAGGACGCGCTTTGGATAACATTTACATTGAGCGCTTCCGGCGCAGTTTGAAATACGAACACGTGTAATTTACAACCTGCAGAAGATGGCCTGGGGCTATTTAAAGGAATAAAGTTGTACGTTAATTTCTATAATCAGGAAAGGAGGCATCATTCATTAAATTACCAGACACCCGCAGAAAGTTATACACTTTTGGCGGCTTAGGGTTAAAGAAAAAGAAGCAAAAAGAAAAGGCATGGAAATATGGAAAACTCTAAAGGGAGATTACCACATTCCCACGCCTCAAACAACAATAACAAGATTATTTAATTTAAGATTTTTGTCCTAACAAAGGGGAGTACATTAAAGGGACGGTGATAATAGCTTGATTGAGATATTATATATTATAAGATATGTGGACTATATCATAAGTTTTAATTTAAATACGAATATTAGAAATTGATTAAAAAACTCTATATGGAATTACCTATAGCGCACCATTTTGAAGAAGTTGTCAAACTGCATCCACAACGCGTAGCCTTATTTTGTAATGGAAAATATTATACATATATTGAATTATTTGAAATTGTATCGGAGATCCGAGAAGCGATTGAAAAAAATTTAAAAATCACTGGATGTGTGATTGCAATTGCAGATGAATTAAATGAGTTTACCTACGCTGGTATATTGGCTATCTCATTAAGTGGGAATGTGATACTTCCTTTTAAGCCTGATATGGCGCCAGAAAGGATACAGTATTCATTTGATAAAACCACACCAAGTATGGTTTTGTTTTCTAGTAAAGTAGAAGATAATATCAAGCAGCAATTTGATTTTATTAAAAACTATTCTCAATTAATTCTAAATCTGAAAAGGCAAAAATTTATTGAAGCACATTCCACTGTAATTCATAATACCTCTTTTAAAGAAATGGCTTATATACTTTTTACTTCTGGAAGTACAGGAAAGCCCAAAGGAGTTCCAGTTTCAAAGAAAAATGTACATGATTTTCTGCAGTATTATTTTGATAAAACAAATTATGACTTTACAGAAGAAGATCGTTTTTTACAAGTTTTTGATTTCACTTTTGATGTCTCTTATTTTTCCATGTTTGTACCGTTGTCTATTGGTGCTTCATGTTATGCGCTCGAAAATGAGACTGGAAGAATGAAATTTCTTGAGATTATTAAAATGTTACAAGATTATAAGATTACGGTTGTAAGCATGGTTCCTACTGTAATCTTATTTTTGAAAAATTATTTGTCAAAAATTTCTTTGCCCTCTTTACGCTATAGTTTTTTTATAGGTGATGCTTTATACCAAGATGCCACTGTAGGGTGGAGTAGTGTAATTCCTAATGGTCGTATTGATAATTTTTACGGACCTACAGAAGTAACGATTAAATGCACCAGGTATATTTGGGACAAAACTCAATCTGAATTAGAAAGCGTAAATAACATAGTGCCAATTGGTACTCCTTTTCCTGGGATTGAATTTATAATTATAAATGACGATGGAAAATTGGTACCCGTTGGTGAAACAGGAGAATTGTGCTTTTATGGGAAACAAGTTGTAGATGAATATGTCGGACATGAACACGAAAACATGTTCATTAATCTGCTAGTGAATGGGACAAATACCCGTTGTTACAAAACTGGAGATATGTGCTCTGTCAACAAATACGGGAATCTATTATTTCATGGGAGAAAAGATTTTCAGTGTAAGATCAATGGATACCGAATTGAGATTCCAGAAATTGAGAAAGTAATTTATGATATAGTTGCAAGCCCAGTTACAGTAATTGCTAAAAAAAATGAACAAGGTTTAAATTATTTGGTTGGATTCATTGAAAAAAAAATATTTAATGAAGAAGAGCTCAAAAAAGAAATGTTACGGTTTCTTCCAGAATATATGATCCCTGTAAAATTAGTTCAAATCGAAAATATTCCACTTAATGATAATAATAAGGTGGATAGAAAAGCATTATCACTCTTAAATAATTAAATATGAGCTCGAATGAAAATATCCTTGCAGATCTTCAATCAATATTCAGAGTTGAATTTTCAGATCAAACAATTATTCTAAATGAAAGTACTACAGCTGATGAAATTAAAATGTGGGATTCAATAACACATATGGGTCTTATGTTTAGTATAGAACAGCATTACAATATAAGCTTTAGTCTCGATGAGATTATTTCATTTCAGAGTATTGGAGATTTGGTGAACACCATTAAAGTCAAAATTTAGTTATGGTTCCCGGAACATTTGCTTATTTCGGATTTCTTTTTATAGTGATCTTATTTTATTATGCTATCAATAAAGTTGAATTTAAGCAGTGGCTGTTACTGATTAGTAGTTTATTTTTTCTTTATTTTTTTGGGATCACATCTATTTTATTTGCTGTATCCCTTAGTTTGGTTAATTTTTTTTTTGGAAAATATGCAATAAAGGGGGGTTATACGTTTCGGAAATTAGCCATCATTAATGTGATAAATATTGGTGTATTAATAAGTCTAAGGTTGACCTCTAAATATCATTTTGAAACAATTTCCTTTTTTATAAAGGATGAAAAGTTTGAATTTTTAATCTCGACATTGGGATTAGGTTTTTATACCATGCAAAATATTGCCTATCAAATTGATCTGTATAAAAAAAGGTATCCCGCAGACACTGATCTTCTAAAATTTACATTAGGAAATATTTTCTTTGCAAGAATTTCCTCTGGTCCCATATTGAATCTTAATTCTTTTAATCAGCAATTGACGACCCTTCCCATCCGTTTCACTGAAGAAAATTTTACTATTGGTTTGCAACGTTGTTTGATAGGTGTGATAAAGAAATATTTAATTGTGGAGAGACTAGCGGTATATGTGGATAATTGTTTTGATAGCACTATTTATACACCTTGTGGATTGGGGGTTGTATTCGGAACTGTATTATTTACCATTCAGCTATACTTTGATTTTTCAGGGTATATGGACATTGCTGTAGGATCGGCACGTTTTTTTGGGATTAAACTTCCTGAGAATTTCAATATGCCGTTGCGCTCTGAATCTATCGCAGATTGGTGGAGGAAATGGCATATCACATTGATGAATTGGTTTACTCAATATGTTTATTATCCATTGGTATATCAGATTCGGAAATATCAAAAAACGTCTGTTATTGTTGGTATAGCAGCTACATTTTTAATAAGTTCTTTGTGGCATGGATTTGGCTTTACATATTTAATCTGGGGAGGATTACACTTTCTATATCTTGCCTATTCAACTTTAAATAAAAAAGGATTACAATTATTGAAATCTAAATTCCCCCCTGGCTTATATAGTTTTCTATTTATACCGATTACAATTTTAATGGTTAGTTTTGCTAATTTGTTTTTTCGTTCAACTAATATGGTACATGCACTACGACTTTTAACTCTACTATTCAAAAATAAATTTTGGCCTTCTGGAACTTTACACTCTTGGTTAGGTATGAATGTAATTACAGAAGACAGCATTTTATTCACTTTATGGGTTGGGGTTTTCCTGTCATTGCTATACCTTATTTTTGAAACAAAGCTAATAAAGGCATTGTCTTACCCGAAATTCAGGATTGGATGGTTTGTCTTTTTAATTGTAATGTTGGTAACTTTAGGTGTTTTCGATAGCGCGTCTCGTTTTATCTACATGAATTTTTGATAGTGTATTATGAAAAAAATAGTAATCACCATTTTTATCTCTGTTACTTTATTATTTTTATTTCAGATAGCCACAGGATATTTGATATCAAAGGATACCAAGTTAAAAACAACAAGGATAACTAAATCAAAATTAGATGCTACAGTTTTAATACATGGAGCTTGTGAATCTGAATGGACTATTGATCCTGATTATGTTGAAAAAGTTACTGGACAAAAAGCATATAATCTTGCTGAAGCATATTCAAATTTTTCTGATAATTATTTAGCTTTATATTTATATTTGAAGCATCAGAAAAAACCAAACTATCTTGTTTTACAAGTTGCTCCCCAAGAATTAAACAGATTAATTCCTGATATGCTTAACTCTTATAGGTATGCCAATTTTGTAGATGATAGTGTTGTTCATGAAATACTTAAAAAATTTGATTCACATTATGCTTTTTATAGTAATATTCCTTATCTGAGATTTTCTTATTATAATAATTTTATTCTGCACAAAAACCTACGAGGTCTATATCTGATTTTGACTAATAAATCTAATAATATACTTGAAAATGGGTTTAAAGCGCCCACAGAATCCGATACACTAAAAGATTTTAGTAAGCTCAATCAAAAAATTGATAAACATGAATGGGATTTTGAGCAAGAACAATATCTTAGAAAAATTATAGAGTATTGTAAGAAGGAAAACATTAAAATTATTTTGTATAAGTTGCCAGTTTATCAGAAACATTATAATGATAACCCCTTTTTAAAGGAATATACTTTTAAAATTAATGAAATCGCTAAAGAATATTTAATCCCATATTTCACTTTTGACACTTCAGCTATTACTTATAATTACCATAATTATTACGCCGTAAATCATTTTACAAAACAAGGAGTAACTAAATTTAATAAAATGTTGTTCAATACTATCAATGATAGTATTTTCAAAAAATAATTTAATAGACCTTGGCTTTATAATTTTTTATTTACATACCAAAAAGAATAAATATTACTACAAACTTCATTTGGTCTTCCCCGATCATGAAATATTAATGTATCATATTTCCCTTGATATTTAAATTGTATGGCAACCTTTGCATACTTGTTTATAAATGTGTCTGGAGTAAAATAGGTTATTGCATTTGATGATTCGTAGATTTGTGGTGATCTCCGTGGCCTTTAATACGGAAAGTTCCTTCTGTGGGATTTTAATACAGGAAAGCATTTTTGAAAAAATTCGAGCGGGTTTCGACCTGATACATTTTTATTGTGAAACAGATGAAACGCATCCTTATTTCCCCATGTTGAAAAGTGATACTCCTGTTCAAGTAAACTTCATTACCGATTCCAGTACTATCCCCGGATTTAAAAGTGAAGCCTTAAAATAAAAATCCCCTCACACTCGCTGCTTGGGGACTTTAACCTAAACCTTATCACAAAGCAAGTAAGGATACTTGCGATATATTCTGTAAAATTACTAGTTGTATTAGCTTTTTGGTATTAGAATTCGATTAGAGTTGTGCCTTAAAGTCTTGCCTCAAATGTGCAACAACCAACCCCGTTTCAAAAATAATCATGTTAAAGCACTGCTGAGACAGCCTGTAAAAATCCCGCTAATTGAAAGGCCAGGTCGTGGCATTGCGTTAGTTAATTCAGCTTAGTTGACAGAAGGTTCCCATTGCTATATCGCTCAATCTGTATAGTGTCACCCTTTGTGCTTAGCGTGCGCCTATTATTCTTTACAAAAGATAAATAGTTAACGGCGGTAAAAAAATTTAATTCCTGAAAACAAGCAGCAATTACAAAGGTTCCATAGGTATGAAAACAGCAGCAGAGCAATTGCCTACACAGGAAACCGGCAGGCAAACAGATTTCATGGATGAAAAGACTTACGATGATTTAAAAGCGGCACATATCGCTTTTAAGGCGGCAGCAGGGCGGCTGCTTTCCGTTAATAACTGGCATGAATATTCCGGTGCGGGTTCAGCTAAGTTTACGCTTTGCAATAACCTGGGTGATGAGCTATCCGGTTTTGCTGCTGAAGGGTTTTATTTCAGCATTGACCTGCCTGCTCCCGGTCCGGATGCGGGCGACGGGCTGGAGTGGGTCATTATCGAAAGAATCACTTCGGAGGGCAGCAGCAAAACCGCCGAAGAATATCTTTCAATGACAGTCAGGCCTGTTCCTGATCCCCGGAAAACTGCACAGGAGATCGCTCACTTTTATAAAGATGCCTCGACCAGCACTTTCATTGTCCGCAGAGATGGCAGGGTAGTAAGTGCAGGGGCACATGGCCGCAACGAGACACCCAATAACGAGAATGTCGACCTGCATGATAAGATCAGGAATACCGCCATCGCACTGATGGCACGCGTGGGTTTATCCGGCGTGCAATGGAAGAAACTGGTAAAGGGACTAATAGAATATAAGGAAGAAGATGGCAAAAAAAAAGCATGATACTTTTGCGGGTGAGCAGCCCCAAATGCCGGTGCCAGGGAGACACCGGAAGTGAACCAGCTCTTCATATTCGATAATCCGTAAGGCAATGAATTCCACGAATAAGTTTTTGTTGATTTTGTTTGGCATCGTGTTAATATTGGGTGCAATTGCTTTACCTTATACCTATTATAAAGCAAAGGCTAAATGCCTTTCATATGAATTCGATGGCACGGTTGATAGTATATCTTATAGCGTAAAGGGAGAACCAACCATTAAAATTCATGGTAATAAATATAATTTACCAGTTAATTTTTGGGATTTTAAAAGACAAATAGAAGTTGGCGACTCGCTGATCAAAGCAAAAGACTCCATGGTAGTCAGGATATTTAAGAAAAACGGAACCTTGGCAATCAAATGATGAACCCGCCCCGGGCATAATACCTTTGCCTGCTCCGAACGCGGATTACCTACTGTCGATTTTAAAGGGATAAAGCTCACCGGTTAAACCATTTTTTCCGGTGGTGAAATGGCATGCGGTTACCCATATGGAACTCTGTGCGGCGTTGCAGAAGAGGTGGCCCTGCGCGCAACCCCTGCAAATTGCAACGATTTTTTTTGTCCGCATTCAGCAACTCCCCTTTCTCTTTGAGAGAGGAACTTTAAGCAGCTTAATCATTTATAAAATGATACAGGGGATTGAATAAACTCTGCTTTTTTAAGTCTAACGTATATTCCCAAAACATAACCCCTGCTAAATTATGCTCTTTTGCATACCTGGCCTTATATTTAAATGATCTTTCATCAGCATAAGTAATAAATGTGTGTGTTTTGCTGTTCCACAAATAAGGCACTTTCGCTTTTTTGTCCCAAAACCGGTCAAAGCCGTTCTTATTGATGTACGCATTTTCCAGAGAATCATAACTTAAAGAAAAATGATGACCTGCAGAAGGCTGATACAATCCCCGGTCTTCATCATTTACCATGGTCCAACCGCGGCCATAAAAAGGCAATCCCATTACGATCTTATTTGCAGGCACACCTGCTTTTATAAAGTTTTCGATCGCATCAGCGGCGCTAACGCGGGCTTGATGGCCATATTTGGATTGATAAAGGTTACTTTGATGACCCGTTACTTTATCATTGCCGTTATAAATATCATAAGTCATCAAATTGATATAATCAAGGTACTGATGAACCTCGCCTACCGCTGTATTTTTCATATAAGCACTATCCACTCCCATGGCTGCTGTTAACAGGTAGTTTTGATGATGGTTTGCACCGGCCTGGCGGTCAAGGGCCTGGCGAAACTCTTTCATCAGCAGTGTAAAATTTTGCTTGTCTTCCGGCCTGTATATATTACCCGCTCCCGTCTGGGCGGGGTATTCCCAATCGATATCAATTCCGTCAAGTTGAAATTTGTCTATGAAAGCCAATGCGCTTATAATGAATTTGGCCCTGGATGCGGCAGTTAAAGAGGCATCTGAGAAATATTTGCATCCCCCCCAACCTCCAACTGAAATTAAAATTTTAAGCGCTTTATTTTCCGCTTTAGTTGTATTTAATATAACCAGGTTTGTTGAATCTTTTACAGAAGCCGGTGCCAGCACCCCATTTTCGGTCAAATTTGCAAAAGCATAAATGATGTGGGTCATTTTTGTAGCAAGGATATCTTCTTTGGTCCAGTTTTTACTGCCAATGTAACCCATTATTACATATTTGCTACTCCCGGCACTGCGGGACTGAGCATATGAGAAATGGCTTTGGATTAACAGCATAATAACAGCAAGGGGAACAAAAGTGTGTTTCATGAAAGATTAATTAATATTATGATGTAAGATTAATTAAAAAAATTAAAAAGTTTTGATACTTATTAATTTTTTTAATTAAGCATCATGAATTTGTTACAATTTCAGTACGCACGCTCTTAATGATGCCGTCATATTGACCTGATCTATTTACGCGATCAACCAATAACATTAAAAACAATTAAAATGGCCGTAACAAAAACAACTAATATGCCGCCGATAAAAAACAGGTCGGCAATCCCTTCAAAAAGGCCATCTCTTTTTATACTTCCACGGATGGAAAGGAAGGAGAGAATACAGCTAAGCATAAAGAAAAAAATGGCGACTATATCCGTTTTATCAATAAGTGTCCGCTGTGATAACTTTAAGAATCTTAAAGATGTAAGTACCACAAAGCATAATCCTAACAAATTGGATGATGCGTTTAAAATATGTGGCGCCTTTTTGTTTTCATTATGAATCTTCATACTTAGATGGTTAAATTTCAAACGCTTAATTTATAATTATTTCCGCTCTTGCCCGCTAAATTCTTTAGGCAGTCCGATCAAAAATGCGGTGCCGGCCCCGGGCTGGCTTTGAACGTCTATATCGCCACCTAAGGTCTTCACCTGGCTTTTAACCATGAATAAGCCCATACCCTTACCCTCAACTTCTAAATGAAAACGCTTATAAAGTCCAAATACCTCATTTTTTTTACTTTCAAGATCAATTCCACGGCCATTATCTTTAAACATGAGCATAATTTTATCCTTTTCTATCCATGATTTGATTTCAATTACCGGTGGCTTATCCGGCCGGCGATATTTAATACTGTTAGATACGAGGTTGAAGAAAATACTATACAAATAGCTTTTTATCACAAAAAGTTCCCCGGCTTGGGAAAAATCAGCTAAGACCTGGATATTTTCCCGTTCTATTACCAGGTGAAAACCGCTAAGTACATCTGCTAGCAGTTCCGAAAAAATAACCTTTTCATTTTTTTCTTTGATTTCCCGCTGAACCTGCAAAATATGGTTAAGGTCCCTGACCACTTCATCCAGCTTAAAGATGGACTGGAACAGGAAATTCTCGGTCTCCGTTTTTTCATTTAAAGGAAGGTCAGCCTGTTTAAGAATTTGAGCCAGTCCGAGAATGTTTGCCAATGGCGCGCGCAGGTTATGCGAAACAATGTATGAGAATTGTTCAAGGTCTTTGTTCCGTTGCACCAGATCATCCGTTATCCGGGCATGTTCAATTTCCACTAATTTAGCAGCTGTAATTTTGATGACAGAACAGCAAAGCCCTATTGTTTTATCATGATGATCTTTTACAGGATCCATACTAACGCGATACCATTCCGGGTTACCGTCCTGCATAGGATAACTGGTTTCATAATTAATGGGCTCGCCTGCCATCGCTGCAGCCATCGTATTTTTAACTCGTGCTGCATGTTGTTCATTTAGAACTTCCGAAAAATAGATGCCCTGTTGCAGCGGTACACCGAATGACTGCATAGACCAATGGTTAGCAATTGCATTGTATGTTAATATCCGCAGATCGCTGTCCAGCAGCAGAAACGAAATGTCCGTGGTTGCAAATATAGTGCGCAGGTGGGATTGTGATTTTTTCAGGGAATCGTCTACTTCTGCCAGATTCCGTGTCCCTTCAGCTACACTATGTTCCAAAAGTTTGTTTTTCTTTAAAATCGTGTTGGCAACATAGGAAGTTATAAGTGCCGCGACAATCGATATTCCTGCGTTTACAAAGGCTACCCAGGTAAGCGGAAGTACCCTATTCATTCCCAAGTGTGTAGCAAGGATCAGGCAACAGGCGATAAGAGAATAAACAATAATTTTTTTTAAGGATTGTCCAACCACCAATAGTACACAGCATACATATAATGCATCAAGCCTTATTTTACCAGGCAAAATGTGGCTGATAAAAGTAATTATTACCAGGCAACAGAACGCCAGTATATAGGCCTTATTAAAGTTTCGTTTTCCCCGACCGGGGTTATGAATGATATTAAACATAACGTTTCAAATTAGTTCCTTACTCATTTTTTTTGAGTGACAGGCAAGGAAGATATATTTTGCATACAGGCGAATGATTTCCATAAATTCTATGGGAATCCGGGCAGGCTGGTGGTAGAAATTAAGCGCACATTACCAACATGTGCATGCCATTAAAAAACAGGGGGTGCTCTGAGCGGTAACAATCGAATCAAATCTGCTAAGAAAAGTTTTTTCTTAAAGAAGATATAAAGCAGATCATGACTTAAAAAGCCTATTATTGAAATAAGTAAAAAGGTGACAAGGGGAACAACATCCAAGTACCGGAAATAAGTGGTATAGCATTGCAGCTTACAATGGCTAATCGCCTCCTTGAACCCCGTCGCCTCCGAATGCATCAGTTCACTTTTTTGATTTTTGTGAAAGATCTCCGAATATCGAATGATAACCCTTCCCTGTAATCCTAAAAAGATAACCAAGGCCAGCAAAAGCTTTAATAGGGAATGGAGCACCTTTTTCATTCCCGCCTTGTCCCGTAATTTTTCCGACATCTCCACAAAAACTAATTATTAAAGAATACAAACATCAGATGTTTTGTTCGGAAATATTAATCCTTCTATTAAATTGTTACACAGCCGTTTAAACAAACAGCTCTTTTACATAATCTGCAGGGCGCTAATTTGCCGGGTATCGAATTGATAAATATTTTAAGATTATTCCATTTTTGGCAAAAATTGAAGCGTCTTTAACATAGCGCAGAGGACAAACCTGACTTAGACACGTAGGTTGGAACGCCGCTGTTTTATCTCGTGCAGAATGCCGTTAAGCTTATTATGTAAGGATGTGATCTCAGCCAGTAAAGAAATCCTTCGCTCAAGAGTGGTATTGAGATTGTTACTCTCCGATATTAGAATGTTGATCTCGAGTTTGATGTCTGTTGAATCCCGGTAAAGTTCCATTAAAGACTTCATGTCGCTTCTTATGTAGCTAATAAACAGATAGAAAGGGAGATAGTTTACTGAATATAACTATATCCCACTGGAACAGCAGTCCCCGAACAAATCATATCCGGGAGCTGCTTTTATATCAATATCTTAATAAGTTATTAATAAATCCCTGTTTGATGATTTACCAAAGCGGAAGCTTCTTTTAAAGACATGCCGAAATGGTCTGCAACTAACTGGGTCGGGTTAGCATTCAGCCAATGATTCAATGAGAATTCCTGGTACACCGGACTGTTGAAAAGCACAATCAATTTTAGCGTTTCTTTTCCGGTATTCTCAATATAATGGCCATAGCCCTGTTTAATAAAAGCGACCATACCTTTACTATAAGGCATCGTTTTCACCCTGCCATGAGAGCCGAAAATGCTGACATTGCCCTGTCCGCTCATTACGTATTGCCATTCATCGGCATTGGGGTGCCAGTGCAGCTCGCGCATTGCCCCCGGCTCAAGGTTCATTCGTAAAGCGGTTAAGGAATTTTGAATGGGAAATTCTTTGGAAGAAACTATCTTCGTGTACCCTCCTTTAAACTCCTGTAGGACGGCATCGGTCTCCATACGGAATTTATGAGCGGAACTACTTACCGGAATAGCGGTGTTAATATTTGCAGGCTTGCTTTCCCCTGCAATTTCACCTGTACCTATATATAATTCCTTTTTCGGCAAGGCGGCAAACAAGCGGGCAGGCAAGCCGGTATTCCGTGCAAGTATTTCAGCAGAAGTGTGGCTTAACCAGTCTGTTACGCTAAATGTGCCAAATTCAGAAAAATGCCCGTTATCAAAACCAAGTAAAAAGTGGCATGGCTGATCACCGATGCATTGCAGCATGTGCCCGTGCCCCCTTGGAAAATACCAGATGTCACCCACCTCAAAATCGTCTGTCGATGTGGTTCCGTCCGGGGTAATAACGGTTGTGCGGACCTTGCCTTCCAATACAAAAGCCCATTCCGCGGCAATAGAATGCCAGTGCAATTCGCGAAAGCCGCCCGGATTAAGCCGCATGGACACCCCGGCAATGCTTTGTGAAATAGGGAACTCTTCCACAGTTGCCTCCTTTGCTGTGCCACCCGAACTGGCGTAACCCTTGCTGCCGTGCTCAATGTCGAAAACAAAATCGTCCAGTTCTTCCGGTGTTTTATTCAAGCCTGATTTAGCTGAAGCTGCTGTAGCTGCATCGGCCTGATCAGGAATCAATGAACCAATGCCGGTGGCGGCTGCCACCAGACCAGCGGTTGATAATGTTGCTGCGGAAAGAAATCCGCGCCTTGTAGTTTCCATGAAATTTAATTTGATGGAACAAACCTAAATAACAAATAACATAAAACCAAATTAAACATCATATGTTTTTATTTTAACATAAGATGTTAACTTGAACTCAATTTTTTATCGCCAATAACACCTGATGAATTAAATAAGGGCATAAGAGGCCTTTTTTATTAAAAATACAAATCGCATATAAAGCCACAGGATGGCTACGTAAACGCTTTGTAACATAAATAATAAATTCATTTCGTTTATTAATTAAACTAAACATCGTATGTTTGCATTTAACCATCATTTTTCAAAACGAATGAAGCTTTGCGACCAGATTGTTAACCGGATCAAACAGGACATCACAAACGGGAAATATAAACCGGGTGAAAAAATACCGGCCGAGCCAGCGCTAATGAAGATGTACGATGTGGGCAGGTCAACCATAAGGGAAGCGATCAAAACTTTAGCTATATCAGAGATATTAACCGTTCAGCAAGGTTCCGGAACATTTGTGAATGCCAGATTCCCCGGTGCGACCATAGAACAGCGGTTGCGCCGGGCTGATTTTGATGAGATCAACGTAGTAAGAGCATTGCTGGAAAAGGAAATAGTAAAGCTGGCCATACTGAATCATACAGATGAGCATTTAATTGGAGTGGAACAAAACCTGGAAAAGCGAAAATTGGCTATTCAGTCAGAGATACCGCAAAAATGTGCAGATGCTGACATTGAATTTCACATGGCTATTGCAAGTGCTTCGGGAAACAAGGCATTGGCCGATCTGTATTACAGTTTCACTTTAATTATCCGTGATTTTTTTTTAGCAAGAGAAGGGCGGGGCATCAGCCATTTTGCAATGAACCATTATTTGCATGAGCAATTGTTTAAAGCGATCAAAGCAAGGAAGATCAGCCAGGCAGAATTAGCACTTCAAAAGATCCTGAATAACAATTATTAATCAGCCGGGAGATGATCAGGGAAAGTTCCATACAAAGAGTAGCCGTTATCAAAGTAAATGATGATCAGGGCCGGTCAACTACGGATACACTTGCTATAGAAGAACCATTAGAAATAAGACTCGCCTTTGGTTCGGGGCTGAACCGGGTAGTAAAAAATGTTTCTGTAACCATGCGCACACCCGGCAACGATGCGGAACTGGCCACCGGTTTTTTGTTTACGGAAGGCATAATAAAACATAACAAAGACCTGGCTTCTGCCGCCCATGCTTTTATTGCCTGTGCGGAGAATAAAGAAAATGTGATCCGGGTTGAGCTGACTGAAGGAGTAGTCCCTGAACTAAAAAATACAGAACGCAATTTTTATACCACCTCAAGCTGCGGTGTTTGCGGTAAAGGATCGATTGAGGCCATCAAAACTGTAAGTGCTTTTCATGCCGACCAGGGCAACGATTTTTTTATTACCCATGAGCTGTTGCTGGGATTACCAGACCGGCTCAGGAAACACCAGGATATTTTTGACGCTACCGGGGGCCTGCATGCCTGCGCCTTGTTTGATGCGTCCGGCGAGCTTTTATTGCTGCGTGAAGATGTAGGCAGGCATAATGCGCTGGACAAGCTAATTGGCGCAGCCCTGGAAAGGGATTGGTTACCGCTGAATAACTCGGTGCTGCTGTTAAGCGGCAGGGCCAGCTTTGAATTGGTGCAGAAGGCCGCTATGGCAGGTATTCCCATTATTGCTGCCGTCGGGGCGCCCTCAAGCCTGGCCGTGCAGCTGGCCGGCGAGTTTGGAATAACCTTAGCCGGCTTTTTACGCGGGCAGCGATTCAATATTTATACAATGGAAGGACGTATTTTAATTCCCTGATATGAAAATAAGAATTAAAGGAAATGCATTGCGATACCGCCTTACTAAAAGCGATATCTCCGCCTTAGCTAGCCACGGCTGCCTGCAGGAACAAACCGATTTTGCAGGGCAATCGCTTATTTATGCGCTAAAGGCTACAGATGATGATACATTAACCGCTGAATTTTTTAACAATACCATCACACTTTTTATTCCCAGGCGAATGGTAGCCGAACTGATCAACACGGAAAAGGTTGGCTTTGAAGACAAAAGCAGCCATTTGCAACTGCTGATTGAAAAAGATTTTACCTGCCTGGATAATGTGGATGAAGATCAGAGCGATAATTATCCTAATCCGCTGGCATTTCAAAGAACTAATAGATAGCTATGGAAACAAATAACGAGAGCCCCTCAGCTGAAAACCCGGAAAAGTTATTGAATTTAAAATCAACCGGGCCAAAAAAGTGGGCGGCGGGCATCCCGGCTGTCGCGGCAGCTTTAAGCGATGTAATTGAACAGGGAATTCCCTTTAGAGGAACAAGAGCATTATTTGCCATGAACCAGAAAGGCGGCTTTGATTGTTCCAGTTGCGCCTGGCCCGATCCGGATGATGACCGCTCACCGGTAGGCGAGTATTGCGAGAATGGCGCCAAGGCCCTGGCCGAGGAGGCCACTACAAAAAAAGTAACATCTGAGTTTTTTGCAAACAATTCTGTATCCGACCTTGCTAATTTAACTGACTTTGAAATTGGCAAAATGGGCCGGCTTACCGAACCTATGTATTTGCCGGAAGCAGGCACGCACTACCAGCCGATCAGCTGGGATGATGCCTTTAAAAAGATCGCCGGTCATTTAAATGCGCTGGAATCACCGCATGAGGCTATTTTTTACACGTCCGGCCGTACCAGCAATGAAACATCCTTTTTGTACCAGTTATTTGCAAAAGAGTTTGGCACCAATAATATGCCGGATTGTTCCAACATGTGCCATGAGTCCTCCGGTACCGCATTGAGGCCTACAATTGGCATTGGCAAGGGTACGGTAACATTGAATGATTTTTATGATACCGACCTGATCGTGATCATCGGCCATAATCCTGGCACCAATGCACCACGTATGATGTCTGCACTGGAGAAGGGGAAAAAGAACGGGGCAAAGATCATTGCCATCAATCCTTTGCCTGAAGCCGGTTTAATGGCTTTCAGAAATCCCCAGGAGGTAAAAGGAGTTTTGGGAAAGGGCGCTCAGCTGGCAGACCTTTATCTCCCGGTTAAAATAAACGGTGATATGGCTTTATTAAAAGCCTTCGAAATGTTGCTGCTTGAAGCAGAAAGAGCATCCCCGGGAAAAGTACTGGACTATGAATTTATTGCCGACAAGACTACCGGGTACAGCGAATTTACCGAACAGTTTAAAAATTACGATTTAAACGAACTGGCAGTTGCTGCAGGCTTAGCTGCCGCCGATATCCGCCTGGCTGCCGACATGCTGGCAAATAACAAGCGTATCATCTTTTGCTGGGGCATGGGCTTAACGCAGCAGCCTAATGGCGTGGAAATGATCAGGGAGATCGTCAACATCTGCCTGCTGAAAGGAAGTATCGGTAAAGCCGGCGCAGGAGTATGCCCGGTACGGGGGCACAGCAATGTACAGGGTAATCGCACCATGATGATCGATGAAAAACCTACTGAGAAACAACTTGACCGTTTAAAACAGGTTTTTGGGTTTGAACCGCCGCGCGAACATGGATATGACGTGGTAAATGCGATCAAAGCAATGCATACCGGAAAAGCAAAGGTATTTTTTGGCATGGGGGGCAATTTTCTTTCGGCCACACCAGATACCACTTATACCGCCGAAGCGCTGCGCCGGTTGAGATTAAGCGTACATGTTTCCATTAAGCTTAACCGCAGTCACCTGGTACATGGGAAGGAGGCTTTAATCCTGCCAACCTTATCAAGGAGCGATAAAGATATCGTAAATGGCGAGTTGCAATTTATCAGTACCGAAAATTCAATGGGCGTGGTGCAGTCATCCAAAGGTATTTTAAAGCCAGTCTCTGACCAACTGATCAACGAAACTCATATTGTATGCAGAATGGCCATGGCAACTTTGGGAAGCCGGTCCGTGATCGACTGGAACCGCTACATGAACAGCTATGACCAGGTCAGGGATATCATTGAAAAATGTATTCCGGGCTTTGAAAATTACAATAAGCGTGTACGTGAGAAGAGCGGATTCTATTTACCAAACGGGGCCAGGGATGGTAAGTTTATTACAGAAAAATTTGGAGATAAAGCCCCGTTTACCATTACCAAATTACCTGTAAATACGCTTGCTGATGATGAATACATGATGGCCTCGACCCGTACACATGACCAGTTCAATACCACCATATATGGATTGGAAGACCGCTATCGCGGAATAAAAAATGAACGGCGTGTGGTGTTTATGAACCGGAAGGACATGGATAAAGCCGGCTTTGCCGAAGGGGAAAAGGTAGATTTGTTTAATCATGATGATGGCTTGGAGCGCATAGCCCGCTTATTTGTAGTAGTTCCTTACCCCATCCCCGAACGCAATACGGTGACTTACTTCCCGGAAACCAATGTATTACTGTCGATAAATAATGTTGTTGGTGAAAGCAATATGCCCGCCGCCAAGTTCATCAGGATAAAAATAAAAAAACACCAATCGCTGGTATAGTGGTTATAAGAACTGCTGCTAAAGAACAGGTTAATCGGATAATCACATAAAGACAACCTATTATGAATCATTTTAAACGTTGGGGAATTGCCATAGCCGGTATAATGCTGCAGATGGCATTAGGCGCTGTATATGCCTGGAGCGTATTCCGGGTTCCGCTGGCCAAGCAATTTCACTGGACAATCTCACAGGTGACCCTCACTTTTACAATTGCAATTATGGCCCTGGGCTTTGCCTCGTTCTTTGGCGGGCTTTGGTTAAAGCGGGCAGGTCCACGGGTGGTCGCCATGACCGGTGGCGTACTGTATGGGGGCGGCGTTTTTCTGGCAAGCTTTTCTGACCATGGCTTATGGTGGCTTTACCTTACCTATGGCGTAATCGGCGGAGTGGGGCTTGGCTTTTCCTACATCGTTCCCATATCCGTACTGGTAAAATGGTTTCCTGACCGCAGGGGGCTGATGACAGGAATTGCTGTAGGAGGATTTGGTGCAGGCGCCTTAATAACTGCACCTATTGCTACCCGTTTAATAGCAAGCGTTGGTGTACTGCAAACCTTTGCCTATCTTGGCATTGCCTATATGATTGTTGCTGTAGCTTCCGGTTACTTCCTGCAGAATCCACCGGAAGGCTGGTTACCACAGGGCTGGAAGCCTGTTGAAAAACAGCAGGCGCAGAAAGGCATCGCTGACTTTACACTTGGCGGAGCACTAAAAACCTGGCAATGGTGGGCGTTATGGATGCTCCTGTTCCTGAACACATCAGCCGGTATTTCGATTATTTCACAAGAGGCTCCGATGTTCCAGGAATTTGCTAAGATTACTCCGCTTGTAGCTGCAGGTATGGTTGGTATAGTCAGTATAGGGAATGCCCTGGGAAGAGTTTTCTGGGCCTGGGTTTCAGACATTACCGGACGCCGGGCAACTTTTGCCATTATGTTTATCCTGCAGATCGGATTATTCTGGATTCTTCCAAACTTTCACTCGGTAACCAGTGTAACGATTATTGTCTTTTTTATTCTGATGTGTTATGGTGGCGGGTTTGGAACAATGCCTGCATTTGCTGCAGATTATTTCGGACCATCCAATGTAGGGTCAATTTATGGACTTATTCTTACGGCATGGGGATTTGCCAGCGCCTTTGGACCCTTGCTGATCGCGTATTTACGTCAATCAAGCGGGACCTATACCAGCGGCCTGCATATCGTTGCCATTGTGATGGCCGTATCGGTTATATTGCCTTTGCTGGTAAGGCCTCCGGCACGCTCACAATCGTGATGGAGCTGATCCGTTTTCAAATAAAATGTTGTGGGCTACATATGAGCAGATCTAAGGCTGAAAGCAAGCAATGAATTAAAAATACCGGTAATTATAAAAGCAAAGGCAGTCCATAATACAATGGTCATGGCCCCGATAGCCGGATTAAAGATGATCAGCAGGGCAAACAGTATCATCAGTACTCCGCCTGCTATCATCCAAAACGGGCGTTGCAGCAGGCTGGCAAAACCCAGCAGTGAAAATCCTTTAAACAAAAACCATAATCCCATTACAAAAGGCAGTACCGACATGCTGACCGGTAGATTAGTCACCAGGATAATGCCCAGCACCAGGTCAATGATGCCTAATAATAAGCGCCAGCCCCAGCCGCCGGTATGCCGGTTAGCATAAGCAAACAGGAGTTCGGTTACGCCCGCCAGCAGGATAATAACCCCGAAAAGAAAGCTCAACGCCACATAGCTTCTTAATGGAGCGCTAAGCATATAAATGCCCAGGAGAAAAAATAATAAGCCGCGCAATAAAAACATCCGCCAATGCCATGTATTGCTTCTGATTGCTGATGCCATTTATTTACCTTTATAATTAGGAACTGTTTAAAAAGCAGATAGTTTTATAAATTAAAAAGATGACCATCGCGAAAATCAGTTTGCTTTTCCCTTGTTTTATAAAATCGGCAAAAAATAAGTTTTTTTAATATTCATGTTACAAACCTACCGGCATGTCTGTTGTTTAACTGACATGTTAGATGGTGGATCATGAATAAGGAAAATTCACTCAAAAATGCAGTTGGCCAACCCTTAAACCGCGTTGAAGGACGGGCTAAAGTTACCGGGAGCGCTAAATATGCAGCAGATTATTATTTCAAAAATATCGCCTACGGAGTTGTCATAACCAGCACCATTACCCGTGGGCGCATTGTGGAAATTGACGGTAAAATTGCGGAACGTGCCCCGGGTGTTTTGACAGTAATGAGTCACCTGAATACTCCTGATGTGCCGGGTTATGGTCACAACCCGATGTCGGCTATTCCAATATTTGCCGGTAAGGAATTTAAACCATTTCTGGATGACCGTGTCCATTTCAATTCGCAGCCGGTTGCCCTGGTGATTGCCTCTACGCTTGAACAGGCACAATATGCCGCATCGCTGGTAAAAATAAAATACCAGGCACAAGAGCATCATACCAATATTCACGAGCGGATATCTAAAGCAATAACCCCTGATAAACCGTCGGATTATACCCGTGGACAGGCGGATGCCTGGAAGGATGCAGCTGTAAATGTTGAACAGGAATATCAAACACCCCTGCAGGTACACAATCCCATGGAAACACACGCCACCACGGCTTATTGGCAGGGCAATGATAGATTATACATTTATAATAAATCACAGGGGGTTAAAACCACGCGGCAGCAATTTGCCCAATATTTTAATTTAAAGGAGGAGAACGTAAAGGTATATTCTCCTTTTGTAGGTGGGGCTTTTGGCAGCTCTTCGCGCATGTGGCCGCAGGAAATGGCCGCCGTGATGGGCGCTAAAAAGGTTGGGCGCCCGGTAAAAGTTGCCTTGGAGCGCACACAGGTGTTCAACATGGTAGGGTACCGCCCTTACTCCATACAAAAAGTTGCGATCGGTGCTAACCGGGATGGGATTTTAGTGGGCATTACCCATGAAGCCTTCGGCTCTACTTCCCAATATGAGCAGTTTACCGAACGCATCCTGGAACCAACTAAATCGATGTACCATTGTGCTCATGTGCATACTTCTTATAAGCTTGTTCCGCTTGACATGAGCACCCCCTGCCCCACCCGCGGACCTGGTGAAACCAGCGGGTCTTTTGCCATGGAATCCGCTATGGATGAATTGGCCTATGCCCTGAAGACCGACCCTTTAGCATTAAGATTAAAAAACTTTGCCACCACAGATCAGCTTAATAATTTACCCTGGTCAAGCAACCATCTGAAGGAGTGTTATCAAACCGGTGCGGCTAAATTTGGATGGGATAAGCGCAACCCGCTTCCGCGTTCTATGCAAAACGGCAAGATGCTGGTTGGTATGGGCATGGCTGCCGGCATCTATAAAGCCGAACGCGCCGCTGCATCAGCGAGTGTAAAAATGCTGGCCGGCGGCAAAGTATTGATACGCTGCTCGGTTGCCGATACCGGCCCGGGTTCGGTTACAGTGATGACACAAATTGCGGCCGATGCCTTAGGGGTTCCTGCCGGTCATATGCAGATAGAATGGGCCGATGCCGATTTCCCTTTTGCGCCGCCTCAGTACGGTTCGCATACGACAGCTTCAGCCGGCTCGGCGGTGCATGAGGCATCCCTGGCACTTAAGCAAAAATTTGCAGCCCTTGGACCAATTAAAGTGCCCGGTGCAAAAGGATATACCGATATTTTAAAACAGCACCAATTGTCTGAACTGGAAACAACCGTTGAATCAAAACCAGGGCCTGAAAGTGAAAAATACTCCGGCAAATCCTTTTCCGTTCATTTTGTTGAGGTACAGGTACATCCTTTTACCAACGAAATAAGCGTAACCCGTGTAGTATCGGTGGTAGACGCCGGCAGGATCATGAATCATAAAACGGCCCGCAGCCAGGTACTCGGGGCAGTAACCTGGGGCATTGGCATCTCCCTGTCAGAAGAAGGAATTATTGACCATCGTTACGGCCGTTATGTAAATAATAACCTGGCGGATTATCTTGTTCCTGTAAACGCGGATGTGCCTGCCGTAGAAGTGCATTTTATTGATAAGGCTGATCCGGTGATCGATCCTATGGGTGCTAAAGGAGTGGGCGAGATCGGCATTATTGGCTTTACTGCCGCTGTTGCCAATGCCGTTTTTCATGCTACGGGTAAGCGTATCCGCGCATTGCCAATTACACCCGATAAGTTATTGGATTAGTATTAAAAAAAGATGCCATAAAACATATAACTAAATGAAATTTAGTTTGTTGCCCATAAATTAATTTGAAAATTCATTATCATGAAAAAGCTTTTATTAATTGTCCTGACAGGTATGGCTTGCCTGTCCGGTTTGTTGCTTAATGCCTGTAACAGTACCCGGCTGGTTTCTTCCTGGAAAGCCCCCGGTGGAGCATTGCAGAGCTATCATAAGATTTTAGTGATCGGATTGATGGGCGCCAAAGACCGCCAGATCAGGGAAAAGGTAGAAAATCAGGTAGTGGCAGGCTTTCAGGCACGCGGGATCAATGCCGGATCGGCTTACGCAGAATATGGCCCCAAAACTTTCGAAAACATGGATGAAAACACGGTATTGCAAAAAATGAAAGATAAGGGATACGAAGGGACCTTCTCTATTGCTTTGCTGGATAAGGCAAAGCAAAAACAATACGTTCCAGGATCGGTAAGTTACATCCCCGGCCCTTACTATGGCAGGTTTTGGGGATATTACCACACGGTCTACTCCCAATTATATGACCCTGGTTATTACACAGTAACCACCAATTACTTGTTAGAGGCTAATTTTTATAATTTACCGACAGGAAAATTGCTTTATTCGGCACAAACCAAATCCTTTAACCCGGGAAATGCTCAAAAGCTGGCATCTGATTTTAGTAAGACTGTGCTGGATGATATGACCCAAAAAGGGATCATCAAATAAAATATAAAATAATATGTTTGAGAAATCTTTCGCTGCAGCAAAATTTCCCGTTCCAAAATCTGCTGCCCGGATAAAAACGGATAAAAAAACAAAATCGGTGGCCGTTATTGTAGCACACCCGGACGACGAAACTTTATGGGCCGGGGGAACTATCCTGAGCCAGCCATACTGGCAATGCTTTATTATTAGCCTGTGCCGTAAAAGCGACCCTGACCGTGCGCCCAAATTTGCCAAAGCTTTAAAAGTTTTGGGAGCTGCCGGTACCATGGGAGACCTCGACGATGGGCCCGAACAAAAATCGCTGGCTGAAAATGAGGTAAAAGATATGATACTTCGTCTGTTGCCCCGTTTGCATTTTGACCTGGTACTAACACATAGCATCAATGGGGAATATACCCGGCATCGCAGGCATGAGGAGATTGGAAAAGCTGTTATCCAGCTATGGCACGCCGACCAATTATGTACCAATGAACTTTGGGCATTCGCCTATCAAGACGGACACAAGGCCCATTATCCGGTACCAATTAAAAATGCCGCTGTCTATAACCAGCTGCCTCAGCCCTTATGGGATTTAAAGCACAGGATCATTACGGAAACTTATGGGTTTGAACAAAACAGTTGGGAGGCGCAAACCACCCCCAGGGCGGAAGCATTCAGGCAATTTTCAAATCCTGATGAGGCACATCAATGGATTGATCACCAAAATACGGCATCATGAAAGTATTGGTGCTATATGATTATCCCCCTTCACCCAGCGGCTTAGCTACACAAGGCGATCTGCTCTATAAAGGCCTGCTTGAAATCGGCGTAGATGCATACGCGGTTAATTCTGTTTCGGAACATGAAAAAGAATGGTATTACCAGTGGTTTGTACCCGACGTTGTGGTAGGTATCGGTTATTGGGGACATACGCCCCAATTGATCCTTCATCCTCAAAAACATGGCTTTCTGCCGATCCCATGGCTGGTTGCAGATGGCTATATCGCCAACTATCAGAAAGAACTGAATGCACTTCCGTTAATACTGGTAACCTCAAACTGGGTAAAGGAGATGTATATCAGGGATGGCATTAATGGCGATAATATCGAAGTGTTACCGGTTGGCTGCGATACGGACATTTTTATACCCCATGTAAGGGATGATATTAAAGTCCGGGCGGTAAGAAAATCATTGGGTATAGCGCCCGATCAGTTAATGATATTGACGATTGGCGGCGATGCCGCATCAAAGGGGGCGCGGGAAATGATGCGGGCGTTAGCCATGATCAGTGAGGAGACTCCGGATTGGAGATATGTTTGCAAAGTATGGCCGCAACCGCGTACCGAGCTACAGAACCTGGCCGACCTGGAGCTGGCTAAAAAATTAGGTATTGCAGACAAAGTCATCTATATCTCTAATATCACATCCAGAAATTTCATGCCTTACCTGATCGGCGCCTGTGATATTTACGCTGCACCTTCCCGCCTGGAAGGTTTCGGAATGTTACAGGTGGAAGCGGGCGCCTGTGAAAAACCGGTGATCGGTATCAAAGCGATGGGGATGCTCGATACGCTGGTGGATGGGGAAACTGCTTACCTGGCTGGCGTGGCAGAGAAGATAGTGGCAGAAGGAGTAGTGGTTGGTCAGGAAGAGGGATTTGAGAAAGAGCATAAAATAATTTTCAAAGTGCCCCGAACAGTGGATTACAGGGCAGATGCATATGAGCTTGCACGACATTTACCCGAGCTGATGAACCATCCCTTGTTGCGTATGCAAATGGGGAAAGCCGGAAGAAAACGTGTAACGGCAAATTTTGATTACAGGATTATAGCAAAAAAGTTTGTAGAGGTAGTGAGCCGCAGATTAAGGATCACTTAAAAGACGATGGCTTATGGAAACAATAAATCATCAGGAGATCGAAGCAGCTAAAAAAGCGGCATTGGGCGTGTTATTGCACAATGTTAACGGCCCTTTTCAGGAGCTTCCGCGCACGGCAGGCTGGGGCTATCCGGAACCTTATACCCGCGACCTTCTGATTTCCGCATTAGGTGTTGCTGTATCCGGAAATGAGTCGCTGATATTAAGCGTACGAAAGGTATTGGAAACTTTAGCAAAAAACCAATCCGTACACGGTCATATCCCTTCACTGGTACATGACCAGGATGACCGGGGTGCAAGCGATACGACACCCTTGTTCTTATTAGCCGTTGCCATATTCAGAAAACTTACCGGAGAATACAATTTCCTGGAAGACGCGACCCGTAAATCTTTAACCTGGATGGAATACCAAAGTCCCTCTGACCGGTATATGGTTGCCCAGCAGCCTACCAGCGACTGGCGGGATGAACAATGGGTGATTGGCTATGGCTTATATGTGAATGCCCTGGTTTATAGCTATCTCCGCTTTTTCGGGCAGCACAAAAGAGCCGATCTGATGTCTAAAGAAATGAAACGCTTTACGATTACAGCGGACAGGATTCATCATCACGTGCATGAAGGGTTACTGGTAAAACATAAGCCTTATTATGCGTTCTGGTCGTATAAAGTGTATTCCAGCGAACGTTTTGATCTGCTGGGTAACAGCCTTGCCATTCTTTCCGGTATAGCATCCCCCTCAAGGGCTGATGAAATTATTACCTGGGTAGAAGCAGAATCGAGGCATATGAACACGAACGGCGAACTGGCTGTTGATTTGCCGCCTAACTTTTTCCCTTATGTGCTGCCTGCTGATCCTGACTGGTACATCAGGTATAAAGATTATAACCTTCCGGGTAATTACCATAACGGCGGGGTATGGCCTTTTATATGCGGGTTTTATGTAGCTGCCCTGGTTGCCGCTAAAAGGTATAATCTTGCAGAAAAAAAACTTGCGGCGCTTACCAGACTGATGAAGCTGTCGATGGATCCGAACCTGGAATTTGGATTTAACGAATGGATAAAGGCCCAGGATGGCAAGGTGATGGGACAGGACTGGCAAAGCTGGAGTGCAGCGATGTACCTGTATGCAGTAAAATGTGTGGAAGAAAAAAGAACACCTTTTTTTGATGAAGCAAGAACCGGGTAGTTCAGCATTGCTGAATAATGCTTTGCCCTTAATTTATAATACCATTCAGAACGGCAAATTTAACCAAAGCGGGTGAGTTGCGCACGCCCGTTTTATCAATTAGCGCCTGTCTGTGACCTTCTACGGTCCGTTTGCTTGTATAAAGCTTATCGGCTATTTCCTGGTTGGTATAGCCCTCGGCAATAAGATTTAATATTTCGAGCTCTCTTTTTGAAAAACCATTGCTATAATTGTTTGGTTTAACCACCGATGAGAAATTATTACGTTCAAGCAAACTAAGTGAGAGGTCGAGACAGATATACTTTTTATTATTGTAAACATAATTAATTGCAAATAAAAGTTCATCAGCCCCTACATTCCTGAAAAGATAACCCATCGCGCCCGCTTTAAAGGCATCAGATAAATACTTTTCATCAGCATGCATCGTCAATAAAATGGTTTTGATATAACCCGGCATCGACCTTAAATTTTCTATAAGCTCGATTCCTCCCATCTGTGGCATATCTAAATCAGCCAGTATAATGTCGGGAATTATTCCGGCTTCCAACAACGCCAATACTTCCCTGCCATTTAAAGCTTCGCCTACAATATTAAATTTTTCATCTCTTTGCAAAAGATTTTTTATGCCATTTCTAACAATGTTATGGTCCTCCGCTAATATCACTTTAATCATCTTACCAAAACAAATCTTATCAATAAAACAAAAAACTGCCAGTTTACCCCTGTCTTTAAAAGATATGAAGACGTTTATTGTTTTCAAATTCTTTTATTAATTAAATTAATTAAAACTAAATATATAACCACTTTAAAATAAGTTGTTTCTCCCCGCGTTATTTTTATGTGTTTAACACATTTTGCATGTGGTTAACCGTATGTTCATTTTCTCTGTAACTTTTATTAAGACACAATCATATTGATTTTAAGTTAATTTATCAGAGCCGGATGGCAATTAATTTGCCTTTTATAAAAAATGAATAGCGGTATTTGAGCACCGTAATTAATGTAATTGATTTAACTTGAAACAGGCGTCGCTATGGCGCTTTTTAGTATGAGATTGAAACCCGTCGAGACTGTTTCCGACAGTCAGCTTAATTCAGGACTAAAACTGATTATTGCAGATGGCCTCTCGGCCGAAGCCATGGTAGTATTTACCAGCGGCACATTCCTGACAGCAATGGCCATCCACATGGGCGCCAGTAATTTTCAACTTGGCTTATTTGCCGCTTTGCCAACTTTTACCACAATTTTCCAATTGCTTTCTGTGTGGCTGGTGCAAAAATTCAATAACCGGAAACTGGTAACCTCTGCTTTTAATTTGCTGGCCCGTGTACCTTTACTGGCTGTGGGTATAATGCCCCTGCTGTTTACCGGGACAACATCGATTATGGTGTTGCTGACTTTATTATTCTTTCAGCATATATTCGGCGATATCGCCGGCGCAAGCTGGAATGCATGGATGAAAGATTTGATCCCGGAAGGTCGTTTAGGGTCGTTCTTTTCGCGCCGTACCCGCATAGCACAAACTTTAAATGTAACATTGAGCCTTGCAACGGCCTTATGCATTGATTATGTAAAAGCGCATTACCCGGCACATGAGATCACTGCTTACAGCATGCTTTTTCTTGCAGGCGGAATGCTTGGCATGGCAAGCGTTTTCCTGTTATTGCGAACTCCGGAGCCTCAACCTGTGCGTATGAAAGGGAACGTAATGACACTTTTCGGAAAATCGCTAAAAAATAAAAATTTCAGGAATTTGCTGGTTTTTAATTCGATATGGGCATTTGCTTTGAACCTTGCTACGCCGTTTTTTGCTGTTTATATGATGAAAACCTTGCAACTGCCTTTATCTTATGTGATCGGGTTAACGATTCTCGGGCAGTTAAGCGGTATAGTGGCTTTAAAATTATGGGGCAACCATTCAGACCGTTTCAGTAATAAAACCATTATCAGGATATGGGCTCCCTTGTATATATGCTGTATACTTGGCTTTGCTTTTACCGATATGTCCTCATCACATGTTGTTATGCTGGTTATGCTGGTGCTGATTCATATACTTAGCGGCACGGCTACAGCAAGCATTAACCTGGCATTGAGTAATATCGGGATGAAACTTGCCCCTAAAAATGAAGCGATGGTATATATATCATCCAAAAATATGTTTGTGGCCTTTTTTTCAACCATAGCACCAATGATTGGCGGACTGATGGCCGATTTTTTCGCAAGTCACCAATTTGCGTGGAATCTGCAGTTTTCCACCAATGGCCAGGTGAGCAATTTTGGGATACTGACGCTGCATGGCTGGAATTATTTCTTCATTATTGGCGGACTGATCGCATTATTATCTTTAAGATTGCTGACCAGAGTAAAAGAAGAAGGTGAAGTAAGCAAGGGAAGAGCGGTGATCTATATGCGTGCCGAATTCAAAAATAAGTTAAGAAATAATCGTCCTGCCGGCTATAGTTTAGAGAGCAGCAATGTATCGATATCTAAACGTGCGCAAATCGTAAGGTTGTTTAAGCGTAAAACAGCTAATCAAAGTTATAAGCGATCAGCATAGAAGGCGGCCTGATGGCCTTATTTTTTTTCATTACCGGGGCTGACCGTCTACGTTATGCTCGCAGGATATACGCCGCGCCGGTTTCAGACGACCCTTCGATTCAAATCCCTATCGATTGGCCGCGAAAACTTTGTTTATCATTTGATTGTTAATCTAAAATGGACGCAAGCTTTCAAAAGGGCCAGAAAGTGATCACACCTGATGGTGAGGGCCTGGTAGAAGATATTTTAGATGATGAAATTACGGTCAGGCTAAACTCCGGGATTGTTAAGTCTTATTCAGCCGGCCAGTTGGAAGATAATGCCGACCAGGGATAATTAATCGCTATACTTTATCATCCTTGAAAGTATAAAACACGTATTTTACGCACCGTTTTCCCGTAGTTATCCCACAAACACCTCTTACTTCTGACATGTTGTCCTAATAAAAGAAAGTGCTTCTGCAAAGCTTTCAGAAGCGCTTATCGGGTTTCAGAAAAACTTATTTATTAAACAACATGAAAATATTCACCTGGCATATACACGGCAGTTATTTATTCTATCTTTCGCAGGGCAATTATGAAATTTATATACCGGTCAAAGATGAAAAAACGGAAGGCTATTACGGCCGGGGTGAGACTTTTCCGTTTGGAAACAATGTAATTGAGATACCTGCTGAGCAGGTCAAAGATCATCACTTCGATTGCATTCTTTTTCAAACAAATCACAATTATTTAGTCGACCAGTTCGAGATACTTTCACAAGAGCAACGGCAGTTGCCCCAAATTTACCTCGAGCACGATCCGCCAAGCCAGCATCCTACCAACACCAGGCATTTGGTCAATGATCCTGAAATAACATTAGTACATGTGACCCATTTTAATAACCTGATGTGGAACAGTAATCATGTGCCCGTAAAAGTTATTGAACACGGAGTTATTGACTCGGGCATCCATTATTCGGGGCACCTGGCTAAGGGCATCGTTGTGATCAATAACCTGCCTGCAAGGGGTCGCTTGCTTGGATTTGATATTTTTCAACAGGTACGCAGGGATATCCCGCTTGATCTGGCCGGAATGAATACAGGCGATTGGGGTATGGGAGAAGTACTGCATCCGCAATTACCGCAATTGGAAAGCCAGTACCGTTTCTTTTTCAACCCCATAAGGTATACCAGTCTTGGCCTGGCAGTTTGTGAAGCCATGATGATGGGCATACCCGTAGTAGGTCTTGCCACAACTGAATTATCGGCTGTGATTGACAACGGGTATTCCGGATTCATACATACTGATATCGATTATCTGATCGGCAAGATGAAATTACTGATAGAAAACAGGCAGTTAGCACTTGAGATTGGCAACAATGGTCGCAAGGCCGCCCTTAAGCGGTTTAATATAGAAAGATTTACAAAAGACTGGGAAGCGCTTTTTACGCAAGCAGCTGCAGGTAAAACCTATAAAAATTTACAAATAACAATCTGAATATTATATATCTATGAATAACAGAAAAAAAAGAATTGCGTTTATTAGCGAACATGCTTCACCGCTGGCTGATATCGGCACTGTAGATACGGGCGGACAAAATGTATACGTGGCACAACTGGCTAAACATCTTGCTGCACAAGCTTACCTTGTTGATGTGTATACACGCCGCGATGACCCATTAATAGATGAGCTTATCCAAATGGAAGCAGGGATCAGGGTAATCCATATCAAAGCCGGCCCGGAAAAGAATATTATTAAAGAAGAATTGCTGCCGTACATGCAGGAATTCGAGAATAACATGATCGCTTTCATATTACAGAGGCATCTGCATTATGAATTGATCCACGCTAATTTTTTCATGTCTGCCATGGTAGCCTGCGGCATAAAAAAGGAACTTGAAATACCATTTGTAGTAACTTTTCATGCCTTAGGACATGTGCGCCGTAAATACCAGGCCGGGGATGATAGATTTCCGACAGAAAGAATTGCTATTGAAGAAGCAATCATCCTGCAGGCCGATCATATTATTGCGGAGTGTCCACAGGATATGGATGACCTTGTTAATTATTATCATGCGCCGCCTGGCAAGATAAGCGTTGTTCCATGTGGTTTTAGCCCGGCTGAATTTTACCCGATTGAGAAAGCCGTTGCACGAAGAATATTAAAACTCCCGGTAGACGGGTATCTGCTACTTCAGCTTGGCCGCATGGTCCCCCGAAAGGGCATCGATAATGTGATACATGCGCTGGCATATCTGAAAAAGATTTCTGACACACCTTTTAAGCTGGTCATAGTGGGCGGAGACTGTGAAGAAATGGAACGATCCAACTGTGCAGAATATAAAAGACTCTGCGATCTTGCCAAAAAATTAAAAGTAAGCGATAGGATAGAATTTGCCGGCCGTAAAAATCGTAGCGAGCTTAAATTCTACTATTGTGCAGCCGACTTGTTCATTACTACCCCATGGTATGAACCGTTTGGAATAACACCACTCGAGGCGATGGCGTGTGGTACTCCCGTTGTAGGCGCAGAAGTTGGCGGAATAAAGTACAGCGTGGCAGATGGCTCAACCGGGGCTTTGGTACCCCCGAAACGACCCGGCCGCCTGGCTGCAAAAATTATTGAAATAATCAGTACCGAAGGCCTTCTGCATACGATGAGCAAAAATGCGATCAAACATGTGAATACTCACTTTACATGGGCCGAAGTTGCCAAACAAATAAATTCGCTATACCAATATGTGATATCAGTTGCAAAAGAAAATCATGTAAAAGAAGAATTTATCAGACTGAAACATGATAACCAGGCGGCATAAATAAAATAATGATGAAAGCTGTTTTTTTAGATAAAGATGGTACCCTTATACCGGATATCCCTTATAATGTAGATCCCGCATTGATCACTATTCAGCAAAATGCGTTCGAAGGACTTACATTGCTGCAGCACGAAGGGTATATGCTTATCCTGGTATCAAACCAGGCGGGAATAGCCCGGGGATATTTTCCGCTGAATTCGCTGATCGCCGTAGAAGAACGATTGCTGGAATTACTTAAGCCGCACCGAATTCATCTCGATGCATTTTATTACTGCCCGCATCATATTAATGGCATTGAAGACAATTACGCCGTAGATTGCAATTGCCGTAAACCCAGGCCAGGCATGCTTTTACAGGCAGCCAGCGACTATCATATCGATCTGTCAGCATCATGGATGATAGGCGATATTTTAGATGACGTTGAAGCAGGCAACCGTGCCGGCTGCAAAACCATTCTCATCGACAATGGCAATGAAACCGAATGGCGTGGAGGTGATTTCCGTACGCCGGCTCGAATTTGCCGCAGTATTAACCAGGCGGCTGAATGCATTTTAAACAAACAATATGCATGAGTAATAATTGGCAAACCTTTAAAAATATTTTATGTATACGCCCGGATAACATGGGCGATCTTATTATGAGCGGGCCCGCTATAAGGGCACTCAAAGAGAGCTTTAACGCCCGGATAACGGTTCTTACATCCTCAATGTCCGGGCAGGTTGTAAAGCACATGCCTGAAATTGATGAAGCCATCATTTCCGATTTACCCTGGGTTAAAAACGACGTGCCCGCCAATAACGGACAGATCTATGCGCTAGCTGACCGCCTGAGGCGGCAAAAATTTGATGCGGCGGTCATATTCACAGTTTACAGCCAAAATCCCCTACCATCGGCGATGCTGGCTTGTATAGGAGGAATACCCAAAATATTGGGATACTGCCGTGAAAACCCCTATGGTTTATTAACTGATTGGGTCCCTGATAAAGAACCTTATACTGAAATTAAACACCAGGTCAGACGGGATCTTGACCTGGTAAAAACCATCGGCGCTGTTTCATCCTGTGAAAACCTGTACCTGCGGGTTAATGAAAGTTTTTGGAGGCAGATTACGTTAAAACTGACCAATTCCGGCATTCAAACAGGCAAGCCGTGGCTCCTATTACATGCCGGTGTAAGTGAACAAAAGCGCCGTTATCCTGCTGATAAATGGATTGAAACAGGCAAAAAGCTGATTGCAGAAATGGGATACCAGGTTTTGCTGACAGGCTCTGCCGGCGAAAAGCCCCTTACCGACGATTTGCATGCAGCGGTCGGAAAAGGCAGCTTCTCAGTTGCCGGACTATTTAATTTGAATGAGTTCATTTGCCTGGCCAAACATGCCCCGGTTATTGTTTCTGTGAATACCGCTACTGTTCATATCGCTGCCGCCGTAGGGACACCTGTAGTGGTATTGTATGCTCAAACTAATCCGCAGCATACGCCCTGGAATGTTCCCTGCAAGGTATTGCAATTCGGCCTGACCGAAGAATCGAGGAGTAAAAATGAAGTGATCGCTTACGTGACTAAAAAACTATACGATAAACCGGTTGAAACACCCCGTCCGGATGAAATTCTTTGCGCCGTTAGCGCGTTAACAGCTCCAGTTCCTTCATCATTTCAACCGTTTGGCGGAACACCAGATGAAAATCAGGTGCTTGCAGCCAGTTGAGTGTATGATGCAATTGTTTATCAACCGGCCCCCAGCGCTGCGGTTCACCATCCATATTGATGACAACACTTGGCGTTTTAAATGCGGCAGCGATGTGAGAAACCCCGGTGCAGTTGGAGATCAGCAAAGCGGCATTTTTTATCAATACGCCCGCAGCGCCAACCGATGTTCTGCCGGCTGCAATTATGGGTTTATATTTCATCTTTTGGATAACCGAGTTGACAATAGCCAGCTCATCTTTTGTCCCTGTGATCACTACTTTATAACCCTGATCGCTGCAGAAGTCGGCAAGTGATGCAAAGTGTTCGGCCGGCCATTGCCGCCATATACCCCTTGAGCCGGGGTGTATGCAAATATATCTTCCCGGGTCGATATCCAGGTGCAGGTTATCGAATTCGGCAAAGTCCTGCTCACTTAGCGGAAATTCAAGTTCAATACCTTGTGAAGATATGCCCAGAAATTCCATCAACGCCACATGCCTTACAATTTCTGAGCCATGATCCGGATAAGGCAAAAACAGGCCAGTATCGGGCGCAAAATGTCCTTCGGTGGAGAAGCCGGCCGTGTATTTTGCACCGAACAATTCAACCATCGGATTGACTATGGAGCCATTACCCTGCATTTGTATGATCAAATCAAATCCCTGCTGTTGAATAATAGGCAAAAATTCCCCAAAAGCTGCAGCATTAAACGGCTGTTCGGGCAGGCCGGGATACCCGGGAAAATGAATAAAACGGTCAAAGTACCTATTAAATCTTTCAATAAAAGACTTTGCCCAGGGCAATCCCAGCAGGACAATTTCTGCTTCGGGATATGCTTTCCTTAAAGCTCTTACAGCGGGGATGGCACAAAGCATGTCTCCCAATTGCAAAGCTCTGAAAATGGCTATTTTCTTTATTTCCTCAGTGGGTAATTTCATATAAAAAACACTTTATATTTTATTGCACCGTACCATTGCCAGTAAATGGACACAAAGGGTATAATGAATGAAGTAACCACCATTTCAGCAATATGCCGGGCGGATAGTTGCGTATTATGCAGACGTTTAGCTATAAACTGTATGGTCAGCAGAAGCCATACCAGGAAACCGGCGAACCCGAGCGATCTGACGTCAATTAATATACCGGTAAGCATCAACATAAAGCCCATGATGATCGCATAATAAAGCAAGGGAGGATTCGGCTGTATTTTTTCACGGTATAATTCCGGATATTTTTTGTAGAGTAAAGCGTTAAACTGTGTTTTTTTCTGTTCTTTAATACTTACGCCCCATTCGGCCCTTCTGACAGGGTGCGTTACTATTGCGCCGCCAAGGTGCCAGATGGGAATATCTTCCTGGATCAGTTTAAACTCCAGGTCGCTGTCTTCGCGCCAGGCCATGCTGAACTGTTCGTCGAAACCACCGGTTTTTATCAAAGTCTGCTTTGTACAGGCGCAATTCGCTGTTATAAACTCGGCGGCTTCCAATCGCATTGTGTTCCGCTCGTAATCCGTGGGGCGTTTACTTCGCGGTACGATCACACGACCCGTTATTGCTTCAAAGGCGCCGGGGTCGATGTTCTGATATATTTTGCTCAACCAATTTTTATCAGGTAAGCAATCGTCATCTGTAAAAGCAATAACATTGCCTCTTGCATTCAGCCAGCCATAGTTACGGGCTGCCGCCGGGCCTTTCTTTTGAGGAAGAACAAGGTATCTAATCGAGACGGCCCGACTCTTCGATTTAAGCTCCATAACCTTTGCAGTTTCGCAATCAGGTCCGTCGCTTACAACTATTATTTCATATAAACGTTTATCAAACTTTTGCCTCAACAAAGCCGACAGGCATTTCATCAGCAGCTGCGGACGGCGATAAGTTGGAATAATGACCGATATTTCCATACTTTTCAATTATATAAGAGCCAATAATTAACGCATCAAAAGGCGAACTCCAGAAACACTCGATGGCATCACGCGGCGTACATACTATGGGCTTACCCAATGTATTGAATGAGGTGTTTACCAATACCGGAACTCCGGTTCTTCGCTGGAAAGCCTTTAAAAGATCGTAATAGGGTTTATTTTGCTGCTCATTGATGGTTTGTATCCGGGCTGTGCCATCCGTATGGCGCACGGCTGGTATTTTATCAGCTTTATCTTCCAATACATCATAAATAAATAGCATAAATGGCGAGTAAGAAGCATTTTTGAACCAGTTGCCGGCTTCTTGTTCAAGTACAACGGGTGCAACGGGCCTGAAATCTTCTCTGTCCTTTATTTCATTTAATCTTGCCTGCATTTGAGGATTAATAGGCGATGCCAGAATGGAGCGCGAACCGAGCGCGCGCGGGCCAAACTCCATTCTTCCCTGGTACCAGCCGATTATTTTGTCCTGCACCAGTATATCAGCGGCTTCCTCAGCGATATTATCCAGTTTACGGAAAGGCATTTTGCACCACTTTATAAATTTTTCGATCTCCTGATCGCTATAATCCGGTCCCAGGTAAGCATGATTCATTACAAAGCAGCGTTCGCCGGTTTTGCGCTGCTGCGCATCTATCCATAATGCCGCGCCTAAGGCCGTTCCATCATCGCCAGAGGCAGGCTGTACCCAAATGTTCTGGAATGAGCCTTTATCGCGTATCCGCGCATTGGCCACACAATTAAGCGCCACCCCACCTGCCATACACAAATTTTCTTCCTTAGTTTCCCTGCGTAACCAGTCCGTTAATTCAAGCATTGTTTCCTCAAGTACCAACTGCATGGAACAAGCAATATTGAAATGATGGCTTGTAAATTCTTCGTGCCTTAATCTTGCGGGCCCAAAACGCTCTGTCAGTCGCTGGTTAGTAACGGTATATTGCCCCCTATGACCGACTTGTACCATTTCTCTGAAATCTTTCACCAACTCAGGTTTGCCATAGGATGCCAATGCCATTACTTTATATTCATCGGATGAATGCAGGAAGCCCAGGTAAGTGGTTACCTGTTCATATAACAATCCTAAAGAATGCGGCATGTCGACCTGCCCGATACGGTCAATATCCTGCCCGCTGCCAATGTTATAAGTTGTGGTAGCCAATTCGCCGCGGCCGTCGGCCGTCATGACGGCCGCTTTATCAAAAGGAGAACAATTAAACGCGCTGGCCGCATGGGCGGTATGATGCTCCACGTAATGCCATTTATCTAAGGTGATCTTTGCTCCAATAAACCTCTTTTGAAGATGATGCGGATAACCATCATTCAACTGCTCGCGGGCGTTTAAAATTGACGAAAGAAATAAGGGATCCCATGCATTTGGCCAGTGCTGGTTTACGGGCCCTGCTATAGGCTCGAATGGGATCGCTATGGTTGGCTTGTTCCGGTATTGCTCGCCTATAAGTAAATACGGATCGAACGAATAAGCCACATGGTCAATATCATTAATATGGATGTTTGCTACCCGTAAACAATAATCTATTGCATGAAAAGGCAGTTCCCAGGTTGAAAAGGGAATTGGCCTTTTGCCGTGCTTAATATGCGTGAACCGCTCTTCTTCTGCAGCGGCCAGCAATATTCCGTCTTTAATAATACAAGCTGCCGAATCATGAAAGACAGCGTTGATACCTAATGTGTACATCGTGATTAATATTTATCTCCCCGCTAAATAATCCTTTTAATTAACATCATTATATTTTCAGGGTTTCAGAGCGATGTTTTTCTATTTGTGAGCGCAGCAGGAACTTGATATTGATTATCAGAAGGTTAAAAAATGAAAGCGTATAAATACGCCGCGAAAACAGGTACTTTTCGTCGAAATACCCGTATTTATCCGCAGATTAATTTGGCGGCAAACCACTTATTTCATCTTATTTTTAATGGTCTGGACAGCTGAAAGGTGCATCTTTAAAATCGGCAAGGTATTGGTGGCAAAGCTTTTCAATGTAGTATCTTTCAGGGTTTGAATAGCGCTTTCAAACAATTTTATATCTTTTTGATGGTCCTCCAGCATGGCCTCTATATAAGATCTGTCAAAGTCTTCCCCTGACTTGGATATTAGCGTCGATTTTACCTTGAAATTATACTCACTTAAGCTGTCCGGCAACGTGATTCCATCGTTTTTTGCGATGTCTTTCAATTTCATATTAGCTTCCAAATGATCCTTTACCATCATTGCTCCGAAATTTTTTACTTGCCGGTCGCGTGCATTTTGTTCTGCCAGGTTCCCTAGCTCAACTTCAACCAATCCGCCATCAGCCGCTTCAACAGCAAAGCGGGCATCCGCTTTGTCAACGGTCATATGCAGGCTTTTAGTAATTGACCGGGTTGAGTCAACCAGTGAATCCTTCATATTATTTAATGTATCGGCAGTTGCCTTACTATCTTTTTTAGACGTATTGTTGCAGCTTATCCAGCAAATCGAACAGGATAGCATTGCGGAGAAAATAATTAATTTTTTCATAACTCTTAATCGATTAAAATCAGACAGTTAGTAATTTTAACAGGGTAAGAAAACTATAGTTTTAGGGATTTAAAAGAATATCAGAGCGGGAAGTAAAACGGACATTATAATTAAAACTTAATCATATCTATCCATTTTTAAGATCAAGTTCTAAGTTATAAACCCTGTTTTATGAAAAATTTCGTGAGATGCTGAACCGGGTTCTATTTACGTTCAGTTAGCCGCAAATGATGGAAGCTTTGCCAACGGGCAAATCTATGGCTCCTCCGGCGGAAGCGGCCAGCCATAAAATCTTCAAACTGATCGTCTATCCGGGAATGTATGGCATCACTTCCCTGATCGCTTAACTTTGGGGTTTTAACTCAAATCCTACGCGGTTCAGCGGTGTTTTAAGTCTTTGCTTTACAAAATTTCATTTCCTTTAAAATGTTTTTGGGGCTTATTCGTCTGTATGAATAAGACGCAGGTTTTCACTTTTGTTCAGGGTTAACGTTTTTTGATCCGCTGACTCAAACAATCTGAATACTTTATCCATTTTTTAATTAGTCCATGAAAAAACGTATTCCTTATATTCTTTTGCTCTTACTGATAGCAGATCTTTATTTTTTCCAGGCAGTTAAAACGCTAACCGCCAACGTTTACATTCTGTGCGCCTACTGGGCATTTGATCTTTTACTGATTTTGGGGCTTTTGTATGTGATGACTGACCGCAGGGCCAACAAGAGTTCACCCAGACTGATCACCTGGCTAATGGCGCTGACCTTACTTTCGCTTATCCCGAAATTATTTGCAGCACCTGTTTTATTGCTCGAAGATATCAGCAGACTCTTGCGGCACTTTCCACCCAGGAGTGTATGGGTCAGTGAACTGACCTTATTGGTTGCAGCCATTCCTTTTGTAAGCTTACTCTACGGGATGACAGGTGGCCGGCATCGTTATAAGGTGCACCGGGTGACTTTAAGGTTTGATGACCTGCCCGAAGCATTTGACGGTTTTACCGTCACTCAATTATCCGACATTCATGCCGGGAGCTTTACCAGCAAAAAGGGCGTTGAAAAAGGGATCGCTTTGGTCAACCATCAAAACAGCGACCTGCTGCTGTTTACCGGCGACCTGGTAAATAACAAGGCTTCGGAAATGGAACCCTGGATTGATTCCTTTTCGAAGCTAAAAGCCCGGTTTGGAAAATATTCGGTGCTGGGCAACCACGATTACGGCGACTATATGAAATGGGAAAATAAAGGCGCCCGGTATGACAACCTTAACCGTCTGAAAAAAGTGCACGCGGAAATTGGCTTTAAATTGCTGCTTAACGAGGCGGTTAATATTGAAAAGGATGGCCAGTCTATTGCGCTGATTGGGGTAGAGAATTGGGGCAAGGGCGGTTTTCATAAGCATGGCGATCTGATAAAAGCCAGCGAAAAGGTGCCCGATGAAGAGTTTAAGATCCTGATGTCACATGATCCCTCCCACTGGGAAGCTAAAACACTGGAACATTTAAAACATATCCATCTGACCCTTTCCGGCCATACGCACGGGATGCAGTTTGGTATAGAATTGTTTGGTTTTAAATGGAGCCCGGTCAAATATATTTATAACCAGTGGGCCGGCCTTTATAAGGAAAATGAAAAATACCTTTATGTTAACCGGGGTTTTGGTTTCCTGGGCTTTAAGGGAAGAATTGGGATATGGCCGGAAATTACGGTGATCACTTTGAAAAAATCGGTCTAACCGGCTTGTGAAATCACTGCGCGTTACACCGTGTTAAACTCTTCACCGATCCAATCCCTGCTTTTACCGACTTGTTTAAACCTTCCGCAAGGTTTATCTTTTCGCCGGTGCCTGCTTTACTTAGTTTTGGGTAACGATAAAAATTTAAGACCATGAACTTTCAACCGACAGTGATACCCAGCTCCGAAGACCATCTTAGTGTGTCTGCTATTTTCAGCGGAATAAAAAAGACTATTCTTTCAAAAGATTTTAAAGGCGGAAAGATCAGTAACCTGTTTGGAAGCACTGAATTGGATTTTACACATGCAGACCTGACGGGAGCAGCAATCCTTGATATCTCACAGGCGTTTGGCGAAACAACCCTAACTGTACCCAACGACTGGCGCATAGAAACCGACCTTTCCCAACTTTTCGCCGTAGTGGATGATTACCGTAATAATGTTTATCAAACAAAAAAATCGGATAAAGTGTTGGTATTAAAAGGCGGATCTGTTTGTGCAAGCGTAGAGATCCAGAACAGCTTGTAGTTTTAAGCCCCTGACTCTTTATCCTTGTTGCCTTTGTCGTCAGCACTCCGGCACAAGTTTGAGCGCCGATAGTGCAGAAGCTAACTTGTGCTTATTGAAGCATAATGATAAAGGGTCAAAACGCTCTGAGAAGTATTAACCACCTGAGAAATTAAGGAATTCCCTAGCTCGGCCATTTTGGCCCGGATAAATCATCCCGGCTGATGTTGCCCAGGCATTAAAAGAATGCTTTATCAGATGGCCCGTCGGTATACTTGTCTTTTTCGTGCAAGTTTGAGGGCAGGCGGTGCCATAGCGATAGCCGGAGAATGATCTGGATAATAAGCTCTTTCTGATATCAATTTAACATAAAATTTCCAAATAACTCCATACTTCCAATGAAGTATTTTTCCGGTTTACATTTACCATTTATTAATTTATATTGGCCCGTCGATTCCAATGAAAACCGTTATATGAGATATTTCTTGATCACCCTTTTTTTGTCGTGCCTTTTTTTCCAAAGCCGGGCTCAATTAACTACCGCTAAGCTGTTTGGCGATCACATGGTGTTGCAGCGAAACCAGCAGGTACCGCTATGGGGATGGAGTACAAAAAATGCTAAGGTCACTGTTAAGTTCAATGGGCAGTCGGTGCATGCCAAAGCGGACGGACAGGGCAACTGGAAAGCTTTATTAAAACCGATGACAGCAGGCGGCCCTTACACGATGACTATCTCATCAGGCAAAGAGCGCCTGATCTATAAGGATGTGATGCTGGGCGAGGTTTGGCTTTGCTCGGGGCAGTCGAATATGGAATTTCAGCTGAAGAATGCTTACGGGTATCACTTCGAGCAAAAAAATGCGGCGCAGTCTCCTGTTCGTCAATTCAAGGTCCCTAACAAAATGAGCCTGGAGCCTGAGAAAGATCTATCAGGCGGTCAATGGATAAAAGCAGACACCAATACGGTGGGCGATTTTACCGCAGTAGGTTATTTCTTTGCAAAAAAACTGGCGCAGCAACTACATGTTACCGTAGGGTTGATCAACAGCAGTTGGGGCGGCACGCTGGTGGAAGACTGGATAAGCAAAGATGCTATGCTGAATGCCGCCGAGTTCCGAGACGTTGCAAAAAACCTTCCCACGACATGGGATGAGGTAAAGAAAAGGATAGACCAACAATTGAAGGAATATGCTTACCGGAATAAACAAGTGGTTAGCTACAAGCCGGAACAATTGGCCGCAGAGCCGCCTTCATTTTTTGAATCCTGGCAGAAAGGACAGGCTCCCGGCGCCTGGGAGTGGCAGGGTAAGCTATACTCCTACCGCGGTCAGGGGTTTATGCAAAGGACCATCAACCTGGATAGCGCCTACACCGGGCACAAATCAACCATCCGCTTAGGGCAAACAGACGCCGATATGGCCATTTATATTAATGGGAAACTGGTGAGAAATGGTGCACTGCCGGCTAATTACCAGCTCGGTCTTCCTGCCGGAACCTGGAAGGGCGGTGAGAATAGCCTGCTGATCGAGCTCCTCTCCCAACAAAAAGACCCTGCATGGTTTGGTGTGGGTTTAACCGGCGAAAGCAACGAGCTTTATGTGCGCTTTTCTGACACAACCATCAGCCTGGCTGACAATAACTGGCGCAATATGCCCGACTTGAGCCAGCCCTATCATTTTGACTTTTTGCCAAATAATACCGCATTTACCCTTTACAACGCTATGATCAGCCCGCTGATACCTTATGCCATTGCCGGGGCAACCTGGTACCAGGGAGAAAGCAATACAGAAAAGGCTTTTCAATATCGTACAGCTTTCCGGCTGATGATTACCGACTGGCGGAATAAATGGAAAGAAGACTTTCCGTTTCTATTCGTACAGTTGTCGTCATTCGGCGGGATGCAGGGCAGTGACCAGGGAAGCGATTGGGCCGAATTAAGGGAGGCGCAAACCATGGCGCTGCAATTGCCCAATACCGGCATGGCGGTTATTACAGATGTAGGCGACGCTTACAATATCCACCCCAGAGACAAAGCCGATGTAGGTTACCGGCTGGCTGGTAAGGCACTAACCCTCACCTATCATATGCCCGGTTTTTATGAAAGCCCGCAGTTTAGTTCTGCGGATTTTGCCGGCGGGTATGCGGTGGTTAATTTTAGCCATGCAGACAACGGCCTGGTGGTAAAAGATAAATACGGCTATCTGAAAGGTTTTGAATTAGCCGGGGCCGATCATAAATTTCACTATGCCCAGGCGGTTATCGTCGATGGCAATAAGGTGAAAGTATGGTGCCAGCAGGTTAAACAACCCGTAGCCGTGCGCTACGCCTGGACTGATGCTCCTATCGAGGCCAATCTTTATAACAAAGAAGGTTTCCCGGTAAGCCCGTTCAGGTCGGATAATTGGAAAGGGGTAACACAGGGGAAGAAGTTTGAGTAAGTTAAAGGAGCCCATATTTCAGCCGGATGTACACTTTCTTTAACAAGCCAACATGCGTTAAAGGATAGTTAAGTTTTTCGGCCAGTTTGCCGATGTGTGCGGCGATCAAGGCCTTCTCCGCCAAGCTTAATACTTCGGGTTGCCGGTGCTCATCAGGCTTAAGGACCTGTCCCCAGGCTGGTTCTTTATTAAAAGAGCTATTGGCCTTTGTTGGGATGCCTGCCACGGTAGGCTGGCTAAGGGAATCCGAAGGATGGATATGGAGGAATAATGCCATCTTTTCAGTCATTAATTGCGGGTTATCACAAAGGTCTTCATATCGAACCAAAAGAACTCCCGGAGTATGCAAAAGCGACTGCTCCAGAGCTACGCGGAAAGACATTTTCAAATCGCGCAAGGCGGTGCCCAGTTTGAGGGCAGGCTCCATTGTTTTGCGCGAGGCAAGGGTGGCATAAGGGTGACGGATAACCTGTATAATTTTGGCCGATGGCATCTCCATCCAAATACGACCCAAAAAGCGCTCGTTGGCCGGCGTTTTATCAACCCAAAGCTTTGCCTCAAGTCCGTCCGTACATGAGGCATATGACAGTACAACAGCCAGGTGAGGCCATTGCCTGTTTTTCCTGCTCACCTTTTGCCACCAGGCCATTACATATCGCGCAAAGTCAACGTAGGGCGAATGCATATCGGAGCTTCTTCCCAACAACCAATAAGGCGGCTGATTCATCGGATTGATTAATCTGCGCAGCCATTCTTTTCCTAAAAAGGCAGCGCGCTGATTATCCGGCAGGGCAAGTAGTTTGGCTTCCAGGTTGGTATAATAGGTTCCTTCTGACGGCAGTACCACCAGTTCGGGGTGACCGTCTAAAAGATCTCTAACCAATGTTGTCCCGCTGCGATGGACGCCGCAGACGTAAACAGGGTGCCGGGCAAATTCATTTCCCTTAACCACCTGCACGTCCGATAAGGTCATCGGCCCCAACTGCTCCGCGCGCGCCCATACCTGCTCAGACCATATTCCGGCAGCGGTCATTAACGCTGCAGGCGCGCTTTGTTCCGGCCGCCGTGGGGGCAGCAGGTCATCCAGTTTGCGCTCCGCTGTAATTATTTTTGAATTCATGTGAACACTAAAGAGAATAAATATAATAATTGACGGTATATTATTATAAAAATATCAAAAACAGGGCTTTGGTTGCCTGCAAATCCAAGGAATATTTATTTATGTTTTACCCGGGCAAAACAATTGTACTTTTATAAACGGGATAGGTTGGCAAACTTTCGGCGGCATATTCCGTTATTCATTTCAATTACCAATTAAAGCCTATGGGACAAAACGGTACCAGTTTCAGAAAAAAAAGATTTTGGAGATTTTTAACGTTATTAGGGCCCGGCCTGACCACCGGCGCTGCCGATGATGATCCATCAGGCATAGCCACCTACACGCAAACCGGTGCGCAGTTTGGCTACGGCCAACTTTGGACCGCCCTGTATATGCTGCCCTTTATGGCCGGCGTGCAGGAAGCCTGCGCACGCATCGGCCTGGTCACCGGCAAAGGCATTGCCGCGGTGGTTAAGGAGCATTACAGCAAACGGGTGTTGTATGCCGTGGTAAGCTTAGTGATAATAGCCAACACCATCAATATCGGCGCGGATATTGGCGCTATGGCCGCGGCGGCAGAGCTGCTGGTGCCCGTTCCCTTTGTGGTGATGGCGCTGCTGTTTACCGCCATTATACTTGTCCTGGAGATATTTACCCGCTATAAAGCGTATTCAAAAATACTGAAGTGGCTGGCGCTGGCCTTGCTGGCCTATCCTATTACCGCCTTTATTGTAGAACAGCCCTGGGGCACGGTGCTGAAAGCCACCGTTGTACCGCATCTGGAGTTTAGTTTTGCTTTCCTGTTTATTATTACCGGAGTGCTGGGTACCACCATATCGCCCTACATGTTTTTTTGGGAAGCATCGCAGGAGGTGGAGGAGCAAAAAGAGAAACATCCCAACCATAACGGAAGACCGGTAGTCACCCAGAGCATTATCCACCGGATGCGTTTGGATAATAATATCGGGATGATCTTATCTGAAATTACCACCTGGTGCATATTGCTGGTGGGGGCCACCGTTTTGCATCAAAGCGGGGTAAAGGATGTTAAAACCGCTGCCGACGCAGCAAAAGCGCTTGAACCCCTGGTACATTCTTTTCCCAATGCCGGTTTTTTGGCGAAGCTTATTTTTTCTATCGGCATCATCGGGCTCGGACTGCTGGCTGTGCCGGTATTGTCGGGTTCTGCGGCTTATGCGGTATGTGAGGCGTTTCACCTGAAAGCAAGTTTGAACTTCAAATTAAGACGTGCCCGGGGTTTTTATGGGGTGATCATTGTGGCCACTCTTATCGGCCTTACGATGAACTTGATAGGCATCGACCCGGTCAGGGCGCTGGTGTATGCCGCCGTGCTGAATGGTGTGGCAGCTGTGCCGCTTTTATTCCTGATCATTAAGATATCACGCAACGAAGGAATCATGGGCGAAAACAAAAGCGGACCGTTGTCCAGCGCCCTGCTATGGTTTACCTTTATTGTTATGGGAGCAGCGGCTGTGGCTATGTTTTTTACGATTGGCAAGTAATGGGTTATTGGTAGTTTTTGGGGTGCCTGGAGACAGGCAGTGGTAAATGACATTCTTAGGCCGCTGATCAGGATAACCAATATAATTATTGCAACAAAGCGCAAAATCCTTAATGCACAGGAGCTCAGGCTTCCACCAGGTGGAGCGTTCAACCCCGCAAAACCTGAACACTCCTGGATGGAACCAGGATGCAAGAACCAGGAGCCAAGCTGCCAAAAGCAGGAATAAGTATCCCTGATTCTTGACTGTTGGTTCCTGACTCTTTACCCTTCTACTGCACCAATGGTTTATTGCTGTACACGTGGTACTCTCCGGGTGCAAGGGTAATGCTATAGGGCAGCGAGGCTATGTTAATGGTGGAGCCGTCGATGTTATCCGTCCAGGTGCCGGTAGCGTTAAAACTGATACTGGCAGTATTGCTCACCACGCCAAAATTGCCCACTATTTCTACATTGGTGCCGTCGGTACCATTCAGCTGAATGGTTTTTACGGCGTCTTTAAGGCTATAGGTAAAACTGGTGGTGGTAAATACCGGGTTTTTGATCTTCCATTTGATCATTTTGGCATAAGTGGCATACAGGTGGTGGCGGTTAGCATCGGCCATGTAATCCCAAAGCGGCGGTTTGTCAGACAGGCGACCGCCATAATCATTGATGCTCTTGTCGTATCCGCGTTCGCCAAATTGCCAAAGCATTTTTGGTCCGGGTGATGAGAACATGAAGGCTGCACCCAGTTCATCGCGCTTCAGGCCGGTAGCCAGGTCCTTCACGCTGTAGGTACCGCTGCTGTTACCGTAGGCAGCGTTTTTAAATTGCAGGCGTTCCTCGTCGTGGCTCTCAAAATAGGATATCAACGCATAGGGAT
>JAQBOV010000076.1 GCA_028287895.1 Mucilaginibacter sp. | reverse complement strand
ATTCTCTTTTTTGGTTTTGACTTTCTCATTGCTTGCTATCCTCCTTAATTATTTCTTTTTACCTTTTGCAGGGGCTGCAGCAGCTTGTCCTGGTTTAGGGCGTTTAGTACCATATTTACTACGACGTTGGTTACGGCCGGCAACACCTGATGTATCCAATGCACCACGGATGATGTGGTAACGTACACCTGGCAAGTCCTTCACACGACCACCGCGTATCAATACAATAGAGTGTTCCTGTAAGTTGTGACCTTCACCAGGGATATAGGCATTCACCTCTTTACCGTTGGTTAAGCGCACACGGGCCACTTTACGCATTGCTGAGTTTGGTTTCTTAGGGGTAGTGGTATACACGCGGGTGCACACTCCTCTTCGCTGTGGACAGCTGTCCAACGCTGGCGACTTACTCTTGTCAACCAGAGCTACTCTACCTTTTCTAACTAATTGTTGAATAGTAGGCATTTACTTGCTTTTTTTTATTTTTTTGTTTTTATCCCCGCTTGCCGTTAGGCATGCTTATTTTAAGGACTGCAAAAGTACGGACTTATTTTTTGATTTTCAAGAAGTTGAATGAAAAAGTTTTTAAAGGCGGGGATGTTGTAAAGTCCGAAGGTTGAAACGTTGTAAGGTTGCCACAAGCTTTGAAGGTTGGAAGGTTGGAAAATTTTGCCCATTCCCCTTTTTGCGCCATTGCTTTTTGACGAATCGGAATTAACCCAAAGGGTTGACTACTTATTTTCAGAATGCAGTCAATTCTTAAATCGGGTAAACTCTGATTCAGGCCGTAATGCGGTCCATCCGCTTTGGGCTGGAATGATTTTCAGACAATGAGGACCTGGTTTTATACACAGATCATCATGCCTTAGGCCTGTGCTGCATATTCATGCCAGAATGGGATTTGCTTGATGCCGTTTTCCCAAATAGCTAATAAATCAAAAAAATCACCCATATACGCGTTTATAATGTCCATAGTTATTTCGTTGGGTTCCAGCTGAACAAGCAATTGCTGGGAAGTCTTTTCAGTAACATTTTCTATGTAAGGCAACGAAACTGTTATTTTGACCAAACCATCGGGAGATTGCCTGAACGCGATATAGCCAGGCTCTTTGGTGAATGACTTGATAGCTTTGTCAGTTTGATGCATAATTCCGGCGTGTATTTTATTTAAGCAAAAATTTACTGCTTCTTTATTTGCCGCACCAAATGATTGTATATGAGCATCCAGCCTATAATTTCTCTTTATTCCCTCGAGCGTTTTTTCTATTAGTTGCTTTGTTGTTGTTTTCCATACTGATCTTCTACTACTTAAAATTGAATTTGTTATTCTATCCATATGGAATTAACACTTAATTGGTTACAGGCGTTTATGCCTTATAAATTTAGCATTAATAAAATCGATCTGCAAGCCGTGTAAACACCTTTTTTTACCCGCAAAAAAAATCCCGCAAAAAAAGCCTTTAACTTTATAACAAGTTAAAGGCTTCCCTTATCGTGATGGTGGTGGAGGTGGTGGTGGCGGTGGTGTGCCTGATGCGGGCGGCGGCGGCGGGCTGTGATGCCTTTCGGCACAACCCGTGCATAATATACCCAACATTGCCGTAAGCAATACGATGCTCATTACTTTTCTTTTCATAACGGTAGTGTATTTACTTTATAATAATACCCGTTTATAATAATATGCATTCGCGGCTAATTGTTTTTAATTTGTTAATTTTCAAAGCTATAACACAAAACTTGCAGGATAAAAACGACCGTAATTATCATATCCCTTATATTTAGAGAAAAATGGCTTTTATCAGAAAGTGATATCCCGGAAGATAGAGCACTTTGCTGGCATCTATCAGGTATGGAGCACCTACGAGTCAGGCAATACCCCCGGCGGACCAATAATCGAGCGCGGCATCAATAGCGTGGAGTTATTTTATGGCGGCAGCCGGTTGTGGATATTGGGTTGGTTCTTTGACGGCCAGCGGAAGGACAATCCTATCGCTGAAAAATACCGGACTAACTAATAAAGGAACAGCTTTTGCACGCAATTTTCCCAAGATTCCGCGCAACCGGAATGAGCGGTTGTTTTTAATGGTTTGTCTACTGCCCGTTTAACTTTTGAAGATGGCGTTTATCGGGCGGCAGGGCCATATATTTTTTATACGAGTCGTTGATATATACTGCCAGCGATTCGCTGTTGTTGCCGGTTATAAATGCATAGCTTGGGCGATAAAGCGTCATAAAATCATACAGATCCTGCCCTTTTAAAGGCACTATACTACCCACATACACGCTGTTAAATACCTGGTCAACCCTTCTTTCCTGCTCTTCGTGTACAAAATAACGTTTCAGCCGACGGGCATTACGTCCCTCTTTGCCAAACCAGCTCGATGGCGATAACGGGTAAACCTTGCTTTTGGTATACACATCGGGGTATTCTTTATGCGGATCAAAGGCAAGCCTGGATGCTGTAATATTTACTTCGCGCAGCGGTATGGTTTTTGTTTTCAACTCAACATGCTTCAGGGTTAGATCAACCACATACAGGGTATCAGATGTATAGCCCGGCGATGAAAAAATAAGCGTATGGCCGGTTTCTGATTTGATCTCGAACTTACCCGACTTGTCTGTAAGGGCGATCTGCTTGTTGGTGGCATCCCTTACAAAAACATTTGAAAGCTTGGTACCACTTCCCGATTCAACAACCGTGCCTTTTACCAATATTTGGGCGTACAGGGCATTGCCCAATAATAGTGTAACAACAAGTATGCAGAGTTTAGATTTCATAGCAAAATAAATATACCGTAATAATAGCTTAAAAACTCATTATTTAAACCAATAATTTTGTATTTAACATTTAAATTAACAATCGGAAACAGACCTAATAAAAAACCCGGCATTACCGGGCTTTACTGTTTTATTGTTTTGACTTTGTCCAAACATTGTTATCCGGGTTAACGTCAGGCAATACCTTATCAGGGTCATATGTGACAGACTGTATCTCTTCTGTTGAAGGATATTTGAACGTCCAGGAGCTGTTACGCTCCCATATTTCAACCGGAAGTTTTACGCGGTCGGTCTTACCGCTCACGGTTTTAATTTCCAGGATCACCGGCATGGCCATTTTCTCCAGGTTGTCAATAGTAATCAAAGCACCTTTGGCTGAATCTTTATCCACATATTGAACATCGCGCACAGCTACATCCAAGCGCCAGTTGTTGAGGAACCATCCCCTCCAGAACCATTGCAGGCTTTCTCCGCCGGCATTTTCCATGGTACGGAAAAAGTCTTCAGGAGTAGGATGTTTAAATGCCCACCTTGCAATATAAGTCCTGAAAGCAAAGTCAAAACGCTCAGGGCCCAGTATTTGTTCGCGCAGCATCGTAAGTCCCATACCAGGTTTGAAATACAACAATGTGCCCGTATTTCTTTCTTTAAGGTTGGCTGGCTGGCTCAGCATAGTTTCAAGGCCCGGTCTGGTTACTGCGGCGCCGGCAACATGCATATCAGTTGGTTTGTGTGCATATTCGCCGTTATTAAAATCGGCAGTTGACAAGGTATTGATAAAAGTATTAAAGCCCTCATCCATCCAGCCGTATAAGCGCTCGTTAGATCCTACGATCATCGGAAACCAGGTATGCCCGAACTCATGATCATTTACGCCCCACAAGCTTCCCTTCTTTGCTTTGTATCCACAGAAAACAATACCGGGATATTCCATGCCACCTACAATACCGGCAACCGCAGTGGCAGCAGGATAAGGGAACTCAAACCATTGTTTTGAATTGTATTCAATCGATTTTTTTACGTATTCGGTTGAACGGCTCCAGGCATCAACACCATCACTCTCAACAGGATAAGCTGATATAGCGATGGATTTTTTGCCGCTTGGCAGGTCCATCTTAGCCGCATCAACAATAAATGCTGCCGATGATGCCCATGATGCGTCACGTGCATTCTTTATTTTGAAATGCCAGGTCAGTTCTTTTTTGCCGGCAGGGCGGGAATCGGCTTGTGTAACCTCATCAGCCGAGCGGATGATCACGGTTTGTTCGCTTTGCGCGGCTTTTGCCCAGCGTTTTAACTGTTCAGGCGTGTAAACGTCCTGCGGATTAAGCAACTCGCCCGATGCGAACACAATATGATTTGCAGGGGCGGTAATAGTCAAGTCGAAATCACCATACTCCAGGTAGAATTCACCCGGACCGGTATAAGGTTGTGTGTTCCATCCTTCTACATCGTCGTATACACACATACGCGGATACCATTGAGCTATGGTAAAAATCTTACCATTTTTGGTGTTTTGAATACCTGTACGATCTGATCCGTAATCCGGCTCAATAAATGAGTATTCTATTTTCAATTTAACCCGGCCGCCGTCGGAAGCAACGCTATTGGGTAAAAACACCTGCATACGGGTATCGCTTATCAAAAATTTAACTTCAGTAGCTATGCCCTTAGCATTGAGCACCTTTACCGACTTGATCTTGTCACCGGCATCAAATGCCTGACCGCGGCCCCAGTTACGGCTGCCCTGTAAGGGAACAATGGCAGTACCCCTGGAATCGGACCGGAAAAGGTTTTGATCCAGTTGCATCCACAAAAAGCCAAGCTTTTGCGGGCTGTTATTGGTATAGGTAAGAATCTCGGACCCGGTAATTTCGTTGGTCTGGTCATTCAGTCTGGCTGATAGCTGATAGTCAGCCCTGTTTTGCCAATATTTTGGCCCCGGTGCCCCATCTGCCGCGCGATATTCTGATCCGTTCTTATTAAAAAAAGGAACGCCAAAAGTTTCGTGATAATCGTAATTGGTATTTGGTGCGGCTGCCGGTGGAGGGGTCGGCGTGCCCTGCTGTGCATTCGCTGCACTTGCAATGATCAAAAAAGCCAACGGCAAATTGGCTATTAGTCTAAATTTCATTTAAGTTTAGTTAATTATTGAAGCGCAAATTAGTATAAATTAAATAATTAGGGCAAAGGGTAAATCAATTGTTACAAAATAGATAACAACGGCGTAGCCGAAACAATATTATTGTTCAGACAGGTGATTTACCCCAAATACTTACCTACTCGTCAGTTTTGAAAAATAGCGTGAAAACGCTGGTGCTTTTACTTAAAAGATATTTTAAATTGCATGACCCTAAACCTTATCACTTTTATAACGCGATTTCAAAATAGCCAATGAGCGATTGGCTAACCGTTAAAATTCATTGAGCTGCAGTTGAAATATCAAATTTCCCCGCAGCATACTGGCAGTTAAACACTTACGCATCAGTCAGTTTTTGTAAATACCGTTAAAACAGGGGGATTATATTGAATAGTTATATTTAAATTGCTTTGACCAATGTAACCTCTTATTATGGCAATAGTGCTCACTTGTGCTAAATTGAAGCGATATCCGCTTATTGAATTGCAAAATATAAGTGCTGCTACCTTAAAGTTTTTAGTGCTCCTGATAATTCTGCTGCCACCGGAATGTTTTGCACAATTCAATATTTCGGGAAGGATATTAAACCAGGCTGATTCAAAGCCGATAGCTAACTCCAATGTATTTTTAAGCAACGCCACTATTGGCAGTAAAACTGCCGATAACGGAACTTTTACACTGCATCAGATAAAACCCGGGAAATATGAATTGGTCGTATCAATTGTCGGTTATGAACCCTTTAATAAATTCATAACTGTTGAAAATAACAATATCGAACTACCAGACGTCATGCTGCTCCCAAAAACCATTGCATTAAAAGAGGTAAACATAAAATATCGCAAAGACCCTAACAGGGAAAAATATTATGGCTGGTTCAAAGAAGAGTTTTTAGGCATATCCCAGCAAGCCCGGGATTGCAAAATATTAAATCCTGATGTTCTGGATCTGGACTATGATGAAGCAGGCAATAAACTTACCGCTTCATCAGATGATTTTTTAGAAATCGAGAACGATGCTTTGGGTTATCAGATAAAATATCTTTTAACCAACTTTTCGTTTGAAAATAAAGACGAAAAGAAGATCTATTACCAGGGCCCTGTTTTATTTCAGAGACTTAACGGGAGCGCGGAACAGGAAAAGCGGTGGCAGAAAAACAGGGAGGAGGTTTATGAAAATTCCCCAATGCACTTTTTGCGCTCGGCAGTTGAGGACTGCATTAAGGAAGAAGGTTTTAGGGTACAGGAGTATTCCGCCTATGCAAACCCGCAAAGACCTTCAGACAGCCTGATCAATACCAGACTATCCTACTATACTAATCTGAAAAATCAGGGCAGCAGTCAGAGGGACTCTTTATCCTACTGGCGAAGAAAATTACGTCTGCCTAAAATAGTATATAAACTACAGCCATCCCCGCTTAGTAAAAAAGATATTGTAAGGCCAACCGACAAGCCGGGCCAGTATGCACTCAGCCGTAATAATAATTGGCTGTATGTCGCCTATAACAAAAATCATCACTTTCACATAAATGACCAGACAAGTTATCTATACAATCGTAATAATACAGAGAATACGCTTGTAAAATTTAATGCCCCGGAAGCCTTTTTTAATATCAGTGGGATCATATCTAATCCCTATAGCGTGATATTTTACGGGGTGTGGGGAAGGAACAGGGTTGCCAACATGTTACCTTTAGATTATCAACCAATGAAATAAACAAACGACGAGGCCTGCATTCAGCCATTTATGAAACCCGAACTGAAAACAGATAAAAAGGTCAAAGCCTCATTTGGCTGTTACAGTGCCGGCCAAACCGATTCTTGCCAGCCGTGTAATAGCTTGTAACAGAAGGATAGAAGAAAAACGATATAAAGGCAGACAGCGGTTTGGATATAAAATTGGACGAGTTGATCGGGTTAGGGCCCAACTTATTCAACTTAACCCACCTGCGGCAGGCAGGTCTAACTCATTAACCGCTTAACTCAATCCACCTGCCCCTAAAAAGTGTTTTTTATAAACTTCTTCGTCAAAACCAAAGTAAAGCAAACCATTATCTTCAATCACCGGCCTTTTAATCATACTGGTTTTTTGCTGCAATAACTGCAGTGCATCCTGCGTAGTTTTTATGCTTTCTTTTACCGACGGATCGAGCTGTTTCCAGGTAAGGCCCTGCTTGTTTAAAAACTTTTCATGACCGGCCTTTGTGTCCCATTCCTGCAGTTTTTCAGGTGATACACCTGACTTTTTAAAGTCGTGGAACTGATAATCAACATGATTAGCTTTCAACCAGTCCAGTGCTTTTTTAACTGTATTGCAATTGGTAATTCCGTATACCCTCATGCCGCTAAATTATTGATTTCCGCTGGTACTTTTAGCACTACCTTTGGTATCATCATTTTGAATATTGTGCTGGTTCTTTTTGATGTCGCTGTTGAGCTTGCCGAACTTTAAATTAACACGAATGGCGAACGACCGGTAATAATTTTGGTTGAAGGAGGTCTGGTAAAAATCAGCGGAATTAATGGTTGACCGGAAGGTATTGAACTTACTGTACGGATTGTTAGCTACCAGAACCAATGTCAGTTTTTTGCTGAAGAATTCCTTTGAAAACAAATACTGATTAAAAATAAAGGCACTGGAATTACCCTGCAGGCTGACATTACCGCTGAAATACCCTGCGTTAAAAGCCAGCGCAAATCCATTGTTAAACTTATATCGCATATTGCCGAACGCATTACCTGTAAAGCCGTCATTGCGATACATTTTGTCATTAAATGTGCCGCTAAGCCATACATGGTTCACCTGCCCGTTCAAACTCAAGGTAAATTGTTTGGTTATATTCAGGTTGGTGTTCACGTTTAATCCCAAAGTTTTGTTAGTACCTAAGTTCTGAAAAGTGGTATAAGTGACCGTGTCCAATTTACCAGCTGAGTTTTCGACATGCAGGCTTGATACATTTTGTATGGAATTGTCCGAGAAAGCATAGCTAAGCCCGATATTGATCGCATTTTTGTGAAAATTGCTGTAAGTCAGTTCAAAGGTATTATCCAGTTCGGGCCGCAAAGCGGGGTTACCCGTGTTCACGAACGTAGGATTTGAGCGATCGACAAAAGGGTTAAGCTGGAATATACCCGGACGCTGAATTCGCTGTGTAAAACCAAAATTCAGACTACTGCTCTTGAAGTTATGCTGAATAGAGACCGAGGGGATCAGATTATTATAGCTCGGCGCTGTGGAAACACCTGCCGAAGTAAAATCAGCACTTAAAGCGGTATGCTCCAAACGCAGGCCGGCCTTGCCTGTCCATTTATCAAACTTTAACTGGTAGGAATTGTACAGGCTATAAATATTCTGATGGTAGTTGAAATTATTAGTCAGGGCATTATTGGTTAGATATTGCTGTGCGGCGGTGTCACGGTTATCCACGTGATAGTCACTGTAATTGTTGCGCAAAATAGCCTTTGCACCCGCTTCAATGGAGATCTGCTTTGTAAGAGGGCTCGCATAATCTATTTGCAGGGTATGATCTTTATTTCCTGCGTCATTATATTGCTGATAATCGGGGAACAATGCCAGCGGGTAGTTGAACCTGCCGGCGAAAAGGTTATCATTGAACTGTTTGTTCGGCGAATAACTGTATTTGTAGGAGAATGTAAGCAGGCGGTCTTTTGATTTTTTGAAGCCAAGCTGATAATTCAAGGCCGCGTCAAGTCCGGAGAATCTTCCGGTACCTGTATTTTGTAACGTATAAGCTTGTTTTGTTATATCCAGGATATCTGTGGTTGAGCGCTGGAAACCGTTTTGGTTTTGATTCTGACCAAAAAGATCGATCGAAGCGGTAAGCAAATTGAGTGTATCTATCTCATAACTCAATTCAGCGCTTCCATAATGAAAGCGGCCGGTTTGGGTAGAGGTTCCGCTTTGCAAAATATGGGTATTGCTGGCAAATATATTTTCTTTATTGCCCGAACCGGTGGTCAATGTTCCCTGGCTGCCGAATCCGGCAAATAAAGCCATTCCGAATTTCCCCTGCTTCAAAGTGCCATTTATATTATACCCCGCACCGAAGACAGAATTGAACCGGGTATTGATACCGACATTATAGCCCTGGTCGGCATTCTTTTTGGTGATGATATTGATAATACCCGACAGTCCTTCAGCATCATATTTGGCCGGAGGCGTGGTAATCACTTCTATCTTCTCCACATTGGTAGCCGGCATGGATTTGAGAATATCAGAAGGGTTTTTAGCGACCATAGCCGATTCTTTTCCGTTGATCAGTATTTTGTAATTTCCGCTTCCCTTAAGCTTTATATTATCATTTCCGTCAACAGACAAAAGCGGCACTTTACGCATCATGTCTAAAGCTGACAGTGCCTTGCTTTCCGGATCCGCCTGTACATCATAGCTGATGCGGTCAACCTCCTGTTTCATCAAAGGTCTTGCAGCGCTAATTGAGACTTCCTTCAATTGACCGGATGATACGCACAGTGATACCTTACCGATGTCTATTGCAGCACCGGTCCCGCTTACAGGAACTATTTTGTTCCGGTAACCAACAAATACAAATACGGCTTCGTAGGAATTTTCAGGTGATGCTTTTAATATAAAACTGCCATCATCGTTCGTTAATCCACTTTTAACACCGGCATGTGTTTTGGAATTTTGCAGGGCAACAGTCACAAAGCCCATGGGCTTATTGGTCGCCGAGTCAATTACCGTCCCCCGGATGGTAATGGGTTGGGCAACATTCTGCGACATGGCAATGCCCGGCAGTACACAGAAAAATAATGCAAGTAAAAAAGGTTTCATGAACGGATTTAGGCTGAAAGACGTTACAAGATAGCAAACCGTTACATGAAAATGGGATATTTTAACATAATTTAACTCCGGATTAGTTTTTTAATAGAAAATCCCAAATATAGAAGAAGGCTGATCGGCCGGTAATACCGCTGTCACTTATTGTAACGGGTCATAGTCAGTTCCGTACCTACCGTTGCAAAGCTCTTTATCATTTCAATGGAGCGGTCGATCAACGCAGGCAGCTCGGGAAGTTCATCATCATCAAAGCCATTCAAAACGTAATCAACCTGGCGGCCCCTGGGGAAATTGTCACTTACGCCAAAGCGAAGGCGTGCATAATTATTGTGGCCCAATGTCAATTCAATATGTTTCAACCCATTATGGCCGGCGGCGCTGCCTTTCGGTTTTAGCCGGAGGGTGCCTAAAGGCAGGGCAATATCGTCCACCACTACCAGCACATTTTCAATGGGGATATTCAGTTCCTTCATCCAGTAGTTTAACGCCTTACCGCTTAAATTCATGAACGTGGTAGGTTTAATTAAATAAAGCATCCGGCCTTTGTGGGATACTTCGGTATAATAGGCCAGGCGCATGTTATAAAACTTGGCAGCCTCCTGCCTAGCCATTTCATCAAGCACCATAAAGCCTATGTTATGCCGGGTATCTGCATACTCCTGACCAATGTTGCCTAAACCGACTATAAGATATTTCATATTAAGTCAATAGTCAATGGTCAATAGTCAATAGTCTTTTTTATTCAAGACAATAGACTACTTACCGGGGACTGAATAAAAGCGAAGATATTATTTTAAAACAAAACAGCGATAAGTATTAAAACCTATCGCTGTTACTTGTGTAATCACAACCTGATCGGTGTAATTCTAATTATTTTTTGCCCGCAGTTTCCTGCTCAGCCTGGCGCAACGCACGTGAAGTGGTTACCGATACAATAGTATCTTCAACCGCGTTCGTGATGATCAGTTTATCAAACTTCAGATCAGCAACACGTACGGACTTACCAACTTCTAAACCTTCGATGCTCACGTCGATATTATCTAAATGATCTTTAGGTAAAGCTTTGATACGCAGCTTACGTAATTTTTGAACCAGCTTACCACCCATTTTAACACCCGGAGAAGTACCGGTTAAACGGATAGGAATTTCGATGGCGATCGGTTTTTTCTCATCCAGCAATAAAAAATCTACATGGAGAATTTTTTCTGTTAACGGATGGAACTGGATGTCCTGGATAACAGCCTGTGATTTAACTCCGGCAACAGTAATGTCGATGAAATGAACGACCGGTGTATAAATTACCGGCTTCAAATCAGCTGCGGACACTGAAAAGTGGGTTTGGGTTTTCCCACCGTAAAGCACTGCCGGAACCAGTCCGTTGTAACGCAGTTCTTTAGCGTCGCGTTTCCCTACGTTCTCTCTTGGAGAACCGCTAATAGCAATTGATTTCATTTGTTTTTATTTATTTGTTCTGTTTAAAAGTCCATGGTCGACAATTAATAGACCATGGTGTTGTGTATTCATTCAAAATTTGTCTGTGCACTATTGCCCATAAACTATGGCCGCTATTAATCCACCTTAAACAACTGGCTGATCGATCCGTGCTCATTCACGTTCTCAATCGCTTTTGCAAATAATTCAGCAGTTGACAAGACTCTTATCTTGTTGCTTTGATGCTTAAGCGGTATGGTATCGGTAACGATCAGTTCCGTTAGGACTGAATTCTCGATGGTTTCGTATGCCCTGCCTGATAATACCGGGTGGGTACAAACAGCACGTACACTGCGTGCACCGCGCTCCATGATCAGTCCTGCTGCCTTAGCCAGCGTACCGGCAGTGTCGCAAATATCATCGATTAGTACAATGTCCTGATCGGTTACATCACCTATCAGCGTCATTGACTCGATCTCGTTCGCGCGTTTGCGGCGTTTGTCGCAGATCACTACTTCGGCATTAAAAAACTTGGCGAAGCTGCGTGCCCTGTATGAACCACCCATGTCAGGTGATGCGATAGTCAAATTGCCGAGGTCCAAACTCTTGATATAAGGTACAAAAATGATCGATGCATCCAGGTGATCAACCGGGATATCAAAAAATCCCTGTATCTGAGCTGCGTGCAGATCCATTGTCATGATACGGTTGATGCCTGCTGCCACCAGTAAATTGGCAACCAGTTTTGAACCTATCGCCACGCGAGGCTTATCTTTTCTGTCCTGACGGGCCAAACCAAAATATGGGATAACCGCCGTTACATAATGTGCCGATGCGCGACGTGCGGCATCGATCATCATCAGTAATTCCATCAGGTTATCAGTAGGCGGACAGGTTGATTGTATTAAAAATACGTCGCAACCACGTACCGTTTCGTTAAAATGCGGCTGAAATTCGCCATCGCTAAAACGCGTCAGAACTACTTCACCCAATTCCTTACCATAAGCTTTGGCAACATTTTCTGCCAGTTCTATACTGGCGGAACCTGAAAATAACTTAATGGGATTGAATTGTAATGGCATATTTTTATTTCGGATTTCGAATTTTCAATTTCGAAATTACTTATCTACCTGATTAAAAACAATTCGGATTTCGAACTTTCAACCGGAAAAATCCGAAGTTGAACATCCGAAATCCGAAATGTAAATTGTTGCCCGACCAGGATTCGAACCTAGACAAACGGTACCAAAAACCGTCGTACTACCATTATACTATCAGGCAATCTCCATCGGTCTGTTATCCATTCCGAAAAGGTGTGCAAATATAGGATGAAATTTTGAACTTCAAAAGCAATTTTTAAAAAAGTCAAAAGTATCCCGGCACGCTCCAAATCTCCCTGGGCAGGAGACTTTTAAAACCCTCCTGCCGCTGAGGAAGGGTTGGCTGGGCTTAGTCTTCAATCACTATGCCCATTGAACAGAATTTGTCGATCCTTTCGGTTACCAACTCATCCACGTTGCGCGCTTTTAGCTCTTTCAGATCCTTTAAAAGATGTTTTTTTAATGTTGTAGCCATTGCCACCGGATCTTGATGGGCCCCGCCAAGCGGTTCTTTTATAATACCGTCGATCAGCTTATTTTTCAGCATCTCATTTGAGGTCAGCTTTAAAACTTCGGCGGCCTTTTCTTTATTTTCCCAGGTTTTCCAGAGAATGGTTGAGCAATTTTCAGGGGAGATCACCGAATACCATGAGTTTTCGAGCATCAATACCCGGTCGCCGATAGCAAGTCCCAAAGCACCACCGGAAGCTCCTTCGCCAATCACCACACAAATAACAGGCACACGTAATACGGACATTTCCAGCAAATTCCGGGCAATAGCTTCACCCTGTCCGCGTTCTTCGGCTTCAAGGCCGGGGAATGCTCCGGGTGTATCGATCAGGGTAATTACCGGTTTATTAAATTTTTCAGCCAGTTTCATCAGGCGCAATGCCTTGCGGTAACCTTCGGGATTGGCCATACCAAAGTTACGATATTGCCGCTCTTTGGTGTTGCGCCCTTTCTGGTGGCCTATAAACATGGCAGTTTGTCCGCCTATAGTGCCAAATCCTCCGATTATTGCCTTATCATCGCCAACGGTACGATCGCCATGCAGTTCGATAAAGTCATCACATATCAGTTCCAGGTACTGCAAAGTATAGGGCCTTTCAGGGTGACGCGATATCTGAACTTTTTGCCAGCCGCTTAAATGGGCATATAACTGGTTTTTGGCACTATCGAATTTTTCCTGCAGCTCGTTTATGGTAGCAGACATATCCACCTTGGTCTTTTCTTCAACCTGCTTCACTTTATCTATCTGCAATTGCAGATCAGCTAAAGGCTTTTCAAAATCAAAAGTGATCTTCATACGCTTTGTTACGGGTGGCAAATTTAAATAAATCAAATGGTATATTGGCTCATTAAGTTGGATTAAGTTGATTGGGTGGAATAATGGTTTGATCAAAAATTGATCGGTATTTATTTTTTGAACCATTATAACTTCTGCAACATTTTCAACCACTTAACTGAATCAACCACTTAACCAGATCAACCAGATTAGTTAGCTTTTTCCAAAGCTTCCAACTTTCTAACCTGCGCGTCAGTTAAAAGTTTTTCGGTATTATAGCAGGCCATTAAAATGGCCCCTCTGAGCTCGCCGTAATATAAGCCGGAACGGTTAGCGTAAAATATAACAGACCCTTCGTCCTGCCGTTTGATGTGGAAAAGGCTGTCCAGCATTCTTTCATTCCGGATAATGAACTCACCCATTTCCAGTTTTTTACGATGAAGAGCAGTGGCAAGCCGGTTTAATTTTCCAACCTGTATCGGGCTCAGGTCAAGTTGTTTTTTAAATTTAAGCACTTTATCGGGAAGCGGGAAATGATTCAATTCTCCCGCAAGGGCCATATTGTCCAGATCATCACCCTTTAAATACGCGTTGTAGCGTTCATCACTCAAAGTTTTAACAGGCGAATGTCTGACTACGCTATCCTGATGCGTTTGTGCTTTAACAGAAGTAAAAAACGATAAAAATAGTATAATGACAGGAAGTTGTTTTATCATATGGGTCGCTCAATTTATTCAAAAGTGATAATTTTTAACCTTTAATTATCAAAAATAAATAAAACAGAAGAAACCATGCAGGAAATATATCCTAACAAAGCGGACCGGCAATATCAAAGAATTGGAAATCACTAAGCCATTGTCTTCAAAGTAAAGTAAAACCTGCTGCCTTCTCCCAATTCGCTTTCAACAGCTATCTTTCCTGATTGCGCTTCGATAAAATCTTTAGCAATCGCCAGGCCCAGACCGGTACCTGTTTGATCGACTGTGGCGCCGGGCACTTTGAAGTACCGTTCAAATATGCGCGACAAATATTTATACTCTATCCCCTGCCCGTGATCAGTTACCGAAAACTCGATATCGTCGCCTTTAGCTTTTTTTACCACCAGGTCAACTACTGATTTTTCATGGCTGTATTTTATCGCGTTCGAAAGCAGGTTGATCAGCACCCAGGTGGTTTTGTCCAGGTCCGCCAGCACCTGCGGAAGGCTATCATCGCATTCGACATGGATGGCTACCTGTTTCTGTTCAGCAGTAAACCTTACTGCTTTTACTGCATAATCCGCAATGTTCCTGGGGTGTGTGCTGCCAAAATTCAGGTGCAGTTTGCCGGTTTCAACTTGTGCCATATCCAGTAATTCGCCGGTGATCTGCAATAAACGCCGGGCATCGTCATCAATATTTCCCAATAGCTGTTTTTGCTCGGTGTTCACTACGCCGATACGCTCATCTTCTAATAATTTAAGACTCATTTTGATAGAGGAAATAGGCGTTTTCAACTCATGCGATATGGTGGCTATAAAATTGGTTTTGGCCTCATCCAGTTGCTGGAATTCAGTGATATTTTTCAGGATAATTACCTTACCGATCACTTTCTGTTTGCTCACAACTGACAACGTCTCTTTTGAATAATAACTTTCCCGGTTATCGGCAAATATTTTCATTTTGTTTTGGTCAGCGACCAGCAGGTTTCTAAGCAGGTCATTTTCCATCGCCACATCAGGAGCATATCTGCCTATAAGGTTAATTTCGCTCATACCCACCAGCAAACAGGCAACCTCATTAACAAATATGATGAATGACTTTTCGTCCAGTCCGATAATACCATCATGCATCGAGTTAATAATGGTTTCTATCCGCTTCTTTTCAAATAAAATGCTGGCCAGGTTACTGTTTTCGTACTCATCGAGTTTAAAGGTCATCGTATTAAACGCCTGGGCAAGCTCACCGAACTCATCATTCGATTTAAAATTCAATTGCTGATGGTAGTTGCGTTTTGCTATTTCTTTTATACGTTCCGTTAACTCACGAATGGGGTTGGCAATGTAGCTGGGGAAGTTGACCACAAAGCTGAACGCTACCAGGAACAAAAATGAACCGATCAATGCCACAATCAGGGTAGCGCTGCCTGCTGTTCCTTTTGCAATGGTATTTTTATGTTCAATACCATCCATGTTTAATTGCATAATGCCGAAAAGCAACTTACGCACCTGTCCACGTAAAACACTTTGTGTTCGGGCATTGTTACCCAGCAATTTCAACTGTTCATATTTTGAGCGCAAGGAATCGGTAAGCTGTTGTTCACCGGGTTCGGTAACATTATGCTCCTGCTTAGCCAGGTTGGCTTCAATGACATTGATCTGTTTTGCATTTAAGGCCGACTCGTTCTGGTCCAATGCACTGCCCATATTTTTAACATATTTCAGTGTTTCATAATTGTCCTTAAGGATAACACTGGCATCGGCAGACAGCCGGTTTAAAAAATAGATCGACAACCCGCAGCAGATAAATGCCAGCAGAAAGAGGAAGCCGAAGCCTGCCCGGAGTTTATTTTTGATAGTCATCAGGATAGTATTATAAGGTCAATATCAGTTTTGGACATTTTATTCAAGAGTTGCGTAAATAAAGCCGTTTTCATCACCAGTTGATAGAATTTAAACCGCGGCTTACCTAGACAAATGGTGGTAATATCATATTTATCTGCCGTTTCCCAAATAGTTCTGGCAATGTTATCGCTTTTTATCTTTAAAACCTGGGCTCCCAGCTGCGTGGCCATCTTCATGTTATTGATCAAATGGCGCTGCGATGCCAGGTTGATCTTATCGCTGCTCTCGCGCGATGTTTGCACATACAGCACATACCATTTGGAACGATAATAAGAGGCCAGCCGGGCAGTTTTACGAATAATAATTTTGGCAGACCCATCGTTGGTGCTGATGCAGGCCAGGAACAATTCGGCCCGGAGTTTTATATTTTTAGGTATTTCCGTATCTATCTTGCGTTCCAGTTGATGGGCAACTTCTCTCAGGGCCAGTTCGCGCAATTGCAATATACGCTCAATCTGAAAAAAATTATTTAAGGCGAGCGGTATCTTCCTCTGATCGTAAATTTTACCCTCCTTGAGCCGGTCAATCAATTCATCAGCGGTAAGGTCGATATTCACCACTTCATCGGCCAGTTGCAATACTTTATCGGGGATGCGTTCATTGATAGCAGCACCTGTTATTTTCTCCACCTCCTGGTTCAGGCTTTCGATATGCTGAATGTTTATCGCGCTGATCACATTAATACCCGCGTTTAAAATATCGCGTACGTCCTGCCAGCGCTTTTCGTTCTGGCTGCCTTCTATATTGGAATGTGCCAGCTCATCTACGATCACCACCTCGGGTCGCAGACTAATGATGGCCTTCAGGTCCATTTCTTCCAGTTCCTTGCCTTTGTAGAATAATTTACGGCGTGGTATAAGGGGCAACCCTTCAAGCAAAAGTTCGGTTTCCTTGCGCTTATGCGTTTCAATGTAGCCGATTTTTACATCAATACCATTACGCAGCAAGGCCTGTGCCTCGATCAGCATACGGTATGTTTTGCCCACGCCGGCGCTCATACCAATGTATATCTTAAACTTGCCTCGCCTCGAACGCTTGATCAGCTCCAGGAAATGCTCAACCGATTGCTCTTTATTTTCATTCATAAACCGAAGGAACTCATGTTAAATTTACTTATTTCTTTAGTTCATCAAGCGCTATATTCAGTTTCAGTACATTAACTTTCGGTGGGCCAAATAAACCCAGCAATGGTTTTTCAGTATGGGCATCAACTAATGCTGATACGCGTTGCACCGAAATGCCGCGTACTTTGGCTATACGGGCTGCCTGTACTTTCGCGCCGGCAGGCGACAGATCGGGATCGAGCCCGCTGCCTGATGCAGTTACCAGTTCGGCAGGTATCTGATCCTTTGTGACACCAGGGTTATGTTTTAAGAAAGTGTCGATACGTCCTTTGACATCCTTATTCAGGTAATCAGCATTGGTTGGCCCTTTGTTTGAACCAACGCCGGCATCTGCCTGGTAATTGGTAGCCGATGGGCGCGACCAGAAATATTCGTCCTTTGTGAATTTTTGTCCCTCATTGGCATAACCAACTATACGGCCTTTGTACTGAAGGGTTTCGCCATCACCATGACCCGGAGTTAATTTGCCAATAGCCGCTATTGCGAGCGGATAAAGCCCTGAAAGTAAAACCAACAGGATGATGGTTATTTTTATTGATGGCAATAGGTAAGTTTTCATATTTTTAAGATTAGATTTGAGATTTTAGACACTATTAGTTTAGAATTTAGTGTTTATATAAATACAGCTACTAAAAGGTCTATCAGTTTAATACCAATGAACGGAATTATAACACCGCCCAACCCGTAGATCAGCAGGTTGCGACGGAGCAAGGCACTTGCGCCTATCGGCTTGTATTCCACACCACGCAGCGCAAGCGGGATCAGCAATGGGATAATGATGGCATTAAAAATAACTGCCGATAGTATCGCCGATTGCGGACTGTGCAGATCCATGATGTTAAGCGCCCTTAATGAGGGTATAGCAACCATAAACAAGGCCGGAACGATGGCAAAATACTTAGCCACGTCATTAGCAATGGAAAAAGTGGTCAGCGTTCCGCGGGTCATCAGCAATTGCTTGCCGATCTCCACGATCTCGATCAGTTTGGTAGGGTCATTATCCAGGTCGACCATGTTACCGGCCTCTTTAGCAGCCTGTGTTCCGCTGTTCATAGCTACACCAACATCTGCCTGTGCCAAAGCCGGGGCGTCATTTGTGCCGTCCCCCATCATCGCTACCAGTTTTCCGCCCTGCTGCTCTTTTTTGATGTAGTTCATTTTATCTTCGGGCTTAGCCTCTGCAATAAAATCATCCACACCGGCTTTCTCGGCAATAAATTTGGCGGTTAAAGGGTTATCGCCGGTAACCATCACTGTTTTCACACCCATTTTGCGCAGGCGTTCAAAACGTTCGAAAATACCGGTTTTGATGATGTCCTGTAATTCGATTACACCCAGCACCTTTTCATTTTGCGATACCACTAACGGCGTACCTCCGTTTGAGGCAATTATTTTAACTTGTTCTTCCACCCCATCCGGGAAGGTATTACCGGCTTTTAACACCATATTACGGATAGAGTCAAATGCGCCTTTACGTACTCTTAAACCATCAGGAGTATCTAATCCACTTGAACGGGTTTCAGCTGTAAATTTGATAAATACTGAATCTTGGGGTGCTTTAACGATCACTCTATTTACACCTTGTTCGGCCAGCTCTACAATCGACTTACCTTCGGGCGTTTCATCAGCCAGCGAGCTTAATACGCAAGCCTTTATAAATTCAGTTAAATCAATTCCCTCAGCGGGATAAAAGTTAGTGGCTTTGCGGTTACCTATGGTTATCGTCCCGGTCTTGTCTAACAATAAAACATCCAGATCGCCTGCGGTTTCAACAGCTTTACCTGATTTAGTGATCACATTGGCGCGCAACGCCCTGTCCATACCCGCAATACCAATGGCCGATAACAGGCCTCCGATAGTGGTGGGTATCAAACAAACAAATAAGGATATAAATGCTGCTATAGTAATAGGGGTATTTGCGTAATCACCAAATGGCTTCAGGGTAACGCACACGATAACAAAGATGAGTGTAAAACCGGCCAAAAGGATGGTTAATGCAATTTCGTTAGGGGTTTTCTGGCGGGTAGCACCTTCCACCAAAGCAATCATCTTATCCAGAAAGCTTTCGCCGGGCTGGGTAGTCACCATTACTTTTATCCGATCGGATAGTACCCTGGTACCACCGGTTACGGATGATTTATCACCGCCTGACTCACGGATCACCGGGGCAGATTCACCGGTAATTGCCGATTCATCAATTGTGGCTATTCCTTCGATGATCTCGCCATCCGTAGGGATGTTATCACCTGCTTCGCATATAAAAACATCACCCTTTTTTAACTGTGATGACATTACGTGTTTTTCCCTGCCATCAACCAACAGGCGTGCAGGTGTTTCTTCACGGGTTTTGCGCAGGCTTTCTGCTTGTGCCTTCCCCCTTGCTTCGGCTATCGCTTCGGCAAAGTTGGCGAACAATACAGTAAGCAATAAAACTAAAAATATAGTAAAGTTATAGCCAAAGCTCCCCTGCCCTGAATTGGACAATGAAAAAACAGTTACTATTAGCATTACAATGGTGCCTATCTCTACGGTGAACATCACCGGGTTGCGCACCAATATGCGGGGATCCAGTTTAACAAAAGCATGCTTCAACGCATCTTTTACCTGATCGCCCTGGAATAATGTATTTTGTTTTGATCTCATTTTTTTATTCAATTATTTTAAAGAAAAATGTTCGGCAATTGGCCCTAAAGTCAATGCAGGGAAAAATGATAATGCTGCAACAATAATAATGACAGCGAATATCATCACACCGAATGTAACGGTATCGGTTTTTAAAGTACCTGCCGATTCAGGGGTGAACTTTTTATTTGCCAATATCCCGGCAATAGCCACAGGACCTATGATTGGAAAAAATCGCCCTACAAATATTACCAGGCCGGTACTAACGTTCCAGAAGACATTATTAGCGGTTAATCCGGCATAGCCTGAACCATTGTTAGCAGCACTTGAAGTAAACTGATAGAGCATTTCGGAAAACCCGTGATAGCCCGGGTTGTTCAACCATGCCGATGGCTTGGTGGCCCAATCGGCGTTAGGAAAATGAACTAATACATACGCTGCAATTGATGTACCCACTAATATTATAAAAGGGTGAAGTAATGCGATCAGCGAAGCAATTTTCATTTCGCGGGCCTCAATTTTTCGCCCCATGAACTCTGGAGTACGGCCAACCATTAAGCCGGATATAAATACTGCGATGATGATAAATATGTAAAAGTTTAAATAGCCAACTCCCACACCTCCATAAAATGAGTTGATCATCATATCAAACATCTGCGCCATGCCTGAAACCGGCATCATGCTATCGTGCATAGCATTTACTGAACCGTTAGAGGTTACGGTTGTGGTTATTCCCCAAAAAGCTGATGCTGCGGCTCCAAAGCGTACCTCCTTGCCTTCCATTGATCCGCCCGGCTGACTGACACCTAAATGTGCGATAGCAGGGTTGCCATTAACTTCCGCCAGGATGGATGGGATTACCATGATGAGAAACCCCACCGTCATTACACCGAATATAACCCAGGCCAGTTTCTTTTTATTAAGATAGTAGCCCAATGCAAATACCAGTGAAATAGAAATAAGAATAATACTTATGTTTTCGACAATATTGGTCAGGTAATTTGGGTTTTCAAACGGGTGTGCTGAGTTAACGCCAAACCAGCCGCCACCATTGGTACCGGTTTGTTTAATAGCGATCATTGCAGCTGCCGGTCCGCGTGACACATGGATAGTATCACCCTGCAGACCTATTATGGTGTCTTTGCCTTTATAACTGGTTGGAGTGCCGTTAAAAGCTAAAATAACAGCCACAACAAAACTTAAAGGCAGGAATAATCTTGTTATAGCTTTTACTAAATAATCCCAGAAGTTGCCGAGCTTATCAGTTACTCTATCCTTCATGGCTCTGAAAACCACCATCATTGCTGCAACACCTGTAGCTGCGCTCACAAAATGCAAGAACATAAACACAAAAAGCTGTGTATAATACGTAGCGCCTGATTCGCCCGAATAATCCTGCAGGTTAGTATTAGTTAAAAAACTAAGCGCTGTATTAAATGCCAAGTCGGGGGTTTGACCTGGATTCTTATCCGGGTTTAAGGGTAAGTGCCCCTGGAAAAGCAGACAGAAAAAGGCATAAAACAACCACAACACATTAATGGTTAATAGCGCCTTTAAATGCTGTTTCCAGTTCATTTCCCTGTTTGGGTCGATGCCGCTGAACTTAAAGATCAGCCTTTCGAGGGGGGCCATAAAGTCGAGCCAGGTTTTTTCACCTTTAAATACCCTGGCGATATATTTACCCAATGGGATGGCAAGGGCAATAGTTGCCAGGTACATGAAAATGATACCTATATATTCAGTATTCATATTGATTTATTTTTAATTGTGTTTAAAATTTTTCGGGTTTAAGCAATACGTAAACCATGTAAATAAACACGGCGATGGCTACGATGAATAGTGCGATCATAATGATTAAATTTTTTCGAAGTAATTAACAGTTTTGAAAAAGAGCCAGAATATGACTATGAAGCATAGTACATAAGCAATTGTGAGAATAACATCCATGCTGATTGATTTTCCAGACCCTCTGCCAAGCGGATGCCATTAAAATGCCTTAAGAATGATATGCCTTGTTTTTCAGCATCTTACAACAAGAGAGCGGATTTTAAGAGGCCATCAAAGAGCGGCATGACCCTATCATAATGATAGGGTATTATCAAAAGGAGAATAGCTGAATCAGCATATCAAGCGTTTGCGGAGTTTGATCAAACCCGGTAACGGAATTCGGGCGGGCGGACCCACCCTCAGCCACCCGGCAGAGGACAGCAAAAATAAAACCCGCTCAACTCGGGGCGTAAAGCGGTTACCGGGCGGCGGAGTAATGACCGGTGAGTTTACACCTTCAGCAGTTTATACCCATTATGATATTCCCTCGTCAGGTATTGTTTATTGACGGCAGGTAAATGCACGATCTGCCTCGTTCCATTCTGATTTTTTGCCACTGGGAAAAGCGATATTGCCCACCAGGTGTGCGCCGGCCTGTACAGGACAGCGGACGCTGGTTTTTCAAAATCCGAAATTTAAAATTCGCAATCACTCTAATCCGTACTCTTTCAGTTTACGGTACATGGTGGCTATGCCGATATTTAAAAGCCGGGCAGCTTCGGCACGATTGCCGTGGGTATGGTTAAGCACACGCTGAATATGCAGTTTTTCTACAGATGAAAGATCAAAGGCGGAAAGGGTTTGGTTAGTTTTTAAAGGCTGAATATGTTGTATATCGTAGGGAAGCAATGACTCCTCGAGTTGGTGACTATCAGCCAGTATTACTGCGCGCTCAATCACATTTTTTAACTCCCTGATATTGCCGGGCCAGTTATAGGCTTCCAGCTTTTCGGTGAAACCGGATGATAAGCTGTTAATCTGCTTTTTCACCTTTGCGGCAAAATGTTGCATAAAGAATTCAGCCAGCAGGCTGATATCCTTTTTACGTTCGCGAAGCGCAGGCAGGGTGATCTGAAAAACTGATAAGCGATAGAAAAGATCGGACCGAAAATGGTTTTCTTCACTTTCTTTTTGCAGGTTACGGTTGGTTGCTGCCAGTATCCGCACATTTACTTGTGTGGGTTTGGTATCCCCTATCTTGATGAATTGCTGCGATTCCAGTACCCGCAATAATTTGGCCTGTAACTCATGATCAAGTTCACCTATTTCATCTAAAAATATAGTACCGCTATTTGCTTCTTCAAACAGGCCCTTTTTATCCTTTATCGCCCCGGTAAATGAACCGGCTTTATGACCGAAAAGTTCGCTCTCTAACAATTCTTTGGTAAAGGCGCTGCAATTAACAGCAACAAATGATTTGCCGCGGCGGTTGCTTGCCTGGTGTATGGCTTCGGCAAAAATCTCTTTTCCGGTGCCTGTTTCGCCTAACAGCAATACGGTAGTATCCGTTAAGGCTACTTTTTGGGCAAGTTTCACCACCTCAGTTATCGCCGGCGAACGGCCTATAATTTGATCAAATCCAAATTTCTCATTGAGCTTATTTTCCAGTTCCTGAACACGCTGCTGCAATAAAGCTTTATCCATTGCTTTGCTTATCAGCGGGATGATCTTATCGTTATCGTCACCTTTGGTAATGTAATCGAAAGCGCCCGATTTGATGGCTTTAACCCCATCGTTTATCGTGCCAAAGGCCGTCAGCACGATTACCTCGGTAGCAGGCCAGTTGGTTTTTATCTGTTCAGTGAGTTCAATACCATTGCTGTCGGGGAGCTTTACATCGCTTAATACCACCTGGAAAGAATCATGCTGCAACTTGCGCAGACCCTCTTTACCGTTTGCTGCCGTAATCACCTCATAGCCTTCCAACTGAAGAATACGGGCAAGCAGGCTTCGCAAACGCTCCTGGTCATCAATAATTAACAGTCTGCCCTTTTGCATATCAGGTTGCAAAAATGGTAAAAAATTACCTTAAAGCGATGCCGCTTGAATCCGAGGATTAAAAACCCATTAGAAATATCTGAACAGGTTTTATAAATGCGCTATTTATTTATATTTAAGGTCCAACAAATAAAACTTAAAACCTTGATAACAAAAACAAAAAACTGGCACGAAAAACACACGGAATCCATGAGTTTTGGGCAACGGCTTGCCGATTCGGTCGCAACCGGGATGGGCTCATGGCGATTTATCATTATTCAATCTGTTATAGTTGCCGTGTGGATGCTACTCAACATAATCGCCTATATTGATCATTGGGACCCTTATCCTTACATATTATTAAACCTGCTTTTCTCAACACAGGCAGCTTATGCGGCCCCCATTATCATGATGGCACAAAACCGCCAGAATGAGAGAGACCGGCTTCAGGCCAATGAAGATTTCAGAACCAATGTTGAAGCCAAAAAGGAAATTGAAGAATTACAATTACGCCTGAACGCGATTGAGGTTGATAAATTAGACAAAATACTTGCTTTGCTGCAAGAAATGACAGCCAAACCGTGTTAAGGCTGACCAAACTGTAATTTGCTGATGCGGCCGCTGTCCGATCTTTATTACTGATAATCAATTGTATAACTGGCACCAACCATTGTAGTTCATATCCGAACGGTAGTGTCCGTTTTTGTTACAACCTGCCAAGCCTACGCAAAACACAATTTACTGAATATCAACCAATTAATATATCGGCATGATATTGCTTGATCTGATTACTTGTTCAGCTTCCTTTATGCATTCAGCGTTAATTTAATCGGGTAATCTTAAAAAACGGTCATGATAAAAAATTATTTAAAGATTGCCATAAGGCAATTACAGAAACAAAAATTATATGCAGCTATCAAGATCGGCGGCTTTGCCCTTGGTATCGCAGCTTGTTTGCTGATCGGCCTTTACATAAGAGATGAGCTGAGTTTTGATAGATCATATCCTGATACGGATCGTATTTACCGCGTCGTTGGGTATTACAATATCGATGGCAAAACAGAAAAGGGAACCGACTGGCCCGCTCCAATGGGCAAAGCTTTGAAATCCGATTTCCCGGAAGTGGAAGTATCGGGCAGGCTGATGCCTAATTCGCTCTTCGAAAAGGCCGGGAGCAACGAAGTGAGGCGTGCCGATCAGGAGCAGAATAGCTACGAGCAAGGTTTTACCTACGCCGACCAGGAAATGCTGGACATATTGCAATTGCCCATGCTCTATGGCAAACGTGAGATTGCCTTGAAAGAACCCTTGACCATGGTTATATCAAAGCGCAAAGCGGATAAATATTTCCCCGGTAAGAATCCTGTGGGCCAGGTAATGTACTTGAATAATGATAAAACCAAACCCTACCGGATCGGCGGCGTCATGCAGAATATTCCCGAAACTTCCCATCTAAGGAAATTTGATTTTCTTTTGACGTTAAAAGGTGTTGAGTTTTACCAGGGTGAGCAAAACAACTGGAATGCGAGCAACTACCCTGATTATATCAAGTTACGCCCGGGCACTAACATTGCTCAATTCGAAAAGAAGATCTCACACGATATCATCAAGACCTATTACCTGCCGATAATGACAAAGGATGGAATGAAGGATGCAGAAAAGCAAGCTGTAAAATTTTCACTGCACCTGCAGAATGTCGCTGATATCAATTTGTATTCCTATGATATTTATGACAATACGCCTCATGGGGATGTTCGTTTCATCTGGCTGTTCGGCGCTGTTGCCGGTTTTATTCTTGTTATCGCCTGTATCAATTTTGTCAACCTTTCAACGGCCAAATCAGCTAACCGCGCAAAAGAGGTTGGCTTAAGGAAAGCAGTGGGTTCGTATCGCAGCAGCCTGATCAATCAGTTCTTAGCCGAGTCGATAGTTTACAGCATACTTTCTTTTGTGATCGGGATAATATTGGCCTGGGTACTGCTTCCATACTTCAATACCCTGGCTTCAAAAACATTATCCATGCCCTGGCATCAATGGTGGCTGACGCCTTTTTTAATAGCTGCAGCGTTCATCGTGGGTATCGCGGCCGGATTATACCCCGCTTTTTACCTTTCCGGGTTCAAGCCGGTGCAGGTATTGAAAGGCAGCATCAGCACGGGCAGCAAAAATTCGATACTAAGGAATAGTCTGGTCGTTTTTCAGTTCAGTGCTTCTATTATTCTTATCATCTGCACTTTGGTTATTTACAACCAAACGCAATTCATTCTCAACAAAAAGGTGGGTTTTGACAAGGACCAGGTTGTCGTTATACAGGGCACCAATACGCTGGGTGATAAAAATGTAAAAAGCTTTAAAAATGAATTACTTAAGCTGTCGTCGGTAAAAAATGTATCTATAAGCGATTACTTACCCGTTAACGGCAGCAAGCGAAATGGTAATACTTTTTATAACGAGGCCAGAACAAAACTGGATGCAGGAGTATACGGCCAGTATTGGCAAATAGACGATACTTATCTGAAAACGATGGGTATGAAGCTGGTTGAGGGCAGGAATTTCTCCTATACGATGGCTGCGGACACACAGGGGGCGGCTATCATTAACCAGACCATGGCCAAAAAGCTGAACCTAAAGAATCCCATTGGCAAACGGATCACGAATGGGTATGCAAAGCTGACCGTTATCGGCGTGGTACAGGATTTCAATTTCGAATCGATGCGCGATCATATTGGCCCCATCGTGCTTAATTTTGGCCTCAGCCCTTCTATTGTATCGGTAAAAATTGGCAGTTCGGACATAAAAAACACTTTATCGAATATCATTACCGTCTGGAAAAAATATTCACCTGAGCAGCCTATTCGTTACACTTTTTTGGATGAGCAATTTGCCAATATGTATGCCGATGTCCAGCGGACAGGCCACATATTCACCAGCTTTGCGGTATTAGCCATCATCATTGCCTGCCTGGGCCTGTTCGCCTTATCAGCTTTCATGGCCGAACAGCGCAGCAAAGAAATCGGCATCCGCAAAGTACTCGGTGCAACTATCAGCAATATAACCGCCCTGTTATCATTTGACTTTGTAAAACCGGTTTTCATCGCCATCCTCATCGCATCACCAATAGCCTGGTGGGCCATGAACAAGTGGTTGCAGGACTTTGCTTATAAGATTCCCATCAGCTGGTGGATATTCGTTTTGTCGGCGACCCTGGCGATGGCCATAGCCTTATTGACCGTGAGCTTTCAGTCTATCAAAGCAGCTTTGATGAATCCGGTGAAGAGTTTGAAATCGGAATAGGTTAGTGATTAGCTGCTTAGGGATCGGAAAGCAATTGATTTGGTGTAGGAATCAGCGTTTAGAAGTTATTTAAACACCTATTTAAAAGTCCTCCCTTCAGGGGAGGATTTGGGAGGGGCCCATGATACGAAACTATTTAAAAATCGCCTGGAGAAACCTGTTAAAAAACAAGGCTTCGTCTTTAATTAACATCGGCGGACTTGCCGTGGGCATGGCCGTAGCCATAATGATCGGCTTATGGACATATGATGAACTGTCATTTGATAAAACCTTTAAAAACTACGGCCATATTACCCAGGTATTGCAAAACAATAACATGAACGGTGAAATAGGAACAGGGATCAATGTACCATGGCCTATGGGCGATGAGCTTCGCAAAAGTTTTGGGAGCGATTTTAAATATGTTACCATGGCAACTTATAATGGAGGGCATATCCTTGCCTACGGCGATAAGAAATTAACCGAAAACGGCACCTATTTCGAACCACAGGCACTTGAGATGTTATCCGTTAAACTACTGAAAGGCACCAAAGCCGGGCTGAACGACCCCTCATCAATCATGCTTTCTGAGTCAACCGCCAAAGCATATTTTGGGAATGCCGATCCGATAGATAAAATGATGAAAATCGATAACAGCCAGGTTGTAAAAGTAACCGGTGTTTATGAAGATATGCCTGAAAATTCCTCATTTGCCGGTGTAAACTTTATTGCACCCTGGGAACAATTTTCAAACGCTAACGGATTAAAGAAACAAGCCGACACCTGGCGATGCAATTGTTATTTTACTTATGCACAGTTGGCTGACAATGCCGACCTCAATAAGGTTTCAGCAAAGATCAGGGATATCAAGCTGAGCAAGGTTAACAAGATTGAGTTGAAGCAAAAAAATCAGGTCTTTCTTAACCCGATGAAAAACTGGCATTTATACTCGGATTTTAAGAATGGAGTGATTGCAGGCGGGCGCATCGAATATGTTTGGATGTTTGGCATTATCGGTGTTTTTGTATTATTGCTGGCCTGTATCAACTTCATGAACCTGAGTACGGCCCGTTCCGAAAAACGCGCCAGAGAAGTCGGCATCCGCAAGGCTGTAGGTTCATTACGTATACAGCTTGTCCATCAATTTTTGAGTGAATCCTTACTGGTAACTGCCTTTGCATTTGTCTTAGCTATACTTTTAGTACAGCTCGCCCTTCCCTTCTTTAATGATATAGCCGGCAAAAAAATGTCCATTTTATGGAGCAGCCCCGTGTTTTGGTTGCTCGGAGCTGGATTTAGCCTGGTAACCGGACTTATATCGGGCAGTTACCCGGCCTTCTACCTGTCATCATTTAAGCCTGTTAAGGTATTGAAAGGCACATTCAGGGTAGGCCGTTTTGCAGCTGTTCCGCGTAAAATATTGGTCGTTATACAATTCACCGTTTCTGTGACGCTGATCATCGGTACGATTATCGTTTTCCGCCAGATCCAATTTGCAAAAAACCGGCCTGTTGGCTATAGCCGCAATGGTTTGATCACTTTATCGATGGCAACTCATGATATTCACAACCATTTTGCTGTCATTAAAGACGAACTTCAAAAAACAGGGTCTATTGCATCTATAGCAGAAGCCGGGAGTCCGCCAACAGCAGTATGGGAATCAAATAGTGGTTTCGACTGGAAAGGCAAAGATCCGGGGCTGGCTGTCGAGTTTCCAAACATTGAGGTTTCTTATGACTATGGCAAAACGGTTGGCTGGCAGTTTAAAGAGGGCAGGGATTTTTCAAAAGCATATTTAACCGACTCAGCAGCCTTTGTGATCAATGAAACAGCCGCAAAATATATGGGCTTAAAAAACCCGGTTGGCGAAATAGTTAAATGGGACGGTACCCCCTTTAAGGTAATAGGAGTAATTAAAGATATGGTTGTTGAATCACCATATGAACCTGTCAGGGCATCACTTTTTCACTTAACCAAGAATGCCGGCGACGTTGTAGTTATAAAAATAAATCCTGTAATAAGCACCCATGAAGCATTGGGTAAAATAGCGGATTTATTTAAGGCCTATAACCCGGCCCAGCCATTTGAATACCAGTTTGTTGATCAAGCATACGCTAAAAAATTTGGTAATGAAGAGCGCATAGGCAAGTTGGCAACCTCATTTGCCGCTCTTGCCATCTTTATCAGTTGCCTGGGCTTGTTCGCAATGGCATCCTTTATGGCTGAGCAGCGCATCAAGGAAATCGGTGTCCGCAAAGTGCTGGGTGCTTCCGTATTTAACCTGTGGCGCTTGCTTTCAAGAGACTTTGTCGTACTGGTTATTATTTCATTAATGATCGCTACACCGGTCGCTTATTACTTTATGCATAATTGGCTGCAAAACTACCGGTACCGTGCCGAGATAGCATGGTGGATATTTGGAGCAACTGCGCTAGGGGCCATACTCATCACTTTACTTACTGTTAGCTATCAAAGCATTAAAGCAGCGTTGGCCAACCCGGTGAAGAGTTTGAAGACGGAGTGACGTTGCTTAGGGATGGCCGAAAAGTGTAACTTATCTCAGGCTATATCAGATTTAGGGCTTAAAAATTAGAATTTAACCGTCATGATAAAGAACTATTTAAAATTGGGACTGCGAAATCTTGCCAAAAACAGATTATCGTCATCAATAAACATACTTGGCCTTGCCTTGGCTGTGGGCTGCTGCCTGGTGGTATTTGAATTTTTTGACTGGTCTATGCATATGGACAACTTCCATCACAAGCTCAACAATCTTTTTGTGATAGAAAAAGTTTCAGAAAAAAACGGGAATCAGCAATTATGGGGTAATTCTCCTTCACCGCTGGGGCCTATGCTAAAAGCTGATTTTCCCCAAATAAAAAATGCAGCCAGGGTCAATTATACAGGGGTAGTAATTAAACAAGGCGATAATGTTTTTAGAGAAAGTGTAAGCTTTGTTGATGATGCCTTTTACCAAATGTTCAATTTCCCGGTTAAATGGGGGAGTAAACAACATTTTAGTGACCAGGATGGAATAGTATTAACCGAAAATCTTTCAAAAAAACTTTTTGGTAAAGAAAATTCCATTGGTAAAAACGTAAGCGTTCGCTTTAATAAAAAAGGACAGGAAACGATCGTGAATTTTATCGTTAAAGGCGTATTTGATAAACAACCGATTGAATCATCCTGGTATTTCTCCGCCCTTATCCCTTATGGCCAGATGGCCTCTTTAGGAATGGATAAAACCAGTGACTGGAGCCAAAGTGCAGATATAACATTCCTGGAAGCTGATAATGAAGCATCGTTAGCGTCTGTAAGTAATCAAAGTAAAAAATATGTACAGCTATACAATACCTCGAACAAGGATGACAAGATTGCGGCCTTCCATTTTCAGCCATTGAAAACGATGAATTTTCATTCTTATCAGGTAATCAATCAGCGCTTTGCACAAACCAATATAGCAGGTTATATTATGCTTGTGGTTATTGCCATTGCAACTTTGTTATTGGTTTATTTCAATTACATGAATATTGCCATGGCTTCTGCTTCTACCCGGCTGAAAGAGATAGGGGTTAGAAAAGTGATGGGAAGCAGCAGAAAACAGATCATTGTTCAGTTTATTTTAGAAAACGTCATTATTTGCACTATAGCTGTGGCGGTAGGCTTATTCTTAGCCAAATACCTGTTCCTTCCCTGGTTTAGCCAAATAGCCAATGTTGACCTATCCCAAAATCTCTTTACCAATTACCGGACCTGGATGGCGCTATTGGCATTAATCGTTATATCTGCCTTAAGTGGGGCAGCTTATCCTTCATTTTACATTTCGGCATTCAGGCCGATAAATATCATAAAAGGGAACAGCAAATTAGGCAGCAATAACCGTTTTAGAAAGGCCCTTTTAGGCTTCCAGTTTTTCCTTACATTTTTGGCGATCTCCACCACACTAGCCTTTATCCGTGAAACAAAGCAAATAAAAATCAAGCCCTGGGGTTATGATCCTATAAATAATGTGGTCGTATCATTGGATAAATCAGCAAATTTCGAGGCTTTTAGGGGCGAACTGAAACGCCATAGTGACGTAAAATCGGTTTCAGGATCAGTCCAGTCACTTGGCAACTACTCTAAACAATTGGTGATCAAAACCGAAGGGAAAGAACAAACAGTACAGGGCATAAGTGCCTTACCCGGTTTTGCAACCCAGTTAGGAATAACTATTACAAGAGGCAGAGACTTGAATGCCGCATTTGAAACAGATCAAACAAACACTGTATTAGTTAACCAGGCCTTTGTGAAACAAATGCACTGGAACACCGGTGTCGGAAAAAACATTGAATATGAGAACCACCTATACCAAATAGTAGGCCAGGTGAATAACTTTCATTTCGAAAATTTTCAAACGCCGATAGGCCCTATGCTCCTGATGGGCTGCAAGGCTGAAGATATAAATTATGTGTATGTCAAAACCACATCCGGCCTATTTTCAAACGCACATTCTCAAGTGGAAAAAGCATGGAAAAAGGTCAACCCTGATTTACCCTTCGAATACTACTACCAGGAGGGCGTCTTTGATCAGTATTTTAATGGATTTAACCAGGTTTCGCAGGTAATGGGTGCAGCCGCTGTGATCATGATCGTTATTTCCATATCAGGTATCTTCGGTTTGGCCTTATTGATATTAGGTAGAAAAATGAAAGAAATAAGTGTCAGGAAAGTGCTCGGGGCAAGCATAGGAAACATCATTTACCTTATTAACAAGGAATTTTTATTTGCTATCGGCTTTGCCATACTGTTTGGCTTACCCATTTCATGGCTGCTTACCCGAACAATGTTTAACCAGATCACACCTGAATCCGTTGTCTCGTTTTACCCGCTTATTTTATCGTTCATTGGCCTGATCGTCATGACCGCAATAAGCGTTTCATGGCACATATTTAAAGCGCATACGGCCAATCCGACGCAATATTTAAAAGATGAATAAAGGAGGTTAAAGGCGAAAGCAAAAAGGCCTAAGCTGCCTGTGCTGACAGGGCTGAAAGCTAATTAGAATTTAGCGTTTAAACATGATGATAAAGAACTATTTAAAAATCGCCTGGAGAAACCTCATCAAAAACAGGATTTCTTCTTTAATTAATATTGGCGGGCTTGCCGTGGGTATGGCTGTAGTGATGCTGATCGGGCTTTGGATCTGCAGCGAGCTATCCTTTAATAAATACCATAAGAACTATGAAAGTATTGCCCGGGTAATGCAGCAACAAACCATCAACGGGGAAATTAATACCATGAAGGCCATGCCGATTCCGGTGGCTTATCAGCTTCGCCATTTATATGGAAGCAATTTCAAACATGTGGTATTATCCTCATGGACCAACCCTCATCTTCTCTCATTTACGGATAAGAATTTAAGTATACCAGGCAATTTTATGGAGCCGGATGCCGCCGAAATGCTGACCTTAAAGATGATTAAAGGTACAAGAGCAGCATTAAAGGACCCTTCATCGATTTTAATTTCAGCGTCGGTATCCAAAGCTGTATTTGGTGACACCAACCCGGTGGACAAAGTCATAAAATTAGATAGTTACAGTTTGAAAGTGGCCGGAGTCTACCAGGATTTACCTTATAGCAGTTCATTCAGCAACGTTTTATTCATTGCCCCCTGGGAGATATATGCCCGTTCAGAAGAAGTACAGCAAGCCCGGGACGATTGGGATCAGAACGCTTTCCAGATATTTGTGCAGACCGCCGGATCGGTTAATATGGCTGATCTTTCATCAAAAATAAAATACATCAAATTCAATAATTTAGATAAGGGCGGTAAAAGAGTAAAGCCGGAAGTGTTTCTTTATCCGATGAGCCGCTGGCATTTATATTCAGAATTTAAAAATGGTGTTAATACCAGCGGTGACATTAAGTACCTATGGCTTTTTGGCATTATCGGCATTTTTGTACTATTACTCGCCTGTATCAATTTCATGAACCTCAGTACAGCACGATCAGAAAAACGTGCCAAAGAAGTAGGTATCAGAAAAGCTATAGGTTCACTACGTGGCCAGTTGATCACACAATTTTTAACTGAACCATTATTAATGGCAATTCTGGCATTTACCTTGTCTTTATTTCTGACACAACTTTCATTGCCGTTTTTCAATGCACTGTCGGGCAAACAAATGTCCATTTTGTGGACAAATCCTGTGTTTTGGGTCGCCGGCATTGGGTTTGCCATTATCAGCGGCCTGTTTGCAGGCAGTTATCCTGCTTTTTATTTATCATCATTTAAGCCTGTAAAAGTGTTAAAGGGCACCTTCCGGGCAGGCAGAATGGCAGGCGTCCCCCGAAAAGCACTGATAATAGTTCAGTTTACTTTTTCCATTATAATGATTATCGGGACAATTATTGTCTTTCGCCAAATTCATTTTGCTAAAAACCGGCCCATTGGCTATCGCTGCTCCGGATTAATTATGGTCAGACCTTATTCAGAAGATATTCATACGCATTTTGCGGCTTTTAGAAATGACTTGATTCAAATCGGAATTATTTCAGAAATTGCTGAATCGGGAAACCAAATAACCCGCAGCAGCCGGATGAGCGGCGGCTTTGGCTGGCAGGGAAAGGATTCCAATATGGCTGATCAGTTAGCCACTTTTGCAGTGACACCCGGATATGGGAAAACGGTAGACTGGCATTTCAAAGATGGAAGAGATTTTTCAAAATCATCTACATCAAATTCCAGTGGTTTGATTTTAAATGAGACCGCAGTAAAATATATGGGACTTAAAAATCCGGTTGGTCAAATTATCAGTTGGAATGATAAAAAGTATTCAATATTAGGTGTTACAAAAGATATGATTGTAGAATCTCCCTATGAACCTATTAAGCCAACCATTTTTTACGCCAGTACAGAAGCCGGAATTGTCAACATCCGGATAAACCCAAAAACAAGTGCAGCTAGTGCCTTAAGTAAGATTGAATCTATTTACAAAAAATATGCGCCCGGGCAGCCATTCGACTATCAATTTGCTGATGAGGAGTATGCCAAAAAATTCAACAATGAGGAGCGCGTAGGTAAGTTGGCAAGTTCCTTCGCCGGGCTGGCCATTTTCATCAGTTGCCTGGGACTGTTTGGCATGGCATCCTTTATGGCCGAGCAGCGCACTAAGGAAATCGGTGTACGTAAAGTATTGGGCGCATCCGTACTTAACTTGTGGCAATTGCTCTCAAAAGATTTTGTAACGCTGGTTATTATTTCTTTGGTGATCGCATCACCTGTTGCTTACTATTTTATGCATATCTGGCTGCAAAATTACCAGTACCATTCCGATATCGCCTGGTGGATATTTGTACTAACGGGAATTGGCGCAATGGCGATAACCTTACTTACGGTAAGCTATCAAAGTATTAAAGCGGCATTAGCCAACCCGGTGAAGAGTTTGAGAAGCGACTGAGTGGTGAATAATAATTAGTTAAAGTTTAAACATCATGATAAAGAACTATCTAAAAATCGCCTGGCGCAACCTGTTAAGAAACAAGGCGCATACCTTTATTAATGTTGCAGGCCTCTCGGTAGGCATGGCCGTTGCTATGCTTATCGGCCTGTGGATATGGGATGAATTATCCTTCAACAAATACTTTAGAAGCTACGATCATATCGTGCAGATCATGCAGCATCAAACCTTCAATGGAACCGTCGGAACACAAAATGCGATGCCTATACCGTTGGGCACAAAGCTTAGACAGGATTACACGGGTAATACAAAGGATTTCAAATATGTAGTGCTATCTACCTGGGTAGGCGATCATATCCTGTCACATGGTAATAAAAAACTGACCCAGCCGGGTGGTTACATGCAGGCTGAAGCACCGGACCTGCTGACCTTAAAGATGCTGAAAGGCAGCAGAAAAGCACTAAATGATCCCACCTCTATATTAATTTCCGAAACCGTAGCGAAAGCGCTTTTTGGGGGTACCGACCCGATGTCTCAAATGATAAAAATCGATAATACCTGGACCGTCAAAGTTGCGGGAGTTTACCAGGATATACCAGGCAGCACCGATTTTAAAGATCTGACATTCATAGCGCCATGGGACCTGTACATGACCAGCGAGCCATTCCTGAAAAAGTATGCTGCAACACAATGGGGAAGCAACTCGTGGCAAATATTTGCGCAGCTTAATTCCAAAGCCGATGCAGCTAAAATTTCGGCACGTATTAAGGATTTGAAGATTGCCGGTCTCAGCGGAAATGGCGATAAGGTTGGGCTTACTTTTAAAGCAGCCATCTTCCTTCATCCGATGAGCAAATGGCATTTATACAGTGAATTTAAGAATGGGATAAATACCGGAGGGGCCATCCAATTTGTCTGGATGTTTAGCATTATCGCGGTTTTTGTACTTCTGCTGGCCTGTATCAATTTTATGAATCTGAGCACGGCCCGGTCCGAAAAAAGGGCCAAAGAAGTAGGTATCCGTAAGACATTAGGCTCACTTCGCAAACAACTGATCAGCCAGTTCTTTAGCGAATCACTGCTGGTGGCTGGTTTTGCTTTTCTGCTATCAATAGTAATCGTACAACTGACCCTGCCCTGGTTTAACCAGGTAGCCGATAAAAAGATGACGGTGCTTTGGGCAAGCCCATTATTCTGGATCACAGGAATAAGCTTTAGCCTGATCACAGGATTGATTGCAGGTAGTTACCCTGCCTTTTACCTGTCCTCATTTCAACCGGTAAAAGTGCTCAAGGGCACTTTCAAGGCGGGGCGCCTGGCTGCTTTGCCACGTCAGCTATTAGTGGTATTGCAATTTACCGTTTCGGTTACCTTGATCATCGGTACGATTATAGTCTTCAGACAGGTTCAGTTCTCTAAAAACCGCCCTGTTGGTTACCAGCGTACAGGGATGATCCAGTTGGGAATGAAAAATGAGATCATCCATAAGCATTTTAATGCAGTAAGAAATGACCTGCTGCAATCAGGAGCGATCGTTGAGATGGCCGAATCAGGCAGCCCGATCACAGGGGTATGGTCCAATAACAGCGGTTTGACCTGGCGGGGAAAAGACCCCAATTTGCAAGATGATTTTGGCACCATCCCGATAACTCATGAATTTGGAAAAACAGCAGGATGGAAAATTATTAGCGGGCGCGATTTTTCAAGAAGCTTTTTAAGTGATTCATCCGGTATGATATTGAATGAGGCAGCTGTGAAATTTATGGGCTTTAAAAATCCGCTTGGCCAGATCATTAAATGGGGCAAGGATTTTAAAGTGGTCGGTGTGGTTAAGGACATGATCATGTCCTCCCCTTATGACGCGGTTAAACCAACTATATTTCATATGCTGGATGGCCCTGGCAGCTTTGTAGATATCAGGATAAACCCTAATATAGGTGCGCATGATGCGATCACTAAAATAGAAGCAATTTTCAAAAAGTATGATCCTGACAGTCCATTCGACTATAAATTTACGGATGAGGAATATGCCAAAAAATTTGCTGATGAAGAGCGCATTGGCAAGCTCGCAGGCTTCTTTACTATCCTGGCTATTTTTATCAGTTGCATGGGCTTGTTCGGTATGGCCTCCTTTATGGCTGAGCAGCGCACCAAGGAAATTGGCGTGCGAAAAGTATTAGGCGCATCCGTGTTTGGCCTATGGCGCTTAATGTCTAAAGAATTTGTAATACTGGTAACTATCTCGCTAACTATTGCTATTCCGGTAGCTTACTATTTTATGTTTGGCTGGATAAAGAATTACAAATACCACGCCGAGCTGTCCTGGTGGATCTTTGGAGCGACAGCAGCCGGAGCGATCCTCATTACCTTGCTAACGGTAAGCTACCAAAGTATAAAAGCTGCTTTGGCCAACCCCGTAAAGAGCTTGAGAAGCGAGTGATTGGTCATTAGCCATCAGCGGGGTTAAGATTTAGAATTTAACCATCAGGATAAAGAACTATTTAAAGGTCGCCTGGAGAAACTCATTAACTGTAAGTTTCCAAAGCATCAGAGCCGTTTGGCCGGCCCGGCAAAGAGCCTCAGGACGGAGCAGGGTTAGCAATCAGTGATCAGTTGACCCCGGGGTTAATAAAAAAAGCCGGTAAGAAATAAATCTGACCGGCTTTTTTGCAGCAGTCTTTTAATGTTTACTCCACTATCAATGTAGCTATGGAATGAGGCGCGCTGGCTGCTTTTGCCGCTTTACCCTTTATCCATAAATAGTATTCTATTTTCTCGTCTGTTTTATTCATCACCACAACGGCAATTTTACCATCGGGGTTTACATAGGCAGTAGTAAGCAGCTTATCCCGGCTGGCTGAACTTGCTATGCGTTTAGCGCCGGGGCGTATGAATTTTGAGAAATGCCCGAGATAATAGTAAGAACTGGTATAAGTAATGTTACCGGTTTTCGTATCGGCATGAACCGGGGCAAAACAAAAATTACCTACATGGTTGGGGCCACCTTTTTCATCAAGCAGGATGTTCCAATCTGTCCAGCCTACTGTACCGGCATTAAAGTCATTGATCAGCGACGTCCCGTATCTTTCGCCCATGCTCCATTCGTTTACCTTGTCGGGATTAAAGAGTTCTACACAACCTTCGGTAAATAGGAGGTTTTTACCAGGGAAGGCACTATGAACCAATCTTTCATTTTCAAAGTTCATGCCGGCACCTGTCCAGGTCTCATACCAATGGTATCCCACACCCCAGACATATTTCGCCGCTTCCGGATCTTCCAATACTGTACTGGCGCGCTGGTACATCAGATCCCGGTTATGATCCCAAATGATCAGCTTTTTGCTTGCCATACCTTCTTTATGCAGCGTTGGCCCCAGGAAGTTCTTTACAAAATCCCGTTCCTCTTCGGCAGTATATATGCACGACTCCCATTTTTGGGTGGCCATAGGCTCGTTTTGTACCGACAGACCCCAGATGGGTATACCAGCCTTTTCATAAGCCTTAATGAATTTCACATAAAAGTTCGCCCAGCTCTGGTCAAACTCTGGTTTAAGCTTGCCGCCATGTAAAACATCATTATTGGTCTTCATAAATGCAGGCGGGCTCCATGGACTGGCAAACAAGGTGAGCTTGCCACCTGCGGCAGCAATGATCTCTTTAATAAAAGGGATGCGATATTTTTTATCATGGCTGATATCGAAAGTCTTCAATGAACGATCACCTTCGCTAACATAGCTGTAGGTATCGCTTGAAAAGTCACAGCTTTGGATATTGGTACGTCCCAAAGTGTAACCAATTCCCTTGTTCTTATCATAATAGGCCGTCAACAATTCCTTTTGCTTGTCTTTCGGCAATTTGTAAAAAACTTCAGCCGAAGCATCTGTTAAAGCGCCGCCTATGCCCAGCATTGTTTGAAAGGACTTTGAAGGGTCGACAAATATGGCCACTTCTGTTTCAACCGTTTGAGGTTTGGATGAAAAATGAAGCGTTTCTGTAGGTGTGATCTTGTTATCAGTACCTTTTTCGGTAACGTACACCTTTACAGTTTTATTTTTCAGAGAGAATTCCGGCGCAGCCTTTTGAGCAGTGGCTATACCGGTCATCAATAAGCCGGTTGCCATAAAGGTAAAACAGACCGCTGTAAATCGTCTTTTCATATTAAGGGTTTATAGGGATGATTCGATTAATTTTCAAATCTATTAATTTGCCATTATAAACCAATAAATATTTGGAAGATGAATATGGAAGTTTTGCTGCCTGTGCGGCATATACCCTAAAATGACCAACGGGCAAACCGAACTGATCATTGAAACCCAGCCCGGGGTAACGGTGATCAACGGACTTGGCGGGAACGGTATGACCTTGTCATTCTGGCTGTGTGAAGAGTTTTTTGCAGGACGGTAATGAATAATATGCAGACGTGCGGATGTGCATATATTCAGATGACGATTGATAATTAATCTTATATTAACATTGCAAATTTGCAAATCCGCATCTTTGCATATTCAAATTTCTATGAGTGATTCAAGAAGAGATTTTCTCAAAAAAGCAGCATTGCTGACCGGAGCAGCCGGACTTACGAATGCGATACCTGCATCTATCCAAAAAGCGATGGCAATCAATGCGCCCGAAGGAAGTACCTACCTGGATGCTGAGCATGTGGTGATCCTGATGCAGGAAAACCGGTCATTCGACCATACCTACGGTACGCTACAGGGCGTCCGTGGCTATAATGACCCCCGAGCTATTGATCTGCCAAACAAAAATAAGGTATGGCTGCAATCCAATGCCGAAGGAGAAACCTATGCCCCATTTCATCTCGACATAAAAAATACGAAGGCGACCTGGATGAGTTCGCTGCCGCACTCATGGGCCAACCAGGTGAATGCACGTAACGACGGGAAATTTGACCAATGGCTCAACGAAAAAAAGAACAGCATTAAAGAATACCGCGATATGCCTTTAACACTGGGCTACCATAACCGCCAGGATATCCCCTTTTATTATGCGCTTGCCGATGCCTTTACCGTGTGCGATCAAAACTTCTGCTCATCATTAACCGGCACTAATCCAAACAGACTTTATTTTTGGACAGGCACCATACGCGAACAACAGAACGAAAACTCAAAGGCCAATGTATGGAATGACGATATGGACTATGGTACCTTGAAATGGAAAACCTTTCCCGAACGACTGGAAGATCATCATATATCATGGAAATGCTATCAGAACGAAGTTGCCATTGATACCGGTTTTGAAGGAGAAGAAGATCCCTGGTTATCAAATTTCCAGGATAATGCCCTTGAGTTTTTTGAGCAGTACCATATTCACCTGTATGAAAAACACCTGCTGGCCATGGAAAAAAGGTCTGTAGAACTACCCACCAAAATAGCTGAGCTGAAAAAAAAGATAGATGCCCTGCCTGCCGGGGACCCGCAGATCGACCATCTAAAGAAACAACTCAAGGAAATGCAGCAATATCTGGAAGCGGTAAAAAAAGAAAAGGAGACCTATAAACAGGGGCAGTTCGAAAAGCTGACCGACCGCGAAAAGAGCCTGCACTTAAAAGCTTTTAATACCAATACCAATGACCCGCATCATCGTGAGCTGACTACTTTAACCTATGACGATGACGGCACAAAACGTGAGGTACAGGTACCCAGGGGTGATGTTTTGCACCAGTTCAGGGAGGATGTAAAAACCGGCCGCCTGCCAACAGTTTCCTGGCTTACCGCACCCGAAAATTTCAGCGACCACCCAAGCTCGGCCTGGTACGGCGCATGGTATATATCCGAGGTGATCGATATCCTGACGCAAAATCCTGAGGTTTGGAAAAAGACCATTTTCATTCTTACTTACGACGAAAATGATGGCTATTTTGACCATGTGCCCCCCTTTGTAGCCCCTCATTCACATAAGGCGGGCACCGGAAAAGTCTCAGAAGGTATGGATACCCGGGTTGAATTTGTCACCCTGGGCCAGGAATTGGCAAGAAAGGAATTCCCTGAAAAATATGATCGCGAAAGTGCTATAGGCCTTGGCTTCCGTGTGCCAATGGTTATTGCTTCGCCGTGGAGTAAAGGCGGATGGGTAAATTCGGAAGTTTTTGATCATACTTCTACCCTGCAGTTTCTGGAAGACTTTTTATCCAAAAAAACAGGTAGAAAAGTAACCGAACCTAATATCAGCGATTGGCGCCGTACGGTATGCGGAAACCTTACTTCGGTATTCAGGCCCTATCATGGCGAGGGTATAGCCAAACCTGAATTCGTAAACAAGGATGCTTTTGTGGAAAGCATCCATAAGGCACAATTCAAAAAGCTGCCGTCTGATTATAAATTACTTACTGAAGAGGAAATAGCGCAGGCTAATCGTGATCCGCATGCTTCGCCTTACCTGCCTCGCCAGGAAAAGGGGATACGTCCGTCATGCGCCTTACCTTACGAGTTATATGCCGATGGCAGATTAAACGCTGATCAAACCGCATTTGAAATAAAATTTGCAGCAGGCAGCAAGGTATGGGGGAATAAAGCGTCGGGCGCGCCTTTTAATGTGTATGCACCGGGCAGTTACCTGCATCAAAAAGAAAACGGCCAGACAGCTTTTGAAAATGTTCGCACCTGGGCTTATGGCTTAACGGCGGGCGACAGTTTAACAGACCAGTGGCCAATCCATGAGTTTGAGAATAAGAATTATCATTTAAGGGTATACGGACCAAATGGGTTTTTCCGTGAGTTTAAAGGCAACCCGGAAGATCCATCTGTTGAGATTGATTTTGATTACCAGCGCGCGCTCACCAATAGTAAAAAACTGACCGGCAATGTGGAAGTAGTGGTAACCAATTTAAGTAATAAGCCACAGCAGGTTGAAATAACAGACCATGCCTATCATAGCAATAACCAAAAAAAAGTACTGCCTCCTTCCGGTAAGGCAACATTGGTCCTGAATCTCGAGAAAAGCCATTACTGGTATGATTTCAGTGTAAAAGTAGCAGGGCATCATTCATTCGAAAAAAGATATGCAGGACGGGTAGAGACAGGCAGGTCTGGTTATAGCGATCCGTTTATGGGTAAGGCAGTCGTTTGATTAACAATAAGATTGAACGTATTAAAAGCAGGTCATCGAAAGGTGACCTGCTTTTGATTTTACCGCTGTTTGCATTGAAGGCCAGGATAAATCATCTTTAATTGTGATCCCCGTCATTTATATAAAACGGTATGCCCGCATATTTGTAGTACAGGTATTGGTAACTGTAAACAGATTAAATTATGGAAACGTTAGTGCATCCCGAAGAACCGCAATCAGCGTTAAAGCTGATGAAGGCATTAGTATATCATGGCCCCGGAAAAAAATCATGGGAAGATAAACCGCAGCCAGCAATAAAGACCCCAACCGATGCTATCATAAAAATTCTGAAAACAACGATATGCGGAACAGACTTGCATATCATGAAAGGCGATGTTCCGGAGGTTACAGACGGAAGGATCATTGGTCATGAAGGTGTTGGCATAATAGAAGAAGTTGGAAGTGGTGTATCTAATTTCAAAAAAGGAGATCATGTTATTATATCCTGCATTACCTCGTGCGGCAAATGCGAATATTGTAAAAAAGGCATGTATTCGCATTGCCAAGATGGAGGATGGATACTGGGCCATTTAATTGATGGTACACAGGCGGAATATGTAAGAATACCACATGCAGATAACAGTCTCTATCATATCCCCGCAGGGGCAGATGAAGAGGCCCTGGTAATGTTAAGCGATATTTTACCGACAGGTTTTGAATGTGGTGTTTTAAACGGACAAGTGAAACCAGGCGATACAGTAGCTATTGTGGGTGCCGGGCCGGTAGGCTTGGCCGCATTGCTGACAGCTCAATTTTATTCACCTGCTGAAATTATAATGATAGACTCGGATGATAACCGGATGGGTGTTTCAAAAACTTTCGGTGCAACTAAAACCATTAACAACAGCACCGTTGATGTAATGGAGAAAATTAAGAGCCTTACCAATGGAAAAGGGGTTAATGTCGCTATAGAAGCGGTTGGTATACCTGCAACATTTGAATTGTGCACATCAATTATAGCTCCGGGCGGGCATGTTGCCAATGTAGGAGTTCATGGTAAAAGTGTAACCCTTCACCTCGAAACACTTTGGTCACAAAATATAACAATTACTACCCGGCTTGTAGATACGGTTACTACTCCTATGTTGTTAAAAACCGTTCAGTCAAAAAAACTACAGCCTAATAATCTGATTACACATCATTTTAAACTGGACCAGGTAATTGATGCCTATGAAACTTTTGGAAACGCAGCGAAAGAAAAAGCTTTAAAAGTAATATTGACAAGTTGAAGAATCTTAAAATCGAGTAGGAAGGTAAGGATTATTTCCTTACCTGTCCTCTCACACCACAGGTACGTGCCGTTCGGCATACGGCGGTTCATTAAACACTAACAGTTTCTAAGTGGTTACGATGTCTTTTAGGCATATTAACCCCTCATTCTTTAAGAATGCGTTGTCAATCGCTCGTGTGAGGATTGGGCTTTGAACCGTTCGCCAGTAACCACGCCGGGTGTTCCCCCACATGTATGCCTGCTTTGGTTTTATACCCAATCTTTCCAGTTGCTTGGCTCGGGTTTTTGGCTTCTTCCAATCTTTCCAGTAGCAAAGCCTTACGCGGCTTCTGACCCGTGCATCGAGTCTTTCGAACACCGATTTCGCTTCACTTAGCTTAAAGTAGTTTCCCCATTCATAGTTGAGCCTTCTGATTTGCATCATCCGCTCTTCCATTGGGTAGGGTTTGCTCCGGCATGTGACCAGCCGGATCTTTTCTTTATATGCGGCGATGCTTTTCCGGTGGACCGTAATCGCCTTTCCCTCTTTCTTGCGATAGAAGGTAAAGCCCAGCAGTTTGCTGAGCCAAGGGCGGGTCACGGAACTCTTCTCGATGTTGACCTTTAGCTTCAGTTCCTTTTCAATATAGGTGCTGATGCTTTCCATAACCCGCTCGCCTGCACGTTTGCTTTTAACATACACACCCCTTGTTCAGATTTTGGCACAGCAAAAGCGTTTTGCACCAATTAAAACCGGATGCAGTTTATTTGTTTGCCATTAATGGGACTCCGGTTAAAAAAAATCAAAAGTAATTTAAAGGGGCGAACTCAAAAAATCAGACCCTAAAACCGACTACTGAAATGATTACGATAAGTAATAAACGGTAGCCCCCCTGGATCATGCATCAGAAAATATAAAAAGGTTTTTTATGCATAGTTAAAACAAAAAAATAGCAGAACCGTCTTATAATTAATCAGGTATAAAATAAATTGATGAGCTAACGAGGCAGCAATCTGATAGTTTTAGAATAGCCGGTTGCGCACTTTTTTATTTGCTTAGCCTCAGATTTTCCTGACTTAGGCTATACCGTTGTTCTCTGCTTATTTTACCGCTATGATCACCTTAAAAGTCAATGATAAATCATATCAGGTAGACGCCAGCCCCGATATGCCGCTGCTGTGGGTACTTAGAGATCTATTAGGACTTACCGGCACCAAGTATGGCTGCGGCGTTGCTCAATGCGGCGCCTGCACTGTTCATTTAAACGGCGAGGCTGTACGCTCTTGCGTAACCAAAGTCAGCCGGGCGCAAGGACAAAATGTAGTAACCATTGAAGGCTTGTCGCTCAATAACGATCATCCTTTGCAAAAAGCATGGGCTGAGTTTGATGTGCCGCAATGCGGTTATTGCCAATCCGGACAATTGATGTCAGCTGCGGTGCTGCTCCGGGAAAACGCCAGTCCTACTGATCAGGATATTGATGATGCGATGTCAGGCAATATTTGTCGCTGCGGTACTTACCAGCGAATGAGGCAGGCTATACATAAAGCTGCACAAATGCAAAAGGAAGGGGGTAAATCATGAGCGACCAACAAACAGCGATCAGCCGCCGCAATTTCCTGAAAGCAGGCGCATTATTGAGCGGAGGACTATTGATATCCTTTACTGTGCCGCATGCTGGCCGTTTAATGGTACAGGATGCGGCAACGGCTTTCGCGCCAAACGCTTTTTTACGTATAAGTGCCGATAACAGCATTACGGTGATACTAAGCCACGTCGAAATGGGCCAGGGCGTCTGGACTACGCTGCCCATGATCCTGGCAGAAGAATTAGATGCTGACTGGAATAATATCAAAGTCATGCATAGCGGGGTTGATAAAGATTATAATCATACCGTATATGGCATCCAGATTACTGGCGGGTCCAGCACCACCTGGTCCGAGTTTGACCGTTACCGTAAGGCCGGAGCAACGGCGCGCGTCATGTTGACCCAGGCGGCAGCCAAACGTAGCGGGGTGGCAGTAGAAAGCTGTACCACTAAAAATGGTCATGTGATTGCAGGCAATAAAAAATTCAGCTATGGGGAGCTGGCCACTGAAGCCGCAACGTTGCCAGTGCCGCAAAATATTGCTTTAAGGCCCCCATCGCAGTGGAAATTGATCGGTAAAGGAGCCAGGCGCCTCGACACTTCAGCCAAAACGAACGGGCAGGCTAAGTTTGGAATGGATATGCAATTTCCGGGCATGTTAACCGCTGTTGTAGCCCATGCACCTGTGTTTGGAGGTAAGGTCAAATCGTTTGATGCCTCCAGGGCTAAAGCTGTTCCCGGTGTCCGGCAGGTGATAGAAATACCCACAGGTGTGGCTGTCATCGCTGATCATTTCTGGGCCGCAAGTCAGGGCCGCAAAGCTTTACAAATAACGTGGGATAATGGAGCCGGCATTAATTTAAGTACCAAAACACAAGTTGATGCCTATCAAAAACTTGCCCATACCGACGGTTTAAAGGCTGCGCAAAAAGGCGATGTTGATCAGGGCCTGGCTAAAGCAGCCAAATTATTAAAAGCCGAATACGTTTTCCCTTACCTTGCTCATGCGCCCATGGAGCCGCTGAATTGCACGGTCAAAATAAGCAATGATAAATGCGAGATATGGACCGGCACGCAGTTACCCGGTATCGACCAGGCAGCTGCAGCCAGGATATTAGGCATGAAGCCCACACAGGTGACTATGAACGTGGTGTTCCTTGGAGGAGGTTTTGGGCGCCGGGCAACCATGACTTCCGATTTTGTTTCGGAAGCCGTGCATATCGCCAGGACAAGCGGCAAATTTGTAAAAATGGTCTGGACACGGGAGGATGATATCAAAGGCGGTTATTACCGCCCGGTGTTTGTACACCGGATCAATGCCGGTTTAGACGCATCCGGCATGCCGGTAGCATGGCGTCACAATATTGTTGGTCAGTCTATTATGGCCGGAACCCCTTTTGCACCCAAGAACGGGATTGATCCTTCATCGGTGGAGGGTGTCGCTGATTCGCCCTATTTTGAAACAGTACCTAATTATTTCGTCGGTTTACATTCCACTAAGGAGGCCGTCCCGGTATTATGGTACCGCTCGGTGGGCAATACCCATACCGCCTATGTTATGGAAACCATGCTGGATGAACTGGCTCATGCAGCATGGCAGGATCCGGTAGCCTACCGGCGCAAACTGCTGCAAAAATCACCACGCCACCTGGCGGCCTTAGATCTGGCAGCAAAAAAAGCCGGATGGGGCAGGGAATTACCAAAAGGCAGGTACAAGGGAATCGCATTACACGAGGCCTTTGGCAGCTATGTGGCACAGGTCGCTGAGATAAGCATTGACAATGGAAAGCTAAGGGTGCATAAAGTAACCTGCGCTATTGATTGCGGGCTTGCTGTCAATCCCGATGGGGTAAAAGCTCAAATGGAAAGTGGTATTATTTTTGGCATCACGATGGCGCTTTATGGTGAACTGACCATTGAAAAAGGGCAGCTGCAGCAAAGCAACTTCTATGATTACCGCATTGCCCGTATGAATGAGGCCCCTGAAATTGATGTGTACATCGTTGAAAGCAATGAGAAAATGGGTGGTGCAGGCGAATGCGCTGTACCGCCAACCGCGCCTGCAATTGCCAATGCCATCTTTGCAGCAACCGGCAAGCGCATCTACAATTTGCCGATCATGAACACGCCTTTAAAACACATCTCATGAGCAGCAAAAAAATATTTATTATTACAGTGCTGGCACTAGCAACAATTGGTTTTACTGTGATGTCATTTAGAGAACAACCGGCTGCTTATTCAAAGATCACGACTTTACCAAAAGACAGCACAGGCTCTGTCAGGGCTTTTATGTCGGTATACAGGGTTTTGAAAAGCGCACGTTGCATGAACTGCCATCCAAGCGGTGATGTACCTTTGCAGGGCGATGACAGTCACCTGCATACCATGGGAGTGAAACGCGGGCCCGATGGAAAAGGGCTGTATGCCATGAAATGCAGCAATTGCCACCAAGCCGAAAATTCCCCTGGCTTACATGCCCCTCCGGGAAATCCTAAATGGGGATTGCCTCCGGCAAATATGCGGATGGTTTTCCAAGGAAGAACGCCCAGACAGCTGGCCTTGCAATTACTTGACCCCAAACAGAATGGCGGGCGAACCAAGCAGCAATTAATTGAACATATGACCTCAGATACCTTAGTATCCTGGGGCTGGCACCCAGGTCTGGGCCGGAAATTACCGCCGCTTAGCCATCCTGCTTTCAGCGCTCAGGTAAAATTGTGGATCGCTAAAGGAGCTTATGCGCCGGCTAAATAAAATCAAATAAACTCCGCAATCGCCTTACCAACTGTTATTTTTTACCACTTTAGTTTCGAAGATGCTATCATGCCAACCTCTCCCAAAGGAAATGAAAGAAAATCAAGGGGAATAATTCTACTTACATTTCTAATAGCAAATGATGGGGGTCTATAAAATACCACAATGAATACCTGAACCCTATCACGATTAGGTTGGTCTTTGTAAATCCTTCAGGGCTGGTCCTTTCTTGCTCAATTTTTCCAAAAGTGGTGTCAGCTATTCTGCTGGAGTTAAAGGCCCGGGCCTCCATACATGGTGCCAGCTTCTCGACCGGTTCCTTTGCGGTGATCAATATTTTCGCCCAATGAAGTGCTGAATTGTCAAAGCCTATTTTCATTCTGACCATGCCGGGTAACTCTTTACGCAACTCAGTCAGCTCCTGCGAAATGGCACCCACCTTTTTCAGCATGAACCCCCTTTAAATGTGTTAGCTGAAGCTAAATATAAATCCCCTAAGCGCTCGCCGCCGGGGATTTTTAACTTAACCTTGTCAAACATGCAAAGTGGGTTACCTGCCAGTATCATTAATTGCTATTTTTTGTAACAGATACAAGTTCATCATTTACAACTCTTTTGTTATCTCCGGTGATAACGGCGTAACATTCGAACGGTAACGACGGATCAACTTGCCGTTTTCATCTATCAGGAACTTTTCGAAGTTCCATTTGATCTCTCCTGTAAAATCCGGATTAGAAGCAGAGGTAAGATAGGCGAACAGCGGATCGATATCCACTCCTTTCACACTAATCTTCGCGCTCAAAGGGAACGTTACACCGAAGTTTTTCTGGCAAAAACTTTTGATCTCCAGGTTTTCAGCTGGCTCCTGGTTGGCGAAATTATTGGCCGGAAAGCCTACCACGACCAGTTTGCCTTTATATTGATCGGCTAATTTTTGTAGCTCGGCATACTGCGGTGTAAAACCGCATTTTGATGCGGTGTTGACAATCAGCACTTTTTTACCCTTAAACTGGGCAAGTGAAAAACCCTGCCCGTCAATGGACGTGAGTTTAAATTCATAGACTGAACTTGTAGAAAGGAACATCAACGTAAAAATTAACACAACTGCTTTCATGAGTTTTAATATTGGTTTATGTATGGGACTATTTTGTTTCTTTAAATCAGCATAATGTATGTAATAACATACGTCGTTTCCGATGACAAGGTTGCCAGCGACCAAACAAAAAAATCCATGAATGAATCTTCCGCTTTAGTGCACTTTCCGGTTTGTTGGCCTGGATAACTCCCCGTACCTATTTTTTGCTAAGAATTTGGACTCTTTTTGTTTAAAACATCCGTTATAATAGTACCGGCCATGGAATGCAGTATTTCGTCAAGAGTTTTTGGTTAGTATGCTAAGTTAATTAATGAATGTAGTTTAAAAATAAAAGCCCTCGGCTTACCCTAAAGGCTTTTCTATCTTGCCCCCTGAGGCTGGGCGCGAACCGCCGGCCCGCTGATTAACAGAGGCCTGCTGATTTTTCATCGCTATAAGTCAATGCTTATAGAGATAAACAGGTCAACGGTTACAGATTCCGTAACACTTTATCCCGTGTTGTTACTCAAGGTTTACGATTTTCCAGTAATTTTAAAACGCATGGAGGGCTCCATATTAACAGACTGACTGGCTGTTGCAAGAATAGTACCTATCAATCCTTAATCGAAAAGGTTAAAAAACCACCTAATTTCATTTATCATTAAACATTTTTATTCAGGCAAATGTTATTATTTCGTAATTCCAATTATTATGGGAAATAATCTTGGTATTTCAAATACGGATGATGAAGAGCCATCCTCAAATGGTACGACCCGCCGGGACTTTTTGGCCCAGATTACCTACGCCGGTGCCGGGCTTACCCTCGTTCCCTTACTTGCAGGAACCAAGGATATTTTACCGCAGGCACCACCCCCAAATGCTGAGACAGCCACCATTAATCTGACGGTGAACGGGCAAAAGCATGCACTTAATATTGACGAACGTACGACATTGCTCGATGCATTACGAGAAAATCTGCAAATGACTGGAACAAAAAAGGGCTGTGATCATGGGCAGTGCGGTGCATGTACCGTTTTGATAAACGGAAGGCGCGTCAATTCCTGCCTCACTTTTGCAGCAATGTGCCAGGGCAAGGAAATAATTACCATTGAGGGACTGGCAAAAGGCGATCGGCTGCATCCGATGCAAGAGGCTTTTATAAAGCACGATGCCTTTCAATGCGGCTATTGTACCCCAGGCCAGATATGCTCTGCAGTCGGACTGGTAAATGAAGGCCACGTACACAATGATGCCGATATACATGAGCTGATGAGCGGAAATATTTGCAGATGCGGAGCTTATCAGAATATTGTTGATGCTATTAAAGAAGTGCAAAACATCGCCTAATCGAGCAAAATTTATGGAACCGTTCAAACTTATTCACCCAAATGATCAGCATGCCGCTATTGCTTCTTCGGGTGCTGCAAATGTAAAGTTCATAGCCGGCGGCACTAACCTTATAGACCTGATGAAACTGGATATTGAAAAGCCAGCTCAATTGGTAGACATCAATTCTTTAAAGCTGCAGACAATCGAAGCGCTGCCAAATGGCAGTGTCCGGATAGGCGCTTTAGTAAAGAACAGCGACCTGGCTTATCACCCGGTCATCGTCAAAAATTACCCGGTTTTATCGGAGGCATTGCTGTCGGGCGCTTCCCCTCAATTAAGAAATATGGCTACCGTAGGTGGCAATCTTTTGCAACGCACCCGGTGCCCTTATTTTTACGATACTTCATTTCCCTGCAATAAGCGGGTTCCCGGTTCAGGATGTTCGGCAATAAATGGTTATAACCGTAACAATGCCGTATTAGGTACCAGTACTCAGTGCATAGCTACACATCCATCAGATATGTGCGTTGCTATGGCTGCCCTGGGCGCGATAGTTCACGTGGAGGGGTTGACAGGTAAACGGCAAATTCCATTCCATGAATTTCACTTACTTCCCGAGCAGACACCACAATATGAAACAACATTAAAGCATGGCGAACTCATTACTGCGGTAGAACTTCCCCCGATCCGGTATTCAGCAAAATCACACTATTTAAAAGTGCGCGATCGTCATTCCTATGAATTTGCGTTGGCTTCGGCAGCCGTAGCTTTAAATGTTTCAAATGGGAGGATAGAGGCGGCAAGGGTGGCTTTGGGGGGAGTAGGAACAAAGCCATGGCGGTCTGTTGAAGCAGAAAAAGCGTTGGTTGGGGCAGCCGCTGATGAACAGAGCTACCGCAATGCAGCTGAAGCAGCATTAAATGGTGCAAAGCCGTTTAAAGACAACGCTTTTAAAATAGAACTGGCAAAACGTACCCTTGTGCGCGCCTTAAAAACAGTCGGAGGGATGTCATGAATGAAATAATTGGAAAACCGATCGACAGGGTCGATGGTAAATTAAAAGTAAGCGGCGGCGCTACTTATTCAGCCGAATATTTCCCCAAAAATATGGTTTATGGGGTGTTGGTGTTAAGCACTATACCAAGAGGAAGAATTAGAAATATAGATACCAGCCAGGCTGAAAGAGTTAAAGGTGTTGTTGGTATAATGACTTATAAAAATTCAATGAGCCTGCATTTTCCGCAAGGTACAGATCCGGGATCCGGTAAGTATGCAGAAAAGGACCTGTTACCCCTGCAAAATAACCGCATTTATTATGACGGACAAGTCATTGCTGCAGTAATGGCCGAAACTTTTGAAAAGGCGGAGTATGCCGCAAAATTGGTAAAAGTTGATTATGAAACCGAAAGCGCAATTTTTGATCTGAAAGCAAATATTTCAAAAAGCTATAAACCCTCTTCAGGTGGTTCCCAATTACAACTTAAACGCGGCGATGCGGATGCGGCCTGGCAAAATGCTGAAGTTAAAATGGAGCAAACTTACACTACTCCCGTCTATCACCACAATGCTATGGAACCCCATGCTTCTGTTGCAGAATGGAACGGGGATCAATTAATGGTATATGACGCTACCCAAGCCGTAGCGGGAGTCAAAAGCCTTTTAGCTTCCATGCTGGGCCTGCCGCCCGAAAAAGTAAAAGTGGTTTCTTTATACATCGGCGGCGGGTTTGGATCTAAGGGTTTTACATGGCCTAACCCGATAGTAACCGCTATGGCGGCAAAAATGGTTAACTGCCCGGTCAAATTAGTGCTTAGCCGGCAGCAAATGTTTACTACTGCCGGGCGCCGTTCTGAAACCATTCAAAAAATAGCCCTGGCTTCAAATAGTTCAGGCAAGCTTACAGTAATAAAACATGATACCATATCGGAAAGTTCATTTGTTGATGAATTTGTCGAAACTGCCGGTCTGGCAACAAGTATGCTCTACAGTTGCCCAAACGTTGAAATTAGCCATAGCCTTGTCCGGCTTAATAAAGTGACACCATGTCCTACCCGCGCACCGGGAGAAGCGCCTGGTACTTATGCGATTGAAGCTGCTATGGATGAACTGGCGTACCAGTTAAAAATGGACCCTATCCAGCTTAGATTGCTTAATTATGCGGAAATGGATGAGCAGAAGCAAAAGCAGTTCTCTTCCAAAAATCTGAAAGAATGTTACCAGAGAGGAGCGGATGCCATAGGCTGGTCTCAGCGAAACCCCCAACCGAGGTCAATGCGCAAAGGTAATTACCTGGTAGGCTATGGCATGGCGACAGCTACTTATCTGGCTAACCGTATTGCATCGGCAGCAAAAGCAACCTTATATGCGGACGGCCATGCCGAAATTTTAAGCGCTACCCAGGATATTGGTACGGGTACTTATACCATAATGACGCAAATTGCTGCCGAAGCTTTTGGCCTGCCTGTTGATAGGGTAACCGTAAAATTGGGTGACAGCGATTATCCGAGGGGAGCAAATTCCGGTGGGTCACAAGTTACTGCAAGCGTTGGCCCACCAATCAGGGCCGCTGCTTTAGCGGTGATAGGTAAGTTAATTAGTTTGGCTGTTTCAGATACGGCTTCACCTTTACATGGGCGCAAGGAGGAAGATATCATTGCTGATAACGGCCGTATGTATCTAAAAAACCATACGGATCGCGGTGAAAGTTATACTGAAGTGTTAAACCGCAAAGGTTTGCAAAAACTGGAAGCCCAGGCAAAAACCAATGTTTCAACAAGAGAGCCACAAGGGTCAAATGCGGTGGCAACTGGGGGTGCAGATGCGGCTGCTGAGGAAGAAAGTAAAACAAATCCAGCGGTACAGGAAGACCAGAATGTTGACAGGAAACTTTATTCGTTTCACTCATTTGGAGCACAGTTTGTCAAAGTGCTAGTCGATCCGGATTTAGGAACTGTAAAAGTTGATAAAGCGGTTGCAGTAATGGATATTGGGAAAGTGCTCAATCTTAAAACTGCTAAAAGCCAGATCATGGGCGGGATGATATTTGCTATCGGAATGGCTTTACTGGAAGGGACAGCATACGATCCCAATAATGGACGTGTGGTAACACGGGATTTGGCCCAATACCTGGTTCCGGTAAATGCGGATATGCCTCAATTTGATATTCAATTCATTGATCAACCCGATCCATACATATCGCCAATAGGAGCCAAAGGTATTGGTGAAATCGGTATCACAGGTATGACAGCTGCCATTGTGAATGCGATATATCATGCGACCGGAAAACGGGTACGGGAATTGCCGGTAACTTTAGATAAGCTTATATAAGCTGGTAAAAGGAGGAATATTATGCTGAATATAAAAAACTGCAATATAAAATTCTCTCCGGAGCTCCTGTCCTCTTGTCAATGGAAAGTAGCAATGTACATTTTCGGAAAATAGCAATGTACACCTGTTTTTAACAGATCGGAAAATTAGCTTTTTGACTGTTCAAAAACTGCGCTCAAAGTTTCCTCGTTCACAATTACCACAATTTTTTCGTTATAGGCATTCTTATTATAATCACCGGTTAAGTAGGCCGCGACCCCACATCTATGTACGCTTGATGAGTTGAGTCAAAATGTCTTTAAAAAACATCCTGAAGAGAATAGTTGGAGACAGTTAAAGAAATAATTTCTTTTTCTTTCAAAATTGTTAAATCACTCTTGAGATTTTTGCTTAGCAAAAGGTCATTCATCGTATTGACCATAAGAGCGGATTAGTGCACTTCGATGGCTACTTAGTTACCTCATTTTTATATCTTTATCAAGTATTTACTATGTTAAGTCACATCGATTTTCAAAATGTTCACGATTACAGCGCAGCTAGTGTCATCGCCCTTGACGCAGATGGCTTGATTGTTTATGCTAATAGTAAAGCGAAACGGGATTTGTTTTCCGGCCTAACCTATGAAAGGCAACCGGCCGCACGTCTTTTTAAAGGGCCCGTAAAGCCGGTCTTGTCTGACGATGAATTTGAATTACCGGATAATGCCGGTAACAAAAGTACAGTATTGATCAGTTCCACTTTTTTTACAGATAACACCGGGGGTAGCCTCACGTATTGGTTTATCCGAAACATCAGCATGCTGAAAAAAAAAGAGGACCTACTGGCTTATCTCAATACTGCGACCGAAGAATTGTCAAGGGCCAGGGACACGCGTGGAGCACTCGCGCAAATTTCCAAGCTCATCGTTCCGAAGTTTGCGACCTTGTTCAGTATTGATCTGATCAGGGATAATCAGATGGAAGAATTGGTACTCGCACATGAGGATCCTGAAATGATCCAGTGGGCGCGGAAGTACCGGGAAATTTATCCAACGAATCTCGGTAGTGACAACAGTGCGGCCAAGGTCGCAAAAACCGGCGTGCCGAGTTTTTTTCCAATCATTACCGAAGAAATGATCAGGGCTTCAATTAAGAACCCAGAACAACTGGAGGCGGTTCTTCGATTGAACCTCCAATCGGTCATTACGGTAGCCATCTACATAAAGGACCGTATCAGCGGTGTTATTAGTTTTATTTCCTCAGAGCCTGGCGTTTATTATGACGCAGCTGACTTACGCTTTGCCCAAAACCTGGCCAATCATATCGGGCTGGCACTTGAGAATGCACGACTGAACGAAGAATTGGAAAAGACCCAGGCCCAGCTTCAATCGGCTTTGTCTTCCGGTTTGGTAGGCACCTGGCGTTTTGATATCGAAAATGATATACTTTATCCCGATGAAAATTTATCGCGGATGTTTGGGATCGACTACCCGCCAAACGGTTGTCAACAAGCTGAACTTAGCAGCCGCATCCATCCGGATGACCGCTCGCTGATAGATCACAAAAGAAAGGAATCCATACGTTTGGGCGACCAGTACGAAAGCGAATACCGGACGATTGTAAACGGAGACACACATTGGTTCTTTGCCAGAGGAAAAACAGCACTTAATTCAGAAGGCAGACCTTCTATGTTCACCGGCGTTATTGTCGATGTTACCGACCGCAAAAAAGCGGAGCTGGCGTTAAAGGAAAGCGGTGAACTATTTCGTTTCCTGGCCGATGCCACACCACACAAACTATGGACGGCTAACGCTGAAGGCCGGGCGACCTATTACAATCAGGGTTGGTACGACTATACGGGTATTTCCGGTTTTGAGAAACTGCGGGAACATATCTGGGAAATACTGCACCCGGATGACCGGGCTATGGCGGCCGCGGAGTGGCCAAAGGCAGTGCAAACCGGCGAGGGAATTGAAATGGAAAACCGTTTACGCGGGTTTGACGGTGAATACCGGTGGCACCTTTCCCGTTTTAAAGCACACAAGGATGCCGACGGAAATATCCAGCTCTGGGTTGGCACGAGCACGGATATCCACGAACAAAAGAAAAACGAACAGCGTAAAGATGAGTTTTTGTCCATTGCCAGCCATGAACTGAAAACCCCGTTGACGAGCATTAAAGCATTTAACCAGCTGATGATGCGTACTAAGGATGAAGATCGGAAAAATAGCTTCATTGAGAAATCTGCCGAACATATTTACCGGCTGGAAAGGCTTATTGACGACTTGTTGGATGTGACTAAGATCAATGCCGGGAAAATGAATTATACCATGGAGGATTTTAATTTCAGCCAATTACTCCGTGACAGTATTGCCAATATGCAATTCAATACTACACATGAGATTATCCTAGAGAACTCACCTGAAATCATTTATATGGGCGACCGCCTCCGCCTTGAGCAGGTGATGAATAATTTGCTGACCAATGCCGCAAAATATTCGCTTGCTGGTACAAAGATAATCGTAGGTAGCGAAATTAAAGAAAACAGCATAATTGTCTCCGTTAAGGATTTCGGAATCGGGATTGCTAATGAGAATTTGGATAAATTGTTTGAACGTTACTACCGGGTCGACAATACAGCCATGCGTTTCGAAGGCCTCGGGCTGGGTCTGTTCATCTCGTCCGAGATACTGAAGCGGCATCAGGGAAGTTTTTGGATCGAAAGCGAGTTGGGCGCAGGTTCCACCTTTTATTTTCGTTTGCCATTAGAAAAAGAAAGTTCGCCCAAACCAGTAATGCAAACTGCGACTCACTATAAAGACAGCAAAATTACCATTACCTATCATCCCGGAAACAATCGATTAGATGCCGACTGGACAGGCTTTCAGAATATGGGATCTGTCAAGCGGGGTTGTATGTTAATGCTTGACTATTTAGCACGCAATCAGTGTGATCGGATAGTTAACGATAATACCCATGTTTTGGGTAATTGGTCGGATGCGGTGGAATGGGTGGGCAATGAATGGTTCCCGATGATGGAAAGGGCCGGGCTCAGATATTTCGCACATATTTTTTCCCCCAGCAGATTCAGCTTGTTGTCGGCAAAAAAAAGTATAGATATTATGGCAGGCATTATTAAAACCCAGTATTTTACCGAAATCGAATTAGCCCGGCAATGGATCAATAGCCGAAAGTAAATCACCAATTGCAAAACAACAGCAATCGTTATCTCAGGCCAATAAAGCAATTGTTTGGTTTTGGCGGTAAATAGAATTTAGTTTCAGTTCATATTCAGGCGCGTTTCGACTTTCAAAGTAATGGAAATATCTTCAAAATGGAGCACCCCATGTTTTCAGGGTATGCTTAGGGTCTTTTCACCGGAAACTTTGGCATCGCCGGATTGCCGTTTTATTAAATTATTAAATAAACTAAAGTTGGAATAATTCAGTAAGATTTCAAGCTATAAAGTGCGCTGCCCAACCGTTGACTTTAAATAAGTATTGTAACTTTTTAATATCAAATGACATTGATCAAATTTCTTAAAACAGAAGAATATAAATTTATATTAAATTTAATGCTTATCAAATACGCTTGTTTCAATGAAAGAAACTTTCTTCTCTGCCAAAACAATGATAGAGTCGTTGGAATGCCCTAACCATAAGAAGCACCCGCAGGTTTCAATAGATGAACATGGGCATATAAATATCATTGGCTGCTGCCTCAAATTTCAAAATGAATGTCTTTATATTATTAATAAGGTTTTAAAATTCAAACCCCAATAATTGCTTCTTATTCCCTTGACCCCTGGGACATTTAAATTGTCTAAATCAAAAGCAAACAAATATCTTCTAAAATAAATAACGTAAACAGACATCTGTAGAGGCTTTGATAGCTGACATGGTTCCAGAGGGCGCAACCGTGTATACAGGCGAATCGTTAGCTTATAATCGTTTGTATGAAAACATATCGCATCAAAGGGTAATCATGGTGCAAGGGAATTTGTAAATCGAGTGGCTTTTTTGCTCCCAAGACTGGGCACTTTTCGAACCATTTGATAAAAAATTGCGCCTAATAAGCGATTTAAGCATCGAAACTTAAAGCGGTTTGAGGTCCTGTCCGGGCTACCTTAATTTTAAATCCAAAAGCCTTTAGTCGCAAGATTAAGGACTTTTTTGTTTAGCGGTAGTCTGGAGGTCGCCGGGCTCAAAATTTCTAAGTATAGATTTTAGCCGGTCGGCATAAAAAAGCATCCGTCTTCCGGGCAGATGCTTACTATTAACTGACTTAAAGAACGATAGAAGATAATTTTTTATATTGATTAATGGCTGACCGGAAGTCTGCTGATTGGATCACTCTCGGAACTTTCGTCATCATCATAATGCAGTCCGGGCACATGAGTATTCCTTGCCATATCCATAACTCTTAACATTTGCTTTAACCTTTATCTAACGGTCTAAATTTTGCAGTAAAATGGCGCAAAAACTGCGTTTCATAGGTTATTTCAAGGCCAGGTATATTTTCGCGGTTTTTAAAAACTTCAAGAATTACTTCGGCAAGGTAATCCATGTGGCTTTGCGTGTACATCCGGCGGGGAAAAGCCAATCTAACCAGTTCATTGCAATGGGGAATCAGATTACCTTTCTGATCATACTTGCCGAACATAACAGACCCTATTTCCACACTTCTAATGCCACCTGTCAAATACAGTGCGCATGACAAAGCCTGCCCAGGGTATTGTTCCGAAGAAATGTGCGGTAAAAAGCTTTTGGCGTCCAGATATAAAGCATGACCACCGGTAGGTTTCAGATAAGGGATGTTTTCTTTGTCTAATTTTTCACCAAGATAGGCAATGCTGCGAATGCGGTATTGGAGATAATCTTCTTTTACAATTTCTTCCAGTCCGATAGCTATAGCTTCCAGATCACGGCCTGCGAGGCCGCCGTATGTAGGAAAGCCTTCAGTAATAATTAATAAGTTGCGGCTTTCTTCTGCAAGTTTATCATCCCTCATCGCTAAAAAGCCGCCAATATTAGCAAAGGCATCTTTTTTGGCGCTCATGGTACAGCCGTCAGCAAGTGAAAAGGTTTCCTGCGCAATCTGCAAGACAGTCTTATTTTCATAGCCAGGCTCCCTTTGCTTAATAAAGTAGCTATTTTCTGCAAAGCGGCAGGCATCAATATAAAATGGTATCTGATGTGCATTGCAAATACTTTTAACTTCTTTCAAGTTGGCCATGCTAACCGGCTGGCCTCCCCCCGAGTTATTGGTTATGGTAATGATCACCATGCCCACGGTTGCAGCACCTTTTTTACTAATGAAGCTCTTTAGTGCTTCTGTATCCATATTGCCTTTAAAGGGCGCTTCGACATTCATTTGTTTACCTTCTGCACAAAGCAGGTCTATGCCTTCCGCTCCCGAATATTCAATATTCGCCCGGGTAGTGTCGAACAAGGTATTGCTCAACACATATTTGCCTGCTCCGCCCGTGATGGTAAACAGAATTTTTTCGGCCGCCCTTCCCTGGTGAACCGGAATAATATGCGGCATGCCGGTAATGTTATGCACAGCCGACTGAAAGCGATAAAAACTTTCACTGCCTGCATAACTCTCATCGCCCATCATTATTCCTGCCCATTGGTGGCTACTCATGGCGCCCGTACCGCTATCCGTTAATAAATCAATAATAACATCGCGCGCCTTTAGCAAAAAGGGATTGAAATGTGCCTCTTCTAATAAGTGGGTACGCTCTGATGGCGTGGTGACATAAATCGGTTCAACCGATTTTATCCTAAATGGTTCAAAAATAGTCTTCATTAAAAAAAATAAAAATTTGGAAATATAAAAACTGCTGCGCTATTGGAGCAGCACCTCAGGAGGGTCTTTTAATTATATTTTTCCAAAGAATTTTCATTCTGTTTAATTATAGATCAGCAATGTGGCTGGGTCATCAGGGTAAATAAATTATAGTTATTTAGCTGGCATGCTACTTTCCGGCAGCATCACAACCTTTATATAATTTGCTCCCGATAAGTATTTCTTTGCTGCCTGCTGTACTAAAGCAGGGGTTATTGTATTTACATCGGTTGGGTAGCTTCTATAACCATCAATCCCCTCCTGGTTTACTTTTTGGCCATTAAGGTAGCTAAGCCACCATTTGTTATTCGTAAGCGCGCTTTCATGCACGCGCAGCGCTTCTGCTTTCCATTTATCGACATTGAGTTCAGGAGGGCCCTGCGCTTTTAATTTATCTATCTCGTTCTGAGTTGAAGCGATAAGTTTCTCCACGTTCTTCGGGTCACAGCCAAAGTACACCCCTAATCTGTAGTATGGATTTGGCAATTTAGTGCCCGATTGGAAAGCAGCGGGCGCATAAACGCCGCTTTCATCCTCCCGCAATCTTTCTATCAAACGGATCTGCAAGCACTCCTTGAGTGCATCTAAAGCAATTAGATCCTGTTGGGTATAATTAAAATCGCCTGACCAGATAAGCTCAATGGTTGCCTTTGGCTCAGTACCTTTATAAATAGTTTTTTCAATCCTGCCCTTAGGTATCTGTATGCCAAGATCTTTTGCGGCCTGGTTACTCCCGCTTGCAGGAAGCGACCCGAGGTATTTTTCTAATAATGGTGTGATTGTCTTGTTGTAAAAATTACCAACAAATGTGAACACGAATCCCGATGCATCTCCAAAACGTTCCCGGTATATATGGTAAGTTTTATCTAGGTCTATCTGGTTTAACTTTTCAATTGTTGGGCCTGTACGACGAATGTTATAATTGCCCAGAATAGCGCTTACTGAATCTTTAAACACATTTGAAGGATCATTACCCCTATTGGCAATAGCGGCTTTCGAGCGGTTAATAACACTTTCAAATAGGCCTTTATCTTTTCTTGGCTCGGCAAAATAAGCATAAAGCAGCGTAAGCGCTGTTTCCAGGTCTTTTGGAGTGGCCCCGCCCCTAACGCCCTGTATACGCTCGTCAATAAACGGCTGTACTCCCAGCTGTTTATCTGCCATGTATTTATTCAATTCGGTTAATGAATACTTACCGGCACCAAAAGAAGGGATTATATTCCCGGCATTTGATGCAGCCTGATAATCAGCATCGCTATACAGCGATGTGCCACCGTTTGAAAAGCCGGTAAATAATATTTCGTTGTCCTTAAAATGGGTAGGTTTCAACAACACTATTACGCCGTTGCTCAGTTTAACCGTGGTAACGCCTGATACGGTATCCTTTAACTCACCGGTCACTTTTCCGGGCACGGGGCTTTTTGATAAAAGTTGCTGGATGCTAAACTCATCTTTAAATGGCAGTATATTTTCTTGCTCTACCGCTTTTATCCAGGTTAAAAATGTCTGTTCATTTGGCAATGCAGCTTTTTCACCCTCCGGAGCCAGCACCAATATATCCCGGTTTTTATCAGTTATCTGAACTTTCGCAAACGAATTAACTTCATCAAGTGTAATACCAGGCATAGCTGTTTTTGTTAATGCATATTGTGTTCTAATACCCGGGGATGCGGTGCCTTTTAAAAAATATTGCTGGTACTCTTTAACATAACTTGCCGAATTTGTTTTGTGCTGTTCATTTAATGCACTCTCCAGCTGACTAAGGTACGACGCTTTCGCCCTTTCAAGTTCGGTGGCTGTAAAACCAAATCTTTTCAATCGCTCGGTTTCCCGCCATGCAGCTTTAAAGCCACTTTCAAGTTCGCGAGGTTTCGCTATGACCGACAGGTCATAGCTATCGATACCTCCAATAAAATCATTTATTGCGGCGCCACCCTGTGCAAACGGCGGATTTGCCTTGTGCAATAATTCATTATAGCGGTTATCCAGCATTTGGTTAAACAGCTCACGGATAATATTGGCACGATAATCTGCTGCAGTTCGTAAGGAAAGCGCCACGTGTTTTATCATCACCTGTGCTACTGTCACAGGCATTTCCTTATCAGCCACTGCCAAAAACTGGTTATTGCCGCTTAATGAAACAGTATATTTTGTCCTCGCTTTTTCATTGACAGGATTTTTCAAATCGCTGAATTTAGCCTTGATGCTTGCTTCCATCTGGTTTACATCAATGTCACCCACAATGATAAGTGCTTGTAAGTCGGGCCTGTACCAGTCTTTATAAAAGCGTTTAATGGCGTCCGGCTTAAAGTTATTCAACACTTCATCAATCCCTATGGGCATCCGCAAACTGTAGCGCGAGTTATTAAGCAATACAGGCAAGTATTGTCTTTGCATTCTTTCATTAGCGCCTTTGCCCAATCGTTTTTCTTCCAGTACCACGCCACGTTCCTTATCTATTTCTACGGGGTCAAGCGTTGCATCCTGCGCCCAGTCGCGCATGATCTGTATACCATTTTTAAGTATCTCTGGCTTATCAGTTGGCAAAGGCAACTCGTAAACAGTTTCATCAAAAGCTGTATGAGCATTAAGGTCGGCGCCAAAACGGACTCCCGATTGCTGCAGATAGCTCACTAATTCATTTTTAGGAAAATGCCTGGTGCCATTAAAGCTCATGTGCTCCATAAAGTGGGCCAGCCCTTGCTGATCATCGGATTCAAGCACAGATCCGACTTTGTTTACCAGGTACATCATTACCCGATCCTTCGGCTCTTCGTTATGACGGATGTAATAGGTAAAGCCATTAGGCAATTTTCCGGTTCGTACAGCAGAATCAAATGGCAATACGCTATCGTGTGCTTGTTTAGCAGTTTGAGCAATTATCCTATTGGTACTACATACGGTGAGCATTAATCCTAATGCCGTAAAAGCCCAATTGAATTTAAATGGTTGCATATTATTAATAGATTTATAAAGAGCAGATCATACATCTGCCCCTGTTGTAATTTGTAAATAAGTAAAAGCCTATCTTTTTTTCCTGTAGATCAAAAGTGAACTGCCCCAAATAAGCAGGGATATTGGTAAAATTCCAAAGAAGAATAACCGTATCATGAACAGTCCGCTTACGTCATTACTAACCACATCCTTTAACTCCGGCTTGTAAACATCCACCGGAAATTCGCCATAATTAAGCCAGCTGAATATTTCCGTCATAAAGTAAAAATTCCCGGTGGCTGGCCGTCGCCTGTAAAGTTCGGCCGAACTCATAAAATCCGCATCGCCGGATAGGTATATTCTTTGCTGTTTATTGTTGATCGTCCTGGTTAAAGTAAGTGCAAGCGGCGTGTTATTTTTATCGGCCAAAATCGGAACTACATCAAACCCTTTGGTTTTACCATAAGCCAGGCCTGTTACTCCGGGCATCGTGATTATGTCATTATCATCTTTCCATAATTTATATTTTGAAGAGGCCGCCGCGGCTTCTTTAGTAAATGAAGCCATGATAAACTCAGGCGCAAAATCCCTGCTTTTTTCCTTGATGGTATCGGTATTCAATTTTACACCTAAGGTTGCCAGCACCGGGGCAAGCGCCTGCTGGCGCCCGGGTTCGCCTGAAATAAAAAGGTTCCCCCCATTGGCGATGTATTGGTTTATCTTATCAAGATCCTGTTTAGTGAACTGAATTTTAGGATCAGCAATACAAAGTATAGTTGTTTTGGCTGAAATTGACTGGCTTTGAAGGTTTACCGTATCAATATTAAATCCCTGATTGATCAAAGAATACCTGAACGACATTTCTTTTGTAGCTGTTTTGTAATCGGCATCACCTTCACGGTCAACACTCCGTTCATAGTTACCGGTAAGGAAAGTAAAGGTTGGTATTTTCCCGGGCTCAATTAACCTTTTAAGGGCAGCCGTTATTTCCTGTTCGCTGGGATAGATCATTATATCACCGAAGTAACGCAGGAAGGTTTTTTGATCACCGTAAGTTAATTGCCTAACCAAACGATTTTCTTCGTTATGTAAGTCAACCATTTTCCTTATTTGGGCTGGCGGTACAATATCTTTAAAATTCAGGCCCTGTATTTCGGCTACTTTCCTGGCTATCGCATCATCGTTAAGGCCCGGATTATTTTTGTACAATGAAGAATTTTTTGCTTTGTCATAATAATAAACAAAGTCCATTTGCACATCGGGAACAAAACGCCGGTACTGCATAAAAGATTTTTCGTCTGCACTTTTAACCTCAGGCTTTCCTAAGTAATAATTACCATCCAGGATGTTGACATAAGTAGTAATCTTTAATGGTTTGTCCATTTTCTTAATCAGCGCGATGCTGTTCTTATGCAGGGTACGGCTATGGTTTACCGTCATATCAATATAGCCGGTTAGCGACGGCCTCGAACTGATGAATCCTATTATGCAGCAGCCTGCTATAAGCAATGCGTACCTTGTAAATTTCACGCTGAAAGATTTTGCCTCCCTATCCGACTGCAATTTCATTGCGGTTAACGACAGGAACAACACGATCACCAGCAGGAAATAGATAACATCTTCGGTACTGATAAGGCCGTTTATAAATTGCTCCGTTCTGCCCGATATGGCAAGAAAATAGGTAATGTGCCTCACCAGATCAACTCCCTGGAACAAACCACCAATGAAATTTAAAACGCCCAGTACCGCCAGCGTACTAATGGCAGCAACCACCTGATAAGATGTAAGGCATGACATAAACAAGCCAATGGCAGCATAGGCGCATATTAACAGGTATAAACTGAGCGCACCAGATATCACCATCTTATAATCCATATCAGTTATGGTGTAGGCTGACATTAGCCCGAATATGCCAAGTATACCAAGCAATATTAGCGCATAAGACATAATAGCCAGGTATTTACCCAAAACAATTTCCCTCACTTTTATGGGTGATGATAACAAAAGCTTGATGGAACCACTATGTATCTCGCGACTTACCAAGCCCATGGTTAATAAGGGGATATATAAATACAATGTATTTTTAACCCCGCCATAAAATCCGTAGGGCCCCCCGGCAAATATCTTTTCGGTTATATTTGTAAACAGCTGCCCCATTCGTTGGGCCCGGCCAATCATCTGCAGAAATTTGGTCAGATCGAGCGCGGCCTGAATGGGGAATATGATAAGCACCAACCAGGCTACAGGGGAGTAAAATAAAGTGCAAAGTTCATGACGGGCAATTCTTAAAATCGTTCTCATAATTTAATACGACTAGTTTTTTTATTGGATAACTGGGCAAAAATTTCATCCAGTGAGCTTTTCTCTAACGTGATCTCCTGCAATCTCCAGCCGTTGTCAACACTCGCTTTTACTATAAATTCGCTGATATGGGGCATAGTATCAAAATGAATTCTTGCAGTTTTGGAGGTCAGAAATTCAACATTGGCAATTCCGGGCAAAGCACGCAATACCGCCGCTTCTGGTGGGTTTTCCATACAGACCACCAAGCTATTTGGCTCAATATAATTGTTAAAAGACTCCATGGTATCAGAGAAAACCATCTTACCATCCTCTATCATAATTATGTCCTGACAGGTAGCTTGTATCTCTGCTAAAATGTGTGAAGAGAAGATCACAGAGTGCTCAAGTGATATCTCTTTTATCAGGTGCCTTACTTCGGTAATTTGGTTTGGGTCTAAGCCATTGGTAGGCTCGTCCAGTACCACCAGCAGTGGCTGATGGATTATTGCCTGGGCTATACCCACACGCTGCCTGTACCCTCCGGATAAATTTCCGATCAAGCGTTTGCTGAAATGTGCTACCCCGCACCTTTCCTTCACCCGATCAACCGATTCTTTTATTTTAGCTTTTGCAACCTGCCTCAGATGTGCGCAATAAATAAGGTATTCATCCACGGTAAACTCCAGGTATAATGGGGCATTCTGTGGTAAAAAGCCAATCCGTCTTTTTGCCTCCTCCGGGTTCTCCCTTATATCGAAACCATCAATCAGCACTTTACCTTCCGTGTGGCTAAGCACGCCGCACAGAATATTCATGGTAGTTGATTTGCCGGCACCATTTGACCCAAGCAGGCCGACAATACCATTTTTGTTGATTTCAAAATTAATGCCCCTCACCGCCCAGTCTTTGCTGTAGCGGTGAGAAAGCCGTTCAATTTTTACTATACTTTCTTTCATTTTAAATTTGATTATTATGACCGCTTGCTTTCAAACAAGCATAGCTATGGCTCTTCAATTAAAAAATTGACTGATTATGAACATCTAAAATGACTTGTTACTAGGGGTTAAGCGTCCAATTTGGGTTAAATACTGAAGCCGCAGGCCATATCTGACGAAGATAGTCGGGACTATTCGGTTGTAACACGTAAGTAGTTGGACTGACGGTATGCGTAACGGTGGTTTGAAAGCGGGTGTCCTTGTTAAGCCGCTTTAAGTCAATTGACCGCATCCCCGTAAACGCCAACTCGCGCCGTCTTTCCTGCAATACAAACGTAAGCACTTGCACCGGATCGTTATTGAAATCAGACGGAGCAAATGCTTTATATGCGGCCGGTGTTATCCTGTTTGCCCTCAGTAAATTAATATCTGCCAGCGCGCCGGTCAGGTCATTGGCCCTGGCACGGCATTCTGCCCGGTTCAAATAAACTTCAGGAACTCCCAGGCAGTTATTATAATAATCTCCGCGAAGATATATTTTAACACCATACCTGCTCATATAACTATACGGAGGTGCCGGCGGCCATCCATTTGCATAATACAGCGTCCACCGCATATCATTGTTTGTAAACAATGCCGTCAGATCCGTCGATGCGCAAACGAACATGCCTAATCCAAAAGGACGGAGAAAGGTACGGGCAACAATAGTTTCCACATTGAACTGGCCATCGGGAATATTAGTCCACCCGAGCGGCGCGCCGGGAGTATAAGGAAATGGCCCGGGAATAATGACCTTGTAATTGTTCATATTTACAAGCGTGCTTTGCAAAGTCAGCGTCAGATCGGCATATTTTGATGAATTCGCATAATCGCCCATAAATAGGTAAACCCTGCTAAGTAAAGCATATCCACCTGCTTTACAGGCCCTAAATTTGGTTAGCTTGTGTTGCACAGGAAGATCAGCAATAGCTGCATTGATATCGGCCAGCACCTGGTCATATACTTCTTTTACCGTATTACGCACATGCTTTGCATTAATATCAGCGACTAAAGAGATAGGTACTCCTGGTTCCGTTGCTGCAGTTGCTGGGTCATAGTGCTGAGCGTAAGCATTCACAAGTGTTAAATGCTCTATTGCCCTTCCTAATAACGCCTCGGCCCTAACACTCCTTTTGGCTGAATCGGTTCCCCCGACAGAAGCCATTACATTATTTATCACCGAATTGAAATAGAAAACACGTTTATAACCCTCGCTCCACAACACGTCATTATCACCCTGCCCAAAAATATTCTTTTGAAAAGTGTATATCTCTCTTCCGGTAAGAGGCTGCGTTGTGTAAAGGTTGCCCGGGGCATCATTAGGCAAAAATGCATCATCAGTTTGCAGATCGACAGAGTAGTCTCCTAAAAGATTCACCGTTGCTGCATTCAGCATATTTTCATAATCTGTAAACGTGGTGGGTATAAAAACGTTCTTGGGTTTAATTTCAAGAAATTTTTTGCAGCTGCTTAGTGTAACCAAGACTAGTATGATATATAAATATTTCTTTTTCATGTTGTTACCTTTTTTAATTTTTAAAATGCAAAACTAGCTCCAAGCATATAGGTTGGCATAACCGGCAGTGTTCTGGTAGCATAAGTACCATATGCCTGATAAGCTTCCGGATCCAGCCCCCGATCATTTTTGTACCAATGAAAAGCATTTTGAACCTGCAAGGTTAACTTTGCCGACGATATAAACTTTTTCTTTAATAATTGGGCAAAATCATAGCTTAATGCAATGTCACGTACTTTGACATAATCGGCACTCAGGGTATTGACATTTGCGGCATACCATAACGATGTGAAATAAGGATCGCCTGAACCTGTAAGATCGGGCGCCGGCATCATACCCGGGATCTTTTCGTCTCCGGGTTTCTTCCAGAAAGTCATCGCCCTAACATCCATATTTTGCGAGAAATTGCTCGTGCTCAGGATCGGTGGGGCGGCATCACGAAACACGTTGCCGCCACTGGCAATAATAAAAATATTTAAGCTCAGGCGTTTGTAATAGAAGGTATTGTTAAACCCTATTGTATAAGTAGGCAATAAAGTACCCGCGTAAACTAACCCCTTAATATTGGTCATTCCATCAAAATGGGCGCCGTTTTGGTCGTAACTTTGTACAACTTTTCCATTCTGATCATAAACCAACGGAGAGCCGTTAGTAGGGTTTAAACCCGCCCAGCGAAAGTCAAAGATACTGTTCATAGGATAACCCACTACATTAACACCTAAACCATTGGTATAGGTATAAACCGATTTATCCTGAGTGTTGATGGTAGTCATTTTACTGCTGTTATGGCTGTAAGTTAAATGGGTAGACCAGCCAAAATTTGCTCCTTTTATGTTTACTGTGTTAATCCCTACTTCTATACCGCGGTTGGTTAAACTACCATAATTTATGAGGGCCGTTTGAAAAGCATTGGTCGGATCTGTCGCCTCCTGACCTAACAGGTCGGTACTGTTCCGGTTATACACATCTATCGTACCTGATATCCTGTTGTTCAGCACGGCATAGTCAAGGCCAATGTTGGTGGTTGCGGTGCGCTCCCATCTTAACGATGCATTTGGCGGATATACTATAACGGTTGAGTTTGCGTCCGCCGTAGCATTATAAGTGGTCTTCGCCTGTAAAAAAGGGCCTACTGTTTTCGCCACATTTCCACTGATACCGTATGTAGCACGTATGTTAAGATTATTTAACCAACTGGCATTCTGCATGAATTTTTCATTAATGATCCTCCAGCTTGCACCTAATGACCATAACGGCTTGTATTGATATCTGGGATCGGTACCAAATAAATTAGAATTATCCATACGGATGCTACCAGTAAGGTTGTACTTATTATCATAAGTATATCCTCCGTTAGCAAATGTCGAAACATAACGATCCTCGGTGTAAGTAAAATAATTGTTTGAGCTGTTGATATACTGGAAACTACCGGTTAATGACTCTGTTCCTTTAACATTGTTCAGGCTGGCATAATTTACGGGCAGAAACTGGAGGTCATTGTCATTATACCCCATCATGTTTACGTTGGTAGTAGATTGAACTATATCTCGCTGTTCAGCACCTAACAAGGCTGTAAACTGATTTTTACTGTTGAAACTTTTGTCGTAACTCAGTTGCGTGCGAACCGTATAAGAATGCGATTCTCCCCTTGTTTCGTATAACAATCCACCGTCGGGCACATTCTTTGTAAAGCTTCCGTCTGCATTTAATACGGCCGCATTGTTTATCATGTCCTTAGCTGCATATGAGTTTGCATCATTTACAGTCTTGTCATAAACACTGCCGCGCTCGGTCTGGTACTTAATGTCAAATTTAAGACCATCAATTATTTTCGCAGTAAAACCGCCCTGCAGCCTTATATAATTGGTGGTGTTATGAATCTGTGTAGTGTTCAATTCATTTAAAGGATTGTACGTCTCATCGTAAAGCCCCAAGCCGGTTAGCCGACTAATTTCAGCTGCCGATTTATAATAATTCCAGGGAGAAATTTTGCCATTATCCATCAAAACCTCGTAAGGCATATTGGTATAATAACTGGTTGGGTTAATTGGCGAAGGATCAGAAATACCCAGGTTAGTTGTTACCCCAACATCGGCACTAAGCCATTTTGATATTTTTATCTGGTCTTTAATACCAACATTTATGTTCTGATCGAGGCTGTTAATGGCATAGCCTCTGTTGCCAAGATAATTTAGCGTCAGGTTATATTGGTTGTTATCGCTGCCGCCGCTTGCCGAGAAACTATGTTGCTGTTTTAGCTCTCTCTGCATCAACATGCTTTGTATTTGCGGCAAAGCATTCAAAGTTTTTAAATGGTTTAACGTTGTATTAAGCTGTCCGTCTGAAATTAAGCCCTGTTCATTTTGGTATAAGGCCTCAATAGCTTTAGGTTGCGCATAGTTTGCAATGGTGCTATTGTAAGCGGGATGGTGCATGTTAAACAACTCTTGCTGCAGGTCCACCATTTGTGTAGAATTCATGAAATGCAGGTAGCTGGCATCCGGGATTGGGGTAATATAAAAGTTGCTGCTGTAATTTACTGTAAGCTTTCTGGCATTCCCTATCCGGGTAGCAATGGAAATTACGCCATTTGCAGCGCGCACTCCGTAAATTGATGCTGCGGCCGCATCTTTCAAAACCGTTACGCTCACCACATCGGCAGGATTGATATAATTGATGTCTCCCTCATAAGGAAATCCATCAACTACATACAAGGGTGCCTGGTTCCCGTATATGGTAGACAGGCCGCGTATCGTAACGTTCCCGTTAGACATATATAGGCCAGGTACCGTCCCTTCCAGTCTGTCGAGCAGGTTAGTTTCCAGCCGTGCGCTCAGTATTTTTTCCGATATAACCGAAAATGACCCGGTCACACGCTCCAATGGCAACGTCTGGTAACCAGTATTGACAATTACTTCCTCTAACTTTTTACTTAAAACAGTCAGTTTAATATTACTGAGGTTCGCTGTTACTTTTAATTCAATGGGTTTGTAACCGATGAACGATATCAGAAGTATATCGTCGGCATCAATTTGTTTGAATTCAAATTCACCTAATTTATCGGTGACAGTAACAGTTCCTTCATTTTTTAGTTTTACAGTAACTCCCGGCAGTAGCGCTCCGTTTTCGTCCGTAATGCGCCCCTGTATATCAATTTTTTTCAAGGGGGTTCCATTTAAATCTGTAGCATTACCGCCGGCATGGTCCTCGTTTGACCTTATTACAATTGTTTTGTTAGT
>JAQBOV010000054.1 GCA_028287895.1 Mucilaginibacter sp. | reverse complement strand
ACCACAGGCAACAGCCAGGTCGGGTTTGCCGTCGCCGTCAAGGTCGCCTATCGCTACGCTGTAAGGGAAGCTACCCGATCCAATATCAACCTTAGCGGCAATATCAGTTGAGGTAATGCTGCCTTTTCTGGGCGTAAAGGTTGTTACAAACGGGCTTGACGAGTAACCAATTAATGACGTGGTCCCGTTTAATATCGATATAGGCTGATAACTGGCCCCCGCCGGCACCGTAACAGTTAAACTGCTGGTTGTGGCAGCAGTAACAGTTCCCATGGTGGCTCCAAAAAATACAATATTGTTTGCTGCTGTGGCATCAAAGTTTGTACCGGTAATGTTAACCGAAGTACCCACCACGCCGCTTGATGGCGCGAAGGAGCTAATGGTAGGCACTTGCGCAAAAAGCCGGGCAGCCGACAAAAGTGTTACAATGCAAAACAAAAATAGCTTTTTGCTGATAGTTTGGGTAAAAGTTTGGGGCATATCAATAGTGTAAATATGTATTCAAATAATAGCGGGGTATGTAAATGATCTGAAAAAAGGTAAATCGTGTTAGTTTTCATTGAACAGTGTCAGGCATGCCTAACCGGGCCGCTTCGGCGTATGCCGCGGTGCCGCTTCCTGCAAAGGTTGTTACTTGCCCATAAACTGCATTTAACGCGCCACCGGTATTGGTGCGCGTTAGTGAAATAGCCGTGCCGGCAGCATAGGTTTGAGTTGTAATTGTGTAAGTAATAACCGGTGCTTGCGCCAGTGAAGTTCGCGGTAGTAAAAAGCAGCCTGCCAGACTTAAAAAGGTTAAAAATTTGACGACACGGGAAGATAATGCAGGTAAAGGTTTAGCCATATCGATTAGGGTATAATTAGTAAATGTTACACAGGTAGTGAACCTGCGTATTATTTTACGACGACGATTGATAACCCATACAGATAATTCTGTAATTATTAACAAAGCATCCGCATAATAACTTCGCGAAAGTAAGTGTACTATTTATTGTAAATAAGCCCGATAACACTAAAAGCAAGCCCGATACAATCAATATGCGTCAAAAAAGTGGTAACAGCATGTTACACTTCGGAAGGGGGGATATTATGGTATTTTTTAAAAGCCGCTGAAAACTTGCTGTAATTTTTATATTTAAAGGTCAGCGCAACCTCTTTAACACTTGTAGATTTGGCCTTTAACATTTGTAGAGCAAGTAACATTTGCTTTTTTTGGTAATATTGAAAAATGGAAGTATGGTGAACTGTTCTGAATACGGTTTGTAATTTTCCAGGGGTTGTATGCAAGGCCTCAGCGATAAACGTAACGCCGGGAAATGGCATAGTGAGGTTATCGGTCAATATTTTTTCTGCTTTTGCAACTACACGCCGGTCGGAATCATGCAATTTTATTTGTTCTTTAAGGGGGGTGGTGATCGCTATTCTCTTAAAGAAATTCAAAATGATCTGTAAACAAAGAATTTTTATTGGTAAAAGTCCCTGCTGAGTTTGGTTTTCATGCTTTAGCAGATCCAATATTTTTTTGATCAATAATTCGGATCCGGGTAGGACGTTATCCCAGGTAACGTATCCCGATTCAGATTCAAGAAACTTCGAAAAAAGTTGGTCTTTATCCAGATTCATTGCTAAAATATTGTGTTCAAACCATAACTCATTAAACGCAAAGTTTGCAAAAACACCTTTATCTCCCTTATTAAAATAGGCTTTAATTTCGGTACCTGGTTTATATAAACTCCAACCAATGGTAGGAATAGATATATCGTTTATTTCAATTCCGCTAATGCGGCTGGTATAAATAAAGTGAGAAAGAAAATGATAATCGCAAGGTTCTTTATCATACAAAGCCTTTGTAGATACATTCTTTTTAAATTCGATCTCGGTAATAATGACCCATAGGCCCTCTTCAAGCTCACGGTAACGCATCAAGCCATCGGTAAAAATGTTATCGGTACGAATTTCCTTTTCCTCCTCAAGATATTTTGTAAATGGCATGTGCTTAAATGCCTCAACCATAATCGCAGGTGAATTGGAAAGATAAGGCAGGTCGAAGAATCCGTCACGATAGGTGAACAGGTACTTTTGAAATTCGGTAAGCCAATGGTTGATGCGAATTTTTAGCATGAATAAAATTAAGGTTGCACTGATAAGCATTGGCCCGCACTGTTTGCAAATTCCCTAAGGCGCCTGTAGGCAAGGCCCTTTGAGTAGCTGATTTCCGGTAGCACCAGGCCGGCCCATTTTGGCGGGCTTAAGGGACAACCCTTGCTTTGAAATTGGCCGAGAAATTGGAATTCTCCCATATCGTTATTTAAAACCGTCGCAATAACGCACACGATCGATTTTGTCATCCCTACGATAACAAACGAAAAAAAAAACGATTTCAAATATCGGCCAACCACCATTGATACGAGGACCGTTGATAGTAAGGAAAGGTAATTGGCGATAAGATCAGAAGGATAAGAATGGTATGCAAGCGATAAGAAAAGCCAATGTGCAATAAGGTGACCGTTGAATAAATGTCCTGTCGTAGTCGCTTTTAATGTTCCGGCATAAATGAAAAGAGCCGATATTCCAATCATATAAAGTGCGGGGAGCAAATAATAACAGTTAAAAACAATTCTACAATATACCGATGAGACAATTATAATAAATTAAAATGAAATAAAAATAGTTTTTCAGTTAAACAACCAAAACATATCGCAAATTATTGACACTTAGTTATTTGGCTATAATCACTTAAAAAATGCCTGGAACCTGGTGATTAGTGCCGATAGCATTAAAGCGCTGCCATAACCGTATGCAACGGGGCCTGTTCGTCTAAGCGGGTGGCCCTTATGAAGTTCTGTTTACGGTGTGACTGCAGGGTACGGCGACCGCGGTGTTAAAAAGTTGTATGATTAATTGAACCAGGTAAGGCGGTTGGGTGGATATTCCAGGAGGCTTGACCAGGCTATTCCGTGCGCTTTGGAGCACCGGATTGTGTAAGCAATTAAGAAAATCGCAATTAATAATCAATGAATTAATATGGTCAAAGTGTTACGGAATTAACTGTGTGCTATTCCGTAACGAGGTGGTCAATGACTCCGGAATGTCCACATAGTACGCTCAATATATCAGGCAATCTTTTATATGATAAATATGAACAGCTAATTAGCCATCTCCATTTTAGAATGGATCAGGTAGAAAAAATTGTCAAATATATTCAGGAGGAACTTGTCAAAGCCACCACTTTCAGGGCGCAGGAATTAGAGGCTAAAAAAGGGCAGCTAATCGATGCAGAGAGAAAGTTGGCAAGCCTTGAAGATAAAATCTTAAATGATGTTATCAACGGCGATACGTATAAGAAAGGGTATAAGAAATTTTCAATGGAAATCGCAAGGCTGAAATCAGAGATTGCCGATCTTTCAGAAGACTTAACAGCAAAGGCAAATGAACAGATCGCTTTAATACCTGAATTGCTTAGGCTTCCGTCATTATTTGAGCGTGCTACCTTGAACCAACAGCATTCAATTTTAAACAGGGTGTTCAAACAGGGTCTCACATTTAAAGATGAAGGGTTTAGAACACCCTGGTTCAATCCGCAGTTTGGACATAACTATCAGGTTCTCAATGAAAAGAGGTTGCTCGAAACCGAACAACCTCTTGAGGATTTTTCTATAATCCCGTTCTGCGGGGATCAAGGGACCCCATTACAACACCTTCAGGAAATTTTAAGAATTATTAGAGAAGTTTACAATGAAAAACAATGAGTATTTCGCGAAATAGCAACTATGCTTTAAAAAGATTAATTACAATATGGTGAAGTGTGGTTTCACTGCCATTGCGCATATGTGTTGTCGATAATTTCTTTAAATCAGTATATGGCAGATCATCCTGTTCTTCAAGTTTTACAAGTGGGTACTGAAATGTATGTTTGCTAACAAATGTCTTGTAGGATGTATAAAACGTTCCAAAATTCTTTGCATTAGCATACACCACTACATAATTATTTTTGAGTCCATTTGCATCATAGGTAAATATTTTGTTCAGGTGAAGCTGAATATACGCCGTATCAATATAGGTTAGATTCAAAGCCTCAATAATACCAATCGGATTATGCTGTATATCTTCAATTAGGATATCGATTTCACCAGCTGATTTACCAGATGGAGATGTACTACGCCTGGTTTGATCCTTACAATGAAAACCTCCCGATTGAAGCATACTGGCAATAAATGTATTACGGTCATCCTCTGAATAATTACCATAGTAAATTCGATTACTCTGTAGTGTGAGTGAAGCACTTATAATTTTGTCGGTAAGTTGGTCAGATGTCGGTTCAACAAGTGATTCAAATGCTTTTAGAAAGCGAAAACTTAGTCTTGGTTCATCAATTTTTTCCACTATATCTTCAAGGGTAGCTCTGCTTACATTTGGGAAAAGATTATGTAGCCGTTGTAACAGAGCTTCAAACTCGGCTTTTTTTTTACCATCAGTATCAATGGCCATATCCCTCAAATAAAGTAGAAATTCTGCTTGCGGACTTTCTGTAGCAAATTCTCCTAATAGAGCGTTAATCTTCGCTTTTTCAGCAGAAAAGTTAAGTAAAAAAAAGGGCTGTAGTATTTGGCTTTCAAGCTTTTTAATTATTGAGTTTGATAGTATGCTGATATTTAAACTATCCTTAATTTCTTCGTTTTTGATAGTTGCGTAATGGTAAAATAGATTGGTTAGACCTTGACGGAAATCAAGCCAGGCACCGGGATTTTCGATGGTGATTTTTGACAATGAATTTAGTATCCGGTAAAACCCCACATACAATGGTGCGGTTGCAATCTTAAACGAAAAGGCTTCCTTCTGAAATAACAACTGCCCTAAATCTTTTAAAGAGCCTTTGATAGATTCGGTTACCCCATTTAAAATATCCAATACTATTTCTACCGCTTTTGAGAAGATCATAGCGTCGGAACGGTTTTCTATAATTTCAGACGCATTATGGAACTCTTGCTGGCTATTAGTGAGATGCCAACGTGATTGATCAACATCGTTCGACATAAAGCCTTTTTGCATATTCACTAATCCTAAATGAAAATGTGATTCCGAAACCAGTTCCATTTCATCAGACTGTAGGTAAGATTTAAAAATACTTTCAATACTGACTTGCTCTTGGTCATAAAAAAGATAGAGATCTTTAAGCCTTTGGATTTCTAAAAAAAGGTCAGCATTGTCCTGCCAATTGTCAATCAGTACAGTTAACGCATGCCTTGTTTTAAGGCTTCCGGTAATAACTAAGTCGATAAATAAATTTAGCGCTTTTCTACGGACATAATTGTTTTCTTGCCTATTGCCAATGATACCGCTAAGGAAGTCATTAAGTTGTTGTTCAGAAAGGCCTGCCAAAGCGGCTGGAAAATATTCTTCCAAAAAATTCAACCGCTCTGGGACGGCTAACGTGTCGAATTCAGTCAAATTATTTGAGCGTGTCATCAAAAAACAAACGTATCGTTAGGAAAGACAAATTGTTGTTCGACAACATTCTCTAAGCTTCTTTCAGCAGTACCTATTAATATTTGCAGATTTTTGCCAAAACGGGATTCTATCCCTTGTAAAACAGTTGTCAAACCTTGTAAATAATTCCTATCTCCTTCCTCTTTACCGGGACTGTCAATAATCAGGAAACGGGTATGGCGGCCAAAATTATATTCAATATCCAGTTGGATTAGACTTAAATAGAAAGCCAATTTCGCACGCAACTGTTCGCCTTCAGCTATATCTTCAAAAGTCAAATAGTCACCATCTTGTTTATATTGAATATCAAATTTATCATTAATGACAATATCTGAAATCTGTAAACCTAATGATTGAACTTCGCTTAACATCAATTCAGCTAACCTTTTTAAGATTTTCTCCCCTTCTTGAAAACGGTGCGTAACTAATTGTTGAATGGCCGCATTGAATAAGTTAATTTTTTGTTCAATACTTGTATCAGCGGTTTCTACAGGCTTAGTTTCATATTGCTTGATTTGAAATTCAACAACTGCCTTTTGAGCTACGAGTGTGTCTTTTTCGTCGTCATTTGGTTTCACCTTTTCTCTCTCCGCATTTAGCGCTTTTTCCAATTCCTGAAGCTTTTCAGACATTACCAGTGTATCTTTTAAAGAGGCTTTCTGTTGCTCCAACTGGATTGTTTTATTATAGGCATCCTGAAAGTTCTTATTTTCTGATACGATTTCTACGTTAAGAACATCGATCTGTTGGGCTAACCCGCTTTTCAATTGAACCAGCGATGATGCTTTCTGCGTTAATGTTTCTGTATCAGCCTCATGGTCATCTAAAGAAATATCGTCTGTACAAAGAGCACAAGTATGCCCCTTTGCAGCATCATGTTTTTTATCAGTTGAGATGGTGTGATTGCAGCTTGGACAATGTTTCAAGTCAAGGTTGGAAAAAAACACTCCTATTTCGAGATATTCTGCAATATCAGCTTCTTGTTTAGTTGCTTTCTGCAATTCTTTCTGCACCCGCTTTAATTCACCGTCAAGGTAGGAACGTTTCGAATCAATTCGGTTCTTTTCCTGCCTGCTTGTTTGAAGATCGTTGGTTACTTTTAGAATTTTGGCATTTTCGGAATTTAATTCTGCCATAGTGTTTTTATAGTCATTTATCAATGACGTCGTATCAACTTTTTTAGTTTCCAGGGCAGTTAACGCCTTCAATTTATCGCTAACTTTTATTAGTTGGGCTTCCAGTTCTACCTTTTTTTCTGCATAGTCCTTGTTTTGCCTTTCGTTAAAAGATTGTTGTTTACCTTTTGCATGCAATAGTTTATCCCGTTCAACAGTCAATTTATTGATAGGATAAGTAAGATAAAGCCCAAGTAACATTTGAAAGACCTTTTTGCCCTGGTCACCATACATGAGTGCGCCGCTATCTTTGGATTCCAGGAAAATAGATTTAAAATAAGTTTTCCAACTCGTTCCAACTTCCAGTAAGCCGTCATTATCCTTCTGCGACGGCTTTTGAGTCCATTTCAAGGAGTAATAGGAAAACTGACGGAAGAAAAAATCTTCTAACTCGTCTTCCAATTCCTCGTAGGTTTTAGTTTGAAAAAGCTGATCGGCTTCAAACTCATTTTCAGCGGGAAAGTGGTCGATAGCAGTATTAAATAAGGTTGCTTTAGGACTTTTTTTCTCGATATTGATATAGATTGAATATTTCTTGTCATTTATACTAAATACCACCAAGATATGCTGTAGCCATTTAGAAATATTCGGTTTCAAACTATTATTACCAGTCAACGCGAATTTGATAATCTTAAATATGCTTGATTTGCCCCTTAGATTGTCTGCGATCCACATATTCAATCCCGAATTGACTTCCTGGCTATAGGCTATGTCCTGTCCCGAATACTCAAATTGTTCTTCTGTAACCTTCTTTCCGGAGAATGATATATAATTGATCTCTAATCGTTTACCCGTAGAGAGAGGCGTATCTTTCCCGAATTCTTCTCCTAAGTTAAGTAATTCCTTAATCTGATCTTCGGTAAAGTCTTGTGTAAACTGTCCCTGCAAATTGTGCACTAAAGCATCGTAATCAAATTTCATAATGTTTCATTATAAAGTGCGTAATATTCCGATCTTACCGTTTCAGAAATATCTCCAATAAATTCCTTAAAGGAAGTGTTTCTGTATTCGTCTATTTCATATTGCGCTACTTTTAACTGGCTTCCAGTTAAGTTTCCGAAATATGTATTAATAAGTTCACACCGATCAACATACCATTTTAAAGCAGGTAGGCCGACAAGTGCTGTGCTGACCTTATTCAGGGCAAAATCAGTTATATAATAAGATTTCTCAATGGTTTTTAAATCAGTACTTTTCTTGCTTGAAAAACCTATAAAATCTATACTTTTTAGAAATGCAATAACGTCATCAATATCTTCATACGCGCCGAAAAAAAATCTTTCCATATCCAAACGGCGGAATTGAGGTTCTCCTCTTTGAAAAATACCTTTTACGATGGGTTTGATTTCGCTCTTTTTGGCAACATTCTTTTTTGCCTCTACCAACAACTCGTATGCGAGGTAGTCCGGGTTTCTTATCAGGAAGTCAATTTTCTGAATTCTAACTTCACTTTTAAAGACTTTTCTGTAGGTGGGATTATCAGTGGATGAATAATTCTCACTGAAAAAATACAGGATTAAAAATATTCTTAATCTATCTTTATAAGCACGGACTTGCTCTTCTAATTCCATAAGATCTAAATTTGGGGAGTTGTTAGATCAGTGAAAAAATCAGCCACCATATTAAACAAACCTATTCTGGTTTGTTTAATATCGAGAAGTTGGCATGGATTGTTTGGTGTATAAATATTAGGCATTCAATTATTTAAGAGATTCGGATTAAGGTTTTACAAATCTTTAATAATTATTTGATAATGCAATTAATATTAGAAATAATAATATTCTTATTTTTAGGCAGGCAGTGTTTTTTAAAGGTCTTGTGCAACCTTATAAATCACTTAGGGCGCGGCACAAAAATGCCCGTCTGTGTTAATGACAGCGGGCATTTTCTGATTATAATTCTACAACAAATCCGTTTTGGCAGTCGGCTGCATCGGCTTCGGCATCTTCCCGGTTGTCAAAAACAAGGTTGTTGCCGTCTTGGTCTGTTACAATGATGGCACACTCAGGGCCACCGTGCATTTCAATCACTATAAAATTCATGCTTTAAAATTTAAGGGTTATACAATAGGGCTACCGCTTGTTTGAATTTGCTGTTCTCGCTTTTGCCCTCGGCATATTTGACAATGCGGTCATTTATAAAAAGCACTGTATAATCATAAGCGTGAAACAATTGCTCGGAGAACGTTTTACTGCTCTTTATCATGTGTGTGCGATGCCTGTTAATTAAGGTTTCGGTCTTTTCTGCCAATGACAGCCACATATCAAAAGTCATTAAACCAAAATTCCATGTACTTTGGTAGGCTTCTTTGTTGGCCTTCAGGTCGGCGCAAACATCTTTGATGTGGTCTAACAGTTGCGGTATTTCATCAGGAAAAAGCTCATGTAAAAGTTTGGCTTTACCGATGTTATTGAGATTGCTTAGTGCGGTCATAATATTAATTTTTAATGAGTGATTAAAGGGGGATTGCTCCCCCTATGGGTTAATTAGTTAAGCGCATTATTGCCATGTTTGGCAAATTCTTTACAGAGGTCAAAGGCAACCTGCGACCTTTGCAAGCCAGTTCCGTACATAATGGATTTTAGTTTCGCTTCATCATCACGGTAATTGCGCACATTTTGAAAATACCCCGACACTGCATTATACGCACCGTACACTGTGCCTTTGGTGGTTACTTCCTGTTGGGTCGGGTGTGTTAATGCAAACTCTATTACGCTACTTACCATATTGTTATAGGTAGCAGATAATCCATCCTGCTTGCCGTTTTGCAGGGATTGCAGGGTTTCCTTATTTGGAGCCATTGCAACTTGTATCAGCCGTTTAATGGAACTATCGGTTATGCGTATCCTTGACCAATGATTAAATACTTCTTCTAATTCATTAGCTAACTGGTTGGTAATGCCCAATAAAGTATGCGCATGTTTCAATCGGTCGTTTGCACTTGCCGTATGGCGTATTTTAATGGAATTGCTATGGTTGCGCAAGGTTGCATTAAGGGTATTCTGACAAACTATTCTGATAGGAGTAAACGCTGCGGTAATACTGCCGTAACCATCGTGCGAAGTGGTCAAAAACAAATACTGCTCTATTAAATCGTTCCTGCCAACTTTAATGTAATCGGGTAATTTTGCGGTAATAAAAATGCGTTCGCCATTACCTAACGCCCCTGCTGTTTCGTATAATATACCATCCTTACCGCCAACAATAGCGTCAAAAAATTCAAAGGCGTTTACATTTTGTACCACCTCGTAATCATTACCAACTACCCCTAAAACCTGCTCGGTATCGGTGCGGACGGTGGCGTAAAAATCAGGGACTTCGATTTCCGGGATAATAATATCGTTGTCGGGGTCGCCTGTATAGTTTTCCGTATCATAGGTAAACAGGGGGCGTTTTTCCACTAAATAATTTAACCCTGCGTGTTTAATCGCTTCTGCGCTGGTGGGGTAATCGCTAATGATCTGCCCCAAATTGTGCCATGCTTTCTCTTTGACACTAAAAAAGCTGTGCTTTTGTGTCTGCTCGTTATAATTGATGTTATGTGCCATGATGATTAGTTGTTATAGGAATTAAGAAATTCGTTAAACTCAAACTGGAATAAAACAGGGTTGGATTTTGCCAACTCTTGTGCATAACCAACCCAATAGATTTGATTGGTTAATTCTATAAATAGCTGTATCATTGTCTTAGTTATCAAATGGTTTGACCTTTTGAAATACGCCCTATGTACGCTGATACATAGGGCGTTTCCAGTTATTTACTCATAAAGAGATAACAATACTTGCCTCAACCTCTTTCAATTTTTCAACGCAAAGTTCCCTGACCTCATGGGCGACATAAGCGATAATAAAAGGGTTCTTGGTTACAAACTCATTGCCTTCATCATCGGAAATAACCAACTCGCAACGGGCAAAACGGCTGTCGCTTGCCATATCATCTTTGTCATCATTTTGGGCAACGGTAAAGCCGTCAATGTTATTAATGGTGTTTTCCAGTTTATTCCTTTGGGCTATCTTCTTGCCTAATACTTCCACCATTTTAACGGTATCGGCTAATTTGCGCTCCTGCTGTTCCTTTAACTGTTCTTTCAGTTCCTTTTTGCTCGGCTCTGCCTGCAGTTGGGCTTCGGCTGTCTTTGGTGCTTCTGCCTGTGGTGCGGTTGCTTCTGCTTTTACTTCTTCCTTTTTCGGCTCGTCCTTTTTATCATTAAAGGCGGTACTAACAGGCAGGTTGTTTATTTTCTGACTGTTACCTGTAGCGTTATTATCTGTTTTGTTCGCTACGCCTGTTGTTTTTACTTCTGCGGTTTTCATGTTTTCTAAATTTTAAATGATAAATATTGAGTTGACTAATTGCCCGAATGGGCGTGTACGGGGCAGTCGTCCCGACCTGTCGGGACGCTGTGTGCGGTGGGCTTCTACCGTTTGCGGTGTTCATGGTGCTTTTTTTTTAAGTCACACTCGGCTGAAGCCTCCGGTGGCTTTTTGTAAGCAACCGCTCCTGAACAAGCCGGGCATAACGGCAAGGCTTTGCGAAAAAAAATACGACCCGAGCGCAGCGAGGGTGGAGATTTTTTTTAGCAAACCCGCAGGGCACCGGGCTTGACGATATGACCCGGCTTTCCAGAAATTTGCTAAGAAAAAGCCATTGGAGAATTGAGCGAAAAATTGAACAGTGGTTATAGATGGCTTATAGGTGGCCGCAAAAAGTCCGGGTGTGGGCGGCTCCGAAGCACAGCGAGGCAGACGGCTGCGCACGGTCTTTTCCAATGCAGTGAAGCGGCAGAGCGAAGCGATGCGGCTGGAACTGCTGACCTGCCGGATTCGACCCAAACTTAATGGAAGACCAGCAACGGCCTTTAGTATTTAACCAAATTAATCGCCTGGTAGTCAGGCCAAGCGAGGTTGTTTTTTATTTATTAAAAAAACGTAGCGATGAATATATACTTATCTTCGTGCTGTAAACCTTGTAGTATGAAACCTATTCAACCTTTCCAAACTGGAAGCTTGTTATTTAAGCTTAATTGCGCGCTATTATTTTTATTTTGCCTGTCTTGTATTTGTTCTTGCAGTCGGCCTAAGGCGGTCAGTTTTGATGAAGGAATTAAAAAGGTAAACCATGTGGTGGTGATCTACATGGAGAACCATAGTTTTGACAATCTTTACGGACAATTCCCCGGTGCAGACGGCTTATCAAACGCAACCGATTCGGCGATTATCCAGCTTACGGCGAACGACAAACCTTATGACTATTTGCCTGCTATTCCAAAGGTCTATACTTCAAGTACATTCCCGGACAGCTTGCCTAACCGCTACTTTAATATTGACCAGTATATACCTTCCTATATCGAGACGCCCGATGTAACTCACCGTTATTACCAGGAACAAATGCAGATCAACGGCGGGAAGATGAACAAATATGCCTTATATAATGGCAATTCCGCTGGCCTGACCATGGGTTACTACCAGACCGACATGCTTCCTTTGTATCAGATCGCCAAGACATATACCCTTTGTGATCATTTTTTTCATAGTGCTTTCGGTGGTTCTTTCCTTAACCACCAATGGCTGATTGCTGCTGCTAGCCCAGTATACCAGGGAGCGCCCATAAAGATGGTGGCGACGCTCGGTTCCTTTAACAAAATGCTACACGACGGGCAAATCACGCCTGATGGTTATGTGGTAAACACCAGTTATTCGGTCAATAAACCGCAGCCTGCGCCGGGACCTTATACTTATACTGATCCCAAAGAACTGCTGCCGAACCAGATAGGCCCTACGATTGGAGACCGGCTCACTGACAAGAAGGTCAGCTGGGCCTGGTATTCGGGAGGATGGGATAATGCGATGAACGGGCACCCTGATAATACTTTCCAGTATCATCACCAGCCGTTTATCTATTATGCCCGTTACTCGGATACTGCCAAAGAAGGCAGGAAACACCTACTGGATGAAAATAGCTTTATTAAGGCGGCGAAAAATGGCACGCTTCCGGCAGTCAGTTTCGTTAAACCGCTTGGCCTTGACAATGAACATCCCGGCTATTCAGAAGTATTTAATGGTGAGCACCATGCAGTGGAACTAATCAACGCGGTATTGAATGGACCAGACGGCAAGGATGCGGTCATTATTCTGACTTATGATGAAAATGGTGGTTTCTGGGATCACGTTGCCCCACCAGCCATTGATAAGGTTTGGGGACCGGGAACCCGTGTACCGGCAATTGTCGTTTCGCCATTTGCAAAAAAAGGATTTGTCGATCCATCATCCTACGAAACGTTAAGTATCCTCGCATTTATAGAGAAAAGATGGGGTTTAAGGCCGCTGAACTGGCGTGATCAACATGCTGATCCATTTCGCAACGCTTTTAACTTTTAAAGGAATGAAGCCGTTATTGGTTGTTGTGGGGATCATTGCTGCGCTCCTGTTGGGGAGTTTGGATGCCTGCCGAAAGCCGACGCTCGGTACTTCAGTTGCGCAGGCGGTAATCGGCCAAATGGATATATTCACCCAGCTGATTGAAAATCAGCTTTTGCCTGCCGCCGAACAGGGCGCGCCAACTGCAACCTTGCGAAAATTGTTTTTGCAGGCGCGCTTAGCTTATAAGCGTAATGAATGGGCAATGGCTTATTTTACACCCGGACCGGATCGGCTGATCAATGGGCCTCCGGTCGCTGAAGTGGAAAGAACCGGCCAGGTGCTGCAACCAGGCGGTCTTCAGGTAATTGAAAACGAGCTTTTCATGAATGATCCGTCCAAAAAAAAACAGTTAGTAAATGACCTCCGCGGGTTATTAGTGGCCTGCGCACAATCCAGGCTTTATTTTCAGCATGTCCCACTGCTGGATTGGCAGCTATGGGAAGCTGCAAGGATGGAAGTCTTCCGTATAGAAACGTTGGGGATTAGCGGTTTTGACAGCCCGCTGGCCGAAAATAATATAAAGGAGGCCGCTATGGCTGTGGATGGACTACATGAACTGTTAACCGCTATCGGGAACCCGGCGTTTTCCAGCCGTTTAAATTCCCTTTTTCACCAGTCGGACAGCTACCTCCGTTCGCACCCTGATTTCGATTCGTTTGACCGCGCAAAATTTATTACCGGTTTTGTCAACCCGCTTAGCCACGAATTATTGCGGTTACAAGAAAAAAACAGGATTAAAGTCCTGCACTATAACCGCTTGCTCCGCCAGCTGGCGGCCAGTCTTTTTGATAAGGATGCTTTCAGCCCGACCGCTTTCGCTGAAGATCCGCACGAAGCGTTGACGCAAGCAAAAATAGCTTTAGGTGAACGTTTATTTCATGAGCCATTGCTTTCTGGCCCGGCCACCCGGAGCTGCGCCTCCTGTCACCAGCCGGAAAGGGCATTTACGGATGGATTAGCGGCGAATACCGTCATCGGTACTCAGGTGCCGCTCAAGCGGCGGACACCGACATTGCTGAACGCTGCCCTTCAACCGGCGCAGTTCGCAGATATGCGGGTGATTACCTTAGAACAACAGGTGGAAGAGGTGGTGGCAAACCCGCAGGAAATGCACGGGTCCTTAAGCATGGCCTGTTCCCGTCTTTCAAATGACCCCTCATACCGCAGACAGTTTGCTACTGTTTTTCGGGCAGGAATTTTACCTGCACAGGTTGTCAGTGCGCTGGCTGCCTATGTGCGGAGCTTGTCTTCGCTAGACAGCCGCTTTGATGATTTTATGCGCGGCAATCATAAGGCGTTGGACCGGCAGGAAATTGCCGGGTTTAATTTGTTTATGGGCAAAGCAAAATGCGGTACCTGTCATTATATGCCGCTTTTCAATGGCGCATTGCCACCGTTATATGAGCGCATGGATGCTGAAGTGATCGGGGTTCCGGGCAAAAATAAAAAGCTGGATACTGACCCCGGTGTGTATGCCATTGTTCCGGCAGCGCCTTTGCGCCACGCCTTTAAGACGCCGACCGTACGTAACAGTACCCGTCTGGCGCACTTTATGCATAATGGTGTTTATGATAGCTTAAGCAGCGTTTTAGACTTTTACAACAGAGGTGGCGGCGGCGGTGCCGGACTAGAGGTTCCCAATCAGACGCTGACTGTAGCGCCGCTGCACCTTTCAAAAAAAGACTGCGCGGACATCATCGCATTCATCGGCAGCCTGGATAGCCGTCAACCTAAACTAACTGATCACCCGATAAAACGATAACCATGCCTGTTAGCGACACCTGTATCTACTTCATTATAGCCATTCTCGGTTTGGCCTATCCAATTTCCCTCGGCGTAATCACGCGCCTGGACGAAAAATACAAATCCATTTATATTACCAATTTATTTCGCGGTAATTTGGCGTCAAGAGCATTCCAGGGATTGCTGATCGCCTCACTTGTTGCCGTATTGGTACAGGTGCTTTGGATCGTCAATTTTAAAATGCCGGCCGTTGAAAACCTGATCAGCTATGACTGGGCAGATATCACCCTAATCGCAATCACCACTTTACTGATCATCTCGTTTTTCTTTTACACCTGGCAAATATTTCGGTTTTATATCCCGTTAAACCTGGCTAACCTGCTTAGAGAGCAGCAAGAAGACAAGGAATATACCGTATTTAAAGCGATGGCCGATTTGCAGTATACAGGAATTGCCATTCACGATGACAAATTGCTGCAAACCATATCCAGGTATTACTACCAGCAATTTAAAAGTAAACGGATTATCGCCGGGGACGAACCGGTGAGGTACCCCTATGAATATTATGATATGGTCTACAAGACCATTTTCAGGGCGGCGAAGTCTGAATTCAGGATCATTCAGCATACCGGGGCCACGGCTGCAAGCGGAATCTGGTTGCTGGGCGAAATGGAATACACGAATATTGACGATTTGACCTATGCCTGGCTTTGGAACAACCTGAAATTAATGGTCATCCTGGAGCGCGACGATTATGTGCTGGAGTTCTGGAAAAATTCTCACCAGTTCTTTTACACGGCGTTGGCACATGTTCCTTTGCGGACAGACTGGGAAAACGATATGTCCGTTTTAAATCAGCCGGAGGTTGATCGGCGGGAAAAGGAGCGCGACCGCTTTTTTGAATTTCATACCGGATTGGGCGGCATGCTATTGTATAAAAAACGTTATGAACTGCTGAAAAGCCTTTTTAATCATACAACGGGTATACCGGTACGCTACGAACTGCTGCCGGTTACGATGAATACGGTATTTGCATTGTTTTTCCGTTTCTGGAACGCAGATGGAATGTTTTATATCGGCAAATACCAGTTGCCGGATAGTGATGGTATTTACGGAGAGTTTTTGTCAAAGGAGTGGATTTGCAGGTATGTAGCGCTGTTGCTGATCAGGCAGTACCATTTAACCTCGCAATGGTATGGTTATGAACCGGTTGAACTGCCGCAAATTCCTGCTACACAGGAAGAACGTGATACCTGGATTCAGCAGTTAAAATACCTGAAAACTTTTGTTGCTGAGATTCAGCAAAACGAGTCCTTACTAAAGGCGCTGGATTATAAACCCATTACCGCAGAATGGGCGGCGACGTACCATAAGCCATTACCCGAGGCCTTGATCGACCAGACCATCGCCAAGTCGCAGGCAGTATATGCCGCCGCACAGGTCGAACAGCGCGCCAGTGATGAAAAGAAAGCGTCCTTTTTCGAAAAATCCAGCACTATTATTGCGGCAAGGATCAATGCTTACCAAAATATATTGAACGAGCGTCCGGTGACGGAAGACTTTAATTCCAGCACAGTCAGAGGTGGCTATATCCTCTACCAAAAAGCTGCCTTTGCCAATGACCAGGGTATCACCTATTTGAACTATGATACCTTTTTCGCTTCAGAAATCGCTGCAAAAATCACCCGTCAGGTAATTGGACTGTTCAGGAACAAAACCAATGCCTCTTACGTATTCCGGGCTGCACAACTTTTTCAGGCGATTGACCGGCTGCAGCTCATCCCGCGGGAGAATGTTTTATTAAATTCCAGCATCGCCATTGATGTGGTCAACAGTACGCTTAAAAACACTCATTTGAGCCCCGAACAGTACCAGGGGATACCTATCATTAACATCCGTTATACTGATCAAAACATTCTCCGCAGTTCACTGATCGCTATCAAAAAAAGCGATTTGCCATCCTTTAATTATGCGGCGCCGGACCCACAAGATATTGAACGTTTTAACCTGAAACCGATCAATGCGGATATCGGCCTTTATGCAGGGGTAATCGACCTGAATGAGGAGGAGCAGTTCAAAGCGTTATTTCCGAACGAACCCGCGGAAACGCTTGATGCCTCGGTATTGATGGACCTAGATTTCAGGCTGGAAGTACGATGGAAAAACAAGGTTAAGGCGGTTCGACTGGAATTATATTCAGATTTTTATGAACTGGGAACCGTAAATGATCTTGGCGAGGTTCAACCCTTTTAGGCAATAAAAATTCTAACATGAACCCGCACCTCAATATTTTTAACAATTACCGCGAAGATTCACAACATCCCGTTGAGAACAACCTGACCAGAGCATTTATCATTATGCTGCGGCATGAACCCAACTTATTACGGGATTTTCTTTATTTGGTGAACAATGAACAATCCTGGGATGAAATAACTGTTTCCATACAAGATAAAAATATCGACATCAGCGGATTTGAAAAGGTCATTGGCCTGGCGCTTACCTCGCGCGATATACCCCAGACCGTTATCGATGAAATAAGCAGCTCTGGTTCGGAAACGCCAATCCCCGATTTTTTAGTTTATAATCAAAAGACGCTGATTGTTGGAGAAGTTAAAAAGCATAGTGAAAATCCCATCGCGCAGCTAAAAAATCAATTGAATTATCTGGTTGAAAACCGGTCAAATAAAGCGGAACCGGTAACGGTCGAGTTTCAAGCCTTCAGTTGGACGGCAATACTCAGCAAGCTGGTGATACCTTATATCAATTTCAATCATCACAATAAGATCAGGACGATCTGGGCATCGGAATTTAAAGATTATGTTGCCACGCATTATAGCGACTGGCTACCGGTCCCTACTTTAGATAAAATAGATTTCACGATCGAAGAAGATTCCGTGACAAGACAGCTAATTGAGAAACGCCTATCTTCCATTCAAAGCCTGACCAAATTTGGCCCCCCCCAGTATTGGGTCGGCGGCAGAAGCACGATGCCCATTAATTTTGGTTGGGCAACCGAGGCACAGGTGTTATTGGCCAGGCATAAAAATGAAGACTATATTCAAATTTATATTTGGCCCGCCGATACCAAATCACAGGGCTACCAGATTTTTTACAAAGACATGAGCTGGATCAATCAAGCCGTTGTCAACACTAAATTTGGGGCATTTGAACTGGTGGTTAATCCTTATATTAAATTTTCCCATGTGATGGGCAAATGGATCGGTGCCATTAATTTTTATCACGACTTTAATGCTCTAGGCAAAGCATTCCATACCAGGTCAAATTTCGAGCGATTTTGCCACAGCTGGGACCGGGAAGATTGGCCTGAACTAAAAGGCATGCTCGACCAGGAGTTTTCAAAGGAGTTTGAATGGAGGGATGATGTCGAGTGGGATGCTAAATTTGAACATTCCAAACGAAACTTTGTCTTTATTTCCATGGGATTTGAATGCTGTATTTTTATTCCGTTCAAATTATTCCAGGAAAGCGAAAAGAAAGATTCCTCGGGAAAACTTGCAGCCGATTTATTGGAAGTAACTATTGAGAATTTCAGGACCCTTATTAATTCCAGCAAAAACAAATAAATTATATTAAGATATGCCAGCTATAGATTACCAGGAATTTATCCTCAATTGGGATAACAACATTGGAGAAATTGATTTCAATTTGACAGCAAAAGATAGCAACGAAATGTTGATTGACCTTAAACTTGCACCTTTATGGGACACGGAGGAGGAAAAAGAGCGCGGGCAGGTATATGATATTCCCAGGCACCTTTTCCGGGAGGGGGATTATTACCAGGCCGCAACTCAACGGCACACCGCTGGCGGCAGATTTCCGAACAGAAGCCTGTTAGCGACTATCCATGAGATCATTCTCAGCCACTCAGGAAGTTTATCCGAAATCAGGAATATCTATTCGGCATCGGACCATCATTATCAGGAAGAGGTTTTCATCACTGCTCAAAGGAACGGATTCTGGGCTAAGCAATTAGCTAAGGCAGGTGAAATACCTGTCTCCTATGAAGAGATGGACAACCGGTATAAATTGGTGATTAACGCTTAATATTTGTATCCGATTTGCCTTACATTTACCATACCAGACTTAACACCATGTACAGACTTATTTTTGTTTTGCTGCTCCTGTTACAGGGTCACATTTCCTACGCCAAGCCCACTGATACGACTAAAATACACAAATCCCATCGCGTTTTGGCCGATTCCGTGGTCGAAGCTTTAAACAAGAAAAATCAACTCCTGGAAACCCAAAACGAGATCATGGGCACAGCACTCAATACCCATAGCAGCATCTTTTCGGGCTTGTCCACCTATTTTGCCGTCATATCTATAT
>JAQBOV010000104.1 GCA_028287895.1 Mucilaginibacter sp. | reverse complement strand
AACCCTTTATATAGGTTCAGCGGTAGGTGTTGTTGTATTTGTGATTGGAAAACTGTACCCTTCATCTTTAATAGGCCATATTCCATTTATGATGATAGCATTTTACCTTTTTTGTTTTTGTGTTTTGTTGCAGGTGTTTTTTTCCTTTATATACCCGGTTCAGCATACTCCGGCAAGCAGGAGCCTTTATTGGAAATCTCCCTGGGAATCTTTGCAGGATCCGGGCTGGAAGGGATTGGGTAATTACAAATTCCTTTCCGTATTGCTGTTGGCTATAATGTCAGTATTGTATTGGATTTTCAGATAATAACTTATAAATATAAAAACCAGGCTGTTTTAAAAGTAAATCTTTGGTTGTTTGTGTAAAATGAAGCAATATTAAAATCCATTTATTCCAATAGGATATTACATTAAAAAATTAACGTATTAATCCTTCTTGAAAATTTCCTCTGTCTTTTAAAAAAATCATAAACAATTTTTATGGATACCTTATGGGAGGAAATACGATAAGATTTATATAGTATAAATTTAATATTTATTCGGATACTTATTTAAATAGTCTTTCCATACTTTTTCAGGAATGCTTATTAGTTTTTCACCTTCAAAGCCATCCCTGCGTTTAAAAGGAATAATACCCATAATTGATAATTGGTAAGAGAATATTCCATTGCTCGAAAATCAATGGAATATATCTATACTATACTCCTGAAAAAATATCATCACAATGCAGATTTTACGCAAATAAATCTACCTTTGGTCTTATCCTATTCTATTCCATTATTGACAAATTAAAGTTCAAGGAAGATGTCAAAGCATAATAAAAATACGTTTGATGAGAGATATATATGATCAGATACATGAGCTTGAGGGCATACCCAGGCTAACCAAGCACGAACAGTTTGTACAGGGCATTATCAATGCGGTTGATAGTAGAGTGGTTGTGGTGGGCGATCTGCTGCCGTCAGTCAACAAGTTGATGAGTGAGCTGGGCTTTGCCCGGGAAACTATCATGAAGGGCTACAAGGAGCTTATCAAGCGTGGTATTGTAGAATCCCGTAACCGTATGGGCTTTTTCATTGCCAGTGCAGATACTGGGCAGAGCCTGCGCGTAGCCCTGCTGCTTTACGCATTTGACACTTTCCAGGAAACGTTCTATAAAACATTTAAGAAAAACCTTGAACCTGAGCTGCATCTTGATGTATTTTTCCATCATAACAATATCGACATCCTGGATACCATTATCGGCAACATACGCGGCAAATATGGTATGTATGTAGTGGCTCCCATCCCCAACCCACGCACCAAGGATATTCTTAAAAGTATTCCCCTTAATAAATTCCTGATGATCGATCGTTTTGAGCAGATGGACGGCGACTTCTCTTACGTTACACAAGAGTTTGAACAAGCGACTTACAAAGCCTTCTGCGAATTGAAAGACGTAATAATGCGCTATGATGAATTTGTTTTCTATTACCGCCCATCTACAGATACACCAATTGAAATTTTGCGATCTTTTAAAAGATTTATTAAAGAACACTGCATAAAGGGGACAATACAAACGGAATATACTTCGGGAACGATCACCAGGGGAAAGGTATACTTTACGATCAATAATACAGAGTTATGGGCCATGCTGAAAGACTGCATTGATAAAAACCTCAACCTGGGTACCGACGTAGGCATTCTGTCGCACAATGATGATATGGTGAAAGAGATCATCTGCGGTGGTATTACCACTTATTCTACTGATTTTAGGTTAATGGCTGAAGAAGCTGCCGCGTTTGTAATGTCCGGAAGGGCGATCAAAAAGATCATCCCTACAAAGCTTATCAGACGCAAATCATTGTAACACCAATAGGGAAACCAATAAATAGATCGTATATCTGTATTTCTGATCCATATTATCAACACCGCTTTAGTTTGCTATGCTACTTAGTTTTATCATTTGTACCGGATTTGTAGCCTTGATTTCCTGGCTCAAAACAAGAAGGACACGCCTAAAAACAGTGAATGATTATTTTTTAAGCAATCGCAGCCTTGGTTTTGTGCTGGTTGGGTCCTCTATTTTTTTGACCAACCTGAGCGCCAACCTGCTCATCGGCGAAAACGAGTCGGTGTATATCAATAACATGTCTGTTATGGCCTGGGGGATGACCTCTATTCTGGCCATGCTTGTTGTTTCGGAATTTCTGCTGCCGGTTTATCTGCGTATAGGCGCCGTCACCACGCCCGATTTTTTAGAGCACCGTTTTGATGCAGTTACCAAAAGGATCGTATCTATTGTTTTTCTGGCCAGTTATGCAATCAATCTTATTCCCACCATTTTATACGGCGGCGCCCTGGCCATGAACAGCATATTCCACGTTAGCCAGCGAATGGGGTGGGGTTCAACCGCTACGTGCTGCGTGCTGATTGTCATTATCGGGATTTCGGGTAGTTTATACTCTATTCTTGGCGGCTTGCGGGCCATGAGCATTTCCGATACGTTATTAGGCCTGGGTATGACCGCGGGCTGCCTGCTGATATCTTATTACGGGTTTAAATATCTCGGTCATGGCAATTTACTGAATGGAGTGAAGGTTATATTACATCAAAAAAAAGAACATCTCAATGCGATCGGCTCAGCAACGGATGCGGTGCCCTTCAGCACAATTTTTACCGGCATGCTGCTCGTGAACCTGTATTACTGGGGCATGGAGCAGTTTATAGTCCAGCAGGCGCTCGCTTCCAAAAACCTGAAAGAATGCCAGAAAGGTATAGCGCTGGCCTGCGTGGGCAAATTACTCGCTCCGCTAATTTTGAATTTGCCGGGACTGATTGCCGTGCATGTGTATGCTCATGTTGATAATACCCGGGAGGTATTTCCAAGGCTGATCTCGGATATTCTGCCGGGTGTTTTCCAGGGTTTTATGGCATCCATCGTTTTAGGTGCCGTCTTCAGCACTTTTAATGCCGGCCTGAACAGTTCAGGGACGTTATTTATCATGAACATTTACAAGCCCTGGTTTGATAAAACCGGCAAGCAGAAAAGCGATGAGCAATTGGTGCGGGGCAGTAAGATCTTCCAGGTGCTGCTCACGCTGATAGGATGTTGTATAGCGCCGTTCATTATTTTGTTTAAGGGCGGTTTTTATACTTATATCCAGATGCTGTCCGGCTTTTTTAGCGTGCCCATTTTCTCTGTTTTGCTTGTAGGCTTTCTGACCCGCAAAGTGCCGCCCCTGGCTGCAAAAATTGGACTGGCCTTTTTTATATTGACCTATGCCTGCGTTATCCTGATATTTCATCCGCCAATGCATTACCTGCATGTGCTGGCTATCCTGTTTGTAGTCACTGTTGGTATCATGTTACTGATAGGACGGCTATTCCCGCTCAAGGTGCCTTATCAGCCAGAAAAACATCCGGTAATAAATGTTCAGCCCTGGCGTCACCGGCATTGGGTAAGTGCGCTGCTCATTATCCTGATGGTGCTTGCCTTTGTCCTGTTCTCGCAGTTAGGTGTCGCCGGGGGATAATACATTCAGTGCAGTTTGGTATTGGCTGCATTGAGGTTGCTTTCTCTGCACGTAAATATTCCCATTATAATATTTCGTAATTATTTGCGGACAATCCCGTAGGCAGGTTTTCACCTGTACTATTCTATACTTTATTTTATTTAAAAAATAATTTTAAGATTTTGCTAAATTCTTTTCCGGAACACAGACGGTGGTGGCTTATCCGGAGGGAATTTTTTAAATAAAACAGGTAGAAATTAAAGCATATCGTCAATGATTTTTACACATTGAATTGTCTGATTAATAATGTTTTAGCAAGATAACATGTAGTTTATTGTAGCGATTCCAACAGGAAGTGGCTGCCGGCGAAACACAAAATTTATACTTAAATAGTCAGCAGTAGGAAAAAAATAAAGAAAAACTTGCAAAAGTCATTTTATATTTTCACATTTGAATTATAGTATAGTATAGAATAGATTAAGGGTCTATACTACTTTGCCAATTATCAACCAGTTGCTTAAAGATTAGTGTTTCCCATTTAAAGTGCTGCCAGTGGCGCATGGTATAAATGGATGTTTGATGTATCGCTATAGTCAAGTGTTTACTGCGAAGTAAATAATTGCATTATGCGGCTGGCGGCGGGAAACTATAGACAAGTAAACAACCAAATTTTAAACCGTATAACTCCTCTGTCATGAACAAAAAAAAACAGCTGCCGGAAGGAAAGCCTTAGGCCACGATGCCGTTAATTTATTCTACAATGTCTTTTAACATTCCATATTAAACGAAACCAATTTAACCTCAATTATGAAAAGATTTACTCATTCCATTTTAAAGGATCGCGATATGAGGCAAGCTTTTTCCGGTTGTTGCCCTAAAGGGCAATTTATATCCGGTAAACACAAGCTTGTTTTGTTTCTGCTGATCGCTTTACCCTTTTTTACCTTGAACACTTTTGCGCAAACCATCACGGTGAGCGGTCAGGTGTCGGATGCTAGTGGCGGCATGCCTGGTGTGACGGTAAGTGTTCCGGGCACAAGTGTTGCCGTTGTTACTAATGTTAAAGGGGCCTATAGTATTAAAGTAGCACCAACGGCCGATCTTTCTTTTACCTCCATAGGCTATAAAACGCAATTGATTCACGTTAACAATCAAACAAATATCAATGTTACGCTTCAGGAAGAAAATAAGGCGCTGAACGAAATTATAGTGGTTGGTTACGGTA
>JAQBOV010000073.1 GCA_028287895.1 Mucilaginibacter sp. | reverse complement strand
GCGCGCATTTCCTTTAGAGTTAATGCGACAGCATCACCAACTTTTCTGATTCCGGCAAGGTCTATTTCATTCGCTATTATCATAAGTCTTACTTGTTGGCCCGAAATTATGCGATACGTAACATCCCCGATAGTATAAGTTGGACATTTAAAGTTTTTCAGCGATCAAATTGAATATATTTGCCTTTATGCCCATCAATTTTTTTAAATATTTAGCTAATCAAAATGGTGATCATATTCTCAGAATTACGCCTCCTGAGCATTTAAAGGAGGTTGTGGAAGGCTTTTATGTATTTAAAGCAGGCTATGCTGGGGAAAGAGAACTATTTTTTAACGACGGTTACCCTGTCGTAGCGCTTATGCAAAACAGAAACGAAAACGTCAGAGTAAGTATGGATGGGCATACAAAATGTGTAGGTAACACATGGGTTTGCGGTGGTGTGCTAAGGAATATTTATTGTGAATCTGAGCTTCATTTCCAGGATTGCTTAGTTATTCGTTTTTACGCTGTAACTTTCTTCAAATTATTTGGTATTAATGAAGATTGTTTTCAAAAAAAGCAGGTTTTTGATTTTTCCGAAATAGCCGGATATGGTTTTAAAAAGTTTAAGGAAGCTTATTATCATTATTCTTCCCTTGAAGAAAGAATGAAAAAAACTGTAAATTTTCTTTCAGAGAAGATAAGTGTCTATTCTTATCCCAAGGTACTAATCGATATACAGAATTATATTGATAGGCAAGGTAACCTCACAGTTAGGGATATTTTGGATGGCTATACGGTTCGCTTGAACTATAAATGGCTGGAAAGAAACTTTAAAAAGCATTTAGGAATTTCTCCCCAAAGCTACCTTTTAGTAAGACGTTTTCTGAACGCTTACCTGGATTTGGATTCTTTGACCTCTAAAGATCTTTTACAAATTGCTATAGATAACGGTTATTATGATGATAATCATTTTATAAAGGACTTCCGACGTTTTTCCGGGGTACCACCAAAAACCTATTTTAACAGACCAATAAGGGCGCTTAAATAGGCAAGGAGGATTGCTCGATGTAATGGATTGATTACCTATTCCATTTGTAAGATCATCCTAAGTCTCATCATTTTTACGAGAAAAAAAACATAGAATATTTTCTATTGGACGAAAGTTCACCCCTGGGCGGCAATGCCGTACTGTTTACCCACCGGCCTTGAACAAAAGTAAATGAGCGCATCTCAGAAACGTTTTATAACTAATCGTATATGCGCTTTTTATTTGTTTACAGTAATGTTTACTGTCCAACCACCAATGATGTGCCAGGACGGTGAAACGTTCCGATTTCAGCTCCTGCCTGATCGGGAAATTATATTGCAACATTGTTACATGGATCTGTATTCTTTAATGGTTTGTTATTTTAATTTCGCTATCGTATCTTAAAATTAACTATGCGAAAAATTTTATATTTAGTACTGGCCATCACATTTACCTATACCGGATCATTTGCGCAAGGCAGCTATGTTAAGGAACATTACTCTAAAAAGGAAGTTTACATTACCATGCGTGACGGTATTAAGCTTTTCACCGCCATTTACACGCCTAAGGTTGCCTCATCCCAAAACAAGTATCCCATTATGATGCAGCGAACCTGTTATAGTGTCGCTCCTTACGGAGAAGAAAAATATCCTGCACGGCTGGGGCCTTCAGAATACATGATGAAGGAAGGCTACATTTTTGTATATCAGGACGTACGCGGGCGATGGAAAAGTGAAGGGACATGGACAAACATGACCCCCGTGATCGATAACAAGAAAAGCAAAAAGGATGTGGACGAAGGTTCCGATACCTATGATACGATTGACTGGCTGATCAAAAATGTGGCTGATAATAATGGTCGTGTTGGCCAATGGGGTATATCTTATCCCGGTTTTTATACAGCGGCCGGCATTTTATCCAACCATCCCGCATTAAAGGCATCATCCCCGCAGGCCCCTATTTCCGATTTCTTTTTTGATGATTTTCATCATAACGGCGCCTTCCTTGAAAGCTACTTTTTTACCTATCCTACATTCGGGGTACAAAAAAAGGATACCACTTCCAAATCATGGTACAGCGATCAGAATATCAAAGCGGGCACCCATGACGGCTTCCAATTTTTGTTAGACCTCGGACCGCTTAAAAATGCTGATAAATATTACCGCGATAATTTCTTCTGGCAGGAAACCATCAACCATCCCAGCTATGATGAATTCTGGCAAAAAAGAGGCCTGTTAAAGCACTATGGTAAGGTAAAACCAGCCATCATGCTGGTGGGCGGATGGTATGATGCCGAAGACCTCACCGGTCCACTGGCCATTCATCGCACAATTGAAAAAACAGACCCAACGGCATACAATACTATCGTGATGGGCCCATTCGGGCATGGAAGATGGTCACGGGAGACCGGGCATACCATGCACAGTAATATTTATTTTGGCGATAGTATTGCTACTTTCTATCAGAAAAATATTGAGGCTAAGTTTTTTAACCACTTCCTTAAAGGCAACGGCGATAAAAACTCCGGCCTCCCGAATGCCTACATGTTCAATACCGGTAAAAAGGAATGGGAAACATTTGACAAATGGCCGGCAAAGAACGCGGTTCATGAAAAATTCTATTTAGGCGCCGATGGTAAACTGGCCAATAACGAGCCTTCAGCAAGCGGTTCGGCATCGTTCATCAGCGACCCCTTAAAGCCGGTTCCCTATACAGAGGACAATACCACAACCATGGGCTTTACCCCGCATAATTACATGAGCGAGGATCAGCGATTTGCAGGCCGGCGTACAGATGTGTTAGTTTATCAAACGGATGTTTTAAAGGACGACGTAACCCTAGGCGGTGAAATTATGGCCCATCTGAAAGTGGCTACTACCGGAACAGATGCAGACTGGGTGGTTAAACTGATCGACGTTTATCCCCCTGATGAACCAAATAACCCTTATATGCCTAATAAGAACATTACACTGAGTAATTACTGGCAAATGGTCCGTTCAGAAGTGATGCCGGCGCGTTTCCGCAACGGCTTTGAAAAACCGGAAGCGATGGTGGCTAACCAAAAAACGAATGTTGATTTCCATCTGCAGGATGTACTTCACACTTTCAAAAAAGGTCACCGTATTATGATACAGGTACAAAGCACCTGGTTTCCGCTGATCGCACGCAACCCGCAGAAATTTGTTGAAAACCCCTATAAAGCTGATGAAAGCGATTATATAAAATCGGTGCATACTGTTTATAATGACAGCTTCATAGATGTTGACCTATTAAAATAATTCTGCAGATGTCTGATTTTGCTTTTTATTTTAAAATGGGCTGGGAGCATATCATCAGCAAGGATGCCCTGGATCATCAGCTGTTTATATTGGCCCTGGCATGCGTATATGTCATTGCCGATATTAAGCGGGTATTAATCCTGGTAACAGCATTTACCATCGGACATTCATTAACCCTGGCGTTAAGTGTCCTGGATGTAATCCGCTTTCCGGGTAAATGGGTAGAGTTTTTGATACCCTGTACTATTTTCATTACCGCCCTTAATAATATATTTCAAATTAATTCGTCCAATAAAAGCACACGCATAAATTATTATCTTGCCCTGTGTTTCGGTTTAATACATGGGATGGGGTTCGCTAACGCCATTCGTATTATGTTAGCCAGGGACCAAACGATAGGTTGGGGCTTGTTTGGTTTTAATGTGGGATTAGAAGCCGGGCAAATTTTGGTAGTTGCCGTCATTTTGGTGATTGGCTTATTGTTTTTGAATTTTTTCAAGGTCAAAAGAAAGGACTGGATATTTTTCCTGTCATCAGGAGTGTTTGCGCTCTCACTTAAAATGGCTTTAGAAAGGATTCCGCTTTGATTGATTAACTGATCTTAATTAAATAATAAATGAAAAAAGTTTGTACATCACTATTTGTTTCTCTCACTTGTATCGGCCTGGTTGGGGCGCAGGATATACAGAATAATCCCGGCAGCAACCATGGCAATAAGTTTGAACAATTGGGCACCATTCTCAATACGCCCAATGAGCAGCGTACCGCCAGTGGCGCTCCCGGGGTAAAGTATTGGCAGCAGCGCGCAGATTACAATATCAAATGCGAGCTGGATGAAAAAGCCTTAAAGCTTGCCGGCAGCGAAACCATTACTTATTATAATAATTCGCCCGATCCGCTGACTTATCTCTGGCTGCAGCTGGATGAGAATGAGCACAACAACAATGACAATGCTAACTACCAGAACAGTTCAGCCATGCCAAAAGCCGCAGGCACACTGGCGCTTGATAGAATGGAAAAACCAGGCGAAGACAATGGTTATGGCGATAAAATTGCAAGCATCACCGATGCTACAGGGAAAAAGCTGCCCTATGTAATTAATAAAACGATGATGCGGATCGATCTTCCTGTGGCGTTAAGATCCGGACAGCAGTTTGTTTTTAATGTAAAATGGTCCTATAAAATATCTGACAGGATGACCAAGGGCGGTCGCGGCGGTTATGAATACTTCCCCGGCGACGGCAACTATTTATTTACCATGACCCAGTGGTATCCGCGCTTGTGTGTTTACAGCGACTTCCAGGGATGGCAAAACCATCAGTTTGTAGGCAGGGGAGAGTTTGCACTAACCTTTGGTAATTTCCATGTGCAAATGACTGTACCGGCTGACCATATCATTGGCGGTACCGGAGAGTGCATCAATTACGCCGCTGTTTTATCTCCTGCCCAATTGGCCAGGTACAACAAGGCAAAAATATCAAGTGTTCCGGTACAAATGGTTACTTTGGATGAGGCAAAAAAAGCAGAAGCAAATCCAAGTTCAGCCAAAAAAACCTGGTTTTTCGAGGCTAATAACGTGCGCGATTTTGCATGGACATCTTCCCGTAAGTTTATCTGGGACGGAATGGGTCAGGACGTTGAGGGTAAGAAAGTGATGTGTATGAGCTATTATGGCAAAGAGGCTTACAACTTATACAGCAAATTTTCTACCCGGCTGGTAGCACATACCGTTAAAAGTTATTCAAGCTTTACTTTTCCTTTTCCGTACCCTGTTGCCCAGAGCGTGGAGGCCTCTAATGGGATGGAATATCCGATGATCTGTTTTAACTACGGTCGTACCGAAAAGGACGGCACCTATAGTGAAAGCACCAAGAACGGAATGATCGGTGTGATCATTCATGAAGTGGGACATAATTATTTTCCCATGATTGTCAACAGCGATGAACGCCAGTGGACATGGATGGATGAAGGTTTGAACTCGTTTTTGGAATACCTTACCGAGGAGCTTTGGGATAATAAATATCCAAGCAAAAAGGGAGCGGCTTATACGATCGTGGATTATATGAAGCTGCCCAAAAATGAGTTGGAACCCACGATGACCAATTCTGAAAACATTGTAAGATTTGGCCCAAATGCTTATACCAAGCCGGCAACCGCGCTAAATATTTTGCGTGAGACGATAATGGGTCGGCAGTTATTTGATTACGCTTTTAAGCAATATGCAAGGCGCTGGGAATTCAAACACCCCACACCAGCCGATTTTTTCAGAACTATGGAAGATGCCAGCGGCGAGAACCTCGACTGGTTTTGGAGAGGCTGGTTTTATGGAACCGAGCCCTGTGATATTTCACTCGACTCAGTTAAAGTCGCCAAAGCCGATCTGAATGGGGATGCGCCATTCGGGGGCAGAAGGGCCGCTATGGCTCCTAAAGTTGCGCCGCCGGCGGTAAACGATTTTGACGATATTTCAAAAGTCAGGAACCGCCAAGACAAGAAAGTAAACTTCTATGTGGATCGTGATACAGCGGTGCATGACTTTTACTGGAAATATGACCGTGGCTTTGCCGCGGTTGATAGCAATAAATTCAGCAGCCTGGTAAAGGCTCAAACCTACCAGCAGGGAACTAATGCCCCGGCTGCATTGACTGAGGAGGATAAACAGAAATACACGGGCAAATATTTTTACGAGCTTAACTTCAGCAATAAGGGCGGCTTAGTGATGCCTATTATTGTAGAGTTCACCTTTACCGACGGAACTAAACAAATGGACCGCATACCTGCGCAGATATGGAGACTAAACGAAAAGCATGTATCCAAATTTTATGTGCAGGATAAGGAAGTAGCCTCAATCAAGCTTGATCCGATGCGCGAAACCGCAGATATTGATGAAACAAACAATTACTGGGGTAAACTGCCTGAACCGTCAAAGTTCCAGGTATTCAAGCAAAAGGCCGGTGCTGTTCGCGGACAGTCAAGCGGCGTAAATCCTATGCAGGTGTCTGGTAGTAAATAAACATAATTCTTTATGTAAGCAAAAAACCGCCTGACGTAAATCAGGCGGTTTTTTGCATAAAAGCGCTAAATTTGAGCCGTTTTTTAATACCAAACTTGGAAATGTTATGTGGGGTTTAATTTGTCGACCGTTATTTTATTTCTGGATTACCGCAGCTGCAATGCTGCCGGTAAAGCAAGTGGTTAAGGCCATGCATCCGATCCATGTGAGCACAACTAATATAAGCTTTAACAAACAGGATGGTAAGCTGGAAATCATCTGCACAATTTTTACCGACGATTTTGAAGCAGCTTTGGTAAAACAGTACAATAAGAAAACGGATCTTAACAAAGCCGAAATGCATGCCGCGATGGATGTTCTTGTCAGAAATTATGTGACCAGTCATTTGCAAATTAAAGTTAGCCCTTCTGCCTTGCCGTTAAGTTATCTCGGATTTGAGATCAACAAGGAGGCCACGGATGTCTACCTCGAATCTGATAAAATAGCAGCTGTTAAAAAAATAGATGTGGATAATAGCCTGTTGCATAATTTATTTGACGATCAGATCAATATTGTGCATATCATAGTAAACGGCGTGCGTAAGAGTGAAAAGCTGGATTACCCGGACAGAAAGGTAAGTCAGACTTTTTGAAGGCTGTTCAATGCAGAATAGTATCACCTGAAATAAGTTCCCCCGAATGAGCAGGGTGCTTCTCTAATTTAAACAACGCAAAAATGTGAAGAAATACCTGCTCAGGCTTCCATCAAATCTGGGATTGATTTCAAAAATAGAAGGTTTACCCTGGTTTTCTTTATAATTAAAACAGCAAAGCCCCTCGAAGCCAATGGATTCAAGAATATCAGAAAAGATATCCAGGTAAGGACATTTGACTATTTTTGTGCAAATAAACTCATCTTTACCTTTAATATAGATCTCTTTTGCGAAAGAATTTTCAATACTCATGGAGGCGACTATTTGACGGTTTTTAAACAGGATATGCGTATCAAATTCACTTTTTCCCTCGATTATTTCCTGGCAAAAATAATCCGGACTATCAATTAGTTCCATAAACTCTTCTTTCAGTTCGGGATTGGTAATAAAATAACAGTCATCTCCGCCCGATGCCACTTTTTTCTTTAGCAGAAATGGAAATGGCAGATTCTTCTCTGTTTTAGGCAAAAAATCCTTGAATCCGTTGTCAACAAGAATCTGGTAAAATAAAAATTTGTCATCACAAATATTAATCGCCTTTAAGTCCGGGATTGGAATTAATTGCTTATTTAACAGTTCAGGGACTTTATATAATGCCCGTAGATCCTTCATATTTAATGGAATGACCAGATCATAGTTTTTGATTTTCGCCGGTGAGATCACATCAAAATCTACATGGTGAGGAAGCATTTTAAATCCATTCCGGATAAGGTGTTCACCCCCGCATTTTTCAGAAAACAGTATGCGCAATTGAGGCATCGGACTAACAATCTCTTTGGCGATTGCCAAAACAAAAAATTTTGCTTTGGAAATATTAGCCAAAAGACGTTGCACTTTAAAAGTTAAACTATGAAGAAGATTTTCCAATGTTACCAGCTTTTTAAATTCGTATGAAGGAAATTTAATTAAGTAACAAGAAATAATCGATAGAGTTTGTTTTTTTATCTGTTTGTTAATCAGCGCATAACTTTTCAGGCTTATAATTAACAATTACGTTATTTAATTATAGATATATCTTGTGCCGCTACCACTCTGGTATACCTCATTGAGAGTATACCGTGAGCTTTAATGTATCGGCGGCCTGCATGGCCGTGAAGATACCATACCCGTTTACTATATTGGTCGACGCATTAATGAGATTTTGAGAGGTAGAACTTTGTGTATTGCTCGTCAAAATATTAATATACTCCTGGTTGACGCTAAATAAAAGCACCCGGTAATGGCCATAATAACTAAAACTCCGATCGGTCAGGGAATAGACGGATGCGGTTGCGGCACTTAATTGGAAATCCGAAGGGCGGTTGCCCCGGCCGATCGGAAAAGAGGAACCGTCTGAATTTTTGAAAACCAACACATGATTTACTGCACCGGGGTTGTCCCAGCTTAATTTATCCAGTGTATCGACAAGGGCGTTAGGGCCAGATGATGAGGGTACCGTTATTGTGCTGTATTGCGTAGTGAAATTTATCGGTTTGGCTGGCATCGTTGTTTTTGCAGATACATTAAACGTCAGATAATTAAACTGCAGCGTGTAGGTTTTTCCCGTTGCCAAAAAGCTTTTATCATCATAAGTATAAGTTCCTTTTGCTGCTTCGGTTAACTGTACATTGTTACTGCCGTCGGATACATACACCTTTAAACCGCTGATAGGGGATCCGAACTGGGCTGTATCGGTCAATGATTTTTGATTGTATACTTTTACAGTAAGTGTGTCGCCGGCTACCAGATACGACTCGACTACCGGCATATTAACTACCGTACCGTCCGTATTAGTATATTTATTACATGCTGATAGTATCAATGCCGAAAGGCTGAAAAACAGCAATAATGTTAATCGGTATTTTTTTATTTCCATCTTAAGCTAAGTGTAATGTTAGGTGTAAAGCCCAGGTAATTGACATCGGTAGTAATTACCTGGTTATTTTGTAATTGATATTCGCGGTACCAGATATTTGTATGATTATATACGTTAAACAGCGATAAACCTATACTGCCGATCTTATTGCCGCTTATCTTTAACAGATCATAAGTTGCCGACAGATCAAGACGATGATAATCAGGTAAGCGTTCGCCATTTTTGGCGCCAACATTAAAGAAAGTGAAGGTGTTGCCATCAGCCGAATGGACAGTATAAGTAGCGAGCGGTGCGGTATACGGGTGCCCCGTGCTGAATATAAACACCGCCGAAAAATTCCAGCGCTGATAATGGTACATATTGATCGCTTTAAACTCATGGCGGATGTCCTGGTCGGCCGGATAATACGTATTTCCGTAAACTGCGAATTTATTTTGCGCATCCGCCAAAGTATAACTTATCCAACCAGTGTATCGTCCCAGTTTTTTCTGTATCAGTACTTCGATCCCTTTGGCATTTCCTATTCCGGTATAAAAATCCTGGTTGACAGTTGCGGTGCTGCCGGGTATTGAGCCGGATTGCGTTATCGTATATTGGGTTAGTCCGGTAAGTGTTTTATAATACCCTTCCACATCCACCAAAAGCTGGTCATTTTCATAGCTTATTCCTCCCATATAATGTCTTGCCATACCTACCGGTATATTGCCGTTATTGGATAATACCCAAAAGTTGCGGTTGCCATTTACCACGTCCTGGCGTGTAACTTCATTAATAAACTGGTAAAACTGCCCGGTAGCTGCTTTAAGTGTGTAATTATCGTTGAGGACATAGCTTGCTGAAAAACGGGGCTCTGCATACACTTTACCGGTAGGCTGGTACCAGGTAGTGCGCAGGCCCGGCTGTAAATGGAGCTTATTATTCGGATCAATTTCCAGCTCAGCATAACCTCCACCCAAAAAAGCTTTATTGTGCTGACTAATGAGATGGCTGGTATCATTTTGTATGTAGTCATAGTTGATTGTTTGGTAAGTACCAAAGCCGCCATACAGTAATTTTATATTGTTGCTCATCTGCCACTCCCATTCAGATTTGAAGCCCAGATCTTTCAGGCTGTTATTTTCAACCGTACCGTTACTAAAATCTGTAGTGTTACCGTTACTATCTGTAGTAGTACCCGAGTTGGTACGGTTACGATCGTTAAAATACGAGGAATAAGTGATATAGGTATTTGAATGCAGTTTTTGGTTCCATTGTCTGAACCATTTAACGCTGCTGCCCAGGTTGCCATATTTGGTATAATCTGTAATATTGATACCGCCGACAGATGAACTTAAGAATGACGGTATTTGCAGCGTCCTGCTATTATCGGTTTTATCCGTGCCTGAATAAAAACTCCAGGTAAGTATGTTTTTTTCGTCCAAGTGATAATTATACCGTGCATCGGCATCATAAAAATGTGATGCAGGTGTAGTTTGCTGGTTAAAGCCGCGGCCGCCGCCACCGCCGGGTCTGCCGCCGCCGCCGGGAGGAGCACTCTGAACGGTAGAAGTATTAAATTGCCCAAATATTTTATCATATAAAGGGCCCTGGTATGAACGTCGGAATGACACAAACACTGAAGACTTATCGTTTATAGGCGTTTCGGCAAACACGTTTACACTTAGTAAACTCAAGTCCACACCAAAATTAGCCTCGTTTCGGTTACCGTCCTTGCCATTGATTTCGGTTACACTTGACAAGCGTCCGCCGTATTTTGCAGAAAACCCACCCTTGTACATCTGTACATCCTTTACCGCGTTGCTGTTAAATGCGCTGAAAAACCCATAAAGATGGTCAACCTGGTAAATAGTAAATCCATCAAAAACAACCAGGTTCTGATCGGGGGTACCCCCACGCACATAAGCCCCTGAAGACGACTCATTGGTGCCGCTTACTCCCGGCATGAGCTGAAATGCCCGCAATATATCCTTTTCACCGAGGCTGGGCAGCTTATCAAGATTGGCCGGGGTTAATTGCAATACGCCTACCTTTTTTGTATCGGTATTCATCACCCCACTTTTTTTGCCGACGATGGTAACCTCATTCAGTGTATTGAGGGCCGGATACATACCCAGTACCAAGGGTTTTTTTAATATTTGTGCACTAAGTTTTAAAGAACCAGGCTGATAGCCTGAATAGGAAACTTCAATTGTACAGGTATCAGACGGCACTTTGAACAGCGTAAAATTACCATCAGTATTGGTTGTCGCCGATAGGTCGGTATTTCGCATCCTGATATTAGCCGACGGCAGCGCTCCGCCTGTATTTTGATCGACTACTTTTCCGCTTATCGTAACCATAAAGTTTATCGGCGATGCCTGGGCCTGTTCGGCCGGCTGTGCTTTAGGCTGTGCCTGAGGGGTGTCTCCTAAACTAAATGCATCCGATGTGTCAACAACGGCAACTGCATCCCGTTTTGCCGGCTTTATCGGCTTTAATACATTCGCCAATTTACTAAGCCTTGCCATATCATCAGTGTTTTGCAGGATATAGATGGTTCCGTCGGCATCAACCCAGTAATTCAGATAAAATTCACTACATACCTTATCAAGCACTTTGTTTAGCGGCTCGTTAAAAAAATGTTCAACCACATCGTACCGGTGTACCGAATCGCGCTCAAAAACAATTTTTAAATTGTAATTGGCCGACAGGGTATCCAGCAAATCGTCAAGCGGACGTGCAACAAATCTATCTAAAGTACTTTTCTTTAATATCCTCTGGGTATTTTGGGCCTGCGCCAGGGAAACAAAACATGTAATTATCAACAGCAGTAATAGTTTCTTCATCCGGTTTCGTTGTATCAAAACCGAAGTTGCAATATGTTACCAGCGTTCCGAAATAAATGAGATAAGCCTCCCTAAAGTGTAGACGAAAGCTTGAATTGTGCAGTAATCACTCTATCACCTTACCAATCATTTTATTGATCATATCGCGGTAATTATCACTCATCGGGAGTTCGGCATTACGTGTTTTTATTTTGCCGCGCCTTATCTGCAATACATGCTCGACATTAATAATGTATGATTTATGAACCCGGTAAAATATATCAGCGGGCAACTGCGACTCGAGCGCTTTGATGCTGCTGCGTGAGATAACGGGGCGCGACTGATCGGCCAGGTTTATCTTTACATAATCCTTTAAGCCTTCAATGTATTCAATATCGCTGAAAATGATCTTTACCAGGTTATAATTAGCGTGGATAAAGAAATGATTTTTTATAACCGGTGTTTGTCCTGTACTCGTCTTATTAAGCTCAAACAGGTTATAGGCCTTCTGGCATGCTTTTAAAAACCGGTCAATGGGAACAGGTTTTACCAGGTAATCGATCACATCCAGTTCGAAGCCCTCAATGGCAAACTTTTCATAAGCGGTAACAAATATCACCATCGGCCTATGGATCAGGCTTTTAATCAATTGTAAACCATTCAGGCCGGGCATGCCGATATCGCAGAACAAGAGGTCGATCTTCTCCGATTGCATTAATATCAGTGCTTCTCCGGCAGTAGGGCAGCGGCCGGCGACCTGGATGTAATTGACTTGTTTTAAATTATCTTCGATCAGATCAAGCGCCAGCGGCTCATCATCAATAAGCAGGCATCGCATCATTTTAATTGTATTTGCAGGTTAACTTTATACATGTGTTCAGTTTGATCTATACATAAGCTGTGCCTGCCGGGGTATAACAGTTGGAGCCTGCGTTTGACATTGTTCAGGCCTATCCCATGGTTTTCGACCTCGCTCTTATTGTTTGGATTATAGGTATTTTGTACACTGAAAGCCAGTTTTTTACCGTCTGATTTCAGGCTGATATCGATAGCCGGATCAGCAACATCGCCGGTGCCGTGTTTAAAGGCATTTTCAACAAAAGGGATCAGCAGCATCGGCTCAATGGTTTTTTCAGGAGTGCCTACGGCGAAGTTAAAGTTCACCTTCACCATGTTTTGAAAGCGCAGTTCCTGCAGCCCGATATAGCTTCGCAAGTAATCCTCTTTTTGCATCAGGGTAACTTTTTCCTCGTCGGTAATGTAAAGCATGTAGCGCATCAATTGCGAAAGCCGGATCAAAGTAGGTTCGACCGCCGCGGGGTTTAAGCGCGATAACGCTACTACACTGTTGATCACATTAAAAATAAAATGCGGACTGATTTGCGAGCGCAGGAAAGCAAGCTCTGAAACCAGGGCGGCATTGGTGATATCCCGTTTGTTGTTAATCACCCTGAACTGATCGGCCAGGTAGCGGTAGGCAAAGCCGGCAGCGGTAATGGCTATAAGCGGCAGCAGATTAAAACCGGCGGCGAAAGGCGGCAGATGACGCGGCATGCGCGCCATTTGCAAAGGAAAAAAAAGCGGGTGCGGGCGCGTATAAACCATTATCATGTCGATGCCGATAAACGAAAGCAGCAGGAAAGTAAAATACAGGGCAATGTTTTTATTTTTGTTTAATACAACGGGTATCAGCAAAAACGCATTGAGGTAAAATTGAGTTGCCAGTAAAATATTGAGCCATACTAAATTCCAGGGCGAAAAAAAAAATTGACGTGGAAAAGCGGAATAAGGCCTTGAAAGAATAGGTGTAATGGTAATAACAGCCCAGAACAACAGGTGTATCGAGACCTCAATAATTACCGATGGTTTTAAACGCTTAAACATATCAATTACCGACCCCTGATTTTAAACCGCCCTGTTTAGATAATAGACCACACCGGCAATTGTGCCGACAAGATGTACAATTATCGCTATAAAAAATTTTAGCCTGAATTTTGGAGCGTTGCTACGGGGCCTTTTTAACATTATTTAACGCTTTAGTGGGTACGGGGATGAAAAAAACCAGAATCAGTTTTTAATTAACGGGGCTAAAAGTTCTGCGAAGTTTTTTGTTCGCTGATTTACTATTGCGACTGTTTTAGCAGCCGCCGGTTTTGGATAAAGCGAAAAAGCCACCCAACGGGTGGCTTTTTCGCTTTATCTATGTCGTCAATACCTATGAGTTACAGATTCAGATCTGCTTAGCCCCATTTTGAATTATTTGACAATGGTTATAGTTCCCAGATCCTTTACAGCGCCATTGGCTACGACAACGCCGGTAACTGTTTTGACGAGATACGGACTATCCGGTACAAATTTAACGTTATAGGTTCCGGCCGCAAGCCCAGCAAAATAAAATTTACCGGTAGTATCTGCAATGGTACCTGACGTATCGGTACCTGTTATGGCTAATACCTTAGGGTTGGAAATAGCGGGGCTCACCATACCCGTTAAAGCACCCGAAACCGCATTTGGTATTGCACGGATAACAGGCTTTAAAATATACTTGCCATTTCCGGTTAATACAATTGATTGTGCCGCATCAAAATCTAACCTTAATGTATAGGCTATGCCTGCGGTTAAGGTATCATGAACATTTAATTTGACGCCGGATGTTTGTCCGCTTGGAGTGCTCAGATCATACGATGTGCCGTTAATTACCACACGGTTGCCGGTGGTATTAAGTACTAATCGTACCTGTTGTATTGTTCCTGCCGATATATCCTGGGCAGCAAGGAGGGTATCTTTACCAAGCCTGAAGTGTAATATATCAATGGGGCCGCCGCCCACTGTAAGTGTTTGTTCGCCTTTGGTAGTTGTAATAATCACGCTTTTAACACTTAAAATAACCGCATCATATGCGCCGGGGGCATCGGTTAATTTTACGGTAACAAGTGTTGAAGCTGAACCGGATTTGCTATCCTTTTTGCACGACGAAAGTCCAAAACTTAAAAGGGCAGTAAAAATAAAAATGTACTTTTTCATAATAGTTTTTATTAATCAATAGTTGATATTTGTGTAGGTGCTTAACGCTAAACGTAACAATTTTGTTTCGTGCAGTTATGCCCGACTAACTAATAGCTTAATGGTTAGTTGATAAAAATGATTATCTAAAGGCCTTAACGTAGTTAGATATTGCACCGGTGAAGATTGCCGCATATGGCCTCAAGCGCCCCTGTTCGATCTTTACTTGTTGCAGAAATCCACAGTATCGGCAGGTATTGCTTGGGTAACAATTATACAGTTATTCTGATTATCGCCTTGACGGTATGTTTAACGAACTTGAATAATTCTTATCTTCGATAAAATTAAGCCATCTGATTATGAAACTCACTAAGTTTATTCTGCCGCTGCTGCTTTGTATAATTGTATTTGGTTTTACAATGCCCGTAAAAAAGGATCATTGGAAACAACTCTTTAACGGGAAGGATCTTACAGGCTGGGATACTTATATTGGTCCCGACCTGGATGATGCCGGCAAACCTATTACCGGCAAACCGCTTGGTTTAAATAATGATCCGCGTCATGTTTTTACCATTGTCAGGGGAGACGGTGAAAATATGATCCGAATTTCGGGTGAGAACTGGGGGGCTATATCCACCCAAAAGGAATATGAAAATTACCATCTGCAATTGCAGTTTAAATGGGGCGCTTTTTCGTGGGGACAGAAAAAGGGTAAAAAGAAAGATAGCGGCCTGCTGTATCATTCCGTTGGGAAGTATGGTGCTGATTATGGCGCCTGGATGCGTTCGCAAGAATTCCAGGTTGAAGAAGGCAACTGCGGTGACTACTGGGGTGTGGCCGGTGGGATGGCTGATATACCTGTAATTAAAAAATCGGAAACGGAATATGTTTACAGCCCGCAGGGTACACTTACTACATTCAGCCAGGATAGTAAACAGGGAAGGCATTGCATAAAGCAGGGTGATGCCGAAAACCCATCAGGACAATGGAATACACTCGAGTTGTATTGCCACGGCGATACCAGCATACACGTTGTAAATGGTAAAGTAATGATGGTATTATACCACAACAGACAGATGGATAACGGACAAGAATCACCGCTTACCAAAGGAAAAATTCAAATACAATCAGAAGGGGCGGAAATTTATTACAGGCAAATAAAAATACAAACAATTGACCGGCTACCCACAGAACTGCTTAAGAATTAACATGCACATGGATTGAAATCCCAAATAAAATAATTGTTTACACCTAATTCTGGTGTCATTATTGCATGTTATTAATGGGTGTCAAATTGCCTGTTAGTAATATGAAGAAGAGGGTTCTGGTAATTGAAGATGAGCCTGTGATAGCAGAGATGGTAAATATCATCCTACAGGCCGACGGATATAAAGTAATTAGCTTAAGCGACTTTGGTAATTTCAAGGTTAAGGTACGGGCCAGTCATGCTGACGTCGTTCTACTCGATATAAATCTTGCCGGTTTTAACGGCCGGGACATTTGTGAATACATTAAAAGCCAGAGTGACCTAAAACATATACCTGTGATCATATTGTCAGCCAACAACGCTATTCAAAAAATACAAGAAGAAAGCGGCGCTGACGATTTTATAAAAAAACCGTTCGATCTTGACTATTTTATTAATAAAATACACAGCTACACACATTCCGCGGTTTAAGAGCCCCGGTGCTTGTTTATTAGCGGATCAGCATAAAAAGAGTTGACCGGATTAAAATATTATATTTTTAGAAAGCGAACAACAAGCCCAACAATGTGTTGTATTTTTATAGTATACAAAACAATAAGGTTATGATCATTCCAGATAATAAAATCCCTGTTGATGATTCTCAGGATTCAGATGCAGAAGATCAAAAAAGTCAGCAGGATGTCCATTCCAATGGTTTGGATGAGCAATTTGATTCATCCGCGGAAGAAAGCGCCCCTGCTATTGACCTGCTTCAACAGGCGTCGGATGCGTCCGAGGCTTCTTTTACCCTGGATGTGGATAAGGGTATAGCACCAAAAGCAGATAGTAAGCGTAAAAAGGATTAGAAATAGTGCAGCAGCATTATGAAAAAAACAGATTTATATTATATTTGAAAAACTAATATAATATAAACCTTAATCAAATGAAGGCAAAAATTGCATTTATTATAGCCGCTGTAATACTTGTATCCTGCAAAAGCAAAACAAATACAACCGAATCTAAAGAACAATCGGTACCCATCAATGGCACATGGCAGCTAATTTCAGGAACCACGATCCAGAAAAAGGATACCGTAGTGACGGATTATACAAAAAATCAAAAGGCGATAAAGATCGTCAACGGTACCCACTTTTGCTTTTTAATACACGACCTCAATAAGGGAAAGGGCTCTGCGCCGTCTTTTACCGCAGGTGGCGGCAGATATACTTTAGTTGGAGATAAGTACACCGAATTTTTGGAATACTGTAACGACCGTCAATGGGAAAACAATAAATTCGAATTTACGATCGCTATTAAAAATGATACCCTGATACAGAAAGGGGTCGAAAAAATTGATAGCATCGGTGTAAACCGGATAAATATTGAAAAATATGTCCGGGTAAAGCCTGTTTAACAACCAGTCATTACCTGTCACTGCCGTTCATCTGCAGCCTCCGATAGCGGGTTGCAGTAAATTGCTTGTTATTTTTCTTCTTTATTTTTATCGGGCTTTCCTCCCCTTACCGATAACCTTCACTATTGGTCCACCGGTGTACTTCTTGCGGGAGTTGGTCTGCCGCTATGGCTTTTACCGGGGGCTGATCAATAATAGAAGGACCGGAAAACAGTTCATTATTCATGCCGGGCTGTTTATACAAACTAAAATTACCTTAATGTTACGTACTATTTTATTTTTATGGCCATAAACTGAACGAATATCCGTTAGGATACGTTTAATACTATTAAGGACTTAAAACTTTTAGGTAACTTTAAGGTTGTGCTTACTGACCAAACGATGGTAGTGAGTCCCAATTACCAATGATGAAAGAAATTACGGATAAATACCACAGGGCAAATAAAGACGCTGACAGGCATCTTAATCCGCATTTTGATATAAAAGATGTTTCTAAAAGAACCTACCAGCTTGGTTTGGCTACCTTATTTACGGGCGTGGCCCTGGCAATTTATACATCAGTTATAGGCTTGTACGTTTCATCCTTTGTAAGCGCATGTTTTTGCTTTGCCATCCTGATGGTCATCTTATTAAAATACCACGGCGATATTAACAACCTTACTATATTTATCGTGATTATAGTAAGCGCTATGCTGATCGCAACTGCCGCCATAGAAGGCCTGCGATCAAACCAGTATCTGTATTTTTTCCCCTTAATGGTATCCGTCCCGATCATTGTCGACCTTAAACAAACGAAATACAAGGAATCTTTTATTTATATCGGTATCATTATCGTTTCATTTATAGCCAGTATTCTCATTGGGCGCAATGTGGCTCCCTTAGAGGATTTTACACTCACGCAATTAGACAGGATTTCCTTTGTCAACAGTGTTATCGCTATTTCTTCAACCATCATATTTGCCGTAGCTTATATTTTCTTTGAAAAAAAATATATTAAAGAGCTGATGGAACAAAGCAACAAGGTAATTGATGCGCGTACGCAATTTTTGGCCACCATGGGACACGAGCTTCGTACACCCTTAAATGGTATAATCGGCGTAATCAGTTTATTGAAAGAGCAAAACAGGGACGCCCAGCAGGAGGAATATTTTCAAATTCTTAAGTATTGCTCTGATCATATGCTGCAGCAGGTGAATAATATACTCGATTTTAACAAAATAGAAGCCGATAAGCTGGAGATACACCCGGTGGAGCTTAACCTGAAACAGTTTTTGTTGAATGTGGGAATGCCTTTTACAACCCTCTTCCAGGAGAAGGAGGTGGAACTAAAAATTAATATCGATCCGCAACTGGATGTGCTGGTGATGGCTGATGATGTGCGTTTGATACAGATATTTAATAATCTTTTCTCCAATGCCCTGAAATTTACGGACCATGGGTATGTGAAACTGGATGTAGTGTGTAAGAAAAAAGAAAAAAAATCTATTGAAATAAGCTTCAGTATCGAAGATACCGGAATTGGGATAGCTGAAAATGACCAAAAGAAAATATTTGAAAGTTTTTGGCAGGTTTATGACGAAAACACCAAGAAATTTGTTGGCACGGGTTTGGGGCTTACGATCTGTGTGCGATTATTAAATTTGATGAACAGCAGCCTGGTACTGGCAAGTGAAAAAGGCCGGGGCAGTAAGTTTAGTTTCGATCTGAAATTAGATTATGGCGGCACACGAAAGCAAATAGCAAAAAGCAAGGTTAAGACCGATGCCGACCTAACAGGAATAAACATATTACTGGTTGAGGATAACCAGATCAATATGATGGTAGCTAAAAAGATATTGACCGGCTTCAAAGCCGATGTTACACCGGCTTATGATGGCAGGGAAGCGCTCGGAGCGCTGGCAAATAATCCGGCTTATGATATTATTTTAATGGATCTGGAGATGCCGGTAATGAACGGCTACACCGCAATTTTTGAAGTTAAAAAATTGTATCCTGAAATCCCGGTTATTGCCTTTACTGCGTCACTGGTTGATCAAAAAATGCTGTCTGACCTTATTGCAAGCGGTTTTTCTGATTGCATGCTCAAACCTTTTCAACCACTCCAGCTTTTATCGGGTATCAAAAAACATCTTTCAACGCCATTACAGCCAATGGCCTAGTCAGCGGGAAGTTATTAGCGGCTGCTGTATTTCTTAGTGGTATCCGGTGATATTTTGTAGCTCCCGCCTTTATAATTTTTTAAGCTGTCGACTGGAACGGGTTTTGCAACTTTTATCTGCTGTAATGCCAGGTAAGTTTTCTGCCAGTCTATTTTATCTTTTTTGTGTTCGTTTGACTTGGTAGTTGTATCTGCCCGGCTGTAGAAAATAAGAATGTTGTCTTTTAACGGAGCTGTCATGTTACTAAACTTGTCGTCCTGTAGCTTCAGCACCATGAAACTATAAGTTTGATCAGTAAGAGGATATTCTCCCGGAGCTGTTATTTTCCCGGTGTCGAAATCGATATTAGCCAGGTCAATATGATTTTCATGCTGTAACATACGTAAAGCAAGGTCATAATGAACCATAGTGGTATCAAAACTTCTGATAAATAGTTTCTCTCCCCCAGGTCCGGGGTCTTTAAACCGCAAAGATTTTAAAGCGCCGATCTTGGGTAATATCCTTATAATTACTGAGTAGATCCATTCCTTAAGTTTAGGCTTTTCACGTTCGCGACCAAATTCTTTATAATATTCTTTTCTTTTTAACTTGTAGTGAAATTTCCTGCTGGTCATCGTGGGATCACTCTTAAGGATATCGTTTTTTTTGATGGCCCAGGCGGTTCTTGTTAAACCCGGAAATAAACTTTTAATTGTCCACCTGAAAGTTGAAATGGTCAATGAAAGATTGCCGAAAACTTTATTGATATCTTCGCCATAGGTTTTAAGAAAAGCCCTTTCCAATACAGGTCGTGCCACATTAAATCCAATAAAATCATGATACGATTGCGGTAAATAATTGCCTCTTGCCGTTTGCAATACATCAAAAGCAAATTCCATCCTTTTATGCGATGTATGATCGTTGTCATAGGTTACTATGCTGCCATATTTTTGCCCCATATCAGTATACACAATCGGTACGGCTAAGTTAGTGCCTAATGCATGCCCGTATTGGTCAGTCATATAATGCGCCAAAGCGCCAATGGCAAAAGCGTATTCATTTATATTCTGTGCTTCGTTAAGCAGGTTTTCTACAAAATCACCGCTGCGAACATAATGTACCAGGTCGGTGAAATATGAATTGCCAAACGGGAAATAACCCATATCGGCGATCAGCGATCCGCCATAAGCATAGGAACGAGCCACTTTCAGGGCAGAATCAGAGGCCATGGGGTATTTTTGTTTCAATAATGGCAGGATGGACTTTTGCCAACTGGCATCTATAATGGCTTCATGTGCAAATACGGAATAGGCTTTTGATGATAACGGGCTCAAAAGCCCCAAAATGATCATTATATGCAGATACTTATTTAAGACAAGTTGCTTCACGTTTTTTGGTTATCCATGGTGTAAGCATAATACCGAAAGTCATTGAATTGTTTTGGTGGATTATGAATAAATTTAATTCTATTTGAACCAGAAGGTGTTCAGACGGTATCCTGTAATTTATTCATCAATGAAATATCTAAATTCTATTTTAGCATTAACTTTTTTATCCATTGTTTTACTATCATTTAAAACGATCAAAAAAATTCCTCAATTTAATGATTACCCGGTTTATACCGGCAGCGACCTGGGAGTTACCTTCTGGCCCGGAAAGACGATATTTAAAATTTGGGCGCCCACGGCAACGGCTGTAAAACTGAGGCTGTATGCGGCCGGCGAAGGGGGTAAAGCCACCCAAATAATCCGACTGAACAAGGCCGGACAAGGCGTTTGGGAAATAACCGTTAAGCAGGATCTTAAGAATAGGTATTATACTTTCCAGGTTAAAAATAATGACAGATGGCTGCAGGAGCGGCCCGATATCTATGCCAAGGCAGTTGGGGTGAACGGTAAGCGCGGGATGGTGGTGGATCTAAGATCGACCGACCCCGGAAATTGGGCAATGGATAAAAAACCAGCGTTAAAAAACTTTACCGATATGATCATTTATGAGTTGCATATCCGCGACCTGTCCATCAGTCCAAACTCCGGAATACAGCATAAAGGTCAATTTTTAGGATTAACCGAAACCGGTACCAAAAGCCCGGACGGGGAATCAACAGGGCTTGACCATATCAAATCACTTGGCGTAACGCATATTCATTTGCTGCCGTCGTTTGATTTTAACTCAATTGACGAAACAAAACCCGGTGAAAAATATAACTGGGGTTATGACCCCCTGAATTATAATGTTCCTGAAGGGAGTTATTCGACTAATCCGTATGACGGCAATGTCCGGATACGGGAGTTTAAGCAGATGGTGCAGGCCCTGCACAATAATGGACTGCGGGTAATACTGGATGTGGTGTATAACCATACCAGCGGTACTTCCTCCAATTTTAACCAGTTTGCGCCGGGTTATTTTTACAGGCACACAGCAAAGGGCGCTTATTCCAATGCGACCGGCTGCGGTAACGAAACTGCATCAGAAAGGGCCATGATGAGAAAATACATGGTAGAGTCGGTGCTTTACTGGGCCAGGGAATATCATCTGGACGGTTTCAGGTTCGACCTGATGGGGGTACATGATATGGAAACAATGAATGAGATAAGCGGGGCTTTGCACAAGATAGATTCCACCATATTTATTTACGGCGAAGGATGGACAGCCGGGAACAGCCCGCTGGCCGAGGACCTGCGGGCGGTGAAAAAGAATGCCTATAAACTGGATAAGATAGCTGTTTTTAGTGATGAAATGCGTGATGGCATAAAAGGGGGATGGGGCGATGTGAAATCAAAAGGCTTTGTAAGTGGTGCAGCCGGGAATGCCGAAAGCGTAAAATTTGGAATTGTTGCATCAACCCGGCATCCGCAGGTTGATTACGACAAAGTAAATTACGCTAAAGCTCCCTGGGCTGCCCAACCATATCAAACCATTAATTATGTATCCTGCCATGATGATCATACACTCTTTGACCGGCTTAAGATATCAAACCCCGGAGCGCCGGAAGCCGATCTGATAAAAATGGATAAATTAAGTAATGCCATTGTGCTTACCTCGCAAGGCGTTTCTTTTTTGCACGCCGGCGCCGAAATGCTGCGCACCAAGCAGGGTGTTGCCAATTCTTATAACAGTCCGGATTCTATTAACCAATTAGACTGGGGCCGTAAGGCTAAATACAAGGCAGTGTTTAACTACTACAAAGGACTAATCGCTTTGCGAAGAAACCATCCTGCATTCAGGATGCGGTCGACACAAATGATCCAAAGGCATTTACGTTTTTTAGATACCAAAGATCCTGATATTATCGCTTATCAAATAAGTGGGTATGCGAATGGTGATGGCTGGAAAAATATATTGGTTATTTTTAATGGCAATACAGCGGATAAAAGGTTCACTATCCCGAAGGGCAATTGGATATTGGCCACTGATGAGCATGCCGTCAGCGAAAGCGGCATAAGAAATATAAATACAAGCGAAATAGTCCTGCCTGCTACAACCGCATATATTTTATATGAGAAATAATAAGCATAAACCTAATACAATTGATTTTAAATTGGTTACACAGGGAATAATGAATTTGTTACATTTGAGCGCTGTTATTATTTAGCTCATCGAAATGGATAATATTAATATTAAAATACTGGCTAAAAAGCTAAAGCTGTCAACCTCTACTATTTCCAGAGCGTTTAACGGCAGCCATGATATTAATAAAGACACCAAGGAAAGAATACTGGCCGTGGCAAGAGAGCATAATTTTTTGCCGAACCATTACGCAAGTAATTTAAGGGATAAAAAAAGCAAAACCCTGGCAGTTATCGTTCCCGAAATCGTTAATGACTTTTTTGCCCAGGCCATTAACGGGATAGAAGAAGTTGCACGGAAAAAGGGCTTTTATATTTTGCTTTATCGTACCGACGACATTTTTGAAAAGGAAGTTTCATTTGTGAACTACCTCAACAATGGGAAAGCCGATGGCATTATTATGTCTGTTTCGGGTGAGTCGAATGACCATAATTATCTGAAAAAGCTCGAACAGAAGAATATACCGGTGGTGTTTTTTGACCGGGTGTACGAAGACATAGAAGTATCAAAAGTGACTACCAATGACTACCAGAGCAGTTTTGCAGCCACCGAACACCTGATTGAAACCGGCTGTCGCCGGATAGCTTATTTGGTGGTCAATAAAAGTATTTCTATAGGTAAGGTGCGCGGGCAGGGCTATGTTGATGCGCTGGCAAAACACGGGATACCTTTTGATGATGAATTGGTGATCGACTGCAGCCAGGAAGAAAAGGTCAATTATTCCATCATCAAAAAGGTGCTGGAAGAGATTAAACCAGATGGAATATTCAGTTCGGTTGAGCGTCTTGCTTTTGCTACCTACTATGTATGCAACGACATGAATATATCTATCCCGGAAGAGCTGAAGATCATTAGCTTTTCAAGCCTGGCGATCGCTCCCTTATTATGTCCGCCTTTATCAACGATCACCCAGCCGGCCTACGAAATGGGTATAAAAGCGGCAACGCTTTTATTTGATGAGCTGGAGAACAAAAACCACGTTGCGGTAAAAAAGCAGCATATCCTTAATTCTAAGCTTTTTATACGCAAGTCTTCATCGGTTTAATAGAGTCAGGCAGCCTTGCAGTTTAAAACACAAAAGCCAGAAGTTGCTTGGCTTCCGGCTTTTGTGTGATTTAATATATCGTTAGCACCATTAAATATGAATAAACATGTCTTCGTTAGGTTTGCGCACTTTAATGAATTTACTAAATTCATCATCTACTGAACGGAAACCAATGGCTGCTATTACCGATGTGGTTAATCCTTTTTCGTTTAACCCTAAGACTTCATCGACCTTATCCGCATTAAAACCCTCCATCGGACAGCTATCGATACCCATGTCAGCGGCAGCGGTTAATAATACACCCAAGGCAATATAAGTCTGTTTGTGTGACCAGGTGATTTTTTGCTCGGCTGTAAGTTTGTTGATATTACCGTTAATCGCTTGTTCAAAACCTTCCAGGCTTTCGCGGTCGATTTGACGGGTTTTAGCGATGTGGTCAATATACTTTTTAACATAGGCAGCATCCAGATTTGTTTCGGAAGCGAAAATGATAATTTGGGACGCATCAGTCAATTGAGGCTGACCGTAAGCAGCTTCGCGTAGCTTTTGCCTTATAGCGGGGTCTGTCACGATCAACATCTTGTAAGATTGAAGTCCTGAAGACGAAGGTGACAAATGGACCGCCCTTAATAGCTCATCTAATTGAGCCGGGCTTAATTTTTTAGTATGATCAAACTTTTTTGTGGCGTAGCGCCAGTTTAATTTTTCTATGAGTGACATAACTTTAAATATTTAAGCAAAGATCGATGTTTAAACATTTAAATTCGTCATGCTATGGTAAACACTATAACAGTCCTTTGTCACGAAGTTCCTTTTGACGCTCTTTTTCGAGCTTCTTGCGTGCACGTTTTTCCTGGCGTATCTGTTTTTTGGTTTTTCCAACGGTATCTATTTCCAGTTCCTTCTCTTCTTGCTTATTGGCTGCAGTATCTTTTTTCCCAAATAACCGCTGAAAGAAATTAGGTTTTTTTTCGGGCACTGCTATAACAACTGTCGGCGTATCATCTTCATCATCATTGGTTTGTTTCATCAGACTATCAGCAATCGCAGCCGGTACCGGCGCAATTTCCTGGCGCAGGCCCTCCTTTAACCTTACTGAATAATAGCCATATCCTGAACTATCCGGCTCGGTCCATCCCCTGCCGGCCATTAATTTGCCTATCAAATTGTAATAGCCTTGCAGGCTTGGCCGCAAAGAGCCATCGGGTAAAAAGGAATATAAACCCGTTTTTGGGTGAGGAAGAATGCTTGCTAAATAAATACTTTCACCAAGAGTGAGTTCAGCGGGTGATTTTCCGAAATAATAACGCGAAGCTTCCCCGATTCCATAAATGTTCCGGCCCCATTCAACGATGTTGAAATACACTTCAAGCATCCTGTTTTTTGACATGATGTTGTTATTCTCGATCATCCAGACGATCAGTATCTCTTCCACTTTACGGGCCAGGGTTTTTTCACGACTCAAAAAGGCATTTTTGATCAGCTGCATAGAAATAGTACTGCCGCCGCGCTTAAATTTCTTTTCTTTAAAATCGGTCGCGATGGATCTCCTGATTGATTCTTCCACAAAACCATGATTCGTATAAAATGACGGGTCTTCCGAGGTCATAACCGCATTGCGTGTGTCAGAAGAAATATCATTCAGCGGAGTAAAATCCGGGTTTTGAGGGCCGATAATACGCGAGGGCATCGGTTTGCCTTTTTCATAAGGCGTGTAAACAAACCCTTTATTTAATTTTCCCAGATCGGTTTTTCCATATTTAACAATGTTGAGATTATCCTTTGCCAGGGCCGATTCAAACTGCACCTTGTCGGGATTTGAACTATCCAGAAATACGTGCAGATGATATTTGATTTTACCGGTAACTTTTATGCCTTCAAATGAATCGAACAGGCCCTCGGGAAATGAATCAAATACATCTTGCGCGTTTAGCCAGTCGGTATTCACCTTTACGGTATATATTTTTACAGGGTTGAGCTGATATTTGAGGTAAGGCTTAACGGTGATCTTTTTGATATGTATCAGAGAGGAACTATCCAGCGAAACATAATTTTTGCCCACAAATACATTGGCATCAATAGAGCCATCAGGTATGATGATGTCTGATGAGGACAAGCCGGGTTGATTGATCAGTAAGTTATGTACCGACCAATAGCCATATATCCTGGTAACGCCATTGCTGTTCTCCACCTTTTGAAGACGTGTAGTAATCGTATCAAAATTAACTTTAAGGTGATAACGTTTTTCGATCATCGGCAGCTCCACCTTTTTGCCATCTGCATACAAACGCACATCGATATCCCTGTCTGATGGATGCATTGTGCCCGCAAAGTGCCAGGTTGCTGCACCATTGTCCACTTTTATGATCGAGCTTAATTTCCCATCTTTTATCCGGGCAGTTTGGGCAAGCAATTTTACGCTCGCGCTGTCATTGGTAAAGGTTACCAGGAAGTTTTTTAAGTCCAGGTCATCCGGAATTTTATATAATACCTGTTTCATCAGGTTATTAGCCAATACGGAAAGGTCGGCCCTCGTTTTTTTTTCAGTGGTATCCTTTTTCTTTTTGAACAGGAAATCAAAATTTTTAATGCCCTTGATATCGGTGAGATTTAAGCGTCCCTTATCCAGTATTACACGTGCTAGTTTAATATCACCAAACAAAAGGGGCATGAGCTTTATGCTAATATCAAAGCGCTTAATGTTCAACAGGCTGTCGCGCTGCTCAGGTACGACCGTGACATCAGAAAAAGAAACCGTGCTAAGTCCGCTAAAGTGCGCAGAGCCTATTTTTACATCTAAATTATAATCCCTCTTTGCTTTTAGTTTAGCTTTGCTAATAGCGCTTTGGAGGTATGTTTCGCGCTTGTTATAAGCAATATATCCACCTATTAACAACAGTATGATAAGGAAAACAACTATTATTCCGGCAATACGGATATATTTGGGATTAAGTCGGCGCATTAAATAATTTTATCCAAAACTAAACTAATTCTTATCTGCTGCAAACGTTTTTACACTTCAAATTATTACCCTAACAAAAGCAAGTTGCTACTGTTTTGATATTTTTGCGAAAATAAAATTATGACCATCACCCGCGAACAAGTTTTACAAGCCCTGAGCAATGTTGAAGAACCTGATCTGAAAAAAGACCTGGTTACCCTTAATATGATACAGGACATCAAAATAGAGGGCAAGCGTCTGAGCTTTTCGGTTATTTTAACTACGCCTGCCTGCCCCTTAAAGGCGATGATAGAGAACGCCTGCCGCAACGCGATCGGCTATTTTATCAGCAAGGAGGTAGAGGTGCATATCGATATGGCCTCGCGTGTTACCTCGCAGAAAAATACCGGTGTGCCGGGTGTTAAAAATATTATTGCCGTAGCTTCGGGCAAAGGTGGCGTTGGCAAATCAACCGTAGCTGTAAACCTGGCCCTTGCTCTTTCCTATGCAGGTGCCAGTGTGGGACTGATTGATGCCGATATTTATGGGCCTTCGATACCGATTATGTTTGGTTTGGAAGGCGAGCGACCCAAAGCGAGAGACGTAGATGGTAAAACACGCATACAGCCTATTGAAAAATATGGTATTAAATTGTTATCCATCGGATTTTTCACCGATCCGAACCAACCGGTGCCATGGCGCGGGCCGATGGTGTCAACAGCCGTTAAACAGTTATTTAATGATGCAGATTGGGGCGAGCTGGATTACCTGGTGGTCGACCTGCCCCCCGGTACAGGCGATATCCATATCACCGTAACGCAGACCTTCCCTGTTACAGGAGCCCTTATTGTAACCACGCCGCAAAACGTGGCACTGGCGGATGCTAAAAAGGGTATTGGCATGTTTAGGATGAACGCCATCAATGTGCCATTGCTGGGGATAGTGGAAAATATGTCGTACTTCACCCCGGCTGAACTGCCTGCCAACAAATATTATATTTTTGGCAAAGGCGGTGGACAAAAGCTGGCCGAACAACTGGACGTGCCGTTTCTGGGCGAAATACCTTTGGTGAAAAGCATCAGTGACTCGGGAGATGCCGGCAGACCAGTGGTACTGGATGAGCAAAATCCGATGCGCGGGGCGTTTATAGATATGGCAAAAAAGGTGGCCCAGCAGGTGGCTATAAGTAACGCTACGGCGAATGATAAAAGTTTGGTAAATAATTAATAACTTTACTTAATATATAATTTAGTAAGAATGACTGTATTAGAAAGGGTGGAAGCAGCTTTAAATACGATCAGGCCGTATTTGGAAACTGATGGGGGGAATGTTTCTATAGAGGAGATCACACCTGACAATGTAGTAAAATTAAAATTGCTGGGTTCGTGCGGATCTTGCCCGATGAGTATCATGACTTTGAAGGCGGGCATTGAAGAGGCTATAAAAAAGGCAGTCCCCGAGATCACCGGCGTTGATGCGATCAATCTGACAGATATTGACGACCCCAACGCTGTACTCCCTGAAAATCTGCGGTAATGTTAACTATTGTTAAAATTGCATTAGTATTTATTGCAATAGGTTAATTTTGTCCGATATTTTTTGACACCGTTTTATTAATTAACGATTAAAAAAAAGAGATCCTTTATCAAGTGAAGTATTTTGTCGTCCTTTTATTACTGTTCATCGCAGCGGGTGTACACGCACAGCAGGAAAAACCGTTGGTGCAATTTTCAGGTATGGTATATAATGCCGACAGTATCAAAGTAGCGGTGCCTTATGTTACGATTACTAATGTTACCTGCCACAACCAGGTTAATTTAAGTAATTATAAAGGTTATTTCTCATTTGTAGCACATGAGCGGGATACCCTGCTTTTTACCAGCATCGGGTTTGCCCCCATTAAGGTAGTAATACCCGCCAATGTTACCAGCAAGAGCTATACAACGCAGATAATGATAAAACCGCAGATCATTAACCTGCCTACCTTTCACGTATTTCCCTGGGCTACAACAGACGAATTCAGGAAAGATTTTTTGTCGATGAAGCTGGCTGATGACGACCTGGAGATAGCAAGGAAAAATATAGAACGCACCACTACGGCTTCGCTTTCAAACAGCCTGCCACGGGATGGCCAGGAAATACAATCTGTCTGGGCGCAAAACGAGCATATCAATCTACTGAACCAGCATTCATTAACGCCCAATCCGTTGCTGAACCCTATTGCATGGGGAACGCTCATCAAACAAATTTCCGATGGGGATAAAAGCCGTGCAGCGAGTGAAGGCAATTGATTTTGAGCCAGCAGCTTAACGGCTTAGTCTAAAGTCTGAGATGCAACTCTTTTTTTACCTGGAACTGCGAAGTTAACACCCCCAACTTAAAATTACCTTTTCTTCTTAGCAGCAGGGAATTTCATTTTATAATCCACATCAACTACCCCTTTTGAAATATCATTCAGTTTCTTTTCGATCAGGCGCTTTCTGAGCGGGCTTAGCTTATCGGTAAACAGCTTGCCCTCAATATGATCATATTCGTGTTGAATAATTCGGGCCGCCATACCTTTATAGGTCTCTTCATGGTGTTTCCAGTTCTCATCATAATAAGATATTTTGATGACAGGCTTGCGCAAAACATCCTCGCGTACATCAGGGATACTCAGACAACCCTCGTTAAAGGCCCATTCTGTTCCGTCTTCCTCCAGGATATTGGCATTGATGAACGCCTTTTTAAAGTCTTTTAATTCGGGTTCCTCATCATCAAAAGGAGTAGCATCAATCACAAACAAACGCATGGACAAACCGATCTGCGGAGCAGCCAAACCCACACCCCTGGCCCCATACATGGTCTCGAACATGTCCTCAACCAGTTGTTTAATGTTGGGGTATTCATCCGGCTCGATAGCGGTAGCTTTTTTTCTTAAAATCGGATCTCCGTAGGCTATAATAGGAAGTTTCATCAAAATAATTATTCGTGTGCTAATTGGTTTTTAAGGTATGCTGAATCAGATACAAAAATACGGCTTTATTGTTTAGGCACAAACATCAAAGTGGTCAGGCTATTATCAAAAATTTGATTGCTTATTTCGAGCAATTGTTCTGCGGTGCAGGCATTTATTTTTGCAAATATTTGCTCCAGGGTATCCACATAACCAAAATCGAGCAGGCTTTTTGCCATCGAAATGATCAGGCCCATGCGATTTTCTTCGGCTAAGGCAATCTGGCCTATAAATTTTTGTTTGGCCTGGTGCAATTGCAGGTTGCCCAGCTTTTGGTCACGCAGCTTTTTTAATTCCTTATGTACCAGTCTCAGTGCTTTTTCAGCCTTTTCAGTGTCTGTGCCAAAATAAATGGAAAACATACCGGTGTCGGACAATGGCGTGTAATTGGATTCGATAGTATAGGCTATGCCGTATTTTTCGCGTATCTCCAGGTTTAACCGGTTGCTCATGCCCATGCCGCCCAGCAGGTTATTTAGCAGCAAAAGTCCTGTTTTATGATGGTGCGATGATGGATATGCCCTGTTTCCCATTACACAATGTGTTTGGGTGATGGGCCTGTGAACACTCACTTTTTCACCTTTGCTATCATTCGGTCTGATGCGGTTCTTTTTTGAGTAGTTGGCCGGGATGATGCCAAAATATTTTTCGGCCAGTTTGATGAGCTTTTTAAGATCATGATCGCCAAAAACAGCAAAGATCATTTCGGCAGTGTTGTAGTTTGCCGCCATGAAATGTTTAATGTCGGCCTTGTTCATCGCCCCTACCGTTTCGGGTGCGCCCAAAATATTTTTACCCAGGGCGTGGCCCTTAAAAAGGAGTTCCTCAAAGTCATCCTGTATAGCTTCTTCAGGCTGGTCAACATAGGAGGCAATTTCATCCAGTATCACCCCTCTTTCCTTTTCTATCTCCTGCTGCGGAAAAGTGGAATGGAACAGGATATCCTGGAACAGGTCGACTGTGCGCTCTAAATGCTGCCTTAGCAGCGAGGCGTGTATACAGGTGTATTCCTTTGTGGTATAGGCATTCAAGTCTGCGCCCACCAGCTCAAGCCGGTTCAATATTTGGTTGGTGCTGCGTGTTTCGGTCTCCTTAAACAGCAGGTGTTCAATAAAGTGTGCCAGGCCCTCTTTGTGCTCGGGCTCATCGCGCGACCCCGCATTGACCACAAAGCAGCAATGCGTAATCGCCGAAGGCGAATGTTTGTGTAAAATGCGAATGCCGTTGGATAAGGTATGAACCTGGTAGTCAATCATCAGGGAGTAAAGATATGGATTTTTTAATCCGCAAATTCGAAACAGAGGGAACTCTGGTACGATCAACAGAATGAATAAAAAGCAAAAATGTTTATTTATCAGGTAATTAAATGCATTTCAAGTATAATTTTTACATTTATCGCATGAAAGCGCAAGTTGCCGACCTGAATTTTGAGTTGTTGATCAGTTATGATAAGATAGAGAAACGCATAAAGGCGCTCGCCGCTCTGATCAATGCTGACTATAAAGGCCGCACGCCGGTTTTGGTGGGCGTGTTGAACGGTAGTTTTCTATTCACTGCCGACCTGATCAAAGAGATCGATATCCCCGTTGAAGTTACTTTTACCAAACTGGCGTCCTATTTCGGCGGCATATCCAGCACCCGCAAAATAAGGGACGACTTTGACCTGACCATTAATATAAAAGGCCGGGACATTATATTGGTGGAAGATATTGTGGATACAGGCAACACGCTGCATTACCTGATAGATAAATTAAAAGTGCGCGAACCGGCTTCCATCACCGTATGTTCCATGCTGCTGAAACCCAAAGCGCTGGAAAGCACTATTAATGAATTGAAATACGTCGGCTTCGAGATAGAGAATGAATTTGTGGTGGGCTATGGCCTGGATTATAAAGAACTCGGACGGAATTTGAGGGGAATATACAGGAAGATAAGTTAAAAGTTGATTAAGTTTGTAATTTGCCATAGCAGGTTCACCAATTAGCCAATGACCAATTCCTTAGCCTTTGTCCTCGCTTTATTAGTAGCCGGAATTGCGCTTATTGTAATTCTCACGGCCAAATATAAAGTTCCGGCATTCTTTGCTTTATTCCTGGCTTGTTTGGTGGTTGGTTTGGGAATACAGCTGCCCCTGGTAGGGGTTATCTCGGTAATAAAGGACGGGTTCGGTAACATATTAAAATCATTAGGGTTAATTATTGTCCTGGGGACCACCCTGGGGTTATTGCTTGAATATACCGGTAGTACGACTGTAATGGCATCCGTTCTGGTAAAAAAATTGGGTAACCGCTTTGCACCTTTAGCCATGAGCATTACCGGATTTATAGTTGGACTGCCTATATTTTGTGATTCAGGGTTTATAGTACTTAGCGGCTTAAACCTTTCGATGGCTAAGCGAACCGGTAGTTCCGTCACAACCATGTCCGTTTCATTGGCTACAGGTTTATACGCCGTCCATTGTCTGGTGCCTCCACATCCGGGAAGTTCTGCCGCCGCAGCTACGATCGGGGTAGATTTTGGCAAACTGATATTAACCGGGATAGTAGTAGCCATACCGGCAATGCTGGTTGGTAATTTATGGGCCAGATATGCCGGCAAAAAAGCGCCTGATAGGGTAGCAGAAAATATAATCGCTGTCGGTCAAACGAGCAACCGGCCCCCTGTCGCCGGGGCCTGCATGCCTGTATTTATACCTATAATTTTGATCGGCATCCGGTCTTTTTTAACAACAGGCACAGTGGCATATAAAGGATGGCTGTCTATATTGATTTCCTTAGGCGATCCTGTCATTGCGTTGTTTATCGGGGTATTGCTGGCATTTAGTTGTAAGCGGTCATGGAAAAGAAATGAACTCAGTAAGATTTTACAGGAAGCGGTTGAAAAAGCAGGTGGAATATTGGTGATCATAGGAATGGGCGGGGCCTTTGGCGCTATTTTAACAGCTGCCAAAATAGGAGAACACCTTAGTCAGTCATTGGCATTAGGCAGTATGGGCATATTCTTTCCTTTTTTGCTGACGTCTGTTTTAAAAACAGCCCAGGGCTCATCAACGGTTGCTATTATTACAGCCGCGTCGCTTGTGCTGCCGTTATTACCGGCATTGGGTTTAAATACCGGAACGGGAAAATTACTTTGTGTGCTTGCCATGGGAGGAGGGTCCATGATGATCTCCCATGCCAATGATGCCTATTTTTGGGTAATCGCAAAATTTTCGGGACTGGAAATGAAAACCATGCTGAAGGTATATTCAACGGCCACCCTGTTAATGGGACTAACTGCGCTGACGATGGTTTACATTTTATCAAAGCTATTATAACATGCATATCCTGATCGCCCCAAACGCTTTTAAAAATAGCCTCGATGCTTCGCAGGTTGCCATGGCGATTCAGCAGGGATTAAAGTTAAGCAAACTGGAGTGTACCTCTGAATGTTTCCCGATCGCCGATGGGGGTGATGGCACAGGCAGCCTGATCATTGAAAGCTGCCAGGGGAAAATAATTTGGAAGGAAGTTCATGATCCCCTTGGAAGAAAAATAGAAGCCTCATTCGGATTGATCGATAACGGTAAGACCGCCGTTATTGAAATGGCTAATGCCTCTGGTTTGCGGTTGTTAAACAAGGATGAATTAAATCCACTGAAGGCTTCTTCCTATGGAACCGGCCAGCTCATCAGATTTGCGCTCGATGAGGGTGCCGATAAGATCATCATTGCAATGGGCGGCTCAGCCACGGTTGACGGTGGATGTGGTATACTAAGCGCGCTGGGGATTATTTTTTTGGATGCCAGCGGTGAACGCTTAATTGCCATACCCGAATACCTGATCAATATAGCTAAAACAGATACTTCCGAACTTGATCCACGAATTTTGAATCGCCAGGTGGTTATACTTTGCGATGTAGATAACCAACTTTTAGGGCCGCAAGGCGCTGCGGGTGTATTTGGCCCTCAAAAAGGTGCCTCGGCTGAGGATGTGCAATTACTGGAAACTTTTTTGGAAAACTTTGCAAGTGTCTCCACCGCTCAAACAGGTATCGATATGGCTCATATCAAACATGGAGGCGCTGCCGGAGGCGCCACGGCAGGTTTGTATACCTGGTTAAATGCAAAGCTGGTAAACGGGATAGAATATTTTTTATCGCTGACAAATTTTGATGAGGTCTTAAAGCGAAGCGACCTGGTAATCACCGGCGAAGGCAGCATTGACCGGCAAACACTGCAAGGCAAAGGGCCATACGGGGTTGCCTTAAGAGCAAAAAATAAGCATATCCCTGTCATAGGCCTGGCCGGTAAAATACCTTTGGAACAGGATGCCGAATTACAGCAATATTTTGATGTTTTAATGTCGGTCAATAATGAGCCGGTTGATTTGGCCACAGCGATGGGTAATACTCAGGAGAACTTAATACGGACAGGAATTGCAGTAGGTAATATGATACATATCAAAGCAAAACAGGTTTAACAAAACCAATAATCATCATCGTCCTTTAATGGCGAGGCCTTCTTCATCGTGGTCGGGACAAATTAAACCCCTACAGGTTCAGCTATTTCACCAAGCAGGTCAACCGCTTCATTAATGCTGCCAACGCCGTCAATACTTAAGCGCAGCGTATTTTTTACTTCCTTCAAATTAGTGCGGCGTGGATTGGCCTGCACAAACATCAATACCTGCCTGAAGGCATCGCTTTCAAAATAGGGTGATTGCTGACTGCTGATAAAATAGCCCCGCAGGATGTTCTTTTTTAATGATATTTTTTCGAAGCCGATGGCCTTGCCAAGCCATTGCAGCCGCATGGTGTTAAGCAGATCGTTCACTTGTGGCGGTATCGGTCCAAAACGGTCATGAAGTTGTTGTTCAAATGCCTTCAATTCTGCTTCGTTTTCGAGTTTCGAAAGCTCAGTGTACAGGTTGTAACGTTCGGCTATGCTGGTCACATATTCGTCCGGGATGAGAATTTCCATATCCGTATCGATCTGCGTGAAAGAAATATATGGCCGCGGTTTTTCATCAGGGAATACACCCTTAAATTCATCATCTTTCAGCTCCTGTATGGCTTCGTCCAGTATTTTGTGGTACATCTCGAAACCGATCTCGGCTATAAAACCGCTTTGCTCGGCCCCCAGCAGGTTACCGCTTCCGCGAATATCCAGGTCGCGCATGGCCACGTTAAAGCCGCTACCCAGATCAGAGAATTCTTCTATGGCGCTCAGGCGCTTGCGTGCTTCCGGTGTAAGTGTTGAAAGCGGTGGGCTAAGCAGGTAACAGTATGCCTTCTTATTGCTCCGGCCCACGCGTCCCCTCATCTGGTGGAGGTCGCTCAGGCCAAACATATGCGCATGGTTGATGATGATCGTATTGGCATTAGGTATATCAAGCCCGGCCTCGATAATGGTAGTGGCTACCAGTACATCGTATTCGCCGTTAACAAACTTCAGCATCACATCTTCCAGTGCATCGCCCTCCAGCTGGCCATGTGCTATACCAATGCGTGCTTTTGGAACCAGTTTATGAATTAAGCCTCCCAGTTGCGGCAGATCGGCAACACGGTTATGGATAAAGAAAATCTGTCCGCTCCTGTCTATTTCATGTTCAACGGCCTCTTTGATCAGCGTATCACTAAACACATGCAGCTCGGTAACCACCGGCTGGCGGTTTGGTGGCGGGGTAGATATAATGGAAAGGTCGCGGGCACCCATGAGTGAGAAATGCAGCGTACGCGGTATGGGCGTTGCAGTAAGCGTAAGCGTATCTACGTTGGCCCGCATTTGCTTCAATTTCTCTTTGGTCGATACCCCGAATTTTTGTTCCTCATCAATGATCATCAGACCGAGGTCCTTAAACTTCACGTCCTTGCTAACCAGGCGGTGCGTGCCGATAATGATATCCACCTTGCCTTCCTTTAATTTTTCCAGCGTATCCTTGATCTGCCTGCTCGATTTAAAACGGTTCACATAATCAATATTGCAGGGGAAACCCTTCAGGCGATCTGAGAAGGTTTTATAATGCTGGGCGGCTAAAATGGTCGTTGGTACTAAAATGGCTACCTGCTTGCTATCGGCAACTGCCTTAAAAGCTGCGCGAATGGCCACCTCTGTTTTTCCGAAACCCACATCACCGCAAATTAGCCGGTCCATAGGATGGGGTGATTCCATGTCCTTCTTAAAGTCGGCGGTCGCTTTTTCCTGGTCGGGTGTATCCTCATAAATAAATGAAGCCTCGAGTTCGGTTTGCAGATAGCTATCCGGTGTAAAAGCATTTCCCTGTTTGGATTTCCGCAGGGCGTAAAGCTTGATAAGATCCCGTGCTATGTCTTTAACTTTTTTTTTTGTGGTTTTTTTCAAACGCTCCCAGGTATCCGTACCAAGTTTGTTCATTTTGGGAATCGTGCCCTCTTTTCCGCTGTATTTTGAAATACGGTTGAGCGAATTGATGTTGACATACAACAGGTCGTTATCCGCATACACCAAACGGATCATTTCCTGCATTTTTTCATTTACCTCTACTTTTTCAAGCCCGGCATATTTGCCGATGCCATGGTCAATATGGGTCACATAATCACCAGGCTTTAGTTCGCGCAGCTCTTTAAGGGTGATAGCCTGTGTGCGCTGATATCCCTTTTTTAATTTGTATTTATAATAACGGTCAAATATCTGGTGGTCGGTATAACAGGCAAATTTTTGCTCACGGTCTACAAAGCCCTCGCGTATGGAAATACTGATGGGAGTAAATTCTAACGTTTTGTCAATGTCTTCCAGAATGGCATACAGCCGCTCCACTTGCCGCGCTGAATCTGTCAGAATAAAATTCTTTACACCTTCAGCATTATTGTTTTTAAAGTTGTGGATAAGCAGGCTAAAGTCTTTGTTGAATGAGGGCTGCGGCCGCATATCAAAATCGATAATTTTGCCTGCCTGGTAAAAAAACTGTTTGCCGAACTCCACTACGGGGAAATCATGCAACTGGTCAGCGATGAGTTTCTCATCGGTAAAGCCGAATTTGGGATCTATCCAATCAGGGTTCTTATTTTTTTCTTCGGATGACAGGGCCTTCCACAATTCAACCGCTTTTTTATAACCGCTTTTAATGATATCCAGCGTAAACTGCACATCCTTTATCCACAGCTGCGAACCTGCATCGATGTACTCGAGTAAGGAGATATTATTTTCCGTCAGGAATTTCGATTGTACATTCGGCACAATAGTAATCGTTTTCACCTGTTCAACTGATAACTGGTCCTCCACTTCAAAGGTGCGGATGGATTCAATAAAATCACCAAAGAACTCCACACGGTACGGAAGATCGTGCGAGAAGGAAAATATATCGACTATACCGCCCCGGATAGAAAACTGGCCCGGCTCATAAACAAAATCGACCCGGTCAAAATCATATTCGATCAAAAACTCATTGATAAAATCGATGCTGAGCTTATTGCTGACAGCAATTTCAAGCGTATTTTTCTCAAGCGAAGCGCGGTCAATCACTTTTTCGGCTAAGGCCTCGGGGTAAGTAACTATCAGCCGGCCAAATTCGGACGCGTGGTTTAATTCGTTCAACACCTCGGCGCGCGCCAGCACATTGCTGCTGTCGGGCTGGGTGAATTCAAATGCCTTGCGGTAGGAGGAGGGGAAAAGCAGTATCTCTTTCCCGGTCAGATTTTCAAGGTCAGCCTGAAAGTAACCGGCCTCTTCCCTGTCGGGCAATACAAATATCATATGTGCGTGCTGCAAAAAATACAAAGCTACCGCCACGGTCGCATCTGCCGATCCGACCAAACCACGCAATTGAATCCTGGGGTCTTTGCCAACGTTTAGCGATTGCGCCAACGTTTTTACCCGCTCATCAGCTTTATAATGCTCTAAAATATCACGGATGTTCAAACTGCCGCAAATATAACAAAAAGGTATTTTTTAAACGCATTGTCAACTATTCGTATCAACACCAACGAATTAGAAATGATCGTCAGCGTGTATAGTAAATAAATATCTGATAATCAGCGCGGTATATTGATGGCTTTTATATTTGCCAGACAATCGGATCATGCCGGCAGAAAAAAATGCTGCCCAAAAACATTTACTTATTCAGGAATGTGACTATAAATATCCACAAAAATGATCAAATGAAAAGTTGCGGTATGAAAAAAAAAAGAGTCCCAGCCGCCCCGGAGATTAAATATTTACTCAGACTCGTGAAATTTTAGTGCGTCTGCTCTTTGCCAACCCTCTTTTTTAACGAAAGTGAAAAAAGTTTTATTTTAATAAGGGATTTTGGCATAGCCATTGTATTAACATAAGTAACTTATAATTCTGTATGAATTTAGAAGTGTGACCGTTACAGAACATTTGAGATAAAAAAATATTGAAGTCATGGATAATTTTAGAGAGATAAAAAACAGTTTGACCTGGCATAGTGAAGGCAAATTTGCGGTTGAGCTGATTAACGGGGTGATAACTAAACTTAATTTTTGTGAGCCCGGTAAAGGTCCTGAAGATTCGGGGAAATGCCTTACATCAACTAATTTTAAATTTTTACAAGCTGTTCATTCCTGCCTGGGAGATCTTTTTGCTTTTATTGAAGAAGAAAATAAAAGATTGGGTTATAGCTTTTCCCGGGCAGAGGAGATTCGGCAACATGATGAGGAAGAAATAACAGAAAATCCTTATCCGATGAGTGCTGAAACTAAACTCAGGCCCTTGATCAATTATGATCACCAGCCGGAATTAATGAAACCTTCAACGGATGATAACGAACTTAGAGATATTGGTTAATCATTACTATTTGTTGTTTCAACAGCCCGAAGATTAAACCCCCAAGCCGGTAAATCAAACCCGGCCAGGCAAAGCGCTACGGCCTGGTTCATTATCATTTCTGAACCAATTTCTCACCATGAGCGTAAAGTTTGCGCTTAATGTGTTTTAGCCTGATCCGCAGTTAATGCTATAAAATAATCCGATCTGAATCTTTTTTTAGAGGTACCGGCAACTTTATGTGTTAAAAACAGGTAGATATTAAAAACAATTGAACCTGAAAATTACTTTTTAAGTATATTGAAAAATTACCTTTATATTTAAATTACCAATTGAAATTACCCGGACTCACTCGGACCGGTGTTGGTTTTTGAGTGACGGCTTACATAAACCTTTAAAACAAATAATATGAAAAATGCATTTTTACCGGGATTGATCATAGGATTACTAAGCGGCGTATGGCTCTTTATTATGCGTGTATTGGGTTATACCAACTTCAGTAATGACACCGTCGCACCCATCGAATTTGTTTCGATATTGATTCCTGTAATTGGATTATATTTTGGTGTAAAAAGCTACCGCGAAGTTGAAATGAAAGGGAAGATGACCTTTCTTGAGGGATTGGTACATAGCTTTAAAATACTGATAGCGGGAGGGGTAATAGTGGTTTTTTTAGGTATTGTTTATATTAATTACATTGATTATTCAACTAATTTCCGTGATTTTTCAGGCCGGATATTTGCCGCTTTGCTGATTGGCGTCATTTCGGCATTTGCAGTGACTTTGATACTGATGTCCCAGTCAAAGGATGCGGAGTAAACTGTTTTTTTCAACATATTTTGAACTCGCAATTTGGGTGGCGGCGCTGGCCTGGCTGGCTTTTACTGATCCGGCAGGCCCTGCACATTTTAGCCTTTGCCCGCTTAAAGCAATGGGTATTACCTGGTGCCCGGGCTGCGGCCTGGGGCATTCCATTTCCTGGTTGTTTCGTGGCAACGTTCATAATTCATTCCGGGCACACTGGCTGGGCATACCGGCGCTTTGCATTATTGTTTACCGGATTTACACGCTTGCGATCCAAAAATTTATTGCGAATAAAAGCTTTATCACTCATTGATCCCGGTTTAGTTTACCGTTAAAAACCTGCGTCTTACCGAGCTGGTCCTCCTGCCTGCCAATTTTGCGTTTCAGAATTTTTAATTCTACCTTAGTTTTAACTCAAATTAAAACCAATCACCATGGATATGTATCAAAATCCTTATATGGGTTTATCCGGGGTAACACCCGAAGAATTAGGCTTTTTGCAGCAGGCAACAGCTGAACTTAGCGAAAATCAGCGAAAATATTTTTATATGTCCTATACCAGTAAAAGGAAAAGCCCTCAGGATATGCTTATTTTCTGTATTGTCGGATTATGTGTAGTTCCCGGCTTGCAACGTTTTATTGTTGGCCAGATCGGTATGGGACTTTTGTATTTGTTTACCGTTGGTCTATGCTTTATCGGCTCAATTGTCGACCTGGTTAACCATAAGGATCTTGCAATGGAATACAATAAGAAAATGGCTTTTGAAAGTCACCAGATCGCTAAAATGAGCAACTGACAGGGAATGGATAACCAAATAGGCAGATACCTGATACTGACAGGAGCCGTCATATCGGTATTGGGTGTTTTTATTTATTTTTTTGGCCCAAATGCGAAATGGCTGGGCCATCTCCCCGGTGATATCCGTATTGAGCGGAATAATTTCCGTTTCTATTTTCCTCTTACAACACTTATACTGATCAATCTGATCCTATTTTTGATAGTTAAAATTTGGAAATGGTTCAATTGAATTTGAGTAAAACCATTTACATTTATCCAAATTAACCATCATCTGAATGTTATGGAAAATTTAAAAATCGCTGCCGCCCAGTTTGAGAACCGTAGCGGCGATAAGGAATACAACCTCAATGTCATCCGACAACTTGCTGCTAAAGCAGCGGCGCAGGGCGTACAGGTGATCGCCTTTCATGAATGCTCCCTTACCGGTTATACCTTTGCAATGCATTTTTCGAGGCAGCAAATGCTTGATCTTGCTGAATTTATTCCGGATGGGCCCAGTGTAAAAAAGCTTACAGCAATGGCCAAAGAGCTGGACATCGTCATTTTGGCCGGCTTGTTTGAGAAGGATGCTGAAGGCAGGATTTACAAGGCCCAGGTTTGTGTGGATAAAAATGGGCTGGTAGCCAAATACCGCAAATTGCATCCATTTATCAACAAACACCTTACCCCCGGCGATCAATATGTCATTTTTGATCTCTTCGGCTGGAAATGCAGCATCCTGATCTGTTACGATAATAATATTATTGAAAATGTACGGGCGGTAAAGTTGCTGGGCGCTGATCTTATTTTTATGCCGCATGTTACCATGTGTACCCCTTCGACAAGGCCTGGAGCGGGATTCGTAGACCCTGCCCTATGGAAGAACCGGCAAGCGGATCCCACCACGCTACGGCAGGAGTTTGACGGGCTAAAGGGCCGTGCCTGGCTGATGAAATGGCTGCCCGCCCGTGCGTATGATAATGCTGTTTATGCCATCTTCTCCAACCCAATCGGTATGGACGATGATCAGCTCAAAAATGGCTGTTCCATGATCATTGATCCGTTTGGGGATATTATAGCCGAGTGCCGGAGCTTTGATAATGAGATTGCTATTGCTGTGCTTACCGCTCAAAAGATAACCGATGCAGGAGGCTCCCGATATATCAAAGCCCGGAGGCCCGAACTGTATGGCCATATCATAGCGCAGCCCCACAAGTCAGAACAGAAAGTGGTTTGGATGAATGCGGAAGAATAATTTGCAGACAGCCCGATTGCTAATTAACTTCGCTCATGAAATTATCGCTGCTTACTGCTTATCTCGAGGGCCTTGCTCCGCTGGCTTACGAGGAAGATTATGATAACTCCGGTTTAATTATCGGTCAGGCCGAACAGGAAGTAAGCCAGGCGCTGATCTCGCTGGATTGTACCGAAGCCGTAGTTGATGAGGCCATTGCTCATAACTGCCAGGTGATCATTTCCCACCATCCTATTGTTTTTCGCGGTCTGAAGAGGTTTAACGGCAAAACGTATGTAGAACGTGTGGTTGAAAAAGCGATCCGCAACCATATCGCCATTTATGCGATTCATACCAATCTGGATAATGTAATGAATGGGGTAAATGAACGTATCTGCCAAACCTTGGGTTTAACCAATTGCCGGATACTGGCCCCTAAAAACGGGTTGCTGAAAAAGCTGGTCACCTATGTGCCTACGGATAAGGCCGAGCAGGTACGTAATGCACTGTTCCATGCGGGGGCAGGCAATATCGGTAATTATGCCGAATGCAGTTTTAATGCCGAAGGAACAGGCACATTTAAAGGCAACGAGGACTCGGCGCCGTATGCGGGCGAACCCGGTACACGGCATTACGAAAACGAGGTACGGATAGAAACGGTTTACCCGGCCAACCTTGAAAGTAAACTGCTGATGGCACTATTCCTGGCCCATCCCTATGAAGAAGTGGCGTATGATCTTTACGAGCTGACCAACCAGCACCAGCAGGTGGGATCAGGCATGATAGGAGAACTGGAGGAAGAGATGGATGAGGAAGAGTTTTTGTTCGAGCTCAAAGAAAAAATGCACGCTCAGGTGATACGGCATACTGAACTAACCGGTAAAAACGTTAAAAGAGTGGCGGTTTGCGGCGGAGCCGGCGGATTTTTATTAAAACATGCAGTTGCAGCAGGTGCTGATGTTTTTGTAACAGCAGACTACAAGTATCACGAGTTTTTTGATGCTGAAGGTAAGCTGGTAATTGCCGATATCGGACATTTTGAGAGTGAGCAATTTACGCAACAACTATTGTATGAAATAATTAGAAAAAAATTTACTAACTTTGCCGTCCGTTTAACAGAAATTAATACAAACCCCGTCAAATATTTTATTTAATGGAACAAACCGTAGAACAAAAGCTTAAAGCTTTATACGAACTACAAACCATCCACACCAAGATTGATAGAATACGCCAGGTAAGAGGTGAATTACCGATGGAAGTAGCCGACCTGGAAGATGATGTTGAAGGATTGGAAACCCGTATTCAGAAAATAAAAAGCGAGCTGGATGACCTTGAGGATGATATTGTAACCCGCAAAAACCTGATAAAGGATGCACAGGCGAATATCAAGAAATATGAAGCCCAGCTTAACGAAGTAAAAAACAACCGTGAGTATGATGCCATTTCGAAAGAAATAGAGATACAGGGCCTGGATATACAGGTAAGCGAAAAAAAGATCAAAGAATTTGGTTATGAGATCACCTCGAAAACCCAGATCTACGAAAAAGCGCTCGCTGACCTTGAAGGCCGTAAAAGTGACCTTGATGCCAAAAAAGCAGAACTGGGCACCATAACTGCAGAAACTCAAAAGGAAGAAAACGAATTAACCGGACAGTCTGAGGCTGCAACCAAAAATATTGAAGAGCGTTTGCTGATTGCCTATAACCGTTTACGCAGCAATGCAAAAAATGGCCTGGCAGTGGTTACCATCCAGCGCGATTCATGTTCAGGGTGCTTTAACCAGATCCCCCCTCAGCGCCAGTCGGACATTCGCCAGCGCAAAAAAATCATCGTTTGTGAACATTGCGGCCGTATTTTGGTTGATGAGCAAATGGCTTTGGAAGCAGAGACAGTTTAACTGTAACCGGCATAATATTTTGAAAGCGATCGGAATTATCCGGTCGCTTTTTTGTTATTTACAAGGCCGGAGCAAAGACAGAACAGTTTTAAAAACGGCAAGTCTCTTCCTGGCCGCTTTCCCAAAACCTGCGAAAGCTTTAATCGGCTTAACAGCGGCTGGGACAAGCTAAAATAACCTGGTCTGCTTCCCGCCCTTGGGCACAAACAGCGTATAATCAAAAGGCGGCATTTCTCTGCCCGCCATAAAGCGGTTACAAGCCATGCGGAATAATTGATGGATGGATTCAGCAATATTACCCTCGCCGCTCATACGCCTCCCAAAATCGCTGTCATTCAGTTTACCATCGTGGCAAGTTTTTATCATGTTCAGTACTTTTTCGGCCCTTTCGGGGAATGCTTTATGTATCCAGTCGGTAAATATCTCGGCTATGCTTCCGTTGAGCCTGACTATGGTAAAACCTGCCGATAATGCACCTCTGTCAGCAGCAGCTTTGATAATATCAGGTATTTCGCTGCTGTTCAATCCCGGAATAATGGGTGCGGCCATTACCCGCACCGGTATGCCTTGTTCAGACAGCTTTTCAATTACCGCCAGCCGCCCGGTAGCGGTGACCGTGCGGGGCTCCAGTTTTTGCCTTAACTGCTCGGTTAGCGAGGTGATCGAAACATTTACATGTACCAAATTCATTTTTCCCAGCTCACCCAGAATATCCAGGTCGCGGAGGATGACATTATTTTTGGTGATGATACTTACCGGGTTTTTGTAGCGCAAAAAAACCTGCAGCAGCGAACGGGTTATTTTTAATTTACGTTCTATCGGCTGGTAGCAATCCGTATTGCCCGAAAGCAGGATACAGACCGGCTGGTAATTCTTTTTGTTAAAGTATTGTTCCAGCAACTCCGGGGCGTTACGTTTCACGATGATCTTTCGCTCAAAATCAAGCCCGGCACTGAAACCATAATATTCGTGCGTATTCCGTGCGTAGCAATAAATGCAGCCATGCTCGCATCCTTGGTAAGGGTTGATGGAATACATATGGCTCAGATCAGGGCTGTTTGATTCGCTTACGATCTTTTTGGGTGTCTCCTCAAAAAGCTGTGTAGCCGTGTTTTCGAGCAGTGGTTCATCGAGCCCCTCGATGTGCTCCAGCACATATTTGCTTTTCAGAAACTTATTGTGGGTATTAACCTGTGCCCCTCTGCCTTTAAAAAATTCCTCGTTCTCTTCGTGCGACATAAAGCAAATTTGCTAAAAATATTAGCAAATTACAAATCAATTAATTTATGTTTTATGGCATAGAGGACCAGGCCGATCCGGCTTTTTATCTGTAATTTTTCGAATAGCTGATCGCGGTAACCATCCACAGTGCGTGAGCTTATGCACATATGATCGGCAATTTCCTTGTAAGTGAGTTCTGTAGCTGCCAGTTTCAAAAACTCTATCTCGCGGCTGTTTAATTTGGCTAAATTAAAGTCGGTATTGATACTATCAACCAGGTGCCTTGTAACGAATTCGGGGTAGTATACCTCGTTTTGTGATACCTTATGCAGAGCATCTTCAAATTCATGCGGTTCGGCATCCTTCAGCAGGTAACCTTTCACCCCCATTCTAACCATTGTCAGCACTTTTTCAGCATCCTCAAACATGGATAATACGATAATATTAATATCCGGATGATTATCCCGAAGCCAACGCGCGGTGATAATGCCGTTCATTCGGGGCATATTAATATCAAGTAATATAATATGTGGTTTTAATTTGGGGTTGATCTTTTGGATCATTTCCTCTCCGTCACCGGCTTCGAAAATTATAGTGTAGCTATCAAAATCATCGATAAGAGAAGCCATACCGCTTCTGAATAAGCGGTGGTCATCAACTAAAGCGATCCGGATGGGTTCCTCCATCAGTATAAAATTGTGGTTTATGAGGGTTTAGGACAACCTTTACACAACAACCTTTACCTGGTGCACTCTCTATAGTTGCTATACCCCCAATCAAGGTTGCTCTGTTTTCTATGTTTTTCAATCCTGACCCGCGCTTATTATCAAGTGTTTCGGTAGAAAAACCCAAGCCGTCGTCTTCGAGGGTTAAATTAAGCAAATCAGAACGATATTGCAACATGATTTTTAAATGTTTAGCGCCCGAATGTTTAAGCGTATTATTCAAGGTTTCCTGGAATATCCTGAAGAGTACCAGTTCGCGTTGTTCTCCTAATGAATAAGCATCGCCTTGTTTTATAAATGAAACACCGATCAGTCCGCTTTTACTGATCCTTTCAACCTCCATTTCTATTGTTTCTACCAATCCCAGTGAAGTGATATGCTCAAAACTTAAACTTTTTGAAAGGTCACGCAGGTCGGTTATGGTTTGGGCAACCAGTTCCCGGCTCTCATTTATTTTTATTTTTATTTCGCCTTCACTCTTGGAAGCTATGCTGGCAAGCGTCAATTTTACAAAAGATAATACTTGCGTGATATTATCATGTATTTCGGTGCTGATATAATTTAGTGTATGCTCCTGAACCTCCAGTTGTGTTTTTAGTAATTCCTGTTGAAAAGCGGCCTGAAGCTGTTCCTGCTCCTGCTTATTTATGGCTTGTTTGTTTCTGTATAAAACAACAAAATAAATTATGAAGCCTGTGATGAACGCGAAAAGGGCTCCCGCTGATAATACTAAAATTCTTATGCTATCATCAGGCATATGTTGAAGTAATTTCTTTATTGTCGGTCAAAAGAGAAACACCGATTAATATATGAAATGCATAAAGGATAAAGTACCAAAAATAATATATAATGCTGTCATAAAGGTTATGCTCTTTGTAATAATTTGCAAATCCGAAAATAAAAAACATTGTTGTTGCATAGAACAGTATAGCGGTATTATACCAAAAAATACTTTGTTTGGTAATATTTAGTTTTAAAGGGTATTGCAACATTTCTTTAAATAACAATAATGAAAATATGGCGTATAATGATTGAGTAAGTACGGAAACATTTGATGGAAACACTTTCTGGAAAGGCTGTAAAAACAAGGCATTAAAAACAAAGAATATACTAATTGCAACTATCGAAATAATGATTGATTTTTTTATTATTTTATTTTTAAACAGGTAATAGTAGGTTAGTGCATAAAAAATATATCCGGTTATACACTCAAGTTGTAATATGGGTACATTATTTCTATATCTGAGGGCAAAAATTTTGGATAGTATTGCTAATAGAAATGTAATCAGAACCGACCAGGTTAATACTTTAAAAGGAATGGTTAGCTTTTTATAACGAATAATGCCTATGCCCCAGACGATTAAGAGTAAAAGACCGTATGAGATTACTATAATTGACATTTAATAAGTATTTCTAATGTTGCGCGATTAAAATCTAAAAAGACACTCATTAACTAATTTAAAATAGAAATATTATAAACTCAACCCTTTGATGGGTGAGTTTACGGTAGGCATGGCTGGGTCTTCTTAGACCTGAAAAGCCTCCCACCCCTCTCAAACCCAAATTATCAATGATATTCTTTCTTTCAGGGTTTGCCATATATTCATTTTTTTCAATCTAACAACACATGGTTGTTATACTAAATCAGTACAAAATGGAGGGCAAATTGGAGTATCATGATAAACAATTCCACTACTTACATAGGGCGTTTTTGCATCTGGTTCGGTATTGGGTTCTGAACCGGTGAAAACCAGTGTATGAGCTCGATCTGGTTTACCTGTAAAGTCAGGGTGTTTTGCTATAAATAAATGTATTCCGACATTTTTCTGGTCATTCAGGATGGTCTCTAAACTTTCACGATCAATAAAAAAACCGTTAAGGTGTTGCCCGTCCGGAGTTTTCAATGCATGTTCCGCTGATGCCTTGTTTTCTTGCTGAAATTCCTTGATTAGACTCTTAGCCAATGTGGGGTCAATTTTTGAAGTCATGATTTTTTAGTTAGGGTTTGGGTAAATATTTCTGCCAATATACAATCTAAAAAATAAAAATATCCACCGTGTTTTAACGGTATTTTTACAGAGCAATAAATAAAACTTAATGAAGGAGTTAGCGAAAAATGGCCGGATAAATCAGCCGTCCAGCAGAAACACAAACAGCTCTTTGGGGCCATGTGCACCTAAAACAAGGGTTTTTTCAATATCAGCGGTTCGGCTTGGGCCGGTTACTGCAGTGACCATCGATGGTAATCCGTTACCATATTTACTTTTTATCAGTTTAAAGCCATCCTTCAGGTCAGGAACCAGTTGCGAAGTATATGCTAAAACAATATGAATGGGCGGATAAATACTAAGCCGGCGGCCCGCCATGCTCGCACTCGATAACAAAATACTGCCGTTACGGGCAATTAATGCCTCGCATAAGGTAAAACCAACCTCGGCTTGTTCGAAATCCTTGTCTGTCTTAAAAAATGGATAATCATATCGGGTCAATATATCCTGTAAGGCGGGTTCCCAGCAATATATTTTATGCCACTTATGCTGATCGGCCAGGTTTAGTAAAGTTTCAATAAACTGCAGCTCGTCTTCACAAAAAACAAACTGCCCGGATACTGCGGTAAACTCCTGGGCAAAAAGTACTTCAAGTAATTCATCATTGGCAGGGTAATGGGGCAAATCTTCAAGATTAGGATAAGGGTTATCCCTTTTCTCAAGCAAGGCCTTGCGGATCTTCTTAAGTAATTTTTCTTTTGATGTAGTTATATCCCTCATTTTAGGAGCTAAAGCCAAAAGCTAAAAGCAGTAAGGTGATGAGCGGTGGTCCTTCTGCTTTCAGCTTTTAGCTAGATTATTATTCTTTATCGCTCTTCTTCGCTTCCTTTTCTTCGGGGTTTCTGTTGAATGTTCCCGAATGATCAGCTACTCCTTCGTGAATCAGGTTCCCGGCAGCAGCTTCCTGGTTTGACTCATCAGTGCCATTTACAAACTCATCATAAGTGGTACGGTGCTCAAACGGGCGCTTGCCTAAAATTTCTTCCAGGTCTGATTGGAACAAAATTTCTTTCTCCAACAACTTGTCGGCTAATTTTATTAAGCCGTCACGCTTATCAATAAGTAATTTTTTAGTACGGGAATACATCTCATTGATCTGGTTACGCACTTCCTGGTCTATCAGTTCAGAAGTTTTTTCAGAATATGGTTTGTTAAACTGGTATTCTCCCTGGGTATCGTTAAAGGATACATTACCAACTTTTTCGTTCATACCATAAATGGTAACCATGGCATAAGCCAGCTTGGTTATCCGCTCTAAATCGTTCTGCGCGCCGGTTGATATTTTGCCGAAAGTAATATCCTCGGCGACACGACCGCCCATGGTCATACACATGCCATCTTCCAATTGTTCGGTAGTGTACAAAAACTGCTCTTTTGGCAGATATTGTGCATATCCCAAAGCAGCAACCCCACGTGGCACGATGGAAACCTTAACCAGCGGATCTGCATGTTCAAGGAACCAGCCTGCAATAGCATGTCCTGCTTCGTGATAGGCCACAATACGTTTTTCTTCAGGAGATATGATCTTATTCTTTTTCTCTAAACCGCCAATGACCCGGTCAATAGCATCCTGGAAATCGATCATTTCAACCGCCTCTTTATTTTTACGTGCAGCAATTAAAGCGGCTTCGTTGCAAACGTTGGCAATTTCAGCTCCGGCAAAGCCCGGAGTTTGTGCTGATAATTTTTTGGCATCAACACCTTCTGCCAGTTTAACCGGTTTTAAATGCACCTTAAATATCTGCTCGCGGCCGATCAGATCCGGCTTGTCAATAGAAACCTGTCTGTCAAAACGTCCCGGACGCAATAAAGCGGAGTCAAGCACATCCGGGCGATTGGTAGCGGCCAATATAATGATACCCGAATCGGTACCGAAACCATCCATCTCAACCAGCAACTGGTTCAATGTATTCTCGCGCTCATCATTACCTCCAACAATGTTGTTTTTACCGCGGGCACGGCCAATAGCATCTATCTCATCAATAAAAATGATACATGGAGCCTTGTCTTTTGCCTGGCGGAACAGGTCACGAACACGTGAAGCACCCACACCTACAAACATTTCCACAAAGTCGGAACCCGAAAGGGAGAAGAATGGCACTTGTGCCTCACCTGCAACCGCTTTAGCCAGCAGGGTCTTACCTGTACCGGGAGAACCGATCAATAAGGCGCCCTTGGGGATCTTACCTCCCAGGTTGGTATATTTTTTAGGATTTTTAAGGAAATCAACAATTTCCATTACTTCCTGCTTGGCTTCTTCCAGGCCGGCCACATCGTTAAAAGTAACGGATACCTGGGCCTCTTTATCAAATAAAGTAGCTTTTGATTTACCGATATTGAATATCTGTCCGCCAGGACCGCCACCACTTCCGCCAGACATGCGGCGCATGATGAATATCCAAACAGCGGCAAATAATACCACCATAATAATGCCCTGCACCAGCCAGTTCCCCAAGATACTTTCGTGTTGAGTAAACTCGATTGGTGTTCTTTGTGAATCCGGCAGATCTTTTTCCGCATTGGTTACAGTTTGTTTCAGGCTCTCGTATGAAGCATCTGTAAAAATAAACTGAGGGCCGTTATTTGAGGAGCCGGTAATTGATTTTTGATCGCGTACTTCGGCATATTGAGGCTTTTTAAGGCTGTCCTTCTTGATATAAACCTCTACTACCACCAGGTCCCCATTTTTATAGGCTACCAGTTTTTCAGCATCATGCTGTTTTAATATATTGGAATCAAAAAACTGATAACTAATGGTTTTGGAAACAGGATTGCTTGACAAGTAGCCTACACCAAGCAGCACCAGTATAACAACGGCATAAAGCCACATGATGTTAAACCTGGGCGGTTTGGGCGCAATTTTTTTATTGGGTATTTTCCGGATAGGTTTTGGATTCTCTGATTTATTATCTTTCATTTCTTTTCAAGATCAAACTTAGGATCATTAATTTTTAACATTTTAGGGGGCTCAGCAAAGACGCATGTCTTAACGGTTCTGTGACGGATTTTTTTAAGCGCTTTTATAAAATTTAATTTCAGCATCGCCCCATAAGTCTTCTACACCATAAAATTCGCGCTTATCGGTTCTAAAAATGTGTACCACTACATCTACATAATCCAGCAGTATCCATTCGCCATATTCAAGGCCCTCTTTGCGCCAGGGTTCCTGTTGTGTTGCTTTAAATATTTCTTCTTCAACGCTATTGGCGATCGCTTTTACCTGTGTGGTCGAGTCGGCATGGCAAATCACAAAGTAATCAGACACCGAACTGAATATATTACGAAGGTCTAACCTAACAATATCATTTCCCTTTTTTTCCTGGATGCCAAATATGGCCAATTCAGAAATATAAGCGGATTCATTTAACACTTTGTTTTTTACCATCAAAAAGAATTAGTTTTGAACGATCTTGTATACACATTATTACTTTGCAAAATAACATATTTTCGGGATTATTTGTTGGACAAAATTTAATCACAGTTAAACAAGTTGATTCAACTAATAATTTCCTCAAGGAATCATTGTCAAATTCCAAGCCATTAGCAGAAGGAACGGTCATTATGGCAGAAAGCCAGTATGCCGGCCGGGGCCAGCAGCAAAGCCGCTGGCACAGCCAGGCGGGGAAAAACTTAACATTTAGCATATTGTTAAAGCCTGTTTTTTTACCCGTATGGCAACAATTTGATTTGACAAGGGCCATCAGTTTGGGCATTATGAATGCTCTGGAGCCACTTTTGGGCGGCAAATTAAAAATAAAATGGCCAAACGATATATATTATGCTGACGGTAAGCTCGGCGGAATACTCATAGAAAACATGGTACAGGGCAATCAAATAAAAAATTCAGTAATTGGCATCGGATTAAATATTAATCAGGACAATTTTCCGTTAGATGTGCCCAATGCAGTGTCATTAAAACAAATCTTACATAGGGATTATGATTTGAAATTAATATTATCAGAAATTTGTAAAAATATTGAAGCAGCCTATCTGAACCTTAAAGCTGGCAGATTTGAATCGGTAAGGAAAGCCTATCTTGAGCGGCTATACTGGCTGAATGAGGATAAAATGTTTAAAGCAAGGGGCCAGGTATTTGCAGGGATGATCAAAGAGGTTAAGGATAACGGCTTATTGGTGGTCATCAATGGCTCCGATGCTTCAGAATTTAATCAGAAAGAAATTGAATTTTTGAATAAATAAAGCTGCCTCAAATTTATCGTCAAGTATGGTAATAGACCAGAGCAATGAACAATTGAACTAATTAACTATAAAAAATGAAGAAAGTATTGCTTTTAATGATTGTGTTTATGATCAGCGCCGGTGCTTATGCACAGATAGAGGCGCCAGTAAAATGGTCGTACGCGGCTAAAAGATTAAATAATAACGAAGCGGTAATATTATTGCGCGCCACCATTGAGGACGGCTGGCACATCTATTCACAAAATGTAAAAGACGGCGGCCCTATCAAAACCTCATTTACATTTGCCCCTTCAAAGGACTACACTTTGGTAGGTAAACCATCAGAGCCGAAACCCGTTACCAAATACGAGGAAGCATTCAAAATGAATGTAAGCTACTTTGAAAAAACGGTTATCTTTCAGCAAAAGATAAAATTGAAATCAAACAAAGTTACTGCCATAAAGGGTCAGCTTGAATTTATGACCTGCAACGACAAAAAATGCCTGCCACCAGATGATGTTGATTTCACTGTTCCTTTGGGTAAATAAGCATTGCTAAAAAATGACGTCTTCAACCCCCAGGAATTATATGAAAGCCATATTATCTACCTTGATAGTGGTAATCGTGTTTACTTTTGCCGGCATTAACCATGCACAGGCTTTTCAAAAAAAATCAACGGATACCGTTTCAACCGGTGAGGTGCAATTTACCGACATCCCAACGGCTGCCGATAGTTTGGCCGCAAGGAAGAAGGCGCAACAGGAAGCTGCAAATTCAAAAGTAAAACCGGCAGCCAATGTAAAAGTTAGCAATACCGAAACGCCAAAAACGCTGTGGCAAATTTTTATCGCGGGTCTTTTAGGCGGATTTACAGCACTGTTGCTGCCATGTATTTATCCTTTATTGCCGTTAACCGTAAGTTTTTTCACAAAACAAGGAGGTACACGGAGCAAAGCCATTTTACAATCCGCTATTTATGGCATATCTATTATCGTTATCTATGTAACATTAGGGCTGATCATTACGGTATCATTTGGCTCGGATGCACTTAATGCATTATCCACCAATGGTATCTTTAATTTCTTTTTCTTTTTGTTGCTGGTAGTTTTCGGGATATCATTTCTGGGTGCGTTTGAGATTACCTTGCCAAGTTCATTAGCTAATAAGCTGGATGCCAATTCGGACAAGGGCGGTATGGCAGGAATATTCTTTATGGCAGCAACCCTGGTGGTGGTTTCCTTTTCGTGCACCGGACCCATTATCGGAACCCTGCTTGTTGAGGCTGCTTCAAAAGGCGAACGCTTGGCTCCCGCTGTTGGGATGTTCGGCTTCTCATTAGCTTTGGCCATACCATTTACTGTATTTGCTCTATTCCCTTCTGCTTTGAAAACCCTGCCAAAATCAGGCGGCTGGTTAAACAGTGTTAAAGTAGTGCTGGGCTTTTTGGAATTGGCTTTTGCATTAAAATTCTTGTCGAATGTTGACCTGGCCTACCATTGGAACTGGTTTGACCGCGAGATATTTCTATCATTATGGATAGCACTGGGCTTACTGCTTGGATTATATCTGATCGGTAAGATCAAGTTTTCGCATGATAGTGATGTGCCCTATTTATCAGTAACAAGATTATTCATATCCATTATTGTATTTGCGTTTGTTATTTACATGATACCGGGTTTGTGGGGGGCGCCGCTAAAATCCATCAGCGCATTTTTACCACCGCCTGCCACCCAGGATTTCGATCTTTCCAAAATACCTGATGGTTCAGGGGCAGCATTTTCTCCGGTTCAGCAATCGTCTGTCAAAGAAAGAAAATATGCTAATAATTATCTGCGCATAAAAACACGCGGTTTGGATGCATGGTATGATTATGACCAGGCTTTACAAGTATCAAAGGAGTTGCATAAACCAATTATCATTGATTTTACAGGCTTTAACTGCGTTAACTGCCGCAAAATGGAAACCAACGTATGGTCTGACCCGGGCGTGTTCAAGCATTTACGCGATGACTTTATTCTGTTGCAATTAGTGGTGGATGATAAGGCAGAGCTGAACCCTGCCGAACAATTTACCTCAAACTACAGTGGTAAGAGAATAACTACCCTGGGCGGAAAATGGAGTGATGTTGAGGCGTCAAGGTTTAATTCTAACTCACAACCCCTGTATGTGATGCTCGATAGCGATGGTAACCTGCTCAAAGACCAGGATGGCAAGGACATTATGCCATCTCCTGCAGACTATAACACTAGCAGCTACACAAAATTTCTGGAGCGCGGCATTGCTGCATACAAAGCTTACAAAAAGTAGCACCGAGAAAAAAATTAATGTAAATTCGCGCAGATTTTTGATCGTGTTATTACCACACCATCAGTAACGAAGAAGATTAGTATTTGCATTTACCTTTTTTAAGCAAACAATAGTTTGCCAATAATAACAATGGCCCAGATCAAAAATATTGGACTTTTTACATCCGGCGGTGATGCGCCCGGTATGAATTCTGCCATACGTGCAGTAGTGCGTGCAGCCTTATATTACGATATTAATGTTACCGGTATAAGGAGAGGTTATGAAGGGATGATCAATGGTGATCTCTTTCAGATGGACCGTAAATCGGTTTCAAATATCATCCAGCGCGGAGGAACTATTTTGAAAACCGCCCGCAGCGAAAGCTTCAGAACCAAACAGGGGCGTCAGCTCGCCTATGATCAGCTAAAAAAGTTTAATGTTGATGCTTTAATAGCTATTGGCGGCGACGGTACATTCAGAGGAGCCAAAGCTTTTGGTGATCAGTTCGATATACCTGTTCTGGGCCTGCCCGGTACTATAGACAATGACCTGATGGGTACCGACTTCACCATAGGGTATGATACTGCCATAAACACCGTGATCAACGCGGTAGATAAGATAAGGGATACCGCCGAGTCGCATGACCGCTTATTTATTGTAGAAGTAATGGGCCGTGACTCGGGCAAGATCGCTTTACGTACCGGTATTGCATCAGGGGCGGAAAACATTATCATCCCCGAAAGCAAAACGGGCCTAACCAACCTGTTTGACAGGCTGGAGCATGGGCGCAAAGACAAAACATCGCGAATAGTTATCGTGGCTGAGGGAGAAAATGAAGAAGGCGGCGCCTTTGAAATAGGACGCAGGGTAAAAGAAAAATTTCCGCATTATGACACCCGGGTTTCCATATTGGGACACATTCAGCGCGGAGGAAAGCCAACCTGCATGGACAGGGTGTTGGCAAGCCGTGTGGGTGTTGCCGCTGTTGAAGCTTTAATGGCTGGTTATAAAGGACAAATGGTCGGTGTGATCAACAACAAAATAGCTTATACGCCGTTTGAACATGCTATCAAACACAGTACGGATATCGATCCCAACCTTTTAAAGATAGTCGAGATGCTTTCGCTGTAAAAAATTTAATAATTGAGCCCAGGGGGATGAGCTTACTTAATAATTTTACAGGGGCAAGCCATCAATAAAGGTCTTATTGACGATCAGGCGTATCACATCGTCAATTTCCTGGCTTACGGTAAACAGGTGTTCTATGATCTGCTCGTTCTCGGGGTTGCTGAAATTTTCCCTGTCGAGGATGTTAAGTAATCCCATCATGCTCGCGACCGGCCTGCGCAGCTCGTGTGAGCTTAGCGAGGCTATATTCTTTAAGCGCTCATTTTGTTGTATCAGTGCCTCCTCGGTTTTAAGCCTTTCGGTTATATCCCGCGCAAAACAGCCTACGCCAATAATTTCGTCTTTGGTGGCTTTATAGATCGGGTTAAAACTCACCTCAAAATAGGAAGGTTCTTTGGTTTGCGGATTTAGACTTTGGTGCCGGGTCATATATCTTTCTCCTAAAAAAGCACGGTGGTAATAGGATCTCCACTCCTGGTTTATTTTTTCAGTATGGCCCGAGTGTGCATAGGCATCATCACCTTCTTTAGGCACCACACCCATTGTGCCTGCTATTCTTTTGCGGTAAGCACTGTTGATGTAAACATACCGTCCTTCCTTGTCTATTGACCAGGTAAGATCTTCGGTATTATTGATCAAAGCTTCCAGATTGTTTTTTGTCCATACTACTTCTTCCTGGGCATGCTTTTCGTGCGTGATATCCCGCACAAACACGGTTAAACCTTCAGATGCGGGGTAAACCGTGGTGTTGAACCACTTATTCAAAGGTTTAAAATGTTCTGTAAATTGAACGCTTACCTGCCCGGTCATGGCTTTACGGTAGGCTTGTTCAAAATCGGTAGCTATTATGCCAGGAAAAATGTCCCAGATAACCGATCCTAAAATTTCGTCACGGGGTTTGCCGGTTATCTTTTCAAAAGCACGATTTATTTTTATAAATCGCCATTCATTATTAACTATAAAAAATGAATCCGTAATACTTTCAATAAAACTGTTAAGCCTTTCGGACGCCTTTTTAATTTCCTTCTCGATCTGGATATTCTGAGTATCATCCTGACCCACACCCTGTAATTCGGTTACCTGTCCGTCCTGGTCGGTAATGGCGATAAATTCCCATTTTATCCAATGGGTATTACCTTCCATATCCAGTTTGCGATGCCTCAGACCAATGACCTTGCCGGGATTTTTAATGCAATTTTTAAACGCCTGTTCGCATAACTCTTTTTCTTCTGCCAGGGCTGTAACTGAAAAATGCCTGCCGATTATATCCGCCTTTTTATAGCCCAACGTTTTAAAAAACCATTTATTGGCAAATGTGAAAAAGCAATTGGCATCGATCCGTACTAAGAAGTTGGTCTGCGAATCGACCAGCGAAGTGAGAAACTGCTCGCGGCGCTTCAGGTCTTCCTGTTGTAATACTTTTCCGGTAACATCTGTGGCAATAATTATCCTGGCGCTATGATTGTCATATTTTATTTCGTGACCGGTTATTTCAGCATAAACAGTTTCGCCTTTTTTGTTTTGATGTCTCCATACGCCGGCGTTGTTAAAACCATGCGGGCTGTTTTCCGGGATAGCTTTGCGATACAGGTAATCATTAAATTTTGCCAGATCGATCCGCGGTCGTATATCGCGGATGGTCATCGTTAAGAATTCATCTTCCGTATAACCATAATGTTTCAGAGCAGCGTCATTTACCTTCAAAATACGCAGGCTAGGTAGTTCATATATCCACATAGGTGCGGGGTTATTATTGAACAATACGCTGAAATCGCCCAATGATTCCTGTAAATTAAAATTGACCTGCCTTTGGTCGGATATGTCCTCAATAACGCTTAGCAGTATTTGATCATTGGTTTGTTCATCAGTAAGGTGGCGCTTTTTTTGATGGACCCACTTTATTTTTCCGCTCCTGGCGATGATGCGGTAGGTAAATTTTACCCATTCTCCGGTATCGTATTTAGGGCTTGCTGTTAAAACTTCCTTACTGTCGCGGGGATCGATAATTTCATTCCACAGCTCAGTATTTTGCTGAAAATCCTTGACGTGATAATCTGTAATGGCCTGTATACTCGGGCTGATGAACAGGTATTTTTTTGTATTTATATCAAAGGCCCAAACACAATCGTTTAATGCCGCAAGAATATCATTTAGCATATATCTGGTTACAAATTTAAGGGCAGCCGGGTAAAGTTAAATTTTTTTATAACACTATTTATTGGAATCAGGGGCAGAGCGCCGTAAAAAACCCGAGAAATAAGAAGAAACAACAATTGGATTAAAGAATAAGAGGGAGGATGCAGGAGAGTTTGCGTTTACTTTTATTCAAAAAGACCCATTTAGAAAATCCGGCTTCTTATATCTTGATTGTTGACTCTTGTCTCCATTTTATAATAATTTACCGGCCACTTCTGTCCAGGTATTTACCCTTTCGTATTCGGTAATTAAAAAATTGTGGGGCGATGAGAATAATATTTTGCGGCCGTTAAAGCCCGTAAAGTTCCTTATCCTGTCATCGATCATGATCTGGACATCAACGATCTTATTACCGCAGAATATGATATTTTTCCAATGGATATAAGGGAAATGTTCTCTCAGCCAGTCATACTTATCGATCAGGGAATTGGGGAACTCCATAGCAGCGGAAACGATGTACACATCATATTTTTCGCACAGGCCCTTTATTATCTGCTGACTGCCGGCCATTACTTTCAGGTTCCTGAAAAAGCCGGGCTGGTTCACATAATCGCGCCAGCTATCATTTAATTTATCGGGCAGCAACTCGTGAAACTCTTTTCCATGCATTTGCTCCAGCGCAAGATCTACCTGGTGGTCGCGCTGGTAAACCTCGATAAATTTATCAATGGTATCAGCCATAACCTCATCCATATCAATGGCTATGCGTATTTTATTCATCATCGCAAAATGCCAATAATTTTTATAATGTGCCTATTATTTAATTATTTATAGGATTTAAAAATTAAAATAAATTTTTCTACCTTTGCATCCCCGCAGAAGGAGACTCCGGGGAAAATGTTGAATACATAAAAATTAAAAATGGCAACTAAGATCAGACTGCAAAGACATGGTAAAAAAGGAAAACCTTTTTACTATATCGTAGTGGCAGATGCGCGTGCTCCACGAGATGGCCGCTTCATTGAGCGTTTAGGTTCATACAACCCAAACACTAATCCCGCTACAATTGACATTAATTTCGACAAAACTCTTGATTGGGTAAACAACGGTGCTCAGCCTACTGACACCTGCCGTGCTATCCTTTCATATAAAGGCGTTTTGTACAAGAAACATTTACAGGGTGGCCTTAAAAAAGGCGCTTTAACCGAAGAACAAGTTGAGTCTAAATTCCAGGCGTGGCTTGATCAGAAGGAAGGCAAGATCACCGGTAAAAAAGATAGCTTAACTACCGCAAAACAAGATGCACGTAAAGCTGCCTTAGCTGCTGAAGCTAAGAAAAAGGAAGAAAGAGCCGCAGCAATTGTTGCTAAGAATACTCCGCCTGCCGAACAAGCAGAAGTTGCTGATGAAGAAGTTGAAGCACCTGCTGCCGAAGCAGAAACTGATGCATCTGCAGAAGCTGAAAGCGCAGAGTAATTTTAATAAAAGCTTATTTAATAGCGAAGCGACCTTTTGGTTCTTCGCTATTATTGTTTAAGGGCATTTCTGTTGACTCACGCCCCGCCCCTTTTCTGCTGCGCAAAGAGGGGTGAAGAAAAACAGAGGAGTTAATGTTTAATTAAAAATCCTCTTTGCGCAGCAGAGCGGGTGGTGGAGCGCAGCAAAGACCGGGTGAGTCGGATAGGCGATTGACAGATGATAGCACTAAAAGCATTCAAAATGAAGATTGAAGACAGTTTCAGAATAGGAAGCATTATCAAAACCAAAGGTTTAAAGGGCGAGCTGCAACTATATGTCGACTTTGAAAATCTGGACATAATCGATTTTAACGCAGTTTTTATTGATCTGTCGGGTAAGCTGGTGCCTTATTTTTTAGAATCTGTCAAATATCATCAGAATAGTACCGCCTATCTTTTTTTGGAAGATGTGGATACCATTGAAAAAGCATCCAGGCTGGTAAAAAAAGATGTTTACCTTCCCAATAAACTAAAACCCAAAAAACAAAGCGGCGATTTTACCCTGATGGATCTCTTAGGTTTTACCGCAATTGATGAGGACGAGGGCGAACTGGGCCGGATCACCAATATACAGGAACTGCCCCAGCAACTGATCGCCACTGTTACCTATAAAAACTGCGAAGTGCTTTTCCCGCTCAACGAGGAAATTATTAAAGGCATTGATGTGGTTAAAGGGATTGTCAGGGTTGATTTGCCTGAGGGGTTGCTGGATATTTATTTGGAGTAAATACCTCGGTACCTATATGCGTTGGGACCCAGCTGCAATCAATGGGTAAAAAGTTATTTTACATGAACAATATTTCGAACTTTAATTCCCGCCACACCTTTTGTAAGGTCTTTTGTCAAAGCGCATAAGTATTCATGCTTTCCGATATTGCCATAACTATCTTCTCCTTTATCAGTAACAGGTATCATCCAGGCTCTAATCATTGCAGTAAGGGTTTGCCCGAAGATAATTTTTTTTTGTTGAGTTTTTTTGTCAAATATATTTGACATTTGTAAAGTTTATTTTACATTTGGTATATCAAACTTTACAAAATTATGAAACCTTATTTCCTGTTCCCTTACTGGTGGCGCTACCTGGGCTGGTCGCTTGTCGTACTGCATGTTCCGCTCAGTATACTGGGCCGGGCGCATGGGATGGTCAGTGTGATGGATAACGGACCGGGCAGCCATGGCCTTTTTACCGGCGAACACCTGTTTTTTATATCTACCGCCTTGCTGATGACAGCTGGTTTATTCCTGGTTGCTTTTGCCAAAGAAAAGATCGAAGACGAGCAGATATGGCAAGTGCGTCTGGATTCGCTGCGATGGGCGATTTATGTTAATTACCTTATACTAATCACCAGCCTGGTGTTTATAGAAGATGTTGGCCATATACTGGAGTTAAATTTATGGGTGCCGCTTATATTTTTTATCATCCGTTTCAGGTGGGTCATCTTTCGCCTCAACCGTTCATTAAGCAGGGAGGGGGATCATGAAAAATAATATCAGGGTAGAACGCGCCATCAAAGACATTACCCAGGCCGAGCTTGCTGAACAAGTGGGCGTGTCAAGGCAAACCATCAATACGATCGAGAGTAATAAGTACGTGCCCTCAACGGTACTGGCGCTAAAAATAGCCCGTGTATTTAATAAACCATTTGAACAGGTATTTATGTTAGAAGACGAAGATTGAAGAGGCGTAGAAGGTAGTATAGTTCAAGTAGTTAAAATCCTTCCAAAGGAGAGGATTATTCACAAGATGGTGAGTTTTTTAAGGAATTCATGAGGGCTGCGCCGTTTAGGTGAGGTCAATAAATAGAATTAAACTTTAAAAATGATCTCAAATCAATAAAGCTATGAAAAATACAAAACAACCTACATTTGGCAACGGCAAAATAGGTTACATCGAAATTCCGGCTAACAGCATTAAAGAATCATCGGCTTTTTACCACACGGTTTTTGGATGGAACATCAGGACCCGGGGCGATGGCAGTATCGCTTTTGATGACGCGATAGGTGAAGTAAGCGGTACCTGGGTATCGGGCCGAAAACCTGCAACCGGGCCGGGAATACTGATTTCCATAATGGTTGATAATTTGGAAGCAACGATTGATCTATTAATTGCCAATGGTAGCAAAGTTGTTAAAAAAATGAGCATAAGCGATACGGAGTTTATCGCCTGGTTTATAGATCCTGCGGGTAATGTGTTTGGTTTATATCAGCACCCCGGCGGTGGGCATGGGAAAATATGCTATCTCGAAATCCCGGCTGAAGATATTACCCGCTCGGCCAATTTTTACGAAACAGTTTTCAACTGGCCGCTCAGGAATGATAATCACGGGAATGCAGCTTTTGATGATGGCCCCGGAGTAGTCAGCGGCATGTGGACATCGGAGCTGAAACCTTCCGAATCTGGTTTGCTGATCTATATTATGGTGGATGGAGTTGCCGCTACCGCGGATGCAATAATCGCTAATGGTGGCAGGATAATTCGACCACCAGAAGGTAATTCAAAAGAGGATACAGCAGTATTCAGTGATCCGGCAGGAAATATTCTTGGAATTGGTCAGCAATAGCAAGAACGAAATCTGCACATTTGAAATCCGCCCATCTGCGCATTATATTTGCGCCATGCGTTTTGATCTCATTACCGTTTTGCCCGCTTTGCTGGAAAGTCCTTTTGCTCATTCTATATTACAGCGTGCGCAGAAAAAAGGCGTGGTGGAGATACACGTTCATAACCTGCGCGACTACGCTACCAACAAGCAAAAAAGCGTAGACGATTACCCCTATGGTGGCGGCAGCGGCATGGTGATGACGATTGAACCTTTTGCCCGCTGTATTGAAAAACTGAAAGCGGAGCGGGATTATGACGAGATCATTTTCATGTCGCCTGATGGGGAAACACTCAACCAGCAGATTGCCAACCAGCTTTCTATCAAAAAAAATGTCATTATTCTATGCGGTCATTATAAAGGTATTGACCAGCGGATAAGAGATGTGTTTGTTACCCGCGAAATTTCCATAGGTGACTATGTGCTTTCAGGCGGTGAACTGCCTGCAGCGGTATTGGTTGATGCTGTTGTCCGGTTGATCCCGGGTGTATTGAATGACGAAACATCGGCGCTGTCCGATTCTTTTCAGGATGATCTGCTCGATGCGCCCGTTTATACCCGCCCTGCCGACTGGAACGGCCATAAGGTCCCGGATATCTTGTTGAGCGGAAATACTCCTGAGATAGAAAAATGGAGGTTTGAACAAGCGGTTGAACGGACGAAAAACAGACGGCCGGATTTGTTGAAATAAACCTGATTTTAGGATTTAGCGGATTGTCGGGGTCATGTAAATCCTGCAAATCCCATCAAGCGTATAAAATGTGGAAATTTTTTAATTAGACTTTTTATTTAAAAATAAAATCCCTATTATTGCAATCCGATTTTTACGGGCTAAAAATCGCTTTTAAGAGCTTAAAATCATGGATTTAGTAAAATTTGTTGAAGAGCAATCAGTAGAAAAAAAGCAACTTCCTGCGTTTAAGGCAGGTGATACTGTTAGCGTACACTATAAAATCAGAGAAGGAAACAAGGAACGTATACAGGTTTACCAGGGTGTTGTTATTCAGCGTAACAGCGTAGGTAACAACGAAACCTTTACGGTGCGTAAGGTTTCAAACGGTATCGGTGTTGAACGTATATTCCCTATCAATTCACCAAACATTGACAAAGTAGAAGTAAACAGCCACGGTAAAGTACGTCGTGCTAAATTATTCTACCTGCGCGAACTGACCGGTAAAGCAGCTCGTATCAAATCAAAAAGAGTTTAAACCGACTAATCCCCGAAAGGGGGAATTAGTAAAATATAAAGCCTTTCTGAATTTCAGAAAGGCTTTTTTATGGTGAGTTTTTTACTTTATGTCATTTCGAACCACAGAAAGAAATCTTCTACGCGCGTTCGGGCAAGTTGTACAATTTCCCACCTTCCCACCAACACAGGCCCTGCTGCAGGAAATGACTATTGTTTAAACCTTTTTCTTCACCGCTTTGGGTTTGGCAATCGTAACCGTTTCGGCAACGACAGTTTCTTTTGCTGCTTCCTCTTTACGGGGTTGAGGGGTTAGCGTAGCCAGCACCGTTTGTCCACCTTTTACAACTTCACCCAAACCGACATTGATCTTTGTACCTAATGGCAAAAACACGTCCACCCTTGAGCCGAATTTAATAAAACCGAACTGTTGGCCCTGACCGACCTTGTCGCCTTCTTTTACATACCAAACAATGCGGCGTGCCATAGCCCCTGCAATTTGCCTGAATAACACCGGTATGCCTTCACTGTTCTCAATCACGATAGTGGTACGCTCATTCTCGGTAGATGATTTTGGATGCCAGGCCACCAGGTATTTGCCGGGATGATACCTGAAATATTTCACAATACCCGAAATAGGGTTGCGGTTAACGTGTACATTAATAGGCGACATGAATACCGATATCTGTATCCGCCTGTCTTTTAAATATTCGGTTTCATCGGTTTCTTCGATCACCACTACTTTACCATCTGCCGGACAAAGCACTTGCTTTTCATCGATGTTGATACGTAGATGCGGACTGCGGAAAAACTGCAGGATGATCACCAAAAGAGCAAACGATAAAATATATACGATCCATTTGACAGTATGTGCATCCGGGTAATAAAATTGTATTAGCGCGTTTGATACAAATATCAGCAATACGCACAGGGCAATGGATGTATAACCTTCTTTATGGATTGTCATTTTATAGTAGTTTGATGCAAAATTACGAATTTGTAATTAAGTAAAGGTAGGCATATACGATTGGTGCCGATAATAACAGGCCGTCAAAGCGGTCGAGCAGCCCGCCGTGACCAGGTAAGATGCCACCTGAATCTTTAACATTGATGCTGCGCTTGAGCATGGACTCTACCAGGTCGCCCAAAGTACCAAAACAGCCGATCAGCACAGCCATTGTCACCCAGCGGTTCCAGGCCAGCTCGTGGTAATAAATGCTGATAATATAAGCAGCACCCGCGCTGATCAGAACACCACCAAAAAAGCCTTCCCATGTTTTTTTCGGCGAATGACGCTCAAACAGTTTGGTTCGCCCGAAAAAACGTCCGCTTAAATAAGCACCTGTATCATTTGCCCAAAGCATGATCAGAAAGGCAAGCGGAATATGAAAGTTAAAGCCACCGTCCGCATAGGCCAGCGCATGGAAAAAGATAAAAGGCAATAGGGCATAAATAATACCGATAATCGTATAGGAGATATTGGTGAACGGCGTTTCCGATTTTTTGTAGAGTTCCTGGATAAAAATAGCGCTCCCTGTCAGGGCCGGCAAAAGTAAAAGTTTATGGTATACAGGCTCATCTTTATAAGTTATCAGCGCGAATATCACATAAATAAAAATGCCGTTTAGAATTCCTGCAGACTGATTAGGCTGGATGCCGCTTTGTTTGACTAATCCATAAAATTCGCGCAATGCAAGTGCGCCGAGTAGTAAATAGAATATCCCAAAGATATATTGCCCTAACAATACCGAGGCAAGCATAACGATAACAAAGAAAAAGCCTGTAATGGCGCGTGTTTTCATAAATTGGTCTGGTTCAGGATCATGGCTTCAATGGCATTGCTGAAATCCTGTTGGTGAATATATACTTCGATGTTGCCAAATGTGCGGTGGGACGAATCTTGTTTATTTAATAAGACGGTATCTATCTGGTGTTCAATAAGCATTTGCTTCACTATTTCTGCCTGGTAGTAATTGGCGGACGAAAAAATTTTAATCCAGTTCTTCTCCATTCGTATCCGCAATTTGCCTTTTTGAAATATATTGATAAATAAACAGCAAAAATAAGGTAATTATAAAGCTTATAAGGTATCCGCCGTAACTAAAAACCTGCTGGTCATCAGGGTTCACGTTAATTAATTTATGCTGATAAAGGTAAGTGATCACTACTACCGTACCGTTATTTACAAAATGACCCCAGACAGCCGGCCATATACTGCCGCTCCAGGCCACAAAGTAACCAAACAGCAAGCCCAGCATCATACGTGGCAAAAAGCCGAAAAACTCCATGTGAAAGGCGCTGAATAATACAGCGGTTAACCAGATAGCAACATGTTTATTTTTCATCCATCGCACAAATATGGTTTGCAGGCACCCCCTGAAAAGAAACTCTTCGGCAAGGGCGGTTACTAAACCGATAATGAACAGATTGAAAAACAGGCTCCCCACAGTTTTCATTTGCATCATGCTATCTGAGGCCTGTTTATGCCTGTTTTCCTCATCACGCATCCATTGGGGAAGGTTCATATGCTGATTGATGTTTCCTATAAATTCCATCAACGGCTCCGATAGCATCATGGTTAAAAAAACTACCGGGATGAGTAGCCAGGGAAAATGAAAAGTCGTCTTAAGATAGTCATCAGGTTGGCGCACAATAATATAAGAAAATAAAACAGGGCTTAATAAAAGAGGCAGGGTGGTACTCACTATTTGCAATATCCACAATGCATTTTGCGCCTGGACAGATGACACTTTTAAACTCATCGTATCATTTAAAATATCCTTTCCAAAGGATGAAGAGATAATTAATATACTTATTACCGTACCGGCAAGTATCAGTCCCAATACTACTCCTATCAGCATCAAAAACTGTAAACCCGGATGTATTGCTCTGTGAGGTATAGGGTTAATGGGCCTGTCTGTCATATTGTGCCGTAAATTTCGTAATTTTGTAGCGGCTAAAGATAAGGCATGTCTGTACAAATTGGAAATATTGACCTGGGAGATTTTCCCCTGCTGCTGGCACCGATGGAGGATGTGAGTGATCCCCCCTTTCGATATGTGTGCAAACAGAACGGCGCTGATATGATGTACACGGAATTCATCTCTTCGGAGGGATTGATACGCGATGCCGCAAAAAGCAGACAAAAACTGGATATTTTTGAATACGAGCGGCCTATAGGCATACAGATATTTGGCAGTGATATTGACCATATGCGTGAGGCTACCGAGATCGCTACCGAGGTAAAACCCGACCTGATGGATATTAATTACGGCTGCCCGGTAAAACAAGTGGCTTGCCGCGGCGCCGGTGCAAGTTTGCTGCAGGACATTGATAAAATGGTGGCTATGACCAAAGCGGTCGTTGAAGCTACACATTTGCCGGTAACCGTAAAAACAAGGTTAGGATGGGACGATAATACCAAAAACGTTTACCAGGTTGCCGAGCGTTTACAGGATGTGGGCATTAAGGCATTGACCATACATGGCCGCACGCGGTCGCAGATGTATAAAGGGGTGGCCGACTGGTCGTTAATACACCAGATCAAAAAAAATCCGAGGATAAAAATCCCCATTTTTGGGAACGGAGATATTGATTCGCCACAAAAAGCCGCCGAATGGCGCATGGAATACGAAGTGGATGGCATGATGATAGGCCGCGCAGCAATCGGATATCCCTGGATTTTCCGCGAAATAAAACATTATTTTAACACGGGCGAATACCTGGAAAAACCGACAATTGCCGAACGTGTGGAGGTCTGTAAAACTCATTTGGAGAAGTCGATTGAGTGGAAAGGGCCTAAAACAGGTATTTTTGAGATGCGCAGGCATTACTCAAATTATTTTAAAGGCGTGGATCATTTTAAAGAATACCGCATGAAATTGGTGACCGCTGCCAGCTTTGAAGAGATACTTGAAATATTATTTGAAGTATCCGAGCATTATAGCACAGAAATGGCTTAATATTTGCCTTGATAAAATATATATTTGAATCATTCACAACCAGCTCATGATTACTACTATTACCGACGGCGTTAAGGTTTCTGTAGAAACTATTTATCAGCCGGAATATTCTAATCCGGCAAATGATCATTACATGTTTGCTTACAAAATAAGCATTGAGAATGTGGGACATAATTCCGTACAGCTTTTACGCAGGCATTGGGAAATTTTCGACTCAAATGGTGCAAAAAGAGAAGTAGAAGGCGAAGGTGTGGTAGGACAGCAACCCATTATCGAACCGGGAACCACGCATGAATATGTATCCGGCTGTAACCTTAAAACGGATATGGGCAGCATGAAAGGGGAATATCAGATGACACGCCTGATAGATAATGGTATTTTCGATGTGCAGATCCCCGAATTTTATTTGATTGCACCATACCGGATGAATTAAGCCTGCCATAATAAATTAGTAAGGCCCCGGTAGCTGCTGCCAGGGCTTTTTGTTTTTATCAAATTCCATCAGTGTCTTCCGTGTGGTTGCCCTCCATCGTTGCCTGGATTTGAGGGCTGCGGCCGCATGTGTTGCGGTTGCTGCATTCGCTGCGGTTGTTGCATCCTTGGCTGCATGTGCTGGGGCTGCATATATGCGCGCTGTTGCATGCGCGGTTGTTGCGCACGTTGCGGCATATGCTGTTGTTGCGCGCGTTGCGGCATGTGTTGTTGTCCTTGCATTCTTTGTGTTTGCTGCCGCTGTACAGCGTTGTTATTGGCCAGCCCGCGCTGATGCTGCATGCCGGTATTATTGTTATCCCTGCGGGCATTGGTAACATTTGAAACGGAGGACCTTCCGTTTCCCGCCGCGTTCATATGTCTTGAAGCCTTGGAAGTCGCAGGGCGGCCCTGTGGCGTAAAACGATTACCATTCAATCTATTCATGGCGGCTATTGCAGGTCGACCGCGATTGACCGAGGCAAACTGGTTGCGATCTGTCCTTGCAGTTTGCTGGTGTGTCAACTGTGCCCTGGTTGGCTGTATGTGGCGTTCGCGCATCGCCTGCAATTCCGCCGGATGCGGCCTTGCAGAAACACCGCCTCTTCCGCCGTTATAACTTATACGGTTGTTAACTACCCTGTTTCTGGTAATTATCGAACGGTCGACATAGGTATTACGAATAACAACGCCATTAACGCGCATTGCGGCAGTATTGTAACGGAAACGGTTTCCCCGCCATTCTCCGCCCGCAAAGCCCTGGCCATAATAGCCACATCCATAGTTTATCCCACCATAAAATCCAACATCCGGTCCCCAATAGCCCCCGTGGAATACATAAGCACCATCTGAAAATCCCCAATAACATGGTGTCCACAGAAATCCAATGCCGGGAGGAGCCACCCAAACGCCAGGAACCCAATAATAACCACCGATATCAGGATCATATGCCCAATAGCCGGGTTCCCACAAATAACCATCAACGGGACAAGGCGGTTGTACATATACCGGTAGCGGAGGGGGCGCAATCGTAGCTGAAATGCCTATGCCAACACTTACCTGTGCAAAAATTTTAGTAACGGTTAATAGGATAACCGTTGCCATAAATAAGCACGTTTTTGCTATATTTTTCATGACTGGTTCAATTTATTATAGTCTCATAAAACAACCAGGGCAGAAATAAGTTTGGGGTTCAAATCAGAATGTAATCAGAGCGGAATTACCTGGCGAAGACTAAACAGGGAGTTACACCACAGAAAAGCCCCTGCCCGGATTTCCCGGCAGAGGATTTTGGTAACGGCACCTTTGAGAAGACCGTCGACCCTTGAATTAGTTTCTCCTGTTAAACAGGAATGAAGCGTAATAAACCAAGGTAGCCAATGAGCTTAGTGCAGCTACTACATAAGTCATGGCGGCCCACCACAGGGCGTCTTTTGCCTGCTCGTGCTCCTGGCGGGTTTGCATTATGGTAAAGTTGTTATTCAGCCATGCCAGCGCTCTTCTGCTTGCATCAAATTCAACGGGTAGGGTAATAAAACTAAACAGCGTTACCAATGCTAATGCGGCTACACCGATAGCAAGCACAAATGGACTATGCGTAAAAAAAAGCAGCATCACACCAATAAACAGGGTCCATTGTGTTAATGTGGAAGCCACGTTAATGACCGGCACCAGCGAGGAACGGAGGCTCAGCCAGGCATAAGCTTTGGCGTGCTGAACCGCATGGCCGCACTCGTGGGCGGCAACGGCTGCTGAGGCAACGCTCCTGCTGTAATAAACATCCGGGCTCAGGTTGACTGTTTTATTTTCAGGATTATAGTGGTCAGTTAGTTCACCTTCAACAGAAATTACCTGAACATCATAAATGTTATTATCCTGAAGCATCTTTTCAGCAACCTCTTTTCCGCTGAGGCCGGATAGTAAACCGATCTCGGCATATTGATTAAACTTACTTTTAAACCGCCACTGCACGATAAAACTGACAAGCGCTATAACGATCATCAGCAACCATGCAGAATTATATCCTATAATAAATACTAAGTGATTCATATTTAATATTATTTAGATAAGCTATTTCAAAAAGTATTCCAGCTGAATGTCTACTTTTGGGTTTGGAAGCTGCATTTTCATATTGGGAACGGACCGCTTTTGTTGATCATACGGATGTGATCATCATTGGCAGCGGGATAGTGGGCTTAAGCGCGGCATTGCATTTAAAGCGAAAACAACCGGGTTTAAAAATTACGGTCCTTGAAAGAGGCTTTTTGCCCAGTGGCGCCAGCACAAAAAATGCCGGTTTTGCCTGTTTCGGCACACTTTCAGAACAAATAGCTTACTCAAAAAGGTCATCAGAAAGTGAGGTGCTGCACCTGGTTGACTACAAATGGCGCGGCCTGCAACGCCTCCGGGAAAATCTGGGAGACTCCAATATCGGCTACCACCAATACGGTGGGTATGAATTGTTCATGGATAATGAGGCGGAAGCAGCCGAAGAAAGTCTGGATAAATTAACGTATTTTAACAATTTGCTGAAGCAGGTGATTGGCGGTGCTGACATTTATGCAGTGGCTGATGCCAAAATAGCTGAATTTGGATTCGGCAAAATAAGCCGGATGATATACAATCCTTATGAAGGGCAGATACACACCGGTAAAATGATGCGAACTTTACTGCAAAGGACTTATGATGCGGGCATATTGGTGCTGAACAACTGCAGTGTCGAGGCAATCAATCAGGAGGGAGGGTATATCCATTTACATACTTCGCAGGGGAATTTTAAAACTGCTGGAGTAATATTAGCCACCAATGCTTTTGCCGCACAGTTATATCCCGGTTTAGATGTTATTCCCGGAAGGGGGCAAGTGCTGGTAAGTAAACCTATACCCGGTTTAAAGCTGAAAGGCACCTATCATTTTAACGAAGGTTATTACTATTTCAGGAATATTGATGGAAGGGTACTTTTTGGCGGGGGCCGTAATATTGATTTTAAGCAGGAAGAAACCTGGGATTTTGGCCATACTGAAAAGGTAAAAGCAGAGTTAACCACCTATTTGAATGAGATCATATTACCCGGCCAATATCCCCAGATCGATTACTGGTGGAGCGGCATCATGGGTTTCGGCCAAGAGATACACCCGATAGTGAAGGAAGTACAACCCAACGTATTCTGTGCAGTACGCTGTAATGGCATGGGGGTAGCAATGGGGAGCCTGGTGGGGGAAGAAGTGGCGGATTTGGCACTAAGACGATAAGAAAATCCGAGATAAGTTGTCCAGGCTATACTAAAAACGATTTGAGCCTGTCCGGAATTTTGTGTAAGTAGCCACCTCCGCTATAATTAAAGCTCACATCTATCCTCAAAGATAATATTAAATTGATTGAGTATTGTGCCCCAGTTATGAATAGCATTTGTCCATTTTTTTTTGGATATTCATAATAGCTAGATAAACGGCTTTGATGGCAGCC
>JAQBOV010000061.1 GCA_028287895.1 Mucilaginibacter sp. | reverse complement strand
TCGATAATTTCGCCGTTCAGAAAATCTTTTTGCAGTCTGATCTCTTTTACCAGCGCTTCTATCAGTTCATCTTTATAGGTGAACGATGTGCTGAAATGGAAATCGCAATAATGGCAGGCTTGTTTGCAAAATGGAATATGAATATAGATACCGGCCATCGGGCAAAGATAGGTAAGCCCCTTTAAATCTCTGCGGTTTTTGTTTCAATAACAATGCAATGCCTTGAAATAATAGTGTTGTTTGCTTTTCGAACAATACCTCATATCTTAGAGTAAATATAAAAACAGGACTAAAGGCAGCACTTTGCGGCAAACAAATCAAACACCAAAACGGATGTTGAGTTCGAGAAAAATCTGCCTTTAGTTTCCTTTTATCGAGCCAGAACAGTACTTAAGGAGATTGGTATAGTTCCTATCATCCTGAATAAAACCATGAGAAAAGGCGGTAAAAAGGATCCTGTTAAGATAACATCATAATCAATAAGCCTATGCTAAAATATTCTCTTGGCATCGATGTTTCCAAAAAGGATCTCCATGCCTGCCTGTCTGTAATTGATGCCGTTCAGCAGGTAAAAGTTCAAGCGACCAGGAAGTTCACAAACCAGCTTCAGGGATTCAAGGAGTTACATTTATGGCTAAACAAACATCGAAAGCAAACGGCAATTCCTTTAATTGTTGTTATGGAATCAACGGGAGTCTATTATGAAGAAGCTGCCTTATTTTTTCATAAAAGTGGATATGACATCGCAGTTGTGTTACCCAATAAAGCAAAAAAATATTTACAGGCATTAGGCTTAAAAACAAAGAATGACCATGTGGATGCAGAGGGACTTGCCAGAATGGGTGCTCAGCAACGCCTGGACCTATGGACTCCAATGGACGAATTTTTCTATGAACTTAGAGCGCTAACCCGCCATCATCAGGGATTGCATGAGATGAAAACCAGTGTTAATAATCAGCTTCATGCAACTCAGCACAGCATTTATAGCACCAAGGAAGTGATGAAACAGCTTAAAAAGCTGATCGCAACGATGGATAAACAAATCAAGGATACCGAAAAACGCATCCAGGACCACCTTAACAGCACTGCTGAAATAGCTGCGAAGACAACTCATCTTATGGCAATTAAGGGAATGGGATTGATGAGTATTGCTACGGTTTTGGCAGAGACCAATGGATTTACGTTATTTAGTTCTATTGGCCAATTAGTCAGCTACGCAGGATATGATGTGGTTGAAAATCAATCAGGCATTAAAAAAGGGAAAACGCGTATATCAAAAAAGGGGAATAGTCATATACGAAGAGTGCTTCACATGCCTGCCTTTAATGTCGTCCGTTATAATACGGGAAGTTTTAAAGTATTCTTCGAACGGTTGCTAAGCAGGCATAACCAGAAAATGAAAGCATATGTAGCAGTACAAAAAAAATTACTTGTACTGATTTATACTCTCTGGAGAAAGAATGAGCCGTTTTGTTTTAACGGCATCCAAAAAGCAGCATCTGGAGATATAGAGGCGGTACCTTCTTTCGCTTAGACCGAAGGGCTAAAATAAGGTAGCCCAGCTAAAAGCCAGGCTACACAAGATAGTCATCCGTCGAAATCTCGTCGTATGCCTTCTTTCGCTTTGCAAATTTATTTGAAAACTTTTTATTAAAAAATATTTGTTTTTAAAGACAGTACCTCGAACCAAAAATGCAATGCAAAAATTCTATTAAAAACAAAAACTGCCTTTCTTCATCCGAAAGGCGGTTTCATTTTTAAGGTAGCCCGAGCAATCATGACATTAAAACATAGGAACGATTATTAGACAGACATCTGCGTAAATTAGAATTACCTGAACGTCAGATAGTTGCTTATTTTATTTATTGTGATATTCTTAAAATATCTACCTTAGCCTGGGCGTAACCAACATATAGGTTGCCTGCTCAATAATGAACGAAGCATTAAGGCCTACCGGTATTGACGTGATTGGGGATATTCCCTGGGGGACACACTTCTGCCATTTTTATGAAACCGAAGATGACCTACTTTCCGCCCTGGTTCCTTATTTTAAAGCCGGTTTAGAAAATCATGAATATTGTATCTGGGTAACTTCCGGGCATACCACAATAGAAGAAGCAAAGATCGCCCTGATGGCAGTTGTTCCCAATCTCGAGCAGTATATGGTGGAGGGATGCATTGAATTTCTTTCGCACAAGGATTGGTACCTGAACAACGGCAAATTCGAAGTTGACAGTTCGATCCAAGCCATACTGGAAAAGCTGCATTATGCTTTGCAAAAGGACTTTGAAGGCCTCAGGCTAAATGGTGACGAGGCCTGGCTCGACCGTACGGAATGGAATGATTTTATTGCCTACGAAGGCGCTTTGAATCCTGTCCTAGCCGGTAAACGGCTGATCATTTCTTGTAACTACCGCCTTGATAAATGTGAAGCGGCAGATGTATTGGATATCGCAGCTGTGCATCAATGCGCTATTGCCAGGCGTAACGAAAAATGGCAGATACTTGAAGTACCTGAACTAAAAAAAAGTAAGGCGCAGATACAGCAGAAAAATGAATTACTGGAACTTAGTGTAGCTGAACGAACCCAAGACCTTGTAGCGGCAAATCGTGCTCTTGAGGACTCCGAAAAGCGTATCAGAATTTTTGTCAAACGGCTGAACGATGTTGTAGAAGAAGAACGATCACGTATTGCCCGTGAAATCCACGATGAATTTGGTCAACGGTTATCGGGTCTCAAAATGGCACTTTCATCTTTAAAAACAGATGCTCAAATGCCAAATGAAATGGATGCTGTTCTTGATGTCATACTTAACGAAGTTGATCATGGTGTATATTTATTAAGAAAAATAGCTAACGAACTTCATCCTACGATTTTAGATAAACTTGGTATATTCGCGGCTATAGAATGGCTGGTGAAAGAATTTGAAAATAAAACCAGGATTGCAACCAATATCTATATAGATATCAACCAGCCATCCGTTAATAAAACGCTGGGAATCAATATTTTTCGCATTTGCCAGGAAGCTTTAACAAATATCGCCAAACATGCCAAAGCTACCTGGGTTAATATCCGGGTAGAAAATAAGAAAGATATCATCCACATACAAATAACGGATAACGGTAAAGGCATAAGGTCCGCTACTTTACACCATCCTCTTTCGATGGGTTTGTCGAATATGGAAGAGCGGGCAAATCAAATCGGGGCGAAAATGAATATTAAGAGCTCGTCGCACACTGGAACTATGATTGAATTGATCGTACCTATCAATGCCAAAAAAGATATTAATAGCAGACGATCATCCAATTATTAGGATGGGCGTTAAACAAATTTGTGAGCGTGAATACCCTGGAGTCCAATTCGGCGATGCTGTAAACTATGCTGAAGTATTTCAACAGTTAAAGGAAACAGATTGGGACCTTCTTATTCTTGATCTGGATATGCCCGGCCGAAGTGGACTGGATATTTTAAAGCAGATCAAAGCAAATAAGAATAAAATGCCTGTACTCATATTTAGTTTTCACAATGAGGAACAAATAGCCTTAAGAGTTTTAAAAACAGGTGCCGCGGGTTATGTGACTAAAGACGTGGCGAATAAGGAGTTGACCAAAGCGATAGACCAGGTTTTAAATGGGAGAAGATATGTATCACAATCTCTTTCAGAAAAATTATTAACGCTGCTGGACGGTGATATAAATAAAGAGCTCCATGAACTTTTGTCGAACAGAGAATATCAGATACTTCTTTTAATTGCCTCAGGCAAAACAGTTACTGAAATTTCAGCCATGCTTTGTTTAAGCCCCCCAACCGTCAGTACCTACCGTACGCGGCTGCTTGAAAAACTGAAATTGAAAAACAATGCAGAGCTCACTGTCTATGCCATCAATCAAAAGCTATTATAGCGTCTCACTTGTAGAACAAATAATGACAAGATTCTCATGATTAGTTCTACAATTCCGACGGCGCCTATTTGATAATTTTGTATTGTAAGCACCTGCACATGGAAGAATTGCCTCTCTTTTTTCGTCTTTATTGTACTAATATTCAATGCAAAAAGTCAATTTGCGTAAATATCAGTGACATCAGGCTTCCCTTAAATGAAGCAAACTTGTTAACGGAATTTATTTGCCATGCTTGTAAAATGCTATTGGTGTCTGTAATGGATATTGAATTAAAGCAAATAACAGCCGAAGTGGGTGTAAGCTTACCAATTTAATCACTTCACGACTCAAATTATTAGGACGCATCATCATCGGCGCGATGAAAGATATGCCCCAGATCAAGAAGACCTATTGAGAATGACTGGTACCATGCAGGATATTACCCAACAGAAAATGGAGGAACAGCGATTAAAGCTTCTGGAATCGGTAATTACCAATACAACGGATGGCGTCATCATAGCGAGCCTGGATATGACGCCGGATCATGGTCCACAGGTAATTTATATTAACGAGGCTTTTAGCCGAATGACCGGCTATACGTCCAGGGAGATGGTAGGCGGAAGCGCAAGAATATTTATTGGTCCCAAAACCGATAAAAAGGAATTATATCGTCTGCGGCAGGCCATGGAGAACAGGGAAAGTTGTGAAATTGAGGTGATCAATTATAAAAAATCCGGCGACGAATATTGGGCACAGATGGTCGTTTTCCCGTCACAGGACAACAGCGGCAATTATTCGCACTTTATTGCTATCACAAAGGACATAACAGCTCGCAAAAAACAAGAGTTGGAGAACATAAGATTAATTAAAGACCTAACCGATAAAATCAAGGATCTGCGGCAATTTACCTATATTACCTCTCACAATCTTCGTTCACCAATAACGAACTTTCTGGGCCTGGTTACTTTAACCGAGGATATTGAGGTCGAGGATGAAACGCTTAGAGCCATTCATGCCGCATTTAAAACGTCAGCTGAGTCGTTAATTGAGACAGTTAATGATCTCATGGATATTCTTAATACGAAAGAAAACCAGATTTTTAAAATGGAAGAAAATGTGGTGTCCGATGTCCTAAATCATATACTGGATCAACTAATCAGCCGGACAGATAACACGCAGCCGATAATTAAACGTGATTTTAACGAAGCTCCTGTAATTAATTTTCATAAGGTTTATTTCGAAAGTATATTATCGAACTTATTAACCAACGCGATTAAATACAGGTCTCCGGTTCGTCGCTTACACATTAATATAGCAACTCATATTGTGGATAACACGATTGTGTTAACGTTTGAAGACAATGGTATCGGGTTGGACGTGGAGCGCCATAAAAATAGACTATTTGGGTTCTATCAGAAGTTTCATGATAATCCGGACAGCAAGGGTTTGGGTCTTTATCTGGTCAAATCACAGATGGAAGAACTTGGTGGAACAGTCGCCATTGAAAGTAAACTTAATGAGGGCACTAAGTTGATACTAACGTTTACAAGATATTAGTGCGAAATGTAAATGAAATACCCGATCTAAGTTTATAAGTTACCTGGATCAGTCAGCAAAAGAGTTTGATAAAATAATCAAAGAAATAACGAATAAAATAAGGGTACATTAAGGTTATAAGACTTCGGGCATAATTTAAAAGCAAAAAAATACGTTAATTTAAAAGATAGCGATAGTTCAAAATAAGTATAGCATGATATCAGACAAAACCCATTTAACACTTGATTCATTAGGACTTTTTGTTGCAGATCATGTTCCCGCAATTCTTGGCTATTGGGATAAAGACCTTGTTTGCCGGTTTGCAAATGCAGCCTACCGGGAATGGTTTGGTAAATCACCGGAAGAGATGGTTGACATCTTAACCAGTGAAGAAGTACTTGGATCGCTTTACAAAAAAAATAAGCCTTATATTTTGGGTGCGCTTGCCGGTAAACCTCAAATTTTTGAGCGTGAAATAACATTTCCCAATGGCGATACCAGACATACCATTATTAGTTATACTCCTGATATTGATAATTGCATCGTAAAGGGTTTCTTTGTACATATAGCCGATATAACAAAAGTAAAATTGTTAGAAAGGGAATTAACTAAATCCAATGAAATTATAGTTGAACAAAATAAACGTTTGTTAAATTTCGCCAATATTGTTTCGCATAACCTTAAAACCTATGCCTATAACCTTGGAAACGTTTTGGACTTACTTATAAATGCCGATTCAGAAGAAGAAAAAAACCTTATGGTAAGCTATTTAAAAAGTATATCGAAAGGGTTTAACTCCACGGTAAGTAATTTGAATGAGATTGCTGATGCGCACAACCAGGGTGACTTAAAAGCGGAACTAATATATTTACATGGATATATAGACAATGTTATAAAAACGCTTCAAATTCAAACAAAATCATTAAATGCAAGTATCAGGAACAATGTGAATGCTGATTTATCTTTATTTGCAAACCCTGCTTATATGGAAAGTATTCTTTTAAACTTTCTCACCAATGCTATCAAATACAGGCACCCCAATAGAGCGGCTATAATTGAATTTGATGTTTTTAAAAATGGAAACTATCTGGTTTTATCAATTAAAGATAACGGAATTGGGATAAACTTAGAAAAGCATGGTAAAGATCTTTTTGGAATGTACAAAACCTTTCATGGGAATATGAATATTGACTCAAAGGGAATTGGTTTATTTATTACCAAATTCCAGGTTGAAACAATGGGCGGCTATATTGAAGTTGAAAGTGAAGTGAACATTGGCACAACATTCAAAATTCATTTCAGTTTATGATTATTATTAAAATCTTTAACCGGAAGTATTGAGGATAACCTGAATGATTTTATTGAACTACCATGGAGAATTCGCTGAATTACTACCTGATTCCGCGGGAAATTGACCGCCCCGGATGAGCCATTAGTGTTACTTATTTGTTACTTGTCAAATTTAAAACACAGTGTATCAGTCAATAATTCTATTCCGGCCATCCTGCAAAAATAGATATTAATTACGCTTAAGTGTTTAATAAAAACTTTACTGGCGGATTGTCTCAAGTTGCTTAGCAAACATTCGGACTCCAACCGTTTTAAAATAAAATTTTAAAAAATTATCTCATTGGGTTCTGTAAACATGTTTCACCAGGTTGTGTTACTTGTGATTTTATAGCTTTTAATGCACCGCTTTTTGGAGCTTTTGATGCACCATGTTAGTTTAAAACTTCCCTGAATTCACAACAACTATTAATGTTTCTGGGTGATCATATCCAGGTAGTTTTCCCCGTTGACTGTGGCAAATGTGGCATCAGGATATGCTTTATCAAAAGCTATCGGTTTTTTGGCCTGGTTATTTTTCCATTTGCATTCAAAAGCATTGAGTTTTCCGTTATACGATTCGATCAGGTCTATTTCCTGCCCGTCATAGGTACGCCAGAAAAAGTACTGCGGGTGATAACTCTGGTAGGCGTTGTTTTTTATGCGTTCACTTAATATATACTGTTCCCACAATTGTCCTACATCGTTGCGCTGGCTTAAAGGGCTGAAGTTATTGATCAATGCATTTCGCAGCCCGTTATCAACAAAGAACCATTTTTTACTTTTGGTAACCTCCTTACGCAGGTTATTACTGTAACCCGTTAAGGGGTAAATAATAAATACTTTGGTCAGCAGGTCAAGATATCGCTCAACGGTGATCTTATTTAATTGTAAGCTGTTGCCTAACTCGACTGTACTTACCTGGCTGCCCACTTGCCAGGACAGCAACTGAAGCAGCCTGTACAGCACGTCAGCACCCTTTACGGTTTCCATGGTCAATAAGTCTTTTAGCAGGTAACTGCTCACCATTTGCTTCAGGTAATTCTCTTTTTCCTGAAAAATATCGATATGCCAGAGCTCAGGATAACTTCCATAGATCAACCTTTGTTCCAGGTTTCTTGTCGTGGTCATGTAATCTTCCACAGCAGACAATTCTGCCTGTGCAATAGGGTACAATTGATAAATCAGATTGCGGCCCACCAAAGGTTCCCCGGTAGCATAAACCAGATCGAAGCTACTGCTGCCGGTTACAATAACGGTAATGCCTTTTATCCCGTCGATTAATAATTTTAAGATCTTTCCTATTTCCGGTATCGTCTGCGCTTCATCGATGATGATGATCTTTTTGCCCGCTGTTAATTGGGTATAATTCGCTATTGTCCTACGTTGCAATATCTCTGATACCTGCATATCTTCACCTTGTAACAGCAGGGTATCTTCAGGATATTTACTTACAATATTTTCTATAATTGTCGTTTTTCCGGTGCGGCGGGTACCATACAGCATCAAAACCTTATGTGAACCCAGTTTGGCCATCATTTGTTGCTGAATTAGTCTTGGAATATTCATATTTAGCAATTGCGTCATTAAGGTGACGCAATTTACATAAATTAGGACATCTCGATGACTTTATTTTAAAAAACTCAAAATACTTGTATGTCTATATAAAGTTTAAAACGATAAAATAAAATATATAATTGGGGAGATTTAATTTTGTGCCCAGCCAGGTGATTTAATTTGTGTTTTGAAAGAAGAGTAGCAGGCTTTTGTGAAAAATATAACTTGGCGAAACGAATAAACAACCGGGTGAGACAATCAGTTATAAGGAACGAATCAATTCATCAGGAGGTAAAACAGTAACTCCGGCGTCTTTAAAATCCTTTATGTTCCTGGTTACAATGAAATCTAAACTTTTGATGGAACCTGCCGCAAATATTTGGATAGCGTCTTCAAAATCTTTATGGTTTGATAAAAGGCTTTTTTTAATAATAGATAAATCAATTGAAATAATGTCAATAAAATCCAATAGGGAATATAAAACCACTCTTAGTTCTTTTTCCCCCATATACTTTTTTAATAGATAGTGCGTCGTGGCATAAGAATGAGAAGAAGTGAATAATTTAACTTTATGTTTTTCGGCTAAGTCGAAGATCGCTACCGCAAACTTACTAAACGGGGGCCTATCGGCTAATAAATCAATCAGGATGTTTGTATCAACAAATACATTCCTCATAAATGCTTGTTTTCAAAATAAGTATTCAATTCTTTTTTTTCATCGAAGTCGGCTGGAAGTTTAACAGAACCTATTAGTCTTTTTAGCTTAGGGGAAATCTGCCCGGTATCTTTATGCTCTTCAGTAAGTGTTTCAAGATATTTCTCTATAAGTTCGGATAAACTTCTGCCCGTATGTTTGGCGTACGACTTAGCTTTCTTAATAACGTCTTCTTCAACAGTTAATGTTAGTTTTGTTGTCATGGCACGTGTCTTTATAACAAAGATACGTATTTGGGAGAAATTCAAAAAAATAATTGTTTCATTGGGTTCTGTAAACATGTTTCACCAGGTTGCGTTACCGTTAGCTTTAAAAATTATTTTGTTCTTTTTTTCCTCCCAACAACTTCCTGAGCGGTTAATACAGTAATCCGATAATAATTGGTATCCAATTATATTGGCTGCAAAAGAATATTTATTGTTGATTTTAAATAGCCAATGTCCCCGACTTATATTGAAGCTCTTCATGAAATTAGAGCCAGCCCCTTTCAGTCTTCGCAGATTTTTAATCGCAATGTTACTTATTTGTTACTTTTAATGTAACTGATTGATAGACACTTATAAATTTCGTGCCGGTCATCCGGCAAAAATAGATATTAATTACCCATCAGTGCTTAATAAAAACTTTACCTGCATGGTATTATTATAACATTACCGCTTTGCCGTTGATTGCGGCTGTTGTTGTAATTTTCAGTTTATAGCGTTCATCACATTTTTCGGTTAGTTTCCATACCGATAAGTGCGTTGAACTTTAAAGTAGAACGGCCCTGCTTTAAAATAAAAGATCCTCTTTACCGTCGGCAAATAAATTTTATTACAGGGATTTCAGGTAGCGGGAGCCGTGCTGCGGGTTTCATACTGTGGACATTTACTGGAAACTTTATCTGGTTCGGTAAGAGTGATATGACCAGCCTGCATTAGTGGTAAAATATGCAGGCGGTAATTTTGGGGTGGTTCGAAATGCCAAGGTGATCAAATATATCTACCCGGCTTTTTGGAATTTGACAAAAGTTTAATATTCCCTTTTGTTTGGGAGATAACTAAATAACATCCCTATTACTTGAGAGAATACGCTCAATATTATTCTTTTTTATACCGCCTCCTTACAGCTATGCCTTGACAGGGCCAGGGAGCGTCATATCAGCGGACTACGTATAAAAGCTGTTGAAGTTAATTCATTATTTATTTGAATGATAATGATTTTATTGTAACGGGAATTTTACTTCCTTTTTTTTGAAAATCAAGCCTTAATGCCGACAATTGAATTAGGAATTAACTAAAAGTTATTTCCGTATTGACCTAAACGCTAAGTCACTAACCAATAAAAATAGTTTTAATATTTATAAGCCTACCCTTATCCATGTATGAATACCAGTTCCATGCAGGTATTGAGTTTGCTCGTAAAAATTACAAACTCCTGTTACCCGCGAAGCTATTGTAAACGAATTACAAACTCCTATGATCTTTAAACACTTATTAACTGCCCTACCGGCAATTATACTGCCTGTTTTTATCTACGCACAAAAACTGCCTAATGTGCAGCAAAAAAGCCTCCTTGCCCCTCAAGAGATAAAAATAGACGGGAAAGCGACAGAATGGAATAACCAGTTTCAAGCATATAACCATGCAGCGGATATTTTTTATACAATAAGCAACGATGATAAAAATTTGTACTTAACTGTACAGGCAACGGATCATACTATAATAAATAAAATTTTAGGTGGTGGCATTGTTTTTACCATCAATACATCAGACGAAAAAAATATTAAAAGGGGTATAAGCTTAACGTATCCTGTACTGGACATGCATAACCGGGTATGGGTTAATCTGAACGCTGAACCAGAGGCTGGTGCCGGGCCGGCAGTAGTGGTCAAATGGGCCGACTCAATTATGAATGTTAAAAACCGGGAATTTGTTAATAAATCAAAAGTTATTGGCGTAAATGGGATTAAAGGACTTGATTCGCTCATTTCAGTGTATAACCATGACGGTATCAAATCAGGAGCTAGCTTCAATAATAAATTGGCCTTTACTTATGAGCTATCCATCGATTTAAAAAAACTGGGACTCAGTACAAATAACCCTATAAGGTTTGCCTATAATATTACGCTTCCGGGTGTTAATATGGCAGCTGTGTATGCAGCCTCAGGGGAGGCAACAGCGGTAACTGAACAGGGATATGTTATCCCGGTTGGGACACTTCCCGGATTTAGTGAGGAATATTTCGAAAAAAATCAACCTTCTCTTCCCCATAAAGTGCATCAGGTAGTTTTTATAAATTCAACAGACTTTTGGGGAGAATATACTTTAGCAAAAAAATAAAATAAGCTGTCTCAATTGAAGTTTCAATTTTACAAGCAAGACGGTTTAGACTGCGTACCCACCTGCTTGCGTACGGTCACAAAGCATTATGGCCGCAACTATTCTATTCAAAAATTAAGGGCTTTATGTTTTACTAACAGAGGGGGAACCACCTTTTGGGACCTTAGTGGCGCAGCTAAAAAAATAGGGCTTCGCTCATTAGGGGTAAAGGTGACCATTGATCAATTAAAAGATGTACAACTGTCCTTTATTTTACATTGGCGCCAAAATCACGATGTGATCCGGTATCTTCTTTTGACATCATTTTTTTTAATAGCAGCCTTAAAACTGATGGGGCAACAAACGGCTGGCAAAACACCGATGTCTTCAACCCCATCCGCATCGGAATTCCGCCAGGTGAGCGGCATTGTGCAGGATAGTACGGGAGCAGCTATCGCCGGTGCTACCATAAAATTAAAATCCGCAAAAGACTCCATATTAACAAGTTCGGACAAAGACGGAATATTCATTATCGAACATGTAAAAATGGCAACATTTGTCCTTATTGTATCTGAGATTAGTTTTAAAACGACGGTAAGAAGATATTTAAATAATGACTTGGTTCCCAAAATTGTACTTGAACCCGTAATACTTAAAGACGAGGCTTATCAGCTTAAACAAGTAAACATTAATGGCACGCCCAGTATTATTTATAAAACGGATACTGTTGAATACCGAGCCAGCGACTATAAAGTGCCGGAATATGCTACAGTTGATGAGCTTTTGAAAAAAATAGAAGGAATGGAAGTGGGGGCAGACGGTTCATTAACGCACCAGGGCCAGGACGTAACTAAAGCAAGACTGAATGGTAAAGAATTCAGCGGGGGGGACGTGGCGCAGGCCATTCAGAATTTACCGGCTTCCATTGTGGATAAAATACAGATCGTTGATGATTACGGCGACCAGGCTGCCCGGACGGGGATTAAAGACGGTTCCCCTACAAAGGTATTGAACATAACCACGAAAAAAAACAAATCAATAGGTACTATTGCCCGGGCAGTATCGCAACAGGGGAATAATGACCGGTATAATGAGCAGCTTTCTGTTCAAAACATAAATGCCAACCGTGTAATAAATGTAATTGGCAATATCAGCAGCACGGTTAACGGTGTCGCTTCATCAACATCAACAACTGGCCCTCTGAATGCGGGAAATGGCAGCTACACGCCCACAACAGGATCATCAGTGCCGGGGACAACCCACTCCGGGTCACCCACCTTTAGCTATACCGATAATTGGGGTAGTAAACTGGTAGCCACCGGCAGCTACGCTTATAATTTTAATAATACCAACTCCCTAAGTGGTAACTACGGGCAAACCAACTCAAGCATCGGATCAAGCAATTTTAATAATAAAAGCAGGGTTCAAAACGATAGTAAGGGTCATGCCGTAAAGTTTCAAGTGGCGTATAATATTGATAAAACCAATTATATCCAAATAAATCCGGCGTTTAACCATAACATCTCATCCGTAAACAGCCAAGTCTTAACAAATAACTTAAATTATTTTACAACGGGATTTGAACATCCGGTAGTCAATCTTAACACCATCAATCCAACAACAAGTTATGAGTACAGTTTAACCGCGCTGTTTGTGCATGTCTTTAAAAAACCCAGAAGAAATTTCTCGGTACAACTTGGGTTTACGCAATCAAACAGCCAGATAAACGGAGATAAAAGTGCTGATTATCGTTATTATATGGACATCACGCAGAACACATTGGTAAAGGACTCCCTTTCGCACCTGTTAACTTTTAAAACCAGCAACAAAAATGTTTATCGTGCCGTGCTCACTTATATTGAGCCTTTAAGTACCCGATCGATACTTGAATTTACCGGGCAGATAAGAAACGCTGTTTATGACAACAAAGCAATATCGGATACTGTATTGGCCAACGGGCAGTTACAAACACTTACCCGGTTAGAGAATATATATAATTTTTCCTTTACAGAAACCAGGGTAACACTTGATTACCGGTATGAAGGTAAAAAGGGTAATTTATCCCTCGGTGCAACAATTGTTCCAACAACTTTATCAGGTACCCAGGTAGATAATAACACCAACAATAATATTTTTACATCCCGTTCAGACTTTAGGGTGATACCGGTATTTAGGTATTTATACGCATGGTCAAATGCTGAAAGGTTTCAGATAGCCTATACAGGAACTACTCATGAGCCTGATTTTCAGCAAATACAGCCTTTTACAGATCGGTCTGATCCGAATAATATTATTATAGGCAATCCCAACCTCAAACCAACCTTTACCCATAGTATTGCCGCCAGTTATAATAAGTATTTCCCGAATGATAAATTTAATATTTCCTTTAATATTGACGGAAGACTATATGATAACCAGGTAGCCACCAATATTATGCAGGTGATTGTTCCAATTTCACCCAAATTAAATAATACGATCAATGAAATTAGCTTTGCTAATTTGAACGGCGACGAAGCTGTAACCGGTAGTTATGCTATCTCAAAAAAATTGAACGACCAAAATTATTACCTTACTTTAAACGGGAATATTACCTATAGTTATACCAACGCCATAAGCAATAATTTACCATATCATACAAAGGGGTGGAATTTTAATGAGCGCTTCGGTCCGCGGATAAGTCTAGACGACGGCAAATTTCTCATTAATCCATACATTGGCTATGAAACTGACAATTGGTCGACTAACACACTAAATTCGATCTCGAGCACTATTCAAACTATCAAATTAGCTGTAGATGGTCAACTATTTTTTCCTTCAAATTTTCAGTTGCATTATAATGCGAGCAAAAATTATTTATCGGGTTTCACAAACTATAACCTAAACCCTTTGATTGTTAATGCAGGCTTTGAAAAGCGCCTTTTAAGAGCCCATAATTTGGCGATTACTTTTGATGTTTTCGATTTACTGCATCAAAACAATTTTATCCAGCAATCAGTAACACCGCAGTCCACAACTTATACACTGTCAAATACTCAAAGCAGGTACTTTTTTGTGGGTTTAAAATTAAACCTTCAAAAATGGGGCGGTACACCGGCACATAATGGGCAACCCATGAAACGCAGGGGCGATGGGAGCTTTTATTAAATGAGATCAGGTCAGACAGAAATCATTAGTAGTAGACATCATAAACTTTTTAGTAAATATCAAAGGTATCAAACCAGCAATTTATAGCCGATCAAATAGAGGTAATCCTGGAGGCACTTCAACTCGCAACGGGTCGCTTGGGGTCAGGCAATGTGTTTCCGGTTGCGGTTTCAGGTGCCGCCTTCCGGTTCAAATGGACGGATGTCGGAATCCAGCCAGCTGCTATAGCCTTAAAAAATGATGCAGGCATCTATTGCTTTTGCTTAATAGTAATTTGCGGGTAGTAAAAGCTTTTGGGATTAATGATAAGTTTTTCATTTTCGCTACCCGTACCCGGCAGAAAACCGGCATCAACAATAGCCGTAATATGTGGGGTCGCTTTGTTAGAAGAATTATGCGTATGAAAAACGTAATGTAACTTACCTTTTGCATCGGTAAAAAAGTCGCCGTGACCGGGCCGTTCTTTCCTATAATCAACCTGTTAATGATCGGATTATCGGCTGATTTTTTCCAAGGGCCATAAGGGCTATTGTTTACCGCGTAGCCCACAGTATAATTGGGGTTGCGAAAATCATTCGCCGTATAAATGAAATAATAAAGTCTGTTATGCTTAATGACGGACGGACCTTAAGGTTAATCAGGAGGTGCTTTTGTGCCTTTTAAAGTTTCTGTAAATAAGGAGTAGGCTGTGTTTGAACATATACTTTATTAAAATAATTCATATGCAGGTCTTAAACCAAATATATTAAAATATTTAGTAACAATGCTGTTTATCAGCAGCTCCTCTATGGTCCACCCATGCGGCAGAAACCGACAATAATAGCTTTCAGGTGTTCGGAAATTTCCAGTCTGATTTAAGCTTATAAGATCATATGTGACAGATACAAAGGTTTATTTCTTTTTGTGAAAAGGCAACCATTTTATAAATCCCTCCGTGTTATTTTAAAGGGCACTGTTCTAATTCCTTATCATCGGAATAAATAAAGAAAGGAGGTACAATCGGGAAGAATGATAATCAACCTGAACTAAATCTCAGCTGTCATTTATAAACCTTAAATTATAATACCAATGAAAAATCTAATCAAAATCAAAATTTTGATGGCAGGATTTATGGTGATCACTTGTTTTTATGCATGTAAAAAAGACCATCATATTCCCGCTAAACAAATTAATGTCAGCCAGGTAAACCTTGTTTCCGACACTGCTGGCTATGGCGCATCCATAATTGATACCAATCTTGCTAATGCATGGGGCATTGCTGCTCCACCGAACGGACCTATTTGGATTTCGGCCAACCATAAGGGACTTAGCACAATTTACGACAGAACAGGAAAAACATTAAGGCCTCCGGTTATTATTCCTTCTGTTACACCCGGCGAGGCAGGAGCACCCACCGGTGTTATTTTTAACAGTACAACAGATTTTGGAGGAAGCAAGTTCATCTTCGCCGGCGAGGGTGGCACAATTGCCGCCTGGACTTCAGGTAATTCGGCAGTGACAGTTGCTGACAGATCTTTATCCAATGCTGTTTACAAAGGAATAACGATGGCCAATGATGGTACGGCCAATTTTCTTTATTTAACCAATTTTAAAGGCGGTACAATTGATGTTTTCGATAAAAATTTTAGTTATGTTACAAACAAACCTTTTCTTGATCCTGGTATTCCTGCCGGTTTTGCTCCGTTCAACATTCAAAACATTGGCGGGAATTTATATGTTACCTATGCCAAACAAAAAGGCCCTGATAATCAGGATGACCAAAGTGGGGCCGGCAATGGATATATAGATATTTTTAGCCCCAACGGGACCCTTATAAAACGCTTCGCTTCACAAGGCATGCTTAATTCTCCGTGGGGTATCGCGCTTGCGCCGGCAGGATTTGCTGATACTAAGCAATCGATTCTCATCGGTAATTTTGGCGACGGCCGGATCAATGTTTTTGACATGCTGGGGAATTTTTTGGGTCAATTACAAAATCAGGGGCAAACGCTGACTATCGAAGGATTGTGGGCTATTGATTTTCTGGAGAATAATACGGGTGGAAACGCAAGTGACCCACTATTTTTCACCGCCGGTCCGGATGAAGAAGCACATGGCCTTTTCGGTTATTTGAAAAAATAATAGTCAAAATAATCCTGGTCCCGGTTGATTGTTGTCAGCCGGGACTTGGGTTATTTTGAATAAACAAAAAATGCTTTTATTAAACAATCAAATATTCAGGTAACTTTACAGCGAATTTTATTTGCTGCTTTTTACCTATGCGTTTAATTGCAATAGCCTTCCTGTTTTTTATGTTGCTGACTGGTGGAACTTATGCGCAACAAGATTCATCAGGCCTGAAATTTAAAGATTCGTCCTTATTAAATAATGGCCAGGGCGGCCATCTTCCCTTTCTTGATTCAGTTGCACAGGCTATCCAGGCAAGGCAACAGTTTGTTTCGGATTCGTTAATTAGCATGTATATCAGGCCGGCAGATCCGTTACGCCACAATCAGTTGATTGACAGCTTGTTTAAAAAGTATCTATACAAAGGTTATAATTTCCTGGATATCCCTTCTGCATCAAAAAGTAAGTTAAAGGAGGGCCGCAGCCGCCAAACCCGCGACCAATGGGTAATCGTTATCATTATTAGTTTATTATTATATACTGCTATTTTAAACCGTATAATGAGCAAGGACTTTGCCAGCGTATGGCAGTCGTTTTATAGTAAGCGGATGCTGACGCAGGTGAGCAAGGAGGACAGCATCATCAATTCCTGGACCTTCATTGGCCTGTTTTTGTTGTTCGGATTGACTTTTGGCTTGTTTTTATACCAGTTGGCCTTGTATTATCATGTTTATTATAGCATAAGCGGGGTACGGCTCTTTGTATCACTTTCTTTGATCATCCTTATTTTATTTGCAGTAAAGTTTTTAGTGGTAAAATTTTTAGGCTTTGTTTTCAATATTAATAAGCTGGTGAGCGAATACCTTTCCGTTTTGTACCTCACTTATTTTAACATCGCATTTGTTTTTTTGCCGGTAGCGGTATGTTTTAGTTTGCTCACCAATCAGCTGATCCCATACATATTGGCTATAGCGTTTATTTTGATCGTAATAATATTTATATGGCAGTATTTGCGCAGCAGTGTAAATATCATTTCGAACATTCTATTTCATAAATTTTATTTATTTGTGTATCTTTGTGCCCTCGAAATTTGCCCTGTTTTGATTTTGATAAAGGCGCTAAACATATAGGAGTTAGGTTTTATAATTATACATTTTGGAAGAAAGAAAGAAAAAGGTTAAGAGCATACTGGTTACCTTGCCAAAACCGGAGAATGATAAGAACCCCTATGCCGATCTGGCCAAGAAATATAATCTGAAGATTGATTTCAGGTCATTTATTCATGTGGAAGGGGTGCCGGCTAAAGATTTCCGCAAAGAGAAGATCACCTTGTCGGATTTTACAGCGGTTATTTTTACAAGCCGCAACTCTGCAGATCATTTTTTCCGTATTTGTGAAGAAATGCGTTTCGAGGTGCCTGTTGAAATGAAATATTTTTGCTTGTCGGAAACCATAGCGCTATACCTGCAAAAGTATATTCAGTACCGCAAAAGAAAAATATTCTTTGGCAAACAAACTGCTGCCGATCTTGCTGAAGTGTTGAAAAAACATTCAAGCGAGAAGTTCCTTTACCCATGCTCAGATGTGGCGGCAGAAGAGACACAAAAGTTTTTGCTGGACAACGGGTATAATTTCACTCCTGCTGTATTATTTCGCACCGTTTGCAGTGATTTATCCGATCTGGCCGAGGTGTTTTATGATGTGATTGCTTTTTTTAGTCCGTCAAGTATACAGTCTCTTTATAAAAACTTCCCCGATTTTAAGCAAAATAACACCCGTATCGCCGCTTTTGGTGCTACTACACACAAAGCAGTACTTGATGCCGGTTTAATTTTAGACATACCCGCGCCAACTCCCGGCGCACCATCGATGACCATGGCTGTAGAGCAATATGTTAAGACGGTAAATAAATAATTGTGCTAATTTTTTAGAATCTCCCTGCAACTTTTTGAACCTGCAGGCCGTATAATGCCTCATATTGGATTAGCTGATAAGAATAAGTTATTAAGTTATAGGTATATGCGCGTTATTGCATGAATAAACTATTAATTTATACTTTTGTTACTCAGGGCATCTTTGTTTGAATGTTAAAAAACAAATTTATGTTTTGATTAATCTAATTTAATATATTTAGGGGATCGCATTGTGTTATATTCATATAACTGAATTTTGATTTGTAAAATGAAGCAGATATACTTTTTAATTACAGTTTTAGCAACTAGTGTCATGTTAAGCGGCTGTGGCCATGGCGGCGGTGACAGAGGTGAAGCATTAGGCGTCCCGCAGCGGACATTCAGGGCTGAGGTTCCTTATGGGATGGTATACATTCCGGCCGGCTCATTCCTGATGGGGCAAACCGATCAGGACGTCACATTTGCGCAAATAGCCCAAACCAAACAGGTTACGGTAAACGCATTCTTTATGGATGAAACCGAAGTTTCAAATTCCAAATACAGGCAATTTGTAAATTGGGTTCGCGACTCGATCGCCATCACCAATTACCTAAGCGACGATAAATACTACATTAAACCCGCAAAGGGCGCCCAAGCCAACCCCAACGGAAAAAAATATATCAACTGGGCATATGTAAAACATTATCCTATTTCGTTCAACGGAAGCAAAAAAGGCAATGCTGCGCATGCTGCAAAATTACAGGGAATGTATTACCAGGGTGACGATCGCGTTTTTGACCGGAACGAACTGGATGTACGTCTATTAAAATATAATTATTCTTTAATGAAGTTGCGTGATGCATCTGATTACAAGAATGATAAAACCAAAAAAAGGTCTGATTTCATCTTCCGCGATACGGTTCCGGTTTATCCTGATACTTTAGTTTGGTTAAGCGATTTTTCATACGCTGCTAACGAACCAATGGTTGAAGGTTACTTCTCACATCCGGCATATCGTAACTATCCCGTAGTAGGGGTAACATGGCGCCAGGCAAGGGCTTTCAACGAATGGCGCACACATTATAATGAAGCCTATAAAGATTCTCATAGTTTGCCACATCGTTTAAGATATGGATTGCCTACCGAGGCTGAGTTCGAATACGCAGCACGCGGCGGCAGGATCGGAACCGACTACCCCTGGGGTGGCCCTTATATCAAAAACGCCAAAGGATGCCTGATGGCTAACTTTAAACCCGGCCGCGGTAATTATGCCGATGATGGCGGTGCTTATACCGTAAATGTTCGCTCGTATTTCCCTAATGATTATGGGTTATATAATATGGCCGGTAACGTAGCTGAATGGACTTCATCTGCATTTGATGAGTCTGCATCTACATTTGTTCACGACCTGGCCCCAACTTTTGATTACGAAGCGAAAGCGTCTGACCCGGCCGTACTTAAACGTAAGGTGGTAAGAGGCGGATCATGGAAAGATGTGGGTTACTTCCTTCAAAATTCTACCCGTACGTATGAATATCAGGATACTGCAAAATCTTACATCGGCTTCCGTTGCGTAACCCACTATTTGGGCCGCGATATTAAGGACAAACATTAATTATTTAAAAATCACTAATAACGTTCAAATTATTTATTAAAATTATATTATGACAGGGAAGAAAAAACCTTACGGTATTACTAATATTGTGTCCTGGGGAGCAACCGTAGTAATCATTGGCCTGATGTTTAAAATATTGCACTGGCCAGGAGCAACCTATTTTATTGTGATGGGATTAAGTGTGGAGGCGTTGCTATTCGGTCTGTTAGGTTTTCAAAGAGAGCATGAAGAAGTACATATTGACTGGACTCGTGTATACCCTGAATTGCATGAAGATTTTAACGGAGAGTTACCAAAGTCATCTGGCTTTGGTGGAAATGGCAGTTCAAGCACCGCTGCTTTAGATAAAATGCTTGAAGACGCTAAAATAGGCCCGGAATTAATATCAAGTTTAGGTACCGGCCTTAAAACGTTTGGCGATAAGGTGGCAAACATCTCCAATGTGGCAGATGCAGGCCTGGCAACAACTGAGTTTTCTTCAAAAGTTAAATCGGCAGGTGCCAGCTATGATAAGTTAAGCAATGCCTTTGAACAGGCGTCAGCTAATTTGTCAGAAATGGCTAATTCCAATGTCGACTCAAAAGCTTACCATGAGCAGGTAAATAACCTGGCAAAAAATCTGTCGGCCTTAAATGCGGTTTACGAACTGGAATTACAGGATTCAAGCGCCCATTTAAAATCAATGAACAAATTTTATCACAATATGGCTTCCACCATGCAAAACTTCACTGAATCATTGGATGATTCACAACAGTTTAAAAGTGAGGTGGCTCGTTTGGCCAAGAACCTGGGCTCGCTGAATTCAATATATGGCAACATGTTATCGGCCATGAGTCAGCCCCGCTCTTAATAATTAATTGGAACTTACAAATAGTATAGAAATATAACAAAATGGCAGGAGGTAAGGAATCCCCAAGACAGCGAATGATAGGTATATTATACCTGGTGCTTTTAGGCTTAATTGCCCTGAACATACCGGAAAGTTTAATGGACTCATTCAGAAATATCACTGTTAGTTTGGATACATCAAGGGGCAACGTTACAACAAGTATTAATAATACTTATACCGCCTTTGAAGCCACCAAGCTGAAAGAGCAGGGTGAAAGGGCCCGGAAGGTATTGGATACAGCAAGACAAGCGAGTAAAGTTGTTGCCGACCTGAATTCATACATAGAAACTTTAAAAGCAAAGCTGGTTGCCGAAGGTGGCGGTATCAATCCGACAATAGGGGATGTAAGCGCCAGGGATAACCTGGATATATCACCCCGTATTATGATCGCCCAGAAAAATGCAGAAGAGCTAAGGAAAAAGATCGATGATACCCGCGACCGGTTATTGAAGTTGCTGGGAAAAGATAGTAAAAACGTTAATTTTTCTTTAAATACGATCGATCCGCCTCCCCATGCCGGTATAAAACGCAAATGGGAAGAAGCTTACTTTGGAGATGGTATCCCGCTTGGAGCAACATTAACCACACTGGCCAAAATACAGGCTGATGCAAAAAATGCCGAGAGCGAAACGGTTAAAAAGATATTAGGCAAAGTTGACCAGGCGGTAGTTAACCTGGATAAGTTTAATGCAGTGGCTGTTGCCCCTACCAGTTATGTGCTGGTTGGCCAGCCTTACACCGCCCAGGTATTTCTTACCGCGTCTGATTCACACTCGACACCGGATATAACAGTAGAAGGCTCAAAACTTCCTACCGAAAGCGGTGTGGGAAAATATACAGGCAGTACAGGCAGCGAAGGTATGCGTACGTGGGTAGGTACGATAAGGGTAAAGCAGGTAGACGGTACATTTAAAGAGTACAAAACGCCGCCGCAAACTTATCAGGTAGCCAAGCCATCGGCGGTAGTTTCGCCGGATAAAATGAACGTTTTGTTTATTGGCGTGCCCAATCCTGTTTCGGTATCAGCACCCGGTATACCTAAAGAAAAACTGCATGTCAGTGTTTCAAATGGTTCGATCAGTGGTAAGGATGGAAAATATGAAGTGACTGTGAGTTCGCCAGGTGATGCGACAGTAACGGTATCCGGCGAAATATCACCCGGAAAAACGCAGGTTCTAGGCTCAACTTTATTCAGAATTAAACGTATACCTGATCCAAAACCCCAGTTTGCCGGCAAAAGCAGCGGAGCTACAAGTTCGGCCAACTTAAAGGGACAAGATAAGCTTTTTGCCAAACTGGAGAACTTTTACTTTGATATCAGGTTTGATGTGACGCGGTTTACCATGTACATTATGAAACCACGTCAGGATGCCATCATTTTAAATAGTTCCGGTAGCGAGTTAACACCAGCTATGAAGTCGGCATTAAATTCAATAGGCCCTGGTACAAAAGTAATATTTGGTAATATTATGGCTACCGGCCCTGGCGGACAGCGTGGATTGGACGATATTATATTAAGTGCAAATTAAGAGCATTATGAAAAAGAGAATTTTGGTTATTGTACTTTGTCTGGCATGCGTAACTGCATTTGCGCAAAAGCGCAAAAAGAAACCTGCAGCTAAACAGCCTGCAATAACAACCCAGACAGCTGCTACACAATCTGCTGTTGATACCGCTAAAAAGCAACAGGTTGCCGCAAAGCCTTCCAAGCCATTTGACCGGCCATTGGATGGCTATTATAAAAAAGCAAATATTTTAAGTGCTAAGGTAACACCGTATCCTAATTTGCGTGAGTCGGATGTGGCTTATGCCAAACGTATATGGCGCGAGATCGATACCCGTGAGAAAATGAACCAGTACCTTTCATCTCCAAAATTGCGCCTTATTGACGTATTAATGGATGCGATAGCTGCCGGCGAGTTAACCGCTTACGACGCTACCCCGGATCCTAAAAACGACCCGAACGGCGATGGATTTTCAAAGCCACTAACAGCAAGTCAAGCCCGGAATAAAATGGCGGATAGCGTAGTGGTTGACAAATTTGATAAAAATGGTGATAAGGTAGGCTCAACCCTGAAGGCCGGTGAGTTCAACCCCGATAGCGTGGTTAAGTTCCGCCTGAAGGAAGACTGGATATTTGACAGGCAGCGTTCTATGTTTGAACCCCGTATTGTGGGTATAGCGCCTTTGGTAAAAATAAAGGTCGGTGGTGTTGAAGGCGATTATCAGCCGGCATTCTGGATATATTTCCCTGATGCCCGCCAGGTTTTAGCTACCAAAGAAGCGGTTAACAGGAGCAGCGATGCTACCGGGTTAAGCTTTGATGATGTATTTATGAAAAGGATATTTACCAGTTATGTCGTAAAAGTATCAAACGATAAAGATGAACGTATAAAAGATTATGCCCAGGGTATAGACAAGCTTTATGAATCTGAAAAGGTGAAGAAGCAATTGATGGACTGGGAACTTAATCTGTGGTCTTATTAAAGTCTTTAGTCTTATCAGTCGAAAGTCTCAGGTTAGATCATAGCCTGAGACTTTTATTTTATATGCTATCCTCACTGGGGAACTTAAAATCCGGGAAGCAGAACTTAATTAACAGCTTCCCTGCTGAAATAGGATAAAATAGCATTTGCCTGCTTCAGGTTTACTACTTCCTGTAATTCCTCGCGCGTAGCCTGGCGTATCTTCTTCACCGATTTAAAATATTTTAATAATTTCTCGGCCGAGGTTTTGCCAATGCCCTCAATCAGTTCCAGTTCGGTAGCCAGGGTGCCTTTATCGCGCTTTTTACGGTGAAAAGTAATGCCGAAACGGTGCGCTTCATCACGTAATTGCTGGATGATCTTTAATGTTTCTGATTTTTTATCAAGGTACAGGGGATACTGGTCGCCGGGGTAATACAGTTCTTCCAGGCGCTTGGCAATACCGATAACAGTAACCTGTTTATCAATACCCAATAATTTCAGGCTTTTTATGGCAGATGATAGTTGTCCTTTTCCTCCGTCAATAATGATCAGTTGGGGCAATTCAGTACCTTCATCCAGCATACGCCGGTAACGTCTGTGCACCGCCTCTTCCATCGTAGCGAAATCATTCGGGCCTTCAACGGTTTTTACGTTAAAGTGGCGGTAATCCTTTTTGGAGGCTTTGCCATCCTTAAATACTACGATGGCAGATACGGGGTATTTGCCCTGAAAATTTGAGTTGTCGAAACATTCGATATGCCTTGGCAGCTGGTTCATCCGCAGGTCCTTCATCATGGTGGTCAGCAGCCGCTCGGTACGTATTTCGGGATTTAGTCTTTCGTACTGGTCTATTTTCTCTTTCTTGAAAAACTGCACATTTTTGTGCGACAGGTCAAGCAATTTCTTTTTTTCACCCAGCTTGGGCACGGTGAACTTTATCTTCGGGTCATCCACATGGAGATCGAAGGGTACAATAATCTCTTTTGAATGACTGTCATGTCTTGTCCTGAATTCAGAAATTGCAATGGTCAGCAATTCTTCATCACTTTCATCCAGCCGTTTCTTTAATTCGATGGTTTGGGTTTGAATGATAGTGCCATTCATCACTTTAAGGAAATTAACAAAAGCATACTTTTCATCCGAGGCGATATTGAAAACATCCACATCCGTTATCGATGAATTGACCACGGTTGATTTGCTCTGGTAGTTTTCAAGCAGATCGAACTTTCTCTTGAGCCTATGTGCCAGCTCAAAATTCAAATTAGTCACTGCATTGTCCATATCTGCCTTCAGGTTACGCAATACGGCACCTATTTTGCCACTGAGGATATCTTTTATTTCCTCGATGTTATGCTCGTAATCATCTTCTGTCTGGTAATTTTGGCAGGGTCCTTTGCAATTGCCCAGCTGGTATTCCAGGCAAACTTTAAATTTTCCGGCATCAATATTTTGCCTGGTAAGGGCCAGGTTGCAGGTGCGCAGCGGGTAAGTTTCCTTTATCAGCCCCAAAATAGCATGCATCATGCTTACTGAAGCATAGGGCCCAAGGTATTTAGACCCATCGCGAACTATTCGCCTTGTCCAAAAAATACGCGGAAATTTCTCGTTTTTTATAATGATCCAGGGATAGGTTTTATCATCCTTCAGCATTACATTGTACCGGGGCTGATGCTTTTTTATCATGCTGTTTTCCAGCAGCCAGGCATCTACCTCGGTGTCAACAATGGTGAAAGTGACATTGCGTATTTTGGATACCAAAACCCGCGTCTTGGCATTTACATTAATGTCCTTATTAAAGTAAGAATTAACCCGGTTGCGCAGATCTTTTGCCTTGCCGATATAGATCAGCTCATTTTCGGTATCCCAAAACTGGTACACCCCCGGCTTATGAGGTATTTTTTTTAATGCCGCCCTGTGATCAAATTTTTCCATAGACTCTGTCGTTGGTCATCAGTCAATAGTTATCGCTCTATTAACCTTCCAACTTTATAACCTTTCAACAACAAATCTAAAACCCAAGCTTCTTTTCGGCTTCGGTACTGCCCTGTTCCTGCTGGTCGTAGGCACTGCAATCCAGCGTAATAGTCAACGGCGCTTTAGGCGGTTCAAAATCCACACTCTTTTTAATGCCCAGTTCCGGGTTGGCATATACCCGTTTCATATACAGTGCAAATATAGGTAAAGCAGTATTGGCGCCCTCACCCAGGCTGGTCGAGCGGAAATGGATGTCGCGGTCTTCACAGCCGGTCCATACCCCGGTAACCAGTTGTGGCGTTGCACCAATGAACCATCCGTCCGAATTATCCTGGGTAGTACCGGTTTTACCTGCTACCGGGTTGCGAATGCCATATTTATAGGTAAGCCTTGATCCTGTTCCATTTTCGATAACACCTTTGAGCATATAGGTCATTACGTAGGCTGTTTGTTCGTTCATGGCTTGAACTATTCTTGGCTTATGGGTATAAAGTACATTACCCTTTTTATCTTCGATCCGAAGAATAAATGTCGGCTCGGTCCATATGCCGTGATTTGCAAATACCGAGTAAGCCCCTGTCATATCGTAAACCGAGGCTTCAAAAGCACCCAGGCAAATGGACGGATAGGGTGGCACGGGGGAAGTTATTCCCATTTTCTTTATCAGGGTCACTACCGGCACCGGTCCAACCTGTTTCATCACATAAGCGGTAACATAGTTCTGTGAAAAGGCCAAAGCAGTTCGCAGCGTTATCAGTCCGGGTTGCAGGTCATAAGATGACTGTTTGGGTGTGTAGCCCTCGGGGTGGCCTTCCCAGGGTATGCTAACCGGGACATTATCTACCTTCATGCAGGGTGAATAGCCATTATCAATAGCCACTGAATAAGTAAATGGTTTGGCTGTTGAGCCTACCTGCCGGGTACCGTTTTTTACCTGGTCATATTTAAAATGTTCAAAATTTATACCACCTATCCATGCTTTGATATAACCGGTTGTCGGGTCCATGCTCATCATCGAGTTGCGAAGCAATAATTTGGAATACACAATGGAATCTATTGGCTTCATCGTTCTGGTGGTATCACCTTTCCAGGTAAATAACTCCACCTCGGCAGGTGTGTTGAAATCTTTCCTGATCTCTTCCGCCGACATTCCCTGTAAAGTATCCGCTTTATAACGGTCAGACTGGTGCATACCCCTGTCTAACAATAACTTGAAATTTTTAATGCTTTTGGCAAGGCTATATCCGTGCCAGTGATTATTAAATTGAGCTTGCAGGTTACGCATGTATTCGGCTTGCGCCTGCTCTGCATATTGCTGCATGGTAAGATTGATGGTCGTATATATTTTTAAACCATCCCTGTCAAGATCATAAGGGGTCCCATCTGCTTTAGTGATGGATTCCTGATCGAATATCTTCTGCACTTCCTTTTTAAGCACTGCCCTGAAATAAGGCGCCGGCCCGTCATTATGGGTGATTGGATTAAAACGAAGGCCCAATGGTTGGTTTTTATATTTCTCCAGCTGCTCTTCGCTGAGGTAACCCTGCCTGTACATTAAGGTAAGCACCACATTATTGCGTCGGTTTAAGGCATTTTGAGGATGATTGATAGGCGAGTAAATGCCCGGCCCGTTGATCATGGCAACCAGCAAAGCAGCCTGGTCAGGTGTCAGTCTGTCCGGTGTTGTACTAAAATAGGTCCGTGCCGCTGATTTGATACCGAACGTATTGTAAGCGCCGAAATCAACGGTATTTAAATACATGGTGATAATCTCTTCCTTGGTATAATGCCGCTCCAGCTGTACAGCCGTTATCCATTCTCTTAGCTTTTGGGTGAGGCGCACCAGTTTATTGTGCGAACGCTCGGAAAACAGGTTAAGGGCCAGCTGCTGAGTAATGGTACTGCCGCCCTGCCTTTTGAAAATATTGAGAAAAATGATGCTGAAGAGTCTTTGAAAATCAATGCCCGAATGTTTATAAAAACGCGAGTCTTCGGTAGCTACAAGGGCATTGATCACATTTGGCGATATCTGCTTATAGGTTACACTTGAACGGTTCTGGACATAATAAGTACCCAGCGTTTGCTTATCTGACGAAATGATCTCCGATGCCTGGTTACTTTTAGGGTTTTCCAGGTCGCGGAATGAAGGTAGGGGCCCGAAAGCGCCCAGATAGGTGGCCACAATAAGTAATGCCAGGAGCACAAAACAGCCGAGAAAAAATCTCCATATATACCAGTTGTATCTTTTTATATCCTGTGTAGTTAGTTTAGTAATCATTTTGTCTGATCTTTTTAGGGCAATGTTTTATTGATCGATGCGCCATCGTTTAAGCTGCAAATATATCAAATTACGAACTTCAAGTTTTGAAATGCATAATAAAGCTACAAACCGGGCTTTTTGTTGACGACTGGTATCACGTTTGGTTGCTGGCTATAAGCGCTGCAATCTACGGTGATGGTTAAGGGACCTTTTGGAGGGTCAAAATCCACATTCCTGCTGATACCTAATGACGGATCCTGGTAAACTTTTTGCATATATAAGGCAAATACAGGCAGGGCGGTATTGGCACCTTCGCCAAGCGCGAGCGTTCTGAAATGAATATCACGATCCTCGCAGCCTGTCCAAACCCCGGTAACTAATTGCGGTGTAATGCCGATAAACCAACCATCCGAGTTTTTTTGCGTAGTTCCGGTTTTGCCGCCAATTGGGTTTGTCAGTCCGTATTTACCACGCAGGCGGTAACCTGTGCCTTCAGCTATCACATCTTTGAGCATATCGGTCATCACATAAGCGGTCTGTTCATCCATGGCTTGTTCTTTCCTGGGTTTATTTTCATAAAGTAATGTGCCGTTTTTATCCTCAATGCGTAATAAGCAAGTAGGTTCTATCCAAACCCCATGATTGGCAAATACGGAGTAAGCGCCCGTCATGTCATAAACCGAGGCATCAAATACCCCAAGGCAAATGGTAGGATAATCAGGCACGGCACTGGTGATGCCCATTTTTTTTATCAGTTGTTCCACCTTAGCGGGAGTAACCAGTTTCATCATATGTGCGGTGATCCAGTTTTGGGAATGCGCCAGCGCCTGAAAAAGCGTTAATTTGCCGGGCTTTGTTTCCGGCGAACCCGGACACCAGGGCGCGCCATAGCCTCTTATCGTGTCCGGCACATTAGGCACCTCAAGGCATGGCGAATAACCGTGCTCAATAGCCACCGCATAGGTAAACGGTTTGGCTGTCGATCCCACTTGCCTTGTACCCATTTTTACCTGATCATATTTAAAATGCTCAAAATTTGTTCCTCCAACCCATGCTTTAATGTATCCTGTGGCAGGGTCCATGCTCATTAACGAATTTCTGAGCGTCATCTTACAATAAACGATAGAATCAATAGGTTTCATGACGGTGTCTATGTCACCCTTCCAGGTAAACAGGTCCATGCGGGCAGGCGTATTAAAGTCCTGTTTGATCTCCTCATTCGATTTGCCCTGTAGTTTTAAGGACTTGTAGCGGTCAGACCGGTGTATGCCCTGCTCTAAAAGTAATTTAAAGTTGGCGATTGTTTTCCAGCGGCTTACGCCCCGCCAATGCGCGTTGAACTGTGCCTGAAGATTGCGCATATATTCAGCCTGGGCATCTTCAGCGTATTTCTGCATGGTTGCATTAATGGTAGTATATATTTTTAATCCATCGCGGTCAAGGTCGTAAGGGGTGCCATCAGCTTTAGTAATAGATTTGTCTGCAAATATTTTTTGAATGTCTCGCTTTACTACGGCCCTGAAATAGGTGGCCAACCCCTCATTGTGGTCCGAAGGATTTATATCCAGCCCTAAAGGTTTCTTCTTAAACTCTTCGGCCTGGTCATGGCTTAAAAAACCTTCCTGGGCCATGCGTCCCAGCACAAAATTGCGCCGGCTAAGGGCGCGCTCCGGGTTTCGGATGGGCGAATATAGTGTAGTGCCTTTTACCATTTGTATGATAAGGGCAGCCTGGTCTGGCGTCAGTTTATCGGCCGTTGTATTAAAATAAGTACGTGCCGCCGTGCTGATGCCAAAGCTGTTGTAAGAGCCAAAGTCAACTGTATTCAAATACATGGTAATGATTTCCTGCTTGCTATAATGCCTTTCCAGTTTAACGGCAATTACCCACTCCTTCATTTTCTGAAGTATGCGTGAAAAGATATTGGTGGCGTGGTCTGAATAAAGATTCTTTGCCAATTGCTGGGTAATGGTACTGGCACCCTGTTTATGTCCGGCCAAATTGTATAGCAATACGGTAAAGGATCGCCCAAAATCAATACCCGAATGTGAGTAAAAATGATTGTCTTCGGTGGCTACTAACGCATGGATAACATTCGGGGATATCTGGCTATAATTTACCCGCGAACGGTTTTGAACGAAATATTTACCCAGAACCACCTTATCTTCGGATATCACTTCGGAGGCAAGATTACTTTTGGGGTTTTCCAGATCGCGGAAAGAGGGTAGCTGGCCAAATACGCCAAATGCGGTAAGCAGTACCAGCAGGACAAAACAGCAAATACAAGCGGTAAAAAACCTCCATATATACCAGTTGTATCTTTTTATATCGCCAGGGGCAAGTTTAGTGATCATATTGTTTAATTATGCCAATTAGTTTCATGGGGGGATTGCGCCGGCTGCTTTTTGACCGCACCGATTTTATAAGTAATACTGAATTAGGTGAACTTTCCAACTTTTCAAGCTTCCGGCCTTACAACACGAATCAATAATTATTCTGGTAAAAATCAATGTATTTATCCAGCTTGGTTTTATCGGTTAATTTATCCAAATTTTCCTGCGTTATTATAAAAAAACTGTACTTATCTTTTGGCACTTTCATAATATCCGGCATCAAAGGAATAATGGCGCGTGCATAACTCTTTACTGCATCAATGCTGTAAAAGCGGCCCACATAAATCAGTTGGGTATCCTCACCCACATTCATTAACTGGTGTTTGATCGCCCCGCTTTCGAAGTTGGCCCGGTTAAACTGCCCGATCCCAAAACGGGATGATGCCAGGTTGGTCGTACTGCTGTTTACATTTACTACAAAGTAATAGTCGGTACTATCGCGCATCGAAAATAACGATGGTGCAGGTTTGGCTGCCTCTGTACCGCTTGCCACCGGAATTGTTGCCGCCTGATTCTTTACCGCAGGCGCCGTCTCAGGCTTCTTCGTTACAGGGTTGATCCTTTGCTGGGGGGCTTGGCCAACCAGTTGTGAATTGTTGTAAGCAGCAATCTGCTCCTGGGGTGTTGGGGCACCCTTAAACGGCACTTCGTCGGGATCATTATTTGTCAGCGCATACTGCCCGGCTTGCATTTCGGTTTGGTGGGCATCAATATAAGCCAGATGTTGCCTAACCAATGGGGTGACCAGGCGGTCATCCGGATACCTGGTGATAATCCCGGCCAGCTCCTTCCTGAAAAGGGCCAGGTTTTCCAAATGACCTGATGAGATTGCCCGCAGGTAAGCTAACTGTGCGGATAATTTATTATCGGGATATTGTCTGGCCAGTTCATCAATACCGGTTATGGCATCCTGATATTTCTTTTTTGAATAATTATCATAAACCTGGTTATATAAGGTGTTCAGTCCCGCATCGGCATCATTCAGCTTTTTCCCATATTCCGGATCAACGATTATTTTGGCATAAGGGGTCTGGGCATAATTTTTCAGCAACAGGCGTTTATACTCATCTGATCTGGCGGTATCCCCATCACTATATAATCTATACAGGTTATAATAAAGGGTGGCCCCATCGGCCGTATTCGGGAAACGGCTTAACAGCAACTCATAAATAGCGATTGCTTCTTTTTTGTCGCCCAGTATATCCCGGTAAAAATTGGCTATCTCAAAGTAGGCATTATAAATACGGGTATTGGACAGTACAAGGAGTTCAGGGCTCAGGGGCAGGTCTTTGATCAATTGCTGCCGGTAATTGCCCGCCGAAGTCGTATTTTTACCGGTACTCGGCTGATCGGATGGGGCAAACGGGTCAAGGCTTGGTGCCGCGCTGCTGGTAATATCACTGCTTGCCTTATTGCTTCTGCGCCAGTTATCTTCCAGTTTGCGGTTACCCCATCTTTGTTTAAAATCGTTATAGCCCTGGCTCACCGCGTTTGAATTGTAGAAGTAAAAGCTGCTGCCAAAGGCACCGCCACTCTGCAGCCCGCCGCTGCCAGCGATATCTGCACTCGGGGTAGCAACTGATGCGGCCTGCTGCTGTAATATTTGCCTGTTTACCAGCGCATCAATGCGTCCGGCCCGCGTCTTTTCATCCAGTTGGGCCAGCATTTGCAAAGTATCTTCTCTTGAGATGATACCGTAGCGGTCGGCTAATAATTGCAGGTTATTACTTTTCTTTTGGATGGCCTGGTAGCCCGGGTAATTGGGCGACATGGCCAGCAATGTGCTGTCGTAATATTTTTTTGCGCCTACATAATCCGCTTTGTTTTTAAAGTAGATATCAGCGATGCGAAGGTATGACAAGCCTTTTTGATTTTGATTTTTTGCGCTGTGGCGTACCGATAAGCGATAATTCTTAACTGCATTATCAATGTCCTTATTAACAAGATAAAGTTGTGCTATCTGGTAGTATATCTGGTCAATAAACTCCTTGTTGTTCTCGTTTTTTAATAAATTTCTCAACCGGTCTATGCGGTTTATCTTAACGCCGTTCTGATTGTCTTCTATCCTGATGCGGTTCAGATCGGCGTTAAAGGCCATTTCAAAAGCGGCGTTACTTTTAACTATGCGTGTGTAGTTTTTCACCGCATCGCCGGTTTTATTGTTTAATTCCTGTATCTGGGCTAATATAAACGTCCAGCGCAGCCGCTGAGCTTTATTGCGGCAGTAATGAATAGCCTGTTTGGCCGCCGTTTCGGCGTCAGCATAATCCTGTACGGCTATATCATATTGCAGTTTGGTAGCATAAATATCGCCGGTAAAAGCTTTCTTTTTTGGGTTGATACTTTCTATAGCCGAATCTATCACCAGTTTAGCCTGCGGCAATTGGTTTATATATAGCATTGACCGTGCCTTCCAAACCAACGCCTGCTGTACCAATGCCGTTTTTTTCGGAAATGAACGGATAACATAGCTAAAAAACTCCACTGCCTGAAAATAGTCGCCATCGAGGTAACTGGCCTTGCCCAAAACCAGGTAAGCGTCACCTATATAATGACTTTGCTCTTTTATATTAATAATTTTGGTAGCCTTTAGTTTCGCCTCAGCCAGATCCTTGTCAGAGGTGCCGGATTGGGAAGTGGTATCCTGATAAACATTGAGTATTTCATTGTAGGAGTCAACAAATGAAACAGCATAGCTATCTTGTTTTTGGCCAATCAGCTCATTTGCATTAAATAATATATTATAATGAGCCGTCAGGTTTTGCAGGCCACGGTTAAGGGCGCTTTGTTTTTCGAGCGAGCAGCCTGCTGCCAGAAACACAAAAACCAGGAAACTTATTCGTTTTAATACAGAAGTTTCAGAAATACGAATCAAAATAAACCGGGGTTAAGAAAAGCCTCGCTAATTTACTAAATAGTATGAAATAGGATTAATAAATTTGCACATGGCTAAAAATGAACAGGATGAAAATGATGGCAACCCGCTAAATGCTTACGCAAAATATAGCAGCATCGGTTTCCAGATGATCGCCATCATTGGTGTATTTACTTATGCGGGATATAAAATCGACGAGGCGGCCCATCACCAGGTAAAATGGGTAACGGCTGCCTTATCGCTTACAGGAGTTTTTATCTCATTATATATAGTTATCGTATCTTTGAAAAAATAATCTGAGCAGGATTTAGGAATGATCGGGCAGAAGTACTGCCGGTCCCTGAATTTAAACTTGTAGAATAAACCCATCACAAATGAAAATTCTTCCATCAATACTGGCTTACCTGGTTTTTGTAATTCTGCTGGCGGTAATGCCTGTTGCTGCGCAGCACAATGGTTATGATAACTGGCTGGTAACACATTTCTGGCTGATATTTTTTTTCCTGTCCGGCCTTACCTTTTTGGTGCTGAGCTCTATTCTGTTTGTGCAGCAAAAAAACAAGGAATATTATGTGCAGGCGTTCCTTGCAGCCACGACCGTAAAAATATTGGCTTGTTTGATTTTCATAGTCGTGTTTTTGATGAAAAATAAGGTAAATAAGTACCTTTTTCTGGCCGATTTTTTTTATGTATATTTATTAAATATGGTCTTTGAAGTTTATGTTCTGTTGCGTAACTTGCGGCACAAAAATTTAAGGTAGAAAACTTCATTTAGATGATTAACGGCTCGATTTTGAACTTAAAACTTTTTAGACTTTCTTTGATTTGTGCGTTTTTTTTAATCGCAGGCGCGCTTCCAAAATCAGCTTTTAGCCAGGAAAGTACTTCTGAAAAAAAGGAAAAGAAGTTCGACCCCAAAGATGTAATACTTGAACATATTGGTGATTCGCATTCATGGCCGGTATTGGGTAAAACGACCCTGCCGCTTCCGGTAATACTTTATACCGATAAGGGCCTTGAGGTATTCTCATCAGCTCATATCAAAGAGGAAGAGGTAAATGGTGAGCCTACAGGAAAAATATACCAGGGCACACATTATGCTTATACTGCTGAAAAGGATAAAATAAAGGTGGTTGACAGCAATGGTCATATTGACGAGGCAGCCACCAAAAAAGTATGGGACTTTTCCATTACCCGTAATGTGATGAGTATGTTTATGGCCATTGCCATTTTGCTGCTCGTGTTTTTAAGTATATCATCGTCCTATAAAAAGCGCGAAGGTAAAGCCCCTAAAGGTTTGCAATCGTTTTTAGAACCGCTGATCGTATTTGTTCGTGATGATATTGCAATCCCTAATATGGGTATAAAGTATGCAAGGTTTATGCCTTTACTGCTTACCGTTTTCTTTTTTATCCTGATCAATAACCTGCTGGGTATGATTCCTTTTTTTCCGGGAGGCTATAACCTAACCGGTAATATTGCTGTAACTGCTGTGCTGTCGGTTATTATTTTGTTCGTGGTTAATTTGAACGGTAATAAGCATTACTGGAAACATATTTTTGTGCCTAACCCATGGTGGTTATTCCCCATTATGATACCGGTCGAAATAGTTTCTATTTTTTCTAAGCCTATCGCTTTAATGATTCGTTTGTTTGCCAACATCACTGCGGGTCACATCGTGATATTAAGCCTGATATCGCTGATATTTATTTTTAAGACGCTGTTGGTTTCACCGGTTTCGGTAGGCTTTGTGGTATTTATGGATTGCATCGAATTGTTGGTGGCATTCCTGCAGGCTTACATTTTTACCTTGCTTTCGTCGCTGTTTATCGGGATGGCCATTGAGGAGCATCACTAATTTTTGAATTAATTATCTATATATTAATATACACGTTTAAATTATCAAACAATGACTGGAATCGCAACTTTAGCACAAGCTGTCGGAATGCATGGTAACATCGCCGCTCTTGGTGCTGGTTTAGCCGCTATCGGCGCTGGTATTGGTATTGGCCAGATCGGCGGTAAAGCCGTTGAAGCTATCGCCCGCCAGCCGGAAGCTATCTCTAAAATTCAAACAAACATGATCATCGCTGCAGCTCTTGTAGAAGGTGTGGCTTTGTTTGCGGTGGTAGTAGCTATGATTGGCTAAGAAAAAAATGACCCGGAGCGGTTGGCTCCGGGCTGTTTTAAATTTTGATCAGAAATAAATTATTAAATATCCTATGGATTTAGTGACCCCCAATATTGGTTTAGTTTTTTGGACGACGCTTTGTTTTGCCGTACTGTTATGGTTATTAGGAAAGTTTGCGTGGAAACCGATCCTTGCAGCAATAAACGAACGCGAAAAATCAATTGAAAGTGCGCTTTCAATGGCCGAAGCCGCAAAAGAAGAAATGGCGCGCTTAACCAATGAAAACGAAGAGTTGTTAAAACAGGCACGTATTGAACGTGACAATATCCTGCGCGAAGCAAAAAAGGTAAAAGACCAGATTATCAGTGAAGCTAAAGAAGCTGCCAATACGGAAGGTGCCCGTATGATTGAACAGGCGCGTTTGGAAATAAACAATCAAAAGGCATTAGCTATCGCGGATGTTAAAAACCAGGTAGCCACTTTATCAATCGAAATCGCTGAAAAAATATTGCGCAAGCAATTTGAGGATCAGCGCAAGCAAGACCAATTGGTAGCCGACCTTTTAAAGGAAGTGAAATTAAAATAATATCGGATTTCGAAATTTGAATTCCGCATAATGCATCCGGAATCGAAGTCTGAATGAAGAACAAAAAAATAAATTCGAAAATCGAACATCCGAAATTCGAAATAAAAAGATATGTCTGAATTAACAGTTGCAACCAGGTATGCCAAATCATTGATCGATCTTGCGGTGGAAAATAAATCCCTCGAAGAGACCAGGAATGACATGGAGCTTTTTTCGCAAACATTAAGGGCCAATCATCAGCTTCAGGCTGTTTTGAGTAATCCTATTATTGCTCATACCAAGAAGATCAAGATACTGGAAGCTATATTTTCAAATAAAGTTGCCAGGGTTACCGATTCCTTTTTCAAGATCATGATCAATAAAAGCCGTTCGGAGCTTTTATATCCTACTTCAAAGGAATTTATTAATCAGTATAATATTATAAAAAATATTGTACGGGCTTATGTGACATCGGCTGCGCCTTTGTCTGAAGAAAACAAAGATCAAATAGTTGCCGAATTGAAAGCGGTGACCGGCGGCGACATCGAACTGCATACTAAAGTAGATGCCGGCCTGATTGGCGGGTTTGTACTTACAATTGGCGACAGGCAGATAGATACCAGTTTATCAAATGCCCTGACAAGGTTAAAGCGTGATTTTGCTCAAAGGATAATAACAATTTAAAAACGAACTCTTAAAAAATAAAAAATGGTAGAGGTTAGACCAGACGAAGTATCGGCAATTTTGCGTCAGCAATTATCGGGATTTAAGTCAGAATCTGAATTAGAAGAAGTAGGTACTGTACTTCAGGTGGGTGATGGTATCGCCCGTGTTTATGGATTAACTAAGGTACAATCAGGCGAGCTTGTTGAATTTGAAACGGGATTGCAGGGGATTGTACTTAACCTGGAAGAAGATAATGTGGGTGTGGTATTGCTGGGTCAGGCTGATGAGGTGAAAGAAGGCGATACGATCAAACGTACCAAAAAGATCGCTTCGATCAATGTAGGCGAGGGTATGCTTGGCCGCGTTGTGAACACATTGGGTCAGCCGATTGATGGTAAAGGGCCTATCAGCGGCAAAACTTACGAGATGCCTTTAGAGCGTAAAGCTCCGGGTGTAATCTACCGTCAGCCGGTAACCGAGCCTCTACAAACAGGTATCAAGGCTATCGATGCCATGATCCCTATTGGCCGCGGACAACGTGAGCTGGTGATCGGCGATCGTCAGACTGGTAAAACAGCTGTTTGTATCGATACCATTATCAATCAAAAAGAATTTTACGCAGCCGGCAAGCCGGTATTATGTATCTATGTAGCCTGCGGTCAGAAAGCTTCTACCGTTGCTAACATCGTTCGCACGCTGGAAGAAAATAATGCGATGGCTTATACCGTCGTAGTTTCTGCAAGTGCTGCTGATCCTGCACCAATGCAGTTCTTCGCCCCATTTGCCGGTGCTGCTATTGGCGAGTACTTCCGCGATACCGGACGCCCGGCTTTGATCATCTATGATGACTTGTCAAAACAGGCTGTTGCTTACCGCGAGGTATCCTTATTATTACGTCGTCCGCCGGGCCGTGAGGCGTATCCTGGTGACGTGTTTTATCTGCACAGCCGTTTATTAGAGCGTGCCGCTAAAATAAGCCAGAATGATGAAATAGCGCAGGCTATGAATGATCTTCCTGAGTCGATCAGAAGTATCGTTAAAGGTGGCGGTTCGTTAACCGCATTACCTATCATCGAAACACAGGCCGGTGACGTATCGGCTTATATTCCAACCAACGTAATTTCCATTACTGACGGTCAGATATTCCTGGAATCGAATTTGTTTAACGCCGGTGTTCGTCCGGCCATCAACGTAGGTATCTCGGTATCACGCGTGGGTGGTAACGCCCAGATCAAATCAATGAAGAAAGTTGCCGGTACATTAAAACTTGACCAGGCACAGTTCCGCGAGCTGGAAGCTTTCTCAAAATTCGGATCAGACCTTGATGCAGCTACCAAAAACGTAATTGACAAAGGTGCACGTAACGTTGAGATATTAAAACAAGGACAATATTCTCCGGTGACGGTTGAAAAGCAGGTGGCCATTGTATATGCAGGTACTAAAAACCTGATGCGTAATGTCCCTGTGAACAAGATCAGGGAATTTGAAAGCGAATATACTACCCAGTTAGAAATGCGTCATCCGGAAACACTGGCTGCTTTGAAAGCCGGTAAACTGGACGACCAGATAACAGCCGTACTGGAAACAGTAGCTAAAGAACTGGCAGGGAAATATTAATATAGTTTTGAGCAATGCGTTTTATGTGGTGAGTAAAAGTCTCATTACTTAAAACTCAAAACTCACCACTCAAAAAAAGAATGGCTAATTTAAAAGAAGTAAGAAACAGAATCGCCTCAGTAAGCTCAACCCAGCAGATCACCAAAGCTATGAAAATGGTTTCGGCTGCTAAGTTGAAACGTGCTACAAACGCTATTGTACAGTTACGCCCTTATGCCGGTAAGCTGAAAGATATGCTGGCTAACCTGTCTGCAAGTCTGGAAGACGGCTCATCCCCATTTTTGCAGGAGCGCGAACCGGTGCGCGTACTGATCGTAGTTGTTTCATCAAACCGTGGTTTGGCGGGTGCTTTTAATACCAATGTGATAAAGACGGCTAATAATTTAATTGCCGAAAAATATACTGCACAGTTAAAAGCCGGGAATGTTTCGATAGTAGGTATAGGCAAGAAAGGGCAGGAGTATTACCAGAGACGCAAGTATAATGTGATCGGTAATAATAATGAATTGTATAACGGTCTTACCTTCCTGAACGTATCAAAGGTTACCGAGGGCATTATGCAGGATTTTTTAAAAGGCAATTATGACCGTGTTGAACTGGTTTACAATCGTTTTAAAAATGCTGCTGTACAGTTTTTAACGGTAGAGCAATTATTGCCTGTTCCAAAAGCTGAAAAAAGCAAAGATGCTACGGCTGCACAGGTAGATTATATCCTTGAGCCTTCACAGGAGGAGATCGTACAGCAACTGATCCCAAAAAATATCAAAATCCAGCTGTACAAAGCTGTTTTAGATTCATATGCATCTGAACATGGCGCACGCATGACGGCGATGGACAAGGCAACCGATAATGCAGGCGAGCTGATAAAGGCGCTTAAACTGGCATACAACCAGGCGCGCCAGGCAGCTATTACCACCGAGCTTACCGAAATCGTCAGCGGAGCCGCTGCCTTATCATCAAACTGATAAAATTTAAGTGTAATATTTAAAAGGCTTCTCTTTAACCTGGGAGGCCTTTTTTATTTTCTGACCATTTACCAAACCGATGGTGATTACGCTGGCAGGGTAGGGGCCAACAATCGCAGGACATTTGTGTATTAACAGAAAAGGCGACAGGCCGTTCCGGCCGGCCGCCCGGCCTGTGATATCTCCATGTTTCAGCGATGGAAACCGGCCGGTAGGTATTGCAGGCCCGGCATGGCCGCCATAAATGATCCTGTGGTATAAAATATTAAAAGTATTATCTGTTTTTCGTTAAACATTTCTATTTTTGTCCAAAATATTAACCCTTAGCATATGAGTTCAACAGAGCAGGCAAATGACGAACGCCACTACATTTTATTAACCGTAGCCATCGTTATAGGGCTGGTAGGAGTATACCTTCGCTTTGCCGGCGAGGCGCCTTATTATTCATGGATAGCTAATGTGATATTAGTAATTGGCGTTGCTATCGCATTGAAGGCTGTATTTGCAATTTTGAAGTAATTTAACAGCCAAATATAAAACAACGCTTATGGTAACATAGGCGTTTTTTTTGTAACTCGTTTTCCGCCACGATTATTTTCTTTAGCCGGTTCGTCCTGTTTACCGGTCTGCCAAAAACTTTACCGGCCCTGCCTTGGTCTTCGTGCAGCCGTCGTAACAATTCCACTTATTCGCCCGTGCCGTTTATTAACAAACTTACCTGCCGCATTCGTTTATCTTACCTGATTTTTTTACGCCCTTCGAAATAATCATCTAACCAGCTGATTACTAAACAACTATTAATAGTTAATGTTTATTAATCAATAAGAAACTTTAGCTGTATATTTGCGTATAAGTTATAATATACGCCGCGATGAAAATAGATTAACCTCAACCTTTGGAGCTTATATGGAACAACCATTCACTGCAATTCCATTTCTTTCGAGATTAGCCGGTGCGTTTTTCGTGCTGCTATTCAGCTGCCAGGGCGTATGTGCGCAGACCACCTATGACTGGACAGGGGCTACCAGCACTGCCTGGAATGTCAGTACCAACTGGAAAATAGGCTCCAGTACCGCTACGACTGCGCCTTCACTGGCCACTGATATCGTCCAGATCGGAATCGGCGTGACCTCCTTCACCAACCAGCCGGTAATTAGCAGTGATGTAAGTTGTGCATCGATCACATTTGGAGCCTTAGCTAACGGTATCACATTAACAGTTAATTCAGGCGTCGTTTTGACGGTATCTAATATTAACGTAAATCATGGCAGTACAGGCGCTTCAAATGCTAAATATGTAACCAAGTTAGTTGGAGCGGGTGCAATTAATGTCACAACTGTTCAGGTTGGTGACAGTCAGCAACCTGCGGCCAGTTTATCAGGAACCGTATTTACTCAATTAAGTTCACAGCTTACTTTAACGATCTTGGGAAACCTGATACTTAATTCAGTTGCTAACAATGGTGCTGGTGTTAATTGGTGCGAATTTGACCTGGATGCCGGCACAACTACATTAGATGGACAGATCATCACCCAAAATGTCAACACCTTCAGCGCTACACAAGCAACCTTGACTACTGCAATAAGAGGTAAATTTTCTGCGGATAACACTGCCAGCGCCACTACGCTCATTTTAAATAACAACAATGCTATACAATTGCCTATTGCTGATGGCCAGGTAGTTGACTTTACCAATAATGGAAGTGGAAGTTGCACCATAGTATACAATTCAAACTCGGGTTCGCAATTTGTTTATACGGGTCTTACTGACCGGATTGGACGAGGTGCGAATGTTTATCAAAATTTAACCTTACAGGGGGCAAGCACAAAAGTTACCGGAGGAAATTATTCCGCATCACCAGATAATTTGGGGATTGATGTTGGAGGAACCCTGATTACGCAAGATGGTCCCGTGGATATGGTAACTAACGGTTCTAACTTTAATATAGATGGTTCGTGGACAAATTCTGCAACCCTTACACAAGGGGCAGGAACTATTTGGGTTGGTGGAAGTTTGGCAAACAATAGTCCAGGCGTCTTAAACTTAGGAACAGGAGCTTTAAATATAACAGGCAACTACACCAATTCAGCGACATTTACTGCGGGTGCCGGTCTGGTCACTTTTAACGGAGGTTCTGCGGAAACCCTTACCGATGCCGGCAACGGCACGACATTCAATAATGTCGCCTTTAGCGGTGGCGGCACCAAGACGATAAATTCAGGCAATTTTGCGCTGTCCAGTTCGGGTATTCTTACCATGAGCGGGAGCACGACATTGGCTGCGGGCAACAAATTATTTACGCTGCGGTCGGACGCTACCGGTTCTGCGGCTGTGGCAGCGATACCCTCGGGATGTCTGATTTCCGGTACGGTAAACGTACAAAGGTACCTTACGGGAAATAATTCGGCCACCTATCGTAATTACCGGTTGCTTTCTTCCCCGGTGAACCTGACTTCGACCACCTCGGGTCTGAATAATTATATTAGTTTAGCCTATTTAAATGCAGATTTTACCGTGGGTACGACCACTTACCATGGTGCTTTCACCGGTGGGCCGGGAGGAACGGGCAACGGATTCAGCCTGGCCAATAATAATCCCACCCTCTATTTTTATAAAGAATCGGTGCCGGTCAGCAACGTCAGCTTTACCTCTGGTAAACACGCGGGCGTTACTAAGGTCCGCGCCGCAACGGTCGATCTTTCGGACGGGAGCACGGTCAAAAATATTCCGGTCGGAAACGGTTATATCCTCTATTATATCGGACCGAACACACGTACCGATGCTTCAACGGGCATAACGCCCGACAATGCCACGCTGACAGCCAGTGGCTTCCTCAATCAGGGAAATGTAACGGTGAATCTGTGGTATGCACCTACAGGAGGAGCCAGCGGCCAGCTATCCTATAATTCCGCTCTTAGCGTGGCACAGGGAGGCCCCGGTTATAATATGGCCGGCAACCCCTATGCCTGTACGTTGAATTTGAAGCAGCTCATCACCGATAACGCCGGAATTGATGCGGTTTATCTTTTAAATCCCACCGGTGCCGCCCAGTCCTACACCGTTTACACGGCGAACGGCAGTTCGGCACCAAGTCTGGGCTATGCCGTCAGCGGGGCAGGATTCATTGTGCACACAACCGGCACGGCAAAGACCCTGACCTTCAAAGAATCTGAAAAAGCGGCCTCCCAGATACTAACCGGAGTACTGATGGGAAAACCCATAAGCGAGCCCGGGCTGTCGGGCTTATATATGAAGCTTGAGCAGGACAGTCTGAACTATGACTATTGCGGCATTTATTTCAGAGGCGACTGGTCGGATCAGTCTGAGGCAGGTGATGCCACTGACATGAACGGCACTTCGCCGCAGATTAATATCTCAAGTCTTTCGGCCGATGGGAAACTTATGTCGGTTAACCATATGTCTTCTTATACCAAAGGGCGCAGTGTTCGCCTTTATACCAACGTTAAATCCGATGGCGCGTACCTTCTGAGGATCGAAGGTATCCGTAATATCGATACGCTGTATAACATCTATCTGATTGACCATTACAGGAAGGATTCGCTCGATATCCGCCGTGCAGGCAGTTATGGTTTTACCATCCAAAAAAGTGACACTGCCTCCTATGGGGCCGGTCGCTTTGAGCTTTTTATCCGCCGCAACCCGGCTTATGCCTATCAGCTGCTGAGTTTTACAGCCGAAAAGATCGCCCGCTCGCCATATGTGCAGCTTGCCTGGAAAACTCGTTATGATGTCCCTTACGTCAATTACACTGTCGAACGCAGCACCGATGGCGGTAAAACTTTCACCATAGTAGGTGGTATGGACGGCAGCGGCGCTGGAAGCTACAGCCTGGTGGATAAGGGGCCTGCCATAGGAACTAATATTTACCAGCTCAAACAGGAGGACGTTAATAACGTTATTTCCTATTCCAAAGCGGCAGAGGTTCAGCTGACCAACACGGATATTCCAAAGATCAGCATATTCCCAAATCCGGCGAGCAATACGATTAATCTTGCGGTGAATGCTGGCCAAAAGTCATCGCTTTATCATATCAGAATCATCAGCTCTTCAGGGTCGGTAGTCAGGGAGGTTGCCACCCAGCAGTCAGGCTGGTCCGGCAATGTTGCAACGCTGGAGCCGGGGTTCTATCAGGTACAGGTAAAAGATGCAACGGGCCAGACGCTGATCGGTGTCGCCAGTTTTGTAAAGAATTAACAGCGGCTTATCACCGGCTCCTGCCAGCAAAAGAAATATTCTTTATTTAGGCCGGTATTTAGAGTCATTTAATATTTTTTGAGCATCTTTTTCGGCCATTAACTGTGGCAGGGTAACTTCAGGATGTTTGTCCATATATTGCCTCACAATTTGCCAGCCCGTCCATAGCGCAAGTCTGGGCGCGGCTTCATTTTTCTCGCCCAAGCCAGGTGTAAAAGGGGCTTCGCCGATATATTTTTGAATCTTCTCATAGTCAGATTCATACAGCAGGTTTTCTTCCAGAAAGTATCCCCATATCTGCGATTTAAAGTCATTGCACCATTTTATTTGTTTGGTTGTATAGCCTATTTTGGTCGAATCAGCGACATCAGGCAATACCATGTCCATAAAATACAATATTTTACCGTTGTACACCATTCTGGAAAGCAGGGATTTATCCTGATCACTTTCGGGGAACATATCTTCACGGGCTATCCCTTCAACCACGCGCGGAGCGATATTTCCGGGCGTAAACCTGCGTGTTATATAATGCGGCAGCGTTTCTGTCAGCGCAGGATAAAACCTTGAATCAGCGCCTAAAAACATATCCAGACCGATAGCGAAATAGCCGTCGCCAATGGATGTTTGTGCCTGGAAGCCCGAAAAATAGGCATAGACTTTTGGCAGTTTTTTTTGCGGGAAATAATATTTGATATGCCGGAAGGCATCTGTCACTTGTTCATTGGGTGTATCCATGTTGAAATAAACGGAATCAACATCATGTTTGAGATCACGGTACGCTTGTGAGCTAAGTATATCGCGGAGTGTTTTTAAATAATTGGTATCCCTGGTGGTGCCCGCCTGCACAATTCGCTCCATATAATCGGGGTAAAAAGCGCCGTATTTTTTTTCCATGTAGGCGGCTTGTGCGATCATGGGTTTGGTGCGCATGGCGTCCAGGTCATGGTCAAAGCGCTCGATCTTTACACTGATATCAATATGGCTTACGTCAACTTTTTTGGAGCGGCCGCAAGCTGTTAATAGTAAACTCGTCAGAAAAATTAGGTAAATTTGCCTTGCTTTGATGGAACCTGAGATCATTTTTTGTTCTTTTAGCAAAATTAATTTTTTAACTCGCATTCACGTAAGCAAATTGATATCATCTGTAATATGAAGATCGCACTGGCACAGCTTAATTATCACGTAGGCAATTTCGAATCGAACACAAACAAAATTATTGACCATATACATCAGGCGAAGCAACACCAGGCCGACCTGGTGGTCTTCGCAGAATTGTGTGTCTGCGGTTATCCTGCCCGCGATTTTTTAGAGTTTAAGGAGTTTATCGGGCTTTGTGATGAAGCAGCAAAAAAGATCGCTGACGCCTGCCGGGGGATAGCCTGTATTATCGGGTTGCCCACTTTTAATAATAACCCCGAAGGCAAGGAATTGAATAATTCAGCCTATTTTATTGAGGACGGACAGGTAAAGGCTATTGTAAATAAAGCATTGCTTCCCAATTACGACATATTTGACGAATACCGCTACTTTGAGCCATCGACTCAGTTCGGTTGTATTGATTTTAAGGGGCATCGCATTGCGCTGACCATATGCGAAGACCTTTGGAACACCATCGAGAATCCGTTATATGTTACCCGTCCGATGGATATGCTGATTGGAGAGCAGCCTGATGTAATGATCAATATTGCAGCTTCTCCCTTCGCTTACAACCATGATGAAGAACGCATTGCCATACTCAAGGACAATGCCAGGCGCTACGGGCTGCCTTTATTTTATGTAAACCACGTAGGTGCGCAAACGGAACTGATATTTGATGGTGGCTCGCTTGTATTTGATAAGACAGGTGAGCTGGTGGACGAACTGCCATACTTTGAAGAAAATGTAGCTTATTACCTACTTGGAACCGGGTCAGACATAACCTTGCAACAGCCCCCAACGCTGAACATAGAGCGGCAAAGTAATATTGAACAGATACACAGGGGACTGGTACTGGGCATAAAGGACTATTTTTATAAATCAGGTTTTAAGAGCGCCATATTAGGATTATCAGGAGGCATCGATTCGGCGGTTGTTTGTGCGCTGGCCGCAGAGGCCCTTGGCCCGCAGAATGTGATGGCTGTATTACTGCCATCGCGTTTCTCAAGCGACCACTCTGTTAAAGATGCGGAAGATCTGGTGAAGAATATTGGCTGTAAACACGAAATAATACCTATCAGGCATATTACCGAGGCATTTGAAACTACGCTTCATCCTCAGTTCAAAAATTTGCCATTTAATATCGCCGAAGAGAATATACAGTCGCGCAGCAGGGCGGTAATTTTGATGGCCATGTGTAATAAGTTTGGCTATATTTTATTAAATACATCCAATAAAAGCGAAGCTGCAGTTGGCTATGGGACCTTATATGGCGATATGTGCGGTGGTATCTCGGTAATCGGTGATGTTTATAAGACGCAGGTTTTTGAACTGGCCAGATATCTTAACCGGAAGAGTGAAATAATACCCGTCAACACTATTGTTAAACCACCATCCGCCGAATTGCGGCCTGATCAGAAAGATACAGATTCCCTGCCGGAATATGACGTGCTTGATCCCATACTGATGCAATATATCGAAAACAAGTGTTCCTCAGGCGAGATCATTAAGATGGGTTATGATGAGCAAACCGTGCGTAGGGTTTTAAGGCTGGTTAACCTGGCAGAGCATAAACGCTATCAGACGCCGCCTATATTAAGGGTATCGCCGAAGGCGTTCGGTATGGGCCGGCGTATGCCCATCGTAGGAAAATATTTGTCATAATATTTTGGCAAAAAATAAATTCAGCCGTTAAACCCTTTCAGCTTAAAAGGGTCTAACTGAAACAAAAAGGAAAAATAGCTATGAAAACATCCATCTACCGGGTACTCGGATTCTTATTGATTGGGGGATTGTCAGCTTGCAGCAGCTACAATTACTATACTGCCGGTCTCAATAAAACCAATATGAGCCGCTACCGGTCCTTTGCCTGGATATCACCAGAAGGGCAAGGCGATAATAAACCTACAGCGAGTGCTGTTGCCGATCTTAAAATTAAGGATGCTGCCGTAGCCTCGCTCACCACTAAAGGATTAAGCCTGCAGAAAAATAATCCTGATCTGCTGGTAACTTATACCGCAAAGGTTGGGCTTGGCTCTAAAACCGTTTATTACCCGACTTATTATGGCACCGGTTTTTATCCCGGCTTCGGGTTAGGTTGGGGCTGGGGTTACCGCCCATATTATTATGGCTTTGGGTACCCTTTCGCCTACTATGGCGGATTAACCGCCGTTGATAAAGAACATTACCAAGAAGGAACGATCATTATTGATTTGATTGACACGCATACCAAAAAGGTGGTATGGCGTGGATTTGGAGTAGGCGAGGTTCATCACAACGTTCAAAAGAACATTGATGATATCCCTAAAATAGTAGAAGGTATTATTAAGCAGCTGCAATTCGCTCCCGATCGCAGATCATAATAACGGCCTTATATATTTTTTGAATTGTCCTCCCTGCCCCATTGCCCCATACCTGCGGCAGGGATTTTCGTAAAGCTGTACTTACAGCTTTACGAACTTAGTCTGACCCAGCAGGCTTTTGTCTTTTTTGTCCAGCACCTTCACCAGGTAGGTTCCCGGCAGCAGGTCGGCTACATTGGCCTGCCAGTTGAGCTGCGCGGAAGTGGCTTGTTTGACGATCAGTCCCG
>JAQBOV010000055.1 GCA_028287895.1 Mucilaginibacter sp. | reverse complement strand
AGAAAAGTATAACTATAATGGATAAACCAGTTTTAAGCAAGCAGGCATTTTGGGATGTTGATATGGATAAGATCGATTAAATTAGTTAATAAAAACTGAGTAAGAACATCATAATTTTATGATATTTGCCGTTTCCATAAAATCCTGCAAATAAAAAAGTAAATAATAAAGATAATTAATGGCTGTTGACGTATTATTAGGCCTCCAATGGGGCGATGAGGGTAAAGGAAAAATTGTTGATGTACTGAGTGCAGATTATGATTTGATCGCACGTTTCCAGGGAGGCCCCAATGCCGGGCATACACTCGAGTTTGACGGAAAGAAATTTGTATTAAATACAATTCCTTCGGGCATATTTTTTGAAAACACACTTAACCTGATCGGCAATGGTGTGGTGATAGACCCGATCACCCTAAAAAAGGAAATAGAAAAGCTGAAAGATGCGGGTCATGACCTGCTAGCTAAAAAGAATTTGGTGATCGCTAAAAAAGCTCACCTGATATTGCCTACACACCAATTACTGGATGCCGCTTCAGAGAAAAAAATGGGTGAGGGTAAAATAGGCTCTACCTTAAAAGGTATCGGCCCGACTTATATGGACAAAACCGGGCGTAATGGTTTACGTATTGGTGATGTTACCTTACCTGATTTTAAAGAACGCTATCAAAAACTGGCTGATAAGCATCTTTCTATGCTCCAGGCATTGTACGGTGAAGTTCCCGAGTTTTCAGAACGCGAGCAGGCATTTTTCGAGGCCATCGAGTATATCAAAAAGTTCCCGCTGGTTGATTCGGAGCATTTGGTGAACAATTACCTTAAACAAGGCAAAAAAGTCTTGGCTGAGGGTGCACAAGGGGCCATGCTGGATATCGATTTTGGCTCGTATCCTTTCGTCACTTCATCCAATACTACTGCTGCCGGCGCCTGCACAGGTTTGGGAATAGCTCCAAGGCAGGTCGGCGATGTGATCGGTATCTTTAAAGCCTACTGCACCCGTGTGGGCGGCGGCCCCTTCCCTACCGAGCTGGATAATGAAACAGGAGAAGAACTACGCCGTATTGGCCATGAATTTGGTGCAACCACCGGCAGGCCACGCCGCACCGGCTGGATCGACCTTCCGGCGTTAAAGTATGCCATCATGTTAAGCGGGGTTTCCCAACTGGTAATGACCAAAGCCGATGTTTTAAGCGGTTTTGATAAAATATATGCCTGCACGCACTATAATTACCTGGGTGAGAAAATTGACTATATGCCTTATGATATTTGCGGTGTAAGCCCAGAGCCGATATTAAAAGAGATAGATGGCTGGAAAGAGGACCTGACGGGCATTACCGAGCTTTCGCAAATACCTGATAAGCTGAAGTCATATATTGATTTCCTAGAAGCGGAATTGGGCATTCCGGTTAAATACCTTTCGGTAGGGCCGGATCGTAAGCAAACACTGGTATTACACTAAAAGCAAAGTACTGCAATAAAATTACCCAAAGGCTCTCCGGCAAACCGGTGGGCTTTTTGATTTTACCTACCCCCCCGTCATACCGGGAATCCCGGAGATGTTACACAACATGCCCTGCAATGGGTCTCGCCCTTTGATGTTTTTTGTTACCCGGACTCCAACAATTTCACTGATAAATATTCCGCGTCTGAGCTGTTATTAACAGTTGCCAAATTTGAACAATGCCTGCTCAAAGCGCAGAGGATACCTGAAGTGCCGGGGGATACAGAATCTTTCCCGCTGCTCTGACGATAACCTCGGACCCATCTGCAAAAAATGCCGAATAGGGCTGAACGCTTAAATAGGGTTTGAATTTACTGCCATATAACCTGGTGACGTCCGCCTCCAGTATAGGATCGGTTACTTGTCCTGCATTCCAGCTGATATGCTCCACCTGGTATTCATAGGTTTTGGTTTCACTTATCTTATTATAACCCCAATAATGTTCAAGAATGAACGCTTCTGCGCTTCCCGGTTGCATAGCAGACAAGGTATTGCCAGCTGCTGCGCCCAGGCAATTCCATTTGCCGTTCATCTTCCATTCATATAGGAACCGGGTTTGTTCGCCAGCCAGTTCATCGATGGAGTGTCGCATAGGCATAGCGCGGTAGTGCTCTTTATACAGGTTATTGGCGATCAGCACGTCATCGGTTTAGGTACAATTTCGCTTACAAACACGGCGCCGCGCTTGCATTCCTTTCCATCAACATATTTTACATAAAACCGGAGATTAACCTCTTCGAAATTCACATGCCCGGGCCATTTTATTCCCTTCACCCGCGTATCTTGAAATAAAAAGCCAACCATGCTCACTAAGCCTTACCTGCCACAGATCAACAACAGTATAGGGTGGCAGATAAGGCTTTAAAATATCAGGATCAACCTCGTAATTAAGCATCAGCAGGTTCTTCCATTTCGCCTGTAAAAACTGCCTTTTAGCCATCTGGGGTTTTATTGATTGCTATTGATGATGGTAATATTTGATGGCTTCGGGTATGCTGTTTTTAATATCCTGTATCCGGGTTTGATCAGTGGGATGTGTACTTAAAAATTCAGGGGGTGTGCCACCTTTATTTTGTGCGGCCATTCTTTCCCAGAATAAAACTGCATAGTTGGGATCATAACCGGCCATCGCCATAAAAATAAGGCCCAACCGGTCAGCTTCCGATTCCTGGTTTCTTGAATACCTCAGCAATACTAATTGTCCGCCTACTCCGTAGAGCTGGTTAACGATCGCTTGTGTAGTCTGCGATTTATCAGATGCAGCTGCCCCTACCACAGCCCCGCCTGCCTGAGCAGCCATCTGCTGGGATATCCTTTCGGCAGAATGCCTTGCAATAGCATGGCCGATCTCATGACCCATTACCGTGGCCAAACCGGCATCATCCCTGGTTATGGGCAAAATGCCGCTATAAACAGCGACCTTGCCACCAGGCATGCACCATGCATTTATTTCTTTACTTTGAATCAGATTAAATTCCCATTGAAAGTGGTACTGATTCCCGTAACCATTGGCTTTAAGGAAATTTTCAATTGAGACAGCTAATTTGTCGCCCACGCGTTGTACACTTCGTGCATCGGACGTACCGGTAATTACTTTAGTAGAAGGATCAGATAAAAGCTGGCGGTAACTCTGAGCTGCCGAAGTATTTATTTGGGAATCCCCGACTAAATTGATTTGCTTCCGGCCTGTTAACGGGACGGTAGCACAAGAAATTAATATCGCCGGAAAAGCAATGGAGAACACCCATTTCTTACTTTTCATATCAGGCCTCCTTTCGTTTGAACAAGTTTACCTTTGATTCTTTACCCTTAAGCAGCCGCTCTATATTTTTTTGATGCGTCACCAGTATAAGTGCGCATATACACATTCCGTAAATAATTACCGAACGAATATATAGAGGATATATAAAAGTAACACCGATAAGATAGGTAAAGCCTCCAATGATAGAGCTAAGGGACACATAACGTGTGATCAGCAGTACAATAATAAATACGATCACACAAAGCAATGCAGCCTGTAAATGAATAGCCAATACCATACCAAACAGTGTTGCAATGCCCTTGCCGCCCCTGAAGCCAGCAAATATCGGGAACAAGTGACCCATTACAGCGGCAATACCCAAAGCCAGTTCAAAATTAATATAAGGCACCGAATGGGGGCCGCCAGTAGTGGAAACCCCTATAAAATAGGCCAGGTTTGTAGCGGTAAATCCTTTTAAGATATCAATCAGCATGACCGGGATACCTGCCTTTTTACCCAACACCCTAAAGGTATTGGTCGCACCTGCATTCCCGCTGCCATATTCCCGCACATCCACACCATAAAATGCCTTCCCAATCCATACGGCGGTAGGGATAGACCCAAAGAAATAGGCTAATACGAGTGCCCAAATCGAGTAAACGTTTATCATTTTTGCACAATATTAATAAAATGATACTGTACTAACTATTATACCCATCATTCTTAACTGCTTTTAAGCTCAGATCCAAGCTTTTTACAGAATGTGTTAACGCGCCTACCGAAACATAATCAACCCCGCACTCGGCATACTGACGAATATTATCAACCGTTATTCCACCAGATGCTTCGGTAATATACCGTCCCTCGATAATATTTACCGCCTGGCAAAGATCATTAAAGCTAAAATTGTCTAATAAGATACGATTAACGCGGCCGGTTTGCAAAACCTGTTCCAATTCCTCGAGGTTCCTTACCTCTATTTCAATGGCTAATTTCTTATCCAGCGTCTCAAGGTACCGGTGGGTGCTTTCAATTGCCTGCCTGATCCCACCCGAATAATCCACGTGATTATCTTTTATCAGTATCATATCGTATAGCCCAAACCGATGGTTAACACCACCGCCTATCCTTACTGCCCATTTTTCAAGGTATCGCAGCCCGGGTGTGGTTTTGCGCGTATCCAGCACCTGGGTACCGGTGCCCTTAAGCATGTCAACGATCTGGCGCGTTTTTGTAGCAATGCCCGACATGCGCTGCATACAATTAAGCACCAAACGTTCAGCTTTTAATATACTTTGCGCGTTACCTGCTACCTCGAAGGCTATATCATTTGACTTTACTTCGGCGCCGTCATTTAAAAAAACAGTGACTTTTAAGCTTTTATCGACCTGGTTAAATATTTCAATGGCCAGTTCTACGCCCGCCAGTATACCAGAATCTTTTACCAGTAATTTTGCTTTGCCGGTGGTATCGTCGGGAATAGTTGCCAGTGAAGTATGATCGCCATCGCCCACATCTTCGGCCAAAGCATTGGTAATAAAGTGGTGTATAAATTTTTTATCCAAACTTTTGATATTTATCCCGAAGCTATCGGGACTCAAAAATAAAAACAATTGGCGATTATTTTGTTTTTTCGGTCTCTATCCGCAGTTCATTTAATTCAAACCGGCCATTCACATTTTTTAAAGAGAGGGATATGCGGTATACTCCGTTATCAGTGGTAAGAATAAGAACAGCAAACCGGTAATTGGAATTTGAGTCTATACGGTGGAGTATTTTTACTGATTTGGGCTGGTTGTTTTTAAAAAAATTAGTCAGGATCACTTCGGCCTGAACGTTTGAATAAACATTCTCCTGGTCCAAAACAGTTAGCTCGATGGTGGATGAAAAATTTTTTGCCAACTCATTCACATTGCCCTGCTTAATCAGTTCCACTGTTTTGTCAATAATATCCGCGCGGCCGGCAGATACAAAAGACAGCGGCAAAATCAGCAATAACAGGTAAAGTAGCCTCATATAGATAAATTGAATTCACCCTTAATTAAAACTTGCAATAAATTATAATCTTAAACGCTTATTAATGTTTAAACGTTGCCATTATATTTGCATTGTGGAAAAACAGAAAAAAGTAGTACTCATTATTCTTGACGGCTGGGGATATGGCCGCAATGACAAGTCGAACGCTATATATACAGCAAATACGCCCTTCTTTGATTCATTGCTGCAAAGGTATCCCAATTCAAAGTTGGAAGCATCAGGCACAGCAGTGGGTCTGCCTGCCGGACAAATGGGCAATTCAGAGGTTGGCCACATGAACCTGGGTGCTGGCCGTACTGTTTACCAGGAGCTTGGCCGCATTCATAAAGCGGTCGATGATAACGAGTTTCCAACTAACCCGGTGATAAAGGAAGCTTTTGAGTATGCCAAACAAAATAAAAAAGATGTACACTTTATTGGCCTTGTGTCAGATGGCGGTGTACACTCACATATCAGACATTTAGAGGGCCTTTGCGATGCTGCAGGGCAATTTAACCTGGACAGGGTATTTATCCACGCCTTTTTAGACGGGCGCGATACTGATCCAAATTCAGGTGTGAAATTTATAAATGAACTGGAGAACCATATCCGCAACACGCCAATTAAACTGGCCTCGGCCATAGGGCGGTATTATGCCATGGACCGCGATAACCGATGGGAAAGGGTTAAAAAAGCGTATGACCTGTTAGTTAACGGCACAGGCAAAGCCACTGATGATATTTTATCGTCCATAAAGGAATCATACGATCAAGGTACGACGGATGAGTTTGTTGATCCGATAGTACGGGTTGATGAACACGGAGAGCCGCTGGCTGTAATAAAAAACGACGATGTGGTAATATGCATTAATTTCAGGACTGATCGGGGAAGAGAAATTACCCAGGTATTAACCCAGAAATCGTTCCCCGAGCAAAATATGCATCCGCTGAACTTACATTATATCACCATGACCACCTATGATGAAACATTCAAAAATGTAAGGGTGATATTTACAAAGGACGACCTGAAAAAAACACTGGGCGAAATATTGCAGGATGCGGGAAAGAACCAGATCCGCATTGCCGAAACAGAAAAATACCCGCATGTAACCTTCTTTTTTTCAGGCGGGCGTGAAAAAGAATTTATTAATGAAAAACGGTTATTAATACCATCGCCAAAAGTAGCCACTTATGACCTGCAGCCGCAAATGAGCGCCGAAGGCATACGTGATGCGATCATTCCCGAACTGAAAAGCGGCTGGCCGGATGTGGTGATCCTTAACTTTGCCAATACCGACATGGTGGGACATACCGGTGTATTTGAAGCGGTGATTAAAGCTGCAGAAACGGCGGACCGTTATACCCAGGAAGTTGTGGAAACAGGTGTAAAAAATGGTTATTCCTTTATTATCATCGCCGACCACGGCAATGCCGATTATATGATCAATGATGACGGTTCGCCCAACACGGCCCATACCACCAACCTGGTGCCGTGCATAATTATAGATGAAGATGTAAAACTGGTAAAGGATGGCAAATTGGGTGACGTGGCCCCTACTATTTTAAAAATGATCGGTGTGGATATTCCCCCGGAAATGAGTGGCAATGTATTGGTATAATCCATTAAACAAAAGGTTTGCTTTTCTGATAGCAGGCTTTATTGTACTGTTGAGTTTTGCTGCATGCAACAGGGATAGCAGTGCAGCGGCCGATACGATGAAGTTTTTTGATATCAGGGGATATTTTAAAGCGGATTCCATACGTCTTGCTAAATTAAACCCGCTGGTAAATAAAACGGTGGTGCATAACAGCACTGCCGAAACCAAAAAATTACATATCGCAAACTGGGGTACTGAATTAAGCCTGTTCACCGAATCGGATATTAATAAACCAGCCTGGAAGGCCAGTTACAGTATACAATCCTCCGGCAATTTTTTAATCTACAAAGCCAAAGACCCCTCATTAAAAACCCAGGAGATCCTTATAAAAAAAGAAGGTGACCGGGTTAAATGGATACTCATATTTAACCATACAAAAAATATATTGTATGAAAATACCGAAAAGCTAAGCTATTTTCCTGACTCGCTCTATTTAATTCAAAAAAAACAACGGGTAAGATTATTAGGCACCGATACCTACCGAATTAATGGCTTGTATAAAATCAATGACGGGAAGTAGCAGCAATACCCATCGCACCTGCAAGTTTACTCTTTGCCGATTCCATCAAAGAAATAATATCCTGACGGTTAGGATTATCAGTCAGGACTTTTTCAAAATCAGTTATAGAAGCCTTTAAGGAGTTAATGCCCCGGCTTTTATCGTAAAAGCGCGTGTTAGCCTGAAGCTTAAATTCTCCGTATTCACGATATGCAATGGCCCTGTTCTGGTAAAACTTAATGTTGTTCTGCGTATTGCCGGGGTCAATAGCAATTGCCTTGGTAAAGTCAACAATAGCACCTAAAAGATATTTCTCTTTATCCGCATCAGATAACTGGCTGTCTTTGGCCAGATAGCTTTTTGCCCGGGCCCGGTAGTAATAAGCAGAACCATCGGCCGGTTTAATTGCGATTGCCCGGTTATATGCTTGTATTGATTTTCTGTAATTTTCGCTGTGATAATAGGAATAACCGAGCATCCAAAGCGCGCTGGCGTTGGTTGAATCAATGATACAAGACCTCTCCAAATGACTCACCGCCGATTTAAAGTCCCCATCCAAAAAAGCCTGCTGACCCAATTTAAAATAAGCATTTTGGGCTACAGACCTGTTAAAAGAAGATATTATCAAAAAAGACAGTATTACCGATACCTTCATCAAGAATTTTGCTCCTAAAACAAAAATAATAAACTTTACCTTATGTACTTATTAACTTAATTTATATAAAAATATTATATAAACGTATCAATTTTATTAAAAACAACGTTGAAACAGACATTGAACGCAACTACAAAAAATGGTGCTGACTTTTTTTCATCCTTAAAAATATCCGGCATTTTTCAATAAATAGGTGGCTGTTAATGTAAATTGCATGTAATCATACGTTTATATTTAAATAACATTCAATGTCCGGTCAAACAATATCTTGGCATAGCTCTTGAATGATACGTGTTGCGCGGGCAAATCACTTGTTTTTGCCCGTTTATATTATTCCTGTAGTTTTACAGGCTGACATTATGACGTTTTTTAAACAAACAGAAAGGGTATTTGATGAGTTTTGATCCATTTGATTTTAAAAATACTTTACCAATAATAAACGAAGATTCCGAATTTTTCCCCTTGATGTCATCAGAGGATGAGGAGGAAATGAATAACGAACAAACACCAGAGGTTTTATCCATACTGCCCTTGCGCAATACGGTATTATTCCCCGGTGTCGTTATCCCCATTACCGTAGGCAGAGATAAATCGATCAAGCTGATACGCGATGCCAATAAAGGCAAGCGAATGATCGGCGTGGTTGCCCAGCAGGATGTGGCTATTGAGGACCCTACCTTTAACCAATTGAATAAAGTTGGCACAGTAGCGCTTATCATAAAAATGCTGCAAATGCCCGATGGCAATACAACAGTGATCCTCCAGGGTAAAAAACGGTTTCTTTTAATAGAAGAGGTACAAAGCGAACCCTATTTAAAAGCAATAGTTGAGCCGTTTAAGGAAATAAAGCCTAAGGAAGATAAAGAATTCAAGGCTATGGTCTCCTCCATTAAGGATATGGCCATGAACATTATCCAGCTTTCACCTAATATTCCCAGCGAAGCGGGCATTGCCATCCGCAATATAGAAAGCACTTCATTCCTGATCAATTTTATCTCCTCCAACATGAATGCCGATATGGCCGCCAAACAAAGGTTGCTTGAGGTTGCCAATTTGCGTGAAAGAACAAAATTGGTATTGGAACATCTTACGCTCGACCTGCAAATGCTGGAATTAAAAAACCAGATACAAAGTAAGGTGCGGGTAGATCTGGATAAACAACAGCGCGATTATTTTCTAAATCAACAATTAAAAACCATACAGGAAGAACTTGGCGGCAATTCGCCCGACCTGGAGATCGAAGACCTGCGTAAGCGCGGAATCAAAAAGAAATGGGGTAAGGAAATAAAGGACCATTTTAATAAGGAACTGGAAAAACTGGCCAGGACAAATCCTGCTGCGGCAGATTATTCGGTACAGATCAATTACCTTGAATTGCTGCTTGACCTGCCGTGGAATGAGTTTACCAAAGACAATTTCGACCTGAAACGGGCCCAAAAAGTATTAGATAAAGATCACTTTGGATTGGATAAGGTAAAACAACGTATTATAGAATACCTGGCCGTATTAAAGCTAAAACACGATATGAAAGCACCTATCCTGTGTTTGGTTGGCCCGCCCGGAGTAGGTAAAACGTCATTAGGAAAATCTATTGCAAAGGCGCTGGGACGCAAATATGTGCGTATGGCCCTTGGTGGCATACGGGACGAGGCGGAAATAAGAGGTCACCGTAAAACATATATCGGAGCAATGCCCGGCCGTATTATACAGGCAATAAAGAAGGCAGGCGCCGCTAATCCCGTATTCATATTGGATGAGATCGATAAAGTCGGGAATGATTTCAGGGGCGATCCGTCATCCGCTTTACTTGAAGTGCTTGATCCTGAACAAAACAGCACCTTTTATGATCATTATGTGGAGGTCGACTTTGATCTTTCTAACGTAATGTTTATAGCCACTGCAAACTCATTAAGCACCATTCAACCCGCCTTATTGGACCGTATGGAGGTGATTGATGTAAATGGCTACACCATTGAAGAAAAAATTGAAATAGCCAAACAGCACCTGGTACCAAAACAACGGGAGGCCCATGGTTTAAAGACCAAGGATGTCACTTTAAAAAATGACGTCCTGGAAAAACTGATTGAAGATTACACGCGCGAGTCAGGCGTTCGTGCTTTGGAGAAAAAGATAGGTTCGGTCGTACGCGGTGTAGCTAAGGAAATTGCTATGGACGGAATCCATACCCCCTTAGTAACTAAAAAAGAGGTAGAAAAGATACTTGGCGCGCCGATTTATGATAAGGACCTGTATGAAGGGAATGAAGTAGCCGGCGTGGTAACAGGTTTAGCATGGACATCGGTAGGCGGCGATATCTTATTTATCGAGGCCAGTTTAAGCCCCGGCAAAGGACGCCTGACCCTGACAGGTAACCTTGGCGATGTAATGAAGGAGTCAACAACCATTGCATTAGCCTATTTGCGGGCGCATGCGAAAGACTTTAATATCAATCCAAAACTTTTTGATCAGTGGGATGTGCACGTACACGTACCGGCAGGAGCTACGCCAAAGGACGGCCCTTCGGCAGGTATCACCATGCTTACCGCATTGACCTCTGCCTTCACACAGCGCAAGGTAAAACCACATTTGGCAATGACAGGCGAAATCACCCTGCGCGGACGTGTTTTACCGGTGGGTGGTATCAAAGAAAAAATACTTGCAGCCAAGCGTGCTAATATTAAGGAGATCATCCTTTGCAAATCCAATCAAAAGGATATCCTTGAAATTAAGGAAGATTATATAAAAGACCTTAAGTTCCATTACATTACCGACATGAAAGAGGTAATTACCATGGCCCTTTTAGAGCAAAAGGTAAACAATCCCTTAGACCTGACTCCTAAAGAAGATTTGAATCCGGTAATGAATTAATACCGGATTAAACAAGCTCATTTTTAATTTATTACGTATATCCCTGCCTAAAAAACAGGGATATACTTTTTTATATTAGCGACCCGTCTGAAACATTTTGATTACCAACAACGTAATACGCGTTAACTAAACTAACAAATAAATAAATAATTTATAATGAATAATCTTTTTACATCAAAGGGCAGGGTCATCGTATTTTTATTGCTGATTTTCCAATTTGGGCTTAAATTGCAGGCGTCAGCGCATATCAGAATGATTTGTGACACGGACACCACAGCTACCAAACAAGCGAAAAATAGCCAGATTTTAAAAGTGGACTCTGCCGTGATTCTAAAAGCGGGCAGCACAATTGTTAAAAATGCGGATAGTATCCTGATCATTAACGGGATTCCTACTAAAGTGCCGGTTAATAGCCCTGCTGTAAAAGCAAATCCTGAGGCTACAGTAAGTACTGATGCCACAGGCGCTGCAAATACAACAGACGCCGCAGGTGCTGCAAACACGACTACCATCACTGCTCCGCCTGTTGACGGCACGATCCAGGTTAAAGATAAAACAACTGCCCCAATAAATACTACTATTGTTGCTCCGCCTACTGATGGCGTGATTCAGGTTAAAGACAAGAGTACAATGCAAGCTGACTCTTCTGCTAAAAGTAAAACCGATACCGCCCTTGTAAAGAAATCGGATACCACCCTGGTGAAAAAACCGGACACGACCCTGGTGAAAAAACCGGATACGACGGCCAGGCTAAAAGATACAGGGGATAGTACCCAGGTAAAAGCTAAAGGCTATTTTTTGGAAATAGGCGGCCCGGGCCTTGCCATATCAGCAAACTATGATTCACGTTTTAATAAACAACGTGATGGCTGGGGTTACCGGGTTGGTTTGGGTGGGTTTATAGCAGGTGGCAATAATGTCGTCACTGTTCCATTTCAGATCAATTACCTCATAGGCGAGCATAGTTCTATGTTTGAAGTAGGCGCAGGTACAACCTTCTTAAGTTCCAGGGGAGATAATAAGGGAAAAACATGGGAATTTGATAAGATAACGGGTTTCGTTGCAACCGGCAGCATTGGTTATCGTTATCAGCCCCAACACAAAGGAATAAACTTCAGACTGGCATTTGTGCCGATTCTGTACGATGAAGGCATTATACCTGCCGGTGGAATAAGCGTAGGATATACCTTTAAATAAAAAAATATTATTAAGTTTACCAAGCCTCGATTTTATCGGGGCTTTTTTTATTTCAGGCTTTATTTCTGTAACTCCCCCAATGAACTATAAAGTAATTTGTTTGCTTTTATGCTTTGCCGTTTGCAGCAAAGCATTTGCCCAGTCACATAGTACCGAGATCGGCGCACAAAGCGATAACGACTCTTATCTTGCACAAGGCTCTGACAGATACTATACTGACGGTATTTTTATTTATTACCGGCATGCATTAAAAACAAATGCCAAGACCAATCTGCAAAACAAAGTGCTGGGAATTGAAGCCGGGCAAAAAATATTCAATCCGCAAAGTGGCAGCATATTTTATAATAATGTAGATAATCCAAAATATATTGACCGCCCTTTTGCCGGTTATTTATACGTGGGTTCAACTTTAAACCTTTTATACAAAAATGAAAGTAATTTAAAATTAGGCGCCCAAATAGGTGTAGTAGGCCCTGACGCATTTGGCAAGCAAGCACAAACTTTTGTTCATGATAATTTTGGTTTTTATCATCCAAGCGGATGGGAATACCAGGTGGATAATGGTTTTGAACTGAATCTTTCAGCCGAATATAACAGGTTGCTCACAAGGGGTTCATGGATAGATGTTTCATTAACAAGCTATGCTGACCTCGGTAACGGCTTTAGCGGTGCCGGTATTGGTCCCTTGTTTCGTTTAGGTGATTTCAATCAGTTATTTAATTCTGTGAGTACACAAAGCACGGCAATACAGTCTAGCGGAGTCACCCCCCTGCACAAATGCGAGTTGTTTTTTTATTATAAACCGCAATTTAACCTTGTGGCTTATGATGCCACCGTGCAGGGCAGCTTGTTTGGATCGCGTAAGCCCAACAGTATGCAAATAACTTTAGACCCCGAACGTTTTGTTTTCAGTAACCAGATGGGCGTTGGTTATTCGGGTAAACGCTTTGTTGTTGATGTTGCCGCCATATTTCATACCAAAGATGTTAAGCAAATGCGACAGTCGCACCAATGGGGAACAGTGACCCTATTGTACCGTTTTGACTAATCATCAAAATTCCGTTTCCGGTTTTGTTTTTTGGCGGCTTGTATCTTTTTGTTTGCCAGCCTGGCCGCAATCATCGCTTTGCCGGGCTTAGTGGCTTTGCGTGCTTTTGGCTGATGAAGTGCTCTTGTTAATATCCGGTGCAATTTTTCAAGCGCCTTTTCCTTATTCAGATACTGGCTTCGCTCCTGTTGACACATTACCTGCAAATAGGCATCCTTATTTAACCTCGATTGCAGTTTTGATAATAACAAAGTTTTTTCGTCCTCCGAAAACAATACCGACCGGTCAATAGCGAATAACAATTCTACCTTGCTGGATACTTTGTTTACATTCTGTCCGCCCTTGCCCCCGCTTCTTGACGTTTTATAAGTGACCTCCTTTTGCAGATCGGCATTAGTGAAATTCATCGCCAAATTTATGAATTAGTTGTCAGCTTGGTTGACTGAGTTGGATGAAGTTGATATGCTTGGGTAATTAAACCTTACACCAATAATGGCATCATTTGCCGAAGCCGAGACAGTGGAAGCAAGTTCTGCCTCAAATTATTGAACGGATTATCCAATTCATAAACAGAAAGAAGAATAATGAATTAGAATGCCCTGGCTGTTTAACTTAATAAACCGCTTAATGTATTCAACTCAATCAACCACTTAACGCAATCAAGTAATCCAACTTAATCAACCACACACTATTTTTTGTATTTTAGCTACCCAATGAACAAGAATATTGTGATAGCTATTGATGGCTATTCTTCATGCGGTAAAAGCACATTAGCCAAAGCATTAGCCCAAAAGCTGCATTTTATTTATGTGGACAGTGGTGCGATGTACCGGGCCGTAACACTTTATTTTCTGCGACATCACGTGAGTCTGCACAATCATGAGCAGATAACGGAGGCCTTGAAAAATATACATCTTAACTTTCACTCGCGGGATTACCAGACACATATCACTTTAAATGATGAAGAGGTTTCTGATGAGATTCGCCATATGCCTGTTTCAGATAATGTAAGTGCAATAGCTGCGCTGCGTGAAGTACGGCATGAAATGGTAAAACAGCAACAACGCATGGGTCGCTCAAAAAACATTGTAATGGATGGGCGTGATATCGGCACGACGGTGTTTCCAGACGCACAGCTTAAGATATTTATGACTGCTGATCCAAACGTACGCGCAGAAAGACGTTATAAGGAACTATATGCCAAGGACCCGGATATCACCTTAGAAGAAGTTTTTGAGAATCTTGCTCACCGTGATTACCTTGATACCACCCGTGAAGAAAGCCCGCTTGTAAGGGCCGCGGATGCCATTATACTGGACAATACCAACCTTACCCCTGATGAGCAATTGCAATTTGCTTTAGATAAGGTTAAGCCGCTATTGTCTGTCTGAATCACTGACCAAGTTGATTAAATGATTTGGCTGAGTTAACCATCCTTAATCAACCCCAAGCTCCCCCGGGCGACAGTCTAACCTGATCAACGATCTTAACCGCTAATCACTAACCACAAATTTCTCCGCCTTAACGCCAAAACGGTTCAGAAAATCAACGCCCTCGTCGCTTGGCAAGCCTTTATATTCGGCGTATGATTTCATGAAGTAAACCTGTTTTATTCCTGCTGAAAATATCAGCCGCGCACAGGGCAGGCAAGGCGACAAAGTAGTATACAAGGTTGCTCCTTCCAGTTTGGCGCCATTTTTAACCGCATATAATATGGCATTCTCTTCGGCGTGAAGGGCAAGTGAACAGCTTCCGCGAGCATCCCTGGGGCAGCCTGTATCCGGCCATTCCTCGTCGCAGTTGTGCGTACCCGCCGGAGGACCGTTGTAACCAATGGAAATGATGCGTGTATCCTTTGCTAAAACGGCGCCGACCTGTGCCTTAACGCAGTGTGAGCGCAGGGCCAGGTCGGTTGCCAGGTTCATAAAAATATGATCGAAACTTAGTTTGGTCATTTGTTAAGTAGTCATTTGCCATTAGTCATGGGCCGGCATTTCAAATAATCAGACAAATTTAACGAATGCCCAATGATACTGACCAGGGACTAATGACTAAAAATCAATGGCCGCCCGAAGCGTCAATATTATCAACATCTATGCCTTGTTTTTTCAACAAAGCGCCAGCCTTCCATGCAAAAAACGCCAGGTAAGCAAAGCCAATCACGGGAACGATATACGATAAGTGAATACCGCTTGTATCAGCCAATATCCCCTGTACCGGAGGAATGATTGAGCCCCCCAGGATCATCATAATTAAGAAGGCTGCACCCTGGCTGGTGTATTTACCTAAACCGGCAATGGCTAAAGCAAATATCGACGGCCACATAATTGAGCAGCATAAACCTCCGCTAATGAACGCAAACAGACCAATGCGGCCGGTTGTCAACAAACCAACAATCATGGCCGATACACCCAACATTCCGAATATTGTTAAGGTACGAACCGGTTTTTGCTGACCAGCATAAAAGCCAATGATCAATATTGCCACACACAGCACATAAATGTATAAATTACTAACATCCTTTCCGCTTAAGTAGTTTACCAGTAAAACCACGCCAAATGCAAATAATGGAACAACTACCGTAAGTATATTTTTAGTAGCTTTTGATAAATTAAATACACCTATTGCACCAGTCCAGCGGCCAATCATTAAACTTCCCCAGTAAAGGGAGATATAAGGCGCTATCTGATCGGTTGTAAATCCTCCAAATTCAGGCGTTTTCAGTAATGCGCCCATATTGCTCTGAATGGTTACTTCGACACCCACATAAGTGAATATAGCGATCATCCCATAGATCAGTTGAGGATAATGCATTGCTCCCCATCCCTCATTGCTTTTGCTCGAAGCAGATAGAGACACAATGAGCGTAATTAAAATAATAGCCAGTGAAGAATAAACAAAGTAAGGCCTGGACAAGCCGGTTAAATTAGTTAACGGACCAGCAGCAAGAATAAGGCAGAAAGCTATGAATATGATAAATAAAGGCAAATTGGTTTTATGACTTGCTTCGATCTTCTCATCACTGGTCACCTTAGGCAGATTTGATATCCAGAAAAATATAGCGACCGCTATATACAATCCGGCTAAAATAAAATACAGGTTGTTTACCGCGGTTATTTTAACATCAGCAGCAGGGATCAATTTGCTGGCACTGCCGAATAATACGATACTGACAATAACCGGCCCCAATAATGTGCCGAAATTATTTACCCCGCCTGCAAGATTTAATCGGTTAGCTCCTGTTTCAGGGGTTCCAAGCGCAATAACAAATGGATTTGCAGCAGTTTGTTGTAATGAAAATCCTAACGCAATAACAAAAAATGCACCTAAAATAAACCCGAATGAACCTGAATTTACGGCCGGAACCATTAATAGAGCGCCTATCGCTGATAAAACTAAGCCATATATGATGCCGTTTTTATAACCTAATTTATTCAGGATATCAACCTTTGTCATCTGAGAGGCAAAATATAATCCAAGCGAACCTATAAAATAGCCTCCATAGAAGGTAAAATCAATCAATTGGGATTCAAATTGTGTTAAGTTAAAGTGTGCTTTACAAAAAGGTATAAAAATACCATTGGATGCGGCTAAAAAGCCCCAGAAGAAAAATACAGTAATGATAGTATACAACGCTGTGCCGTAACTTTTTGAGTTTTTTTGTTCCATTTCTAATTTTAGGTTGGAGATAGGGTGTTTATAAAACACTAACATAGAAATTATTTTTTATAAAACGATAGGTACTTTTTTTAATAATAAATCCCAACTTTAAGTTTGGTTGTTTACTATTAAAAATCGCATATTCGTTCCCGGCTGAAGGGAACCAACATTCCAAAGCCTAAATTAATGATAGAAGCTATTATAAGGGGAATTGGGGTTGGATTAGTGCTGACGTTTTTGACAGGCCCGGTCTTTTTTGCATTAATAAAAACAAGCATCGAAAAGGGCTTCCATGCAGGTATTGCACTGGCTTTAGGCGTAGTTACAAGCGATATAGTATTCGTGGGTGCTATTTTATTCGGATCGCAATACTTTGATATTTCCAGTCAGGACAAACAGCATGCGGGAATAATTGGCTGTGTTATCCTTTTCGCTCTGGGTTTTTATTACATGTTCAAAAAGTCTGAAGTTAACTATGGCAACAAGGTACCATCCAAATTACAGCGTACAGGATATTTTTTAAAGGGTTTTCTGATGTGCATACTTAATCCCACTTTGTTACTTCACTGGACTGTTGTGATAGGAACAGCAAGTACATTGTATATCGAAACTGTACCCAACCGGTCTTTGAAGATCGCCGTTATGTTCCTGACAATATTGATCGTTCAGTTCAGTCTTGATACGACCAAAGCTTTTTATGCCAATAAACTACGTGATCGTATATCAGCCAAATTTGTGCACCGGCTTAATGAGGTAGCAGGGGTTGCACTCATTATAGCTTCGCTTATACTGTTTGATAAGCTGGTTACCCATTTTGTTTTTGCACCTTTCAGCAGTTAGTTAGTTAGTTAGTTAGTCCAAAGTCTTGAGTCTTAAGCCAAAAGTCAGACGGAATTCACGCTATACTTATGACTCAGAGTTAAGACTTCAAATTACATATACCCCCTCTGATTCTTGCCTTCCATCCAGTTAACAAAGGCGCGATTAACCACTTTGTTTCCGCCCTGTGTAGGGAAATTGCCGGAGAAATACCAGTCGCCCGAATGATCGGGGCATGCTTTATGGAGGTTTTCGAGTGTTTGATAGATCACCTGCACTTCTGCATTAATTTCTTTCGGCGTAATGATCTGTGCTATACGGTCGGATATTTGCTGATCGGTAAATGGCTCATAAATAGCCTTCACATAGTTTTCAACCGTTTCTTTAGGTAACAAAGCGCTATCCTTACATTTTTTGTAGACATCAAGGATGATCTCTTCCTTTTTCATCTCTTTTAACAGACTGATAGCAGCTTCAAAAGCAACGAACTCGCCCATACGCGACATATCAATGCCATAACAATCAGGGAAACGTATTTGCGGAGCCGATGAAACGACTACGATCTTTTTAGGCCCTAACCGATCTAATATTTTTAAAATACTTTGTTTCAAGGTAGTACCCCTAACGATCGAATCATCCAACACCACCAGCGTATCCGATTTATCATTGATCAGTCCGTAAGTGGTATCATAAACATGGGCCACCATTTCACTGCGGTCGGCATCCTGGGTTATAAAGGTACGAAGCTTAACATCCTTTATTGCTATCTTTTCTACCCTCGGTGCAAGGCATAATACTTCTGTCAGTTCCTCATCGCTTATCTTATCTTCCCTGTTCAGCAAGCGATCCTTCTGATAGCCTTTTATGTATTTATGTATACCCTCTACCATCCCGTAAAAAGCCACTTCGGCAGTGTTTGGGATGTAGGAGAAAACGGTATTCTTTATATCATTGTTTACCGCTTCCAGTATCTGGGGGCAAAGCAGGCGTCCTAATTGTTTACGTTCGCGGTAAATAGAAGCGTCACTTCCCCGTGAAAAATAAATACGTTCAAATGAGCATGATTTTTTTTCCAGCGGCTCGCTAAACATATCTTCGGTGATCTTACCGTTCTTTTTAACGATTAAGGCATGACCTGGCTGGATCTCCCTGATATCTTCAATCGGAATATTAAATGCAGTCTGAATGGCAGGGCGCTCGGACGCTGCAACCACTATTTCATCATTATAATAGTAGTATGCGGGTCTTATACCTACCGGATCGCGCATTACAAAAGCATCGCCATGGCCTATGATACCCGCAATAGTATAGCCGCCATCCCAGTTTTTAGCCGACTTGCGCAGTATTTTGGCCACATCAAGGTCTTTGGCTATCAGCTTACTGATCTCCATGTTATCATCATGGCCTTCCCGTTTATATTGATCAAACAGGCCCTGGTTTTCAGTATCCAAAAAATGGCCAATTTTTTCCAATACCGTAATGGTGTCAGCTTTTTCTTTGGGATGTTGTCCCAGATCGTATAATTGCTGTAACAGTTCATCAACGTTGGTCATGTTGAAATTACCTGCAATAACCAGGTTACGCGTTTGCCAGTTGTTTTGTCTCAAAAAAGGGTGACAGTTCTCAATACTGTTCTTGCCATGCGTACCATAGCGCAGGTGCCCTAATAAAACCTCGCCGGTAAAGCTTACGTTTTCCTTCAGCCATTCCGCATCGTTCAGCTTTTCGGGCTGCTCTTTTTGGATGTCCGCAAACTTTTTCTGGATGTACTCAAAAATATCCGCAACAGCGTTCGAAGCCATGGAACGGTGCCTGCTGATGTAGCGCTTACCAGGTTCTATATCCAGTTTAATGGTTGCAACGCCTGCGCCGTCCTGGCCCCGGTTATGTTGTTTTTCCATCAAAAGATAAAGCTTGTTTAGCCCGTACAGCGCAGTGCCGTATTTTTTTTGGTAAAAAGAGAGTGGCTTTAAAAGGCGGATAAATGCCACACCGCATTCATGTTTAATCTGATCACTCATGAGTGGTAATGAGGCCGCAAAAGTACAATTTTAATGTTGGAACTTTAAATTAACAATGTCATTAGATTGCATTAATATTCATATTTTGAAATTAGCCTATTGCCCGCCAAGCAATTACAGGATGAGTTGACCCGGCCATTTGCTTCTGTGAATGGCATTTATAAATTACAAATATCTCTTAAAAGATTATTATCAACACATTTCTTATTTTCAACTATATTTATCAACCCAACCCATATCTAAATCATTTTATCGAACCAATTATGAAAAACGAACATGGCCATGAAAATGCGATCAGCAGGCGGCAGTTTATAGAGAAAGCAGCGGCAATTTCAGCCCTTACCATTGTCCCGAACTTTGTACTGGGTTGTCAGGGCCATAAGCCGCCCGGCAAACTCATTAATCTGGGCTTTATTGGTACAGGCAAACAAGCTATGGACCTGAAAAAGTCCTTTTGGGATACGGGCGAAGTAAATATTATAGCAGCTGCTGATGTTTATGGCAGCAAACTAAAGCGATTTGCCGAACAAGTGAATCAATATTATGCAGATCGATCATCGCAAAGCAAATATGAAGGTTGCAAAACCTATGCTGATTTTCGTGAACTTTTGGCCCGTCGAGATATCGACGCGGTGGTAATTGCTGCACCCGACCATTGGCATTCAGTAATTGCTATTCTTGCGGCCCGCGCCGGGAAAGATATTTATTGTGAAAAGCCCTTATCATTAACGATTAATGAAGGCAGGGCGATGGTAAATGAATCGAGAAAGCACAAAAGGGTATTCCAAACAGGTAGTATGCAGCGCTCATGGCCCGAGTTCAGGCAGGCAGTGGAATTAGTGCGCAACGGCTATATCGGTGATATTAAGACCGTTAAAGTAAACGTAGGCGGCCCGCCGGTACCTTATAATCTGCCGGCTGAACCGGTGCCTTCAGATTTGAACTGGGATTTCTGGCTGGGGCCAAACTTACCACAGGTTTATAATCATAACCTGGCACCAGGATTGAAAGATGATTTCTGGGCGCATTGGCGTGATTACAAGGAATTTGGTGGCGGCTTTATGACTGACTGGGGCGCCCACATGTTTGATATAGCGCAATGGGGCCTGGATATGGACGCCAGCGGACCAATATTAATCACTCCGCCTGATAAAGATCATCCTTTGCTAACTTACCAGTATGCCAATGGAATAACGATGACGCATGAGCCTGTAAAAGGCGATAGCGGCGTGCATTTTATCGGCTCGAAAGGTGAGATCCATGTAGTTAGGGGTAAATTGGAAACTACTCCTGAATCATTAAAAGATAAAATCATCGGCGATAACGAAAAGCATGTTTACAAAAGTGAAAACCATTATAGGGATTTTCTGCAGGCCATACGGAAACGCACCAAACCTGTGGCTGATGTAGAGATTGGTCATCGTACAGCAACCGTATGTAATTTGGGTAACCTGGCTTATGAATTAAAACGCCCCCTGCATTGGGATCCGGTTAAGGAGGTGTTTATTAATGATGACCAGGCCAACAAATTAAAGGAAAGGGAGATGAGAAAGGAATGGATGATAAGCCCCCTTTAAATTTCCCCCGGTTGGCGAGACTTTAAAATCTTTAATCTTAATACAATCATAGTCTTCCGTGCAGCAGGACTATTCACAACCGATTACCTAAGATATAATTTTTACAATCAACCTGTAAAAGAAAAATCCCGATTACTTATTAACCGGGACTGCTTGTTTTAATTTTTACGATTCTGTTCCTAAAGCTTTTCGCCGTGCTGACTGATGTCCAGGCCAATCACCTCATCTTCTTTTGAAACGCGTAATGGGGAGATCATATCTGTAATCTTTAATAGCAGTAAGGAGCCAAAGAATGAAAAAACAGATACGGCAACCAATGCGATACACTGAACAAAAAACAAATGAGTATGCCCAAAAATCAAGCCGTCACCTGTTGTATTGCCTGCATTCACGTTCTGATTAGCAAATACGCCCGTTAGCACCATCCCTACCATACCGCCGACGCCATGGCAAGGGAACACATCCAAAGTATCGTCAATTGTGGTGCGGGTACGCCATTCAACTACCAAATTACTTACCACGGCCGAAATAATACCAATAGCCAGTGAATGCGGCACCGAAACAAACCCTGCCGCAGGGGTAATAGCCACCAGGCCGACCACTGCCCCGATACAGGTACCCATCGCCGATGGCTTGCGTCCTTTTAACATATCAAAAAATATCCAGGTCAGGCCGGCTGCTGCTGATGCGGTAGTACTGGTGGCCAATGCATTTACTGCCAAGTGATTTGCCCCGAAAGCCGAACCTGCATTAAAACCAAACCAGCCAAACCATAATAATCCGGTGCCGATGATTACGTAAGTAACACGGGCAGGTGCATGGTTAGCTTCATTTCGGCGTTTGAGATATAACGCTGATGCCAAAGCGGCCCAGCCTGCCGACATGTGCACGACGGTTCCGCCTGCAAAATCAAGAACACCCAATTTCGACAGGATGCCGTCAGGATGCCAGGTGGCATGCGCCAAAGGCGAAAATATGAAAATAGCAAAAAGGCACAGGAATAGGATATAACTGTTAAAACGGATGCGTTCGGCAAACGCACCGGTGATCAAAGCCGGGGTGATAATTGCGAACTTTAACTGGTACATGGCAAAAAGCAATAATGGTATGGTTGGCGCCAATTTCCAGGTCGAGTTGCCAAGCATCCCTTTCATCATAAAATAGGTAGACGGATTGCCTATTATCCCCCCGATGGAATCGCCAAAGGCAAGACTGAAGCCGAATATTCCCCACATTACCGTGATGATCACCATACAAATAACACTCTGCAGCATGGTTGATATCACATTTTTCTTGTTCACCATACCCCCATAAAAGAAGGCCAGGCCCGGTGTCATGATCAAAACCAAAGCGGTTGACATCAGCATCCAGGCAATGTCCCCCGTATTAAAATTAGGGTTGGTGGCTGAATTATGAAATTCAACCGAAGGGAAAATAAAAGTCAGGATCAAAATGCCCACAATGAGGGCAAAGGGGAAATAACGTTTCATAATTTTTAGAAAAAACCGGTTTATTTTTGCGGGCCGCAAATTACTATTTTTTCTAAAAAATGAATTATTTATTCAAATAATTTCAATTAAATATTAGTTTTTTTAACAATTACAATTATTTAACCAAAATATCCGGAAAAAGTCCCAAAAAGACGATCAGTAATGAAATAATCGCAACTGAAAGCAATAAGAATGGATTTGACGAAGCAAAACCAGTAGTTCTTTCGGTTTTGCGCAGAAATAAATTAAGCGGGATGCTAATATAGTAGAATAGGGAAACGACAGTCGTTACTGCCCCGGTGATCATCAGCAAAAGCAGCCCGATATTATGATTCTGCTGGTAGGCAGCGTACACCGAAGAAAATGCCAGGAACTTGCCATAAAATCCGGCGGTAACCGGTAGCCCGGTAAGCGAAATTAACAGGATAACGAAACATACCCCGGCAACAGGATATTTAAAGCCCAGTCCTTTCAAATCACTGATGTTTTCCGCTTTGGCCGTATTGGCAAAATAACTTGCCAGCATCCATGCGCCAGTATTAGCCAGGGCATAGGCAATTAAATAAAAAGTTAATGCCGATTTTCCCTGTGCAGTAAAAGTAACCAGAGCCATTAAGGCAAAGCCGGTATGGCCGATACTGGAATAGGCAAGCATCCTTTTGATATTATTCTGTAAAGTGGCGGCAAAATTTCCCACGATCATAGTGAGGATACCTATGATTGACAAAAACAAACTAAAATCAAAGACCATTGGGAATTTCGGAAAATAGATGAAAGGGGTCAAAAAATTAATCAGCAGTCCAAATGCGGCAATTTTAGTTACGGTAGACAAAAAAGCGGAAACCGGTGCAGGCGCCCCCTGGTAAATATCAGGCACCCAAAAGTGCATGGGTACAAATGAGAGCTTGAATCCTATTCCTGCTAAAAACAATATCAGCGCAAAAGAAACAGCAATAGGATTAACCCGCATTAAACCGGGCAGCAGGTTGCCGCCAAACAGGTCAAGCGATCCGCCAAAACCATATAACAACGATATACCATACAGCATGATAGCTGAAGATGCGGCGCCAAAAAGCACATATTTTAAGCCCGCCTCGCTGCTCAATCCGCCTGCACGGTAAGCTACCATCAGGTAGGATGCAATGGAAACCATTTCGACGGAAAGATAGACAGACAAGAGGTTAACCGACATCGTCATTAAATGCATGGCAAATATGGCGGCTATTGAAATGGAATACAGATCGGATAATCCCCTGGGGTGTGAATTCAGATCGTCATCCCATTCAAAATACAATAACAGCAGGATAGACAAGGCATCAATGACCAATTTAAATACTAAAGATGTCTGATGCAATAGCAGCATTTGGTCAAAAAAGAAATGCGGGCCTGTAAGTAATAACCGGAATTGTTCAAGATCCTTAAAGATCACCAGCGCCAAACCGGCACAGGCAATTATCCGGCATAACCATCCTGAAGTCTTATCAAACAGAAGATCTGTTACCAGTACTACCAGAAACAATACAGACAGGTAAATTTCCGGCATAAAATAAGTGATGCCATCAAAAACTTGGTCCAGTTGTCCGGGTAAAAATGGTAACAGATCGTTCATTTAACGGATAATATGTTTTGTAAATTCCACTAATGCCAATACCGAATCATTGATTTTGTCAAAAACCAATGAGGGCATCACGCCCAAAGCCAATGTTAATAATGCCAATGGCAGCAAGGTGATTATTTCTCTGAAATTCAAGTCGACAAGCGCTGTTTTCCAGACATCGCCGCCTTTTAAGGATAATGATCCGAAAAACATCCTTTGCAGTGTCCACAAAAAGTAAGCAGCGCTCAGCAAAATTCCTGCCGAGCCGCAAACAGCCATCCAATAAGGCAAAGCGCCATTAACCGAAGGCGATTCAAATGCGCCGACCAGAGAGAAAGCTTCCCCTATAAAAGCGGAAAAGCCGGGCAGACCCAATGAGGCAAAAAAGGCGATCATGACAAAAGTGGTGTAGCGCGGCATTGCTGTCCCCAATCCCCTGAAGTTGTAAATATCCCTGTCGTGAACCCGGTTGTAAACCACGCCCGCCAAAAAGAAAAGCATGGTAGCCAAAAATCCATGGCTAACCATTTGCATCACCGCGCCGCTGATGCCTTCAGCTGTTAGCGAAGCTATACCCAACAAAACAAAGCCCATGTGTGATACGGACGAATAAGCGATCATCCGTTTAAGGTCACGTTGCGCAAGAGCGTTTAATGCACCGTATAAAATGGATATCACGCCCAATAGTCCGAGCCAGAAAGCTCCCGATGCCGCCACTTCCGGGAATATACCCAGGCATACACGGATGATACCATACCCACCTATTTTCAGCAGGATACCTGCCAGTATAATGGAAACAGGTGTAGGTGCCTCTACGTGGGCATCCGGCAGCCAGGTATGCAGGGGCACTACAGGCACTTTGATGGCAAAGGCGATGAACAGCACCACAAAACCAACCGTGCGTGCAGGCATGCCTAAAAGCGTTTGATGACCCAGCACGGAGAATACTGAATTCGCATCGTAATTGGCCGGGTTCATCATCTGGACGATGTTAAAGGTATGGTTACCCGTGGCTGGGTCTTTAACGGATAAATAAAGGCCGATCATTACCAGCAGCATAAACACCGAGCCGAACAGGGTGTATAAGAAAAATTTGATCGCTGCATATTCCCGGCGTGCCCCGCCCCACATGCCAATGAGGAAGTACAGCGGCAGTAACATCAATTCATAAAAGATATAGAACAGGAAGAAATCCAGCGCGCAAAATACACCGATCACCGCAGCGTTCAGCAGGAGGAACAGGCTGAAAAATCCTTTCAGGTTACTTTTGATTTCCCAGCAAGCCAGGGCGGCGATCACCATTACTACCGAACTCATTAACACCAGGGTAATCGACAGGCCGTCGATGCCGATAAAGTAATCGATCTGCATTTTGCCCAGCGTACCCAAATCGAGGTTGATCCAGGGTAGCTTTTGGACAAACTGGAACTGGCCTTCGTTATTGACCCCGGCATAAGCTGTACCTGTCTTAAAATGAAGATACATCCATATGCTGATGCCCAATTGTACCAGCGTAGCCAAAAGTGCGATATATTTAAAACTTGCGCGCCAGGCCGATGGCAGCAGTATAATAAGCAAACCAAACAGCAGAGGTGTAAATATCAGGAGTGATAATATATTCATCAGGTTCAGATCAGTATTTTAAATAAAAATATAGCCAATATAATTGCCAGCATACTAAACAGGTAATACTGCACCTTGCCGCCTTGAAAATTACGGGCGAAATTACCGATACCCAGTACCAGGTCTGCTATTAAATGTAATAGACCATCAACGATATAACGGTCGGTCCATTCTGCAATTTTCGATAACAGTATCCCTGTTCGTTGCAGCAAATGTATAAAACCATCAATAATATTGCGGTCAATCCATTGGGCCGTTTTGCTCAAAGTCATTACCGGCATAACGATAAACCGGTTATAAAATTTATCCACATACCATTCCTGATAGGATAATTTGAACAACAGGCCGCTTTCCGGGAAAGGTAATGCCTTTTGCCGGACATAAACAGCGTATGCCCAGTAAATGACCAGGATGCTGAAAATATTAACTCCGGCAGGGATAATGGTATGATAAATATTCACACGGTCAAGTCCGGTGATCCTGGAAAAGCCAGAGAATACCCAGGCATGTTCATATAAAACCGGGTGGAGTGAAAATAAAGGAAACAAACAGCAAATGGCCAGAAACAACAAGGTCAAACGGTATTGCCAGGCCCCATCGCTGATGTGCAGCTTAATGTGGGGATTGAACTGCATCAGTCTGAATTCACCAAAAAATACCTTGACGATGAGCCTTGCCACATAAAAAGCGGTTAACCAACTGGTGATCAATGCCCCTATCGGTATCAGCTTGAATAACCAGCTTTTACCTTCCGCCCATTCAAAGGATTGGATCAGGATACCATCTTTTGACAAATAGCCGGATGTCAGCGGTAAACCTACCAACGCCAGGCCGCCAATTAAGCAGGCGATGAAAGTAAGCGGCATCTTTTTGCGCAAACCGCCCATATACAATATATTCTGGGGATCAATATCCAACTGATACTCGTCTTTAATATGCTGCACCTGGTGAATAACAATACCTGCCACCAAAAACAACAGGCATTTAAAAAAGGCATGTGTAGCCAAATGGAACAACGAAGATGCATAAGCGCCTATGCCCATTGCCATGATCATAAAACCTAATTGCGATATGGTTGAATAGGCCAGAATACGTTTCAGATCGTTTTGCGTGAGCGCAATGGTAGCAGCCATAAATGCCGTAAAACAGCCTATAACAGCAAGCACTACCAGTTCCTGACTGTCGAATATGGGGTATACCCTGGCTAACAGAAACACGCCTGCAGCAACCATGGTCGCCGCATGGATCAGCGCAGACACCGATGTTGGTCCCTCCATTGCATCAGGCAGCCAGGTATGCAGGGGGAATTGTGCCGATTTGGCCGCTACTGCTAAAAATATACCACCACAGGCTACATATTGCCAGCCGCCCGGCACTTGAAAAGCCGTTGATCTGACCAGGGCGTTTGCACCAAAGAGCTGCTCTATATCAAATGTGCGGAATACAACGTAAATAATAATGATAGCCGTTAACAAGCCGACATCCCCTATGCGGTTCATGATAAAGGCTTTTTTGTTAGCCAAGATGGCTTTTGGACGTGTAAACCAGAAACCTATCAGTAAGTAGGACGAAAAGCCTACCAATTCCCAAAAAATGTAAAATAAAACCAGGCTATCCACCACTACCAATGCCAGCATGCTGAAGCAAAAGAAACTCAGATACGTGAAGTAACGCTTGTAATTCTCATCGTTGTTCATGTAAGCGGTGGAATAGATGTGAACCGGCAATGCAATTAACGATACCAGCAGCAGCATTAAAACCGAAAGATTATTAAGCAGAATCCCCGCGGATAATTTTATATTGCCAATAGTGAACCAAAGCTGCCCCTGATGTACCTGGTGCTGGTTCCATGCCCTTGAAAATACAAATACCGACAGCGCACAGCTTACCAGGACCGCAAGCGTAGACACCCAGCCTGCCGCCTTGTTACTTTTACCCGGAAGACAAATATTAATGACAAAGGCAAACAAAGGCAACAGCACCGCAGCAAGTGCAAAGCGTATCGTTAAGGTGTCTATAGCTTGTAAAAAGTTTTCCAATGCTTATTTTAATTTATTTAATGAACGCAGGATTGCCCTTAATCCCTTAATTCATCAATTTTCCCCGGATCGATCGTTTTATATTTCTTGTAAACATTCAAAATAATAGCCAGCGCCACGGCTGTCGTAGCCGCGGCAAGCACAATAGCAAATAAGGCAAAAAGCTGTCCGCCGTTATTTAGGCGGTCGAATTTACCAAAGGCCACCAGGTTCAAAACAGCGGCGTTCAACATCAGTTCAATACCGATCAATATCTGTATCGCATTATGTTTGGACAGGATGATGTATAAACCGGTGCAAAACAAGCCGGCACTTACGATTAAGAAATCCGACAGTGGTATCATGCCTTTTTCTCCTTTCTTGATAAATGCGCGGCGCCTATTAATGCCATCATCAATAAAATTGACATGGCCTCAAAGGGTAATAAATACCTGGTCATTAAATTAATCCCAATGTTACTCACCGTGGCATCACTGGGGCTAAATACATTTTTGTGGGCTATGGCTTTGCTCAGCCATAATAAATGATTGACATCCGTTTTAAAAAGGATATTGATCATCACCATAAAAAACACCACCGCCAGCAATAATGCGGGCAATTTGCCTATACTGATAAAACGGTTATCCTGCTGCTGCAAATTAGCAAGCGTCTCCCTGCCCGAGAGCATAAAGGCGAACAGGATCAGCACCAAAATACCGCCAATATAGATCACGATCTGCGTAATGGCAATGAAATCGGCCAATGCAAGCACATACAATCCTGCCAAAGCCATTAAGGTCACAAAGAACATAAACACGCTGCGCACCAGACTTTTGCTGGCAGCCACAAATAAGGCCGAAGCCAATGCAATAAAGGCCATCAGGTAAAACAGCGCTTGAGCCATCGTCATTCCTCGCCCTCCTTTTTTTTCATGGCGGCTGATTTGGCTGCCTGCCTTTCAGCCAACTGTTTTTCGAACAATTCGCGTTTTTCGGCGGCATCCTCGGCCGTCATGTCTGAAAATTCATAGGTAAGGTCTTTTAATTCAAATACGCTCTTATCATACTGGTTGGTCATGATGATACACTCTGTAGGGCATACGATGGTACAAAGACCGCAGTACATACATTTAGCCATGTCAATATCAAATTTAGCCGCATACAGGCGTTTGGTAGTCCCGTCGGATGTTTGCCCTATGGCTTCCGTTGCTTTTATGGCTTCAATATCGATACAATCAACCGGGCATATTTTTGCACAAAGATCACAAACAATACAATCGTCCATTTCCACGTCCAACTGATACCGGCCGACTTCGGGCACCGGTAACTGCTGTTTTGGATATTGTATGGTGTTTGTTCCTTCTAAGTTCTTAAAATAATTATCATCGCTAATCGGCCTTATCCTGCGCCTGGCATTTGACGCAAAAAGATGCCCGATGGTAATGGTCAATCCTTTCCATGCAGTAGTAAATCCGTTTATTGCGTTTTTAAACATTTTATTTTTGTCTGAACCGCTGATTTATATGATTAAATAATTCCCTGACTAACAATTCAGCTTAATCTAACCTGAGCGGCTAATCTGTTCTATAGCTTAAGTTATTGCAGCCCAACATCGAAGGGCTCCTGTTATAGACTAATCGCTGATGACTAGCCCTTACATTACCCACAGCCGCCATATACCCGACACCAGCATACATAAAAATGCCAGCGGTGTTAATACCTTCCAGCACAGGTTCATTAACTGATCAACCCGCAAACGCGGCAGTGTCCAGCGTATCCACATTTGCACGCCTACTAATAATAACACTTTTATCACCGTCCATAGTATGCCCCAGGCTGCGCCTGTCGTCCAATCGGCCAGGCGAACAGAACCGATATTCGGCAGCGGCGTATTCCAGGCACCTAAAAACAGGATCACGCCTACCATCGATACCAGGAACATCATGGAATACTCTGCCAAAAAAACAAATGCAAACCGCATACCAGTAAACTCGGTATGAAAGCCTGCCACCAGCTCTGATTCGGCCTCGGGTATATCAAATGGCGCCCGGTTACTCTCGGCTAATGATGCAATAAAATAAATTACAAATGCAATTATTAAATGCGGCGCCCTGAATATATTCCAGGCCAGGATACCCCCATGTCCCGATACATCCCATATCCCCAAAAAACTTGCTTTTTCAGTTGATAATATCCCCTGTTGTACCGAAATAGTCTGCAGGTTTAGCGTTTGTGCGATCATCACTACCGAAATAATGGCAAATCCAGCCGGTATCTCATAGGATATGATCTGTGCTGCCGACCGCATGGCCCCTAATATCGAATACTTATTATTTGATCCCCAGCCGGCCATTAATATGCCCAAAGTCTCTATAGAAAGAATGGCAAAAATGTAATACAAGCCCAGGTTAAGATTGGACGGTGCGATACCCGGCGCCCAGGGTATAGCGGCAAAACCCATATACACGGCGATAAAAATAATCGCCGGTGCAAGCATAAACAGTAACTTATCAGCGGCGGCCGGCACAATTAATTCCTTAATCAATAGCTTCAATACGTCTGCAACGGTTTGGAGCACGCCGTATTTGCCTGTTTCAGTAGGGCCAAGCCGGTCCTGTATAAAAGCCGACACTTTGCGCTCGGCGTAAACGCCAAAAAGTGCAAAAAAGCCTGAAAAAGCAAACAGGCCAATAGCGATAATAAAATATTTAAGATAAAAATTCAATGATCAGTTTGCTTCAGCTGCAAACTTACTAAATGCGGGTTAATATTTGGCTGATTAAGCCTATTAAGTTATATTAAGTTGATAGAAGATGTTATATAAATTACATACGAAGTCCGGGAAAGAATTTCAAATAGTTGGCGACCCTGTTTTGTCAGCAGCTAATAAAATTCAACAGGCTGATAATCAGCCATTAACATGCGTAAAGAAGTGTTCATGCCTGCAAAAACGCCAACACTTAAGCTTACTTTAATGGAATATATTCAGAGATCACCTGTTCGGAAAAAAACAGGGAAGCGTGATAATCGAAATCGGATGTGTCGTCAGATGTAGTGAAGAACTCCTGGGTGCCGTTCCTGCTTAGGTTCTGTTCCATTTCAGGGTGACGCTGCAGATAATTTCTTAAGCTTTCGGCTACGATATCTCCTTGCGGTACTACCTTAATATGGGCAGGCAAATAAGCCCTGATCTTTTCCTGCAATAAAGGATAATGCGTACAAGCCAGCAACAGGGTGTCGATCTGACCGGATTGGGCCAGTACCTGGTCGAGGTATTTTTTCACAAAATAGTCGGCACCGGGCTGGTCATATTCGCCATTTTCAATTAAGGGGACCCAAAGCGGGCAAGCCTGCTGGTGCACTTTTACCTCAGAAAAAAAGTGATTGATCTCGATAAGATAGGATTCCGATTGCACAGTACCCTTTGTTCCCAGCACGCCAATCTGTTTGGTCCGGGTATAATCGCCAATTACTTCCGCAGTGGGCCTGATAACGCCAAGCACCCTTTTGGCCGCATCTTCATTTTTCAGGTCTTGCTGCTGAATGGTTCTGAGTGCCTTTGCCGATGCAGTATTACAGGCCAGGATCACCAGCGGACATCCCATCTTAAAAAGCATCTGCACACATTCCCAGGTATACTGGTGAATGGTATGGAATGACCGGTTGCCGTAAGGCGCTCTGGCATTATCCCCTAAATAAATATAATCGTAACCGGGAAGCTGATCGGCAATTGAACGAAAAACAGTTAAACCACCATAGCCGGAATCAAAAATACCTATCGGTTGCTTATTTAACACGGAGTAAAAATAAAAAAAGCGTCCGTTATATACGGACGCCTTTTGAAAATCCTATGATTAATTTTATTTTAAGCCTAATTTAGCTTTAACCGCCACCATCAGGTCATCACCCGGAGGCGATACGATCAAATCAGTCTGAGATGAATTGATCACATAGGCGTAACCTTTTTCTTTAGCTACCTGCGCTGCCGCACCCCTTACTTTTTCAATGATCGGTTTACCCAACTCATTCCTTTTAGCCTCAACCTGTTGCTGAGCAGTATTCTGATAATCCTGGAATCTTTTTTGAAGATCAGCCAATTCACCTTCTTTAGAGGTACGTACGGCATCCGTCATCGTGGCACGCTGTGCCTGGTAAGCCTGGCCTTTTGATTGCAATTCGTTATTCATTGTGGTTAACTGATCAATGAATTGTTTGTTATATGCCGTAATACTTGCTATGGCAGTCTTAGTTTCAGGCATTTGGTCAACCAGCTGGTCTATGGCAATATACCCGATCTTAGTTTGTGCTTTAGCTAAATTCCCAGCAAATACAATACATACCGCGACTAAAGCAACTTTCAATAATTTTTTCATTTTTTCTGTCCTGAGTTTAAATAATAGTTCGATTTTATATATAAATTTTTATTTTTTATTTAGCGAATACCCCGGGTTTAAGGCCCAGCTTTGTTATTACATCAGCGCTTTTATCGTAACGCGGATTAGCATATAACATGATCACCTCGCTGTTCTTATCAAAGATCATGTCAAGATCCTCACCCTCGGCGACTGTCTGTATGGCTTTGGTCAAACGATCTTGTATTGGTTTGATCAATGCGCCGCTCTTTTTTGAAAGTTCACCGTCTGGCCCGAATTTTTGACGCTGAAAATCTTTAACCGCTTTTTCCTTGTCAGAAATTTCAGCCTCCCGGCGCTTTTTCATATCAGCTGTCATTAAAACCTGGTCAGCTTCATATGATTTATATAAACGATCAATTTCCTGAGAACGGTTATTCACTTCTTTCTGCCACTGATCAGACAGCGCTGCCAATTGCTTTTGTGCAGCTGCATATTCAGGTATATGTTTTAAAATATAATCAGAATCCACGAATGCGAAGCGTTGCGCAAATGTACTTGTAAACGCTGTAAACGTAAGAACTAATAATAAAATTATTTTCTTCATTTAAATTAATTAAACCCGCCGTTCAAGCTCTGAGAGATTGAAAAGTGAAATTGCCCTTTGTTTGCACCTGGTATACCCGGAATCGCATCAAATCCATAACCGTAATCCAAACCAAGTAATCCAAAAATAGGTAAAAATATTCGTGCGCCAATACCTACCGAGCGTCTCACGTTAAAAGGGTTAAACTGGTCAAAACTATTCCAAACGTTACCGCCTTCAGCAAAAGCCAAAACAAATATGGTGGCCGATTGGCTGGCAATAACCGGGTGGCGAAGCTCCAATGTATATTTGTTATAAATGGTACTACCGGGGTTGTTGTCTGCTGTAATCCCCACCGGAGAACCAACAGGTAAAATAGAGAAGTTTTGATATCCCCTTAATCCAATGATATCACTACCCTGTAAAAACTGGTAACTCTGCATACCATCACCGCCCAATTTAAACCTTTCAAATGGTGAAGGACCTACTTGTGAGTTATATGACCCCAAAAATCCAAACCTGATCTGCGACATCAGCACCAATTTACCATAGATCTTCTGGAACCATTGTGCATCCCATTTAAACTTATAATACTCTACAAAATGATACCTTTCTTCCTGGGTGGCTATTTTATAGTTAATATTATTAAATAGTGAATAGGGCGGCGTTCCCTGTATAGTAAGCTTGATATTTGAGCCCTGTGTAGGGAAAATAGGCGCATCCAGTGAGTTACGGCTTAACTCCTGCGTTAATTTAATGTTGTAGGATGTTCCGTTTGAAAATATATAACCCGGATAGTTGTCAAGATTGTAGTGGTCAACGTTTAATGAGTAGTTTAACTGGAAATAATTATCGGGCCAGTTTAATTTCTTTCCTAAAGTAACACCCACACCATTGATCCGCAAATTATTATAACGCGCGTCGGTCTTGGCGTAATATTGCCCTGTAGAACTTAACTGGGTATAAGCTGACACCGCGAAATAAATAGGCTTCTTACCCCCCAGCCATGGTTCAGAGAAAGTAAAGGAATAGTTTTGGTAGGTCCGGCCGCTCGACTGGCCTCTCAAACTCAGTTTTTGTCCATCACCTTTTGGCAATGGCTTATAATCTTTTAAGTGAAAAATATTTCTGATCGAGAAGTTATTGAACGTTAAACCCAGCGTACCGACGATCTGTCCGCCGCCAAAACCACCCGAAAGCTCGATCTGATCCGATGGTTTTTCAACCACGTTGTAGATGATATCAACCGTTCCGTCGGCAGGATTGATATTGGTCGGCTTAGGTTCAGTCTTTTGCTCATCAAAGTTACCCAACTGCGATATATCACGTGTACTACGGATCAGCAAGTCCTTGTTGAACTTTTGACCGGGTCTGGTCCTGATCTCGCGCATGACCACTTTATCATTGGTCACATCATTCCCTTTCAAAAGGACCCGGTTAATGGTATACTGCGGCCCTTCATAAATTCTGATATCCAGATCAACGGTGTCATTATAAATTTTTGTTTGAACCGGATCGGCATTATAGGTCAGGTATCCCCCATCGAGGTAAAGCGTGGATACATCATCATTGTTAGGTGTAGGGCCGGATAATCTTTTGCCCAATTCCTCTTCGCTGAAAACATCGCCTTTTTTAACACGCAGCAATTTATTTAAAAGTGCTGACGGATATCGCGCATTACCAGACCAGGTAATATTTCCGAAATAGTATTTATGCCCTTCAAAGACTTTTAGTTTAACATTTACTGTATTTTCATCGTTTTTCCAAACAGAGTCACTCAGCAGTTCGGCATCACGATAGCCTTTATCCTGCATTTTCTCTATGAGTGTTTGTTTATCTTCTTCGTATTTATCACGTAAAAACTTTTTTGATCCAAATAGATTGTACCATTTTTTCTCACGTGTTTTTTTCAGAAATGCTTTGAGTTTCTTGCTTGAAAAAGCGGCATTGCCCTCAAAGATCACTTTATTGATCTTTACTTTTTGCTTTTTATCAACTGCCACATCCAGGATCACACTATTGGCATCACCCGGATCTTTCCGCTGTTTAATATCAACCGTTGTATTTAAAAACCCTTTTTCATTAAAATGCTTTTTAATGATGGCCGTTGTAGTGCTTAATAAATTTTCATTTACAATTTTTGAGTTTTTATCGCTCAGTTTCTTCTGCAAATCTTCAATTTCACCTTTTCTGATACCTGTAATATGCAGTCTTGACAAGCGGGGGCGTTCCACGATAGCAATTTCAAGATAAATAGTATCCAGATTGATCTTAGTGATATTTAACTGTACATCATCAAAAAGCCCCTGGTCATACATCCTTTTGATCACTGCAGCATTTTGTTCGCCGGGCAAATTAATCCTGTCGCCCTTACTTAATTTGGATATCTGTACCAATACATCCTTATCCAGGTATTTTGTACCACTGACAGTAATACCGCCTATAATATAATCCTTGGGGTTCAGGTAACTCAAACTATCAGCAGGTATTGATTTTGATAGCGACGGTCTGGGTTGACTGGGAACCTGAGCAAGGGCAGCAGTACTTATCACAGAGAAAAGAATAGCAAAAAGATATTTATTCATTCGAATATTTTAGTGGGCTAAAAATAATTTATACAGTTGTTAAAAAGTGTTAAAAGTGAAAATTTAGTTGAGTTGCTCGCTGATCATCCCAAAACGCCGCTCCCGCTTTTGATAATCAATGATGGCCTCAAAGAGATCCTCTCTCCGGAAATCAGGCCAAAGCTTGGGTGTAAAATACAATTCAGCATATGCGATTTGCCATAGTAAATAATTACTTATGCGGTATTCGCCGCTGGTTCTGATCAGGAGCTCAGGGTTGGGCATTCCACTCGTATATAAATTATCTTCAAAAGTTTCTTCATCAATGTCTGCTATATTTAACTCGCCCTTCTGCACTTTGCAGGCAATATTCTTTGCGGCCTGTACAATCTCGCGCCTCGAACTATAGCTTAAAGCCAGGGTAAGCATAATACCCGTATTTGTCGAAGTTTTGTCAATTGCATTGGTAAGTTCGTGGTAGCATTTTTCGGGCAGCATTTTTAAATCGCCAATAGCGTTCAAACGTACGTTGTTTTTCATAAAGTTGTTGATCTCTTTATGAATAGTGCTGATCATAAGTTCCATTATGGCAGATACCTCTAATTTGGGCCTGTTCCAGTTCTCTGCCGAAAAGGTGTATAAGGTGATATATTTTATTCCAAGCTCACCGGCGCCTTCCACCACATCTCTTACTGAAAGCACACCATTACGGTGGCCAAATACTCTTAATTTGCCCTTGCCTTTAGCCCAACGTCCATTGCCATCCATAATGATAGCGATATGCTGCGGTAACTTTAATAAATCAATCTGATCCTTATATCCCATTTAATTGGTCTTACAACTAAGCTTTCAACAACTTATGTGTTTTTTTTCAGGGTACAAAGGTAAAACTTACTTTGTACTTTTTTAGTATGCAGGGAAAAAGAAAATGCCGACAAAATTTGTGGCTGATCAAACCCAAAAGGGCGCGTCCGCGCGCGGTGACCGTTTGCTGAGCGAATTTCTCCTGCCTGATTTTTCAGGAGCATCCAAGTCAGCCATCACCTTAGTTTCAGGTGAAATATACAATTAAAAACGAATATCATTCGTTGATGATTTGTATTTTACATCCATTTAATTTGCTTCTGCAAATAAAATGAAGAATCGCCTAATAATAGCACTTTGAGCTTACAAAGGTATAGGATATACTGAACCCGATAAACATATAGGTATCCTTTGGCCTTAAGTCTCCGCGCTGGGAACCCGGCGAACCAATATAGATGCCTGTATTTTCGCCGGAGCGATCAGACAGGGCCCTTGAAACATTATTAGGCAATTTGCTTTTAACAGGATAATTGCCCGAAACATCATCAAGATAATCGGTACTGGGGTTGCGATAGCCTATATCAGCAATCAAATTTAATTTGCCTGAAAAGTTGTACTTGAAGCCCACACCATACGGAAAAGTAGCGGCCAGTTTTGAGTATGGCTTTGACTCGCCTTCGGTCATCAACGGCCGCAGATCATAGATATGACCCTGGTAGTTGCCTTGGGGATTATAATCGACAACGCCTAAGCCCAGGTAAACAAAAGGCGTGTACTTGTTTGCCCCTGCTTCGGGGATATATTTCATAAAATTGAACTCAGCAATCAGGCTGAGTTCGTTTAACTGGGTTTTGAAACTAAGATTGCGTTGCCTCAGCTGCGGATTGGATGATGTGCTATCGGCACCGCTTATCTGCCCGAAAGTATAATTGAGCTTAGCCGATAAGTAGCCGTTAAAATTCCGTTTTACAAAGGCGCCTAATGCAATGCCGCTGACTTTTACCGGATTATTCTGGTTCAGATCGCCCATATAAGCTGACCCTCCCGCAAAAGCGCCTACTTCCCAGGTTTGGGCATGTAAACTAAAAGAAAGTAAGATCAGGAGTAAAAAACTTACAAATCTGGGCATCAATCAAAGTTAATAATTGCGGGCATCCAATCCCCACAATAATTTGTTCCTTAACGTGGATAAATAACTTTCATTATTTAACCGGATCAGATTCAGCTGAAACCCGGCCTTTCGTATGTGGAATTTCATTGTCTTTTCAATAATCGCCGTTCTTGAATCACAGGATACCAGGTAATTGGCGCTGCGGCACTCGACATCAAAAACAAGAGTGCTGCTATCAGGTAATACGATAGGCCGCACATTAAGGTTGTGGGGCGATACGGGTGTTACCACAATGCTGTTTGATTGCGGAAAGATAATAGGACCACCGCAACTTAATGAATAAGCAGTCGACCCGGTTGAGGTCGATACGATGATACCATCGCCCCAATACGAATTTAAAAACTCGTCATTCAAAGAAGCATGTATGGTAATCATGGCAGAGTCGTCACGCTTATGTATGGTAATATCATTCAGGGCGAAGTTGTTGCTGCCAAATATTTTTTCTTCACAATCAATTTCGAGCAACTCCCTGCTGTCAAGGGTAAACTCCTTGTTTACCACGGCATAAATTGCCGCTGCGATATCATTTTTATTTACACTGGCCAGGAAACCGAGACGGCCGAAATTGATCCCGATCACCGGGGTGCCCGAATCGCATATCAGGCTGACCATATCCAGCAAAGTACCATCGCCTCCCAGGGTTAAAAGCACGTCTATCGACTTGCGCAGGTAGGCCTGATCTTTTAAGACATCATACTTTACAGCTTTTATCTTACCATCCAAATAATCATGAAGCTGTTGATGAACATATATTTCAACATTATGCTGGGCCAGTACATCAAACACCTGCTGTATATAAGGTATTACCGCCGAATCATTAAATGGCCTGCCGTAAATTGCTATTTTCATAGTTTATTATAAGGAGTCCATGGCTGATAGTCCATGGTCATGGTTTGTCAATAGTTATATAGTTTCTCAGTATAGTCGATGGACTAATGACCATGGACTATCGCCTGTCTACAAATTAAGGTAATTCATCAGTGAGTCATAGCGATCTTTTGAGTTGTCATTATCATCGCTGTGATTAAAAGTAGCTTTTATATCGTATTCGTAACGCAAAAATGTGGCTGTGATAGCCGAAATATCCAGTTTGTTTACTTTAAGCGTAATTTCTATACGGGTTGAATCGGCAAAGGTGCGCACATACGAACTTAATATTTGCGCATTGTCCGACTCGACGATCTGCGCCATGTGGGCAAGCGAGTTATTTTTATTGGTGATCTCGAGCACAATAATACCGCCCGGCTCGGTAACCGAGGTAAGCTTGGCGAAATATTCGTTCATGCTATTTATTGAGATCAGCCCCAGGTAATTCTTTTTCGCATCCAGTACGGGCACTATTGTTATCTGCTGCTCATAAAACAGGCGAATCACATCATAGATATGCTGATCTTCGCGTACGTAAGGATTTGTCAGGGATAATGCCAGCGCACCGATAGATACCTGGTTATCGTTTTCCTGTGCCAGGTCCGCTTCAGCGATCAGGCCCAGAAACTGTTCCTCATTTACAATTGGCAGGTGCCTTACGCGGAACTCGATCATGCGGTCGATTACCTTCTGTATACTGTCAGAAGTATGCACCGGTGAAATCGCGTTGGCAATCAGCTCAATGGCAAGCATGTTATTAAACCTTTATTTTATGTTTTTCTAAAAAACTTTTCAAAAGCCTGTTAAACTCTTCCGGATGTTCCATCATAGGGGCATGCCCGCAATGGTCTATCCAGTATAATTCCGAATCGGGCAATAACTGATTAAACTCTATTGCCACTTCGGGTGGTGTAATTTTATCATTTTTACCCCATATTAACGCTACCGGGATTTGTATCTTGTACAAATCCTTTGACATGTTATGGCGTATGGCTGATTTTGCCATGGCTAATATCCTTATTACACGGTTACGATCGTTAATAGTTTTAAAAACATCATCAACCAGTTCCTTGGTAGCTACTTTAGGGTCATAAAAAGTATATTCAACCTTTTCTTTTACAAAATCATAGCTTTCGCGACGAGGAAACGACCCGCCGAAAGCATTCTCATATAATCCCGAGCTGCCTGTAAGTATCAATGCCTTTACAATTTGTGGATGATTGATGCAATAGATCAACCCCACATGCCCGCCCAAAGAGTTCCCTAATAGGGTTACGTCAGAAAGTCCCAAAAGGTTGACAAACCGGTGTACATGTTTTGCAAGTGTTTTTACACCGGTTGTTAACAGCGGCAAATCATATATGGGTAAAATGGGTATAATCACCCGGTATTCTTTGCTAAATTCTCTTATAACAGCATCCCAGTTACTTAATGCCCCCATTAAGCCATGCAGTAATAACAATACTTCACCTTCGCCCTCATCGATATAAATATAGCCATGTTCTTCTTTAAGCACAAAATCCATAAACGTTTGTAAAAGTTAAGTATTTTAATTATTACCCTGAAATCCTATCCAGGATCAACATAAAGTTATCCGCTATAAAAATAGTTTATTGCAATTGAGTTGCAACAATTAATGCATTATTTATCCTAATAATTGTTTTACAACTTCAGATATTGTTTTCCCATCAGCTTTGCCGGCCAATTCTTTGTTGGCAGTTCCCATTACCCTGCCCATATCTTTTACGGATGCGGCGCCTGTCTTGTTGATGAGTTCTTTTAAATAAGCTTCAATTTCTGCACGTTCCATTTGTTTAGGCAAGAAGGCACCTATTACGTCCATTTCTTCCACCTCGATCTTGTAAAGGTCTTCCCTGTTCTGCGCTTGATAAATATCTGCTGATTCTTTACGCTGCTTGATCAGTTTTTGCAACACTCTGATTTCTGTTTCCTGAGAAATATCTTCTGAAGCTCCTTTTTCTGTACGGGCGAGCAGTAATGCCGATTTGATTGCACGCAATCCTCTTAACCTTGCTTCCTGCCTGGCAAGCATGGCTTGTTTAATGTCCTGATCGATCTGGGTTATAAGTGACATTCCTTTTTTAATTTGTGACTGAGTGAATTACTGATTTTGCCGGAGTGTCGGAAAGACCGGAAGCCGGAAGAATAATTTTACTTATCTGAATTTGTTTTATATTTCAATATTACTAAATATCAAACAATTTGCCGGATTATTCATCTGCATATTTGCAATATGCACATTGGTAGATCCGCAAAATTACTTTCTGAAGATATTTGTAGCTGTTGCCTGTGCGGCAGGCATCACCGTTAACTCATTAATGTTAACGTGTGCCGGTCGCGATACTGCGAACCATATCGTTTCTGCAATATCCATCGCCGCTAGTGGTTCAAAGCCCTCGTATACTTTGCTGGCTCTTGCTTTGTCCCCTTTAAAGCGCACCTGTGAAAATTCTGTTTCCACAGCACCCGGATTTACCCCGGTTACTTTTATGCCATACGGCAAAAGGTCTATCCGCATCCCTTTATTCAAAGCATCAACCGCATGTTTGCTGGCACAGTATACATTCCCATTGGCGTATACTTCCTTACCCGCTATGGAGCCTAAGTTGACAATATGACCGGATCCGTTACCGATCATCCAGTTGGACACCACGCGGGTTACATACAGCAATCCCTTAATATTGGTATCTATCATGGTTTCCCAGTCATCATAATTGCCATTTTGTATCGGATCAAGCCCCTGGCTTAAACCGGCGTTGTTTATCAGCACATTTACTTTTCTCCATTCCGGCGATAATTCCTCCAGCTTCGAAATCACGTCTTGGCGGTCCCTTACATCGAAAACCGAGGTCACTACCTTCACATGATACGCTCTTGTCAACTGTTCTGATAATTTTTCGAGCCGGTCAGCCCTCCGGCCGGTGAGTACCAGGTCATACCCTTCACGGGCAAATACATGTGCACAAGCCTCACCGATCCCAGCGGTGGCCCCCGTTATTAATGCGATCTTTGACATAGGAAGTAATTTCGTCGGCGAAATTAGGGATTTATTTTAATAAGTCTGAAGCCGGGATCGCTGAAAGTCCGAAAGTGAAGTAATTATCATACCGGAGCTTCCGGTATTTCCAGCTTGGAATACGGCTATTCAAATAATAAGCTGAATGTAACGGTATGCAATGATAATTTGCTAATGGGGCTTGAAAAAGGGTTGTTCTCCGGGGTTAATATATTGCCAAACGAGTTGGATAGTTTAACTTCCGGCGATAGCTTAAAATATTCGAAATAAATATCACAGCCAAGGCCCAACTCATAAGACCCAAAACCATTTTTATTGGTTACCAGCGCCTGCAAGGGGTCAATATCAGGCTTGTTTGTTTTGGCGCCGATGGCCTTAGCATATTTTGCTCCGGCTAATACATAGGCCCTGAAATCCTGTACCCGGTCTGATTTTAGTTTTAAAGATAAAGGAAATTCAACCATAGTGGCTTGTATCGGCTTACTCACGTTCTGCGAGGCATCGGCATAAGTATAGCTCAGTGTCCGGTCGGCAAATACCAGCCCTGGTGTCGTACGGACTTCCAGGTGTTCAGTGATACGATAGCGTAAAAGGAAACTTACTGCAAACCCGGGTGAGCTTTTTGAACTGATGCTTGTTAACGAATCGGTGATAATGCTGTTTACACCCGGATCAAAATAGGGTTTGCGCCAGTCGGGCTTTTTATCAATTTTTAAATAGCTATTTACGAATTGAAAGGTAAAACCAAAGCTCATGTCGTTTTGATCGGCTCCGCCACCCCATGCCGGTGCACTCTGAGCAAATAGTGATCTGCTGCAAAAAAGAATAAAAATAATGGTCAGGTACCTGATTTTATTCATTTAACACCGTATAGTTTATATGATCAACTGTAATTTCCAGCTCCCCTGTTGCCGCAGGGGCCGGCGCAGGACTGTGTATTGCAGCCCTCTCCAGAGGGGAATCGCACGGTCCTTACTTTTTCTTATTCATTTAACACCCGTGTATATCGAGCAGATACCAAACGCCAGTAGCCTGCATTTGGTATGTTTAAAGCCCACCTTGTCCATTAGCCCGGTAAAGCTCTTCCCGTCAGGGAAAGCAGCTACCGACTCGGGAAGGTAACTATAGGCCCTTGCGTCTTTTGAAAACAGCTTGCCGATGCCAGGGGTGATATAATTGAAATAGAAATTGTATAACTGTTTTACAGGAAACCTCTTTGGTTTTGAAAACTCCAGTACCAGCATCTTACCACCCGGTTTCAGCACGCGGAAAATATCGGCCAAACCGAGCTCCAAATTCTCAAAATTACGCACCCCATAAGCTACTGTTGCTGCATCAAACCCGTTATCTGCAAAAGGCAGTTTCTCGGAATCACCCAGTTTTACTTCAAAACGGTCATTTAAGTTGCGTTTGGTTATTTTTTGCTCGGCGATATCCAGCATACCGCGCGAAATGTCCACTCCTATTATTTTTTCGGGTTTCAATATTTTTAAGGCTTCGAAGGCAAAATCACCCGTGCCGGTAGCTACATCCAGTATTAGTTTAGGCTGATCTTTTTTTAATTCGCTGATCGCTTTTTTACGCCAGATGATATCGACGCCAAGCGACATAAAATGATTGAGGAAATCGTATGTTTTTGAGATATTGTTGAACATATCGGCCACCTGCTGCTTTTTGGTGCCCTGCTCATCGGTATAAGGTGTTACAGTTTTGCTCATTTGGGGCAAAGATAGGGGGAAATTGTTGGAAAGTTGTAAGGTTGGAACGTTGTAAGGCCGGGTATTGTTGAAAGCTTTTTACTTTGCCAGGTATTATCTGAATAGCGGGGCGGTTGTTTGTCTGAACTAAGATTGCCGGATTAAGGAGGACTTGCATCGCCTCCTGCTGATAAAATCGTTCAGACAATTGACACGCTATTCTGCAAAGCGTGTCAGCCGTGTCAAAGCGCAACGGCAAATCAAATGATCGATGGGTTCAACAGTCCAAGCAAGCCATGCACATCCAGGGCTTTTGTAAACATGGTCATCTGGCCGTTATCATCTTTGGGCCAAAGCTCTTTTGGTCTGTCCCAGTATAATTCGACTCCATTGTGGTCGGGATCGTCTAAGTAAATAGCTTCTGACACGCCATGGTCTGATGCACCGGTAATGGGGTATTTGGCATCGATCAACCGTTGCAATATCATCGCCAGGTCTTTTCTTTCGGGATATAAAACGGCGGTATGAAATAGCCCGGGTGCGGTTTCGGGTGCAGGCGGCTGGCCCTTGCTGTGCCAGGTATTTAATCCGATATGGTGATGATACCCTCCTGCCGATATAAATGCCGCCTGTGTACCATATTTCATCATCAACTCAAAACCCAGTAGTCCGCAATAAAAATCCAGCGACCGTTGCAGATCGCTCACCTTTAAATGCACATGGCCTATACGGGTATTTGCAGGCACTGTATAATTTTCCATATTTTTTGTTGTAACGTTGGAAAGTTATACAAATCTTGATATAAAAGTCAAAAACAATGTCAGCCAATATCAATAAAACCTTACAACCTTTCAACTTTACAACAGTATTCAACATTCCAACAATTCCCCGTAGCTTTGCAGCATGATTGTAAAAACTGCCGAATTCATTTGCAGCAATACCCAGATCTCAAAACTGCCGCCGCCGGTAAAGCCCGAATATGCTTTTATCGGCAGATCAAATGTAGGGAAATCGTCCCTTATTAATATGCTGGTGGCCAAAAAGGGGCTGGCCAAAACCTCCCAAACGCCCGGCAAAACGCAGCTCATCAACCATTTTCTGATTAATGATTTCTGGTATATTGTCGATCTGCCCGGATATGGCTATGCCCGTGCATCAAAAAGCAAAAAAGCGGATTGGGATAAGTTTATACATAGCTATCTTGACAAACGCGAAAGCCTGCAATGCGTAATGGCACTGATTGATAGCCGCCTTGAGCCGCAAAAGATAGACCTTGAATTTTGCAACTGGCTTGGCGAAAAAGGGTTATCGTTTGTATTGGTATTTACTAAAGCCGATAAACAATCGGGGGTAAAAACCGAGCAGAATATGGCTAAATTTAAAAAGGCATTATTAGCTACCTTTGATGAAGTGCCCCGGTGTTTTGTCACCTCTGCGCAAACACAGCTGGGACGGGATGAGGTGTTGGGATTTATCGACGGGGTAAACAGCGGTTTTGTAATGCCGGAATTAAGTTCCCCTGTTGACAGGGGTTAATAACGGACACCAAATCATTTGAACAGCACATTTACACATTTATATAACACAGCCCCGCCCATGTCAAGGCGGGGAACTATATTTCAAAAATGAAAAAGTATCTTTCATTGGTCACCTTTACGCATACCATTTTCGCCATGCCGTTTGCCTTTATAGGCTTTTTTTTGGCGGTTACTACTACCAAGGCTCATTTTGAATGGCAAAAGCTGGTACTCATGTTGTTTTGCATGGTACTGGCACGCAACTCGGCTATGGCATTTAACCGTTATTTGGATAGGGATATTGATGCAAAGAACCCACGTACCAGTCTGCGGGATATTCCGGCAGGAAGAATCAGTCCGGCAGCCGCTTTAACTTTTACGCTGATCAACTGCGCGCTTTTTATTATCACTACCTGGTTTATCAACCCGCTTTGTTTTTATCTTTCGCCTGTTGCCTTGTTGGTTGTTTTGGGTTACAGCGCTACCAAAAGATTTACCGCACTTTGCCATTTGGTATTGGGTTTGGGATTATCCCTTGCCCCTGTTGGCGCATATTTGGTGGTTAGCGGAGCATTTGCCTTGTTACCCGTATTCTTCTCACTATCGGTACTGGGCTGGGTAAGCGGTTTCGATATTATTTACGCCCTGCAGGATGAGGATTTTGACCGCAACGAAAAACTTCACTCTATTCCCGCTTACCTGGGTAAGGTAAATGCACTGCGTTTGTCTACGCTGCTACATGTATTTTCTGCGGCATTTATTATTACTCCTGTATTTTTTATTCCTCATGACTTTGGCTGGTCATATTATATCGGGATCGCATTCTTTTGTGCTATGCTGATTTACCAGCACCGGTTGGTCAAACCAAACGACCTGAGCAGGGTAAACTTTGCCTTTATGACCACAAACGGAATAGCGAGCGTCGTATTTGCCGCATTCTTTTTGTTAGACAGGGTTTTGACAGCACATGGAGCAGTATTGGGAATTCACTTATAATTAAGATAAATTATCGGTATGGATCAGGCAACCGCGCTCAACCTGTTCAGGGAACATCTAAAAAAATATATCGATTTTAATGAAGCCGAATGGATATTGTTTAGCCAGCATCTGAGCTTCAGCGGCCTAAAAAAGAAACACTACTTTGCTACTCCGGAGAAGGTTTGTGATAAGGTGGGTTTTATCGTTGATGGTTCAGTGCGTTACTTTCATATTAAAGACGGACAGGACATTACCGGCTATTTCAGTTTTGAAAATGAGTTCCTAAGCTCCTATAAAAGCTATCTTACAAGCTCACCCGGCTACACCTACATTCAAGCATTAGAAGACACCAATCTGATTACGTTCACTCGCAGGGATATGGACGAAATGCTGTCCAACCCGATGCTGGCCTATAAAATGGAACGCTTCGGCCGTTTGATAGCCGAACAATATTTGTGCTGCTACGAGGACCGCGTTGTTTCGTTTATCACTCAAACGCCCGAAGAACGTTACCTGCAGTTATTAACTACCGGCAGGGAAATCTTACGGCGTATGCCCCAGCACTATATCGCCAATTATTTAGGTATTACTCCTGTTTCCCTTTCGCGGATAAGAAGACGGGTGATGGAGACAGTCAAATGATCGTCTGAACCGGAATTCCCAGCATTAAAAAATTTAAAGAATCAAATAAAACTTTCTTTACCAGCTTCCCGGCCTATGCGAACTTTGGGTCTATTTCTTATCTTTTGTTAACGTTCTGACTTGCAACGTCGATGTACATTTGTATCAAACCAAAACAAAAAAAATGCATACCATATTAGGAGCCGGCGGAGCAGTAGCCAATGCACTTACCCGCGAATTAGCAAACAGCAACGAAACCATCCGCCTGGTCAGCCGCAAGCCGGTGCAGCCATCCGGCAAAAACATCACCTGGCAAAAAGCTGACCTGCTTAATTATACCGAACTGCTCGAAGCATCAAAAGGCTCGGCGGTGATCTACTTAACCGCAGGTCTGATCTATGACAAAACCATCTGGCGGCAACAATGGCCCGTTATTATGCAAAACTTTATCAATCTTGGCAAACAGACCGGTGCAAGGCTGATCTTCTTTGACAATGTGTACCTGTATGGATCAGTCAATGGGCCCATGACTGAAAATACGCCTTATAATCCCTGCAGTGAAAAAGGAGAAGTACGGGCAAAAATTGCCATGCAGCTGATGGAGGAAGCTCAGGCCGGAAACATCCGCGCCAGTATCGCCCGTGCAGCAGATTTTTATGGAACGGATAACATGAACAGCTTTTTTGATGTGATGGTATTGGATAAATATGCAAAAAGACAAAATGCCCAATGGATAGGTGACCCTAAAAAGTTGCATAGTTTCAGTTACATCCCCGACATGGGCAAAGGAGTTTATCTACTCGGCCAAAACCCCGAAAGTGACAACCAGGTTTGGCACATGCCTACCACCGCACCGCTAACCGGCGTTCAGCTTATAGAAATGGCCGCGGATATTTACGGAGTTAAACCTAAATATATGGCGGTAAATAAGTTGATGTTACGGACCTATGGCTTATTTAATAAAGTAGTAATGGGCACCGTTGAAATGTATTACCAGTACAACCATGATTACAATTTCAACTCGGATAAATTTGAGAAAGCCTTTAATTATAAGCCCGCTGATTACAGGGGTGGGATCAATCATCTTTGGCAAACCTGGTATAAAAGGTCCTGAGCCCAAATCCCGGCATAAGTTGGAAGGTCCGGCAGGATGGCGGGTAATGTTTGGGACTTTTACCTTTCAGGTCTGCGGCCTCTGACATCGGATTGCAACTTTCCCGCTTCCCATCTTTGGTACTTCAGACTAAATCCGCACATTTGCACATCGGCACATTTGCCTGTCAAATACCATGATCCACAAGAAAAAAAGAACATACATACCCCAGAACCTCGAAATGAAATGGGAAACCCTGGAGCCTCTTTTTAAAGAACTGACAGAACGTCCTATTCACGCTGTTGAGGAACTGGAACACTGGCTGCATGACCGCAGCGAACTGGAAGCTGCTTTGGAAGAGGATTTTGCATGGCGCTATATCCGCATGACCTGCGATACGACCAGCGAAGAACTGCTGCAAAAGTTCCAGTATTTCGCTACTGAAATCGAGCCGAAGATAGCGCCCTATAGCAACGAACTGAATAAGAAGCTGGTAAATAGCCCATGGGCAGATAAATTGCATGAAGAAAAATATTTCATCCTCTTACGTGGTGTAAAAAAGGCATTGGAACTCTTCAGGGAGGAGAATATCCCCCTGCAAACGGAAATACAGGTTGAGCAGCAAAAGTACCAGTCAATTACCGGTTCGATGTCTGTACATATCGGCGACAAGGAATTTACCCTGGAACAGGCCGCTGTGTTTTTAAAGGATATTGACCGCAGTAAGAGGCAGCAAGCCTGGGAGAAAATAACTTTCCGCAGACTGCAGGATAAAGATCAGCTTAACCAGCTATTCGATCAGTTACGTGCGCTAAGGCACAAGGTGGCCTTAAACGCCGAGTTTGAAAATTTCCGCGATTATATGTTCCAGGCATTGGGGCGCTTTGATTACACACCGAAGGATTGCTATGCCTTTCACGAAGCTATTGAAAGGGAAATTGTCCCTATCCTGCATGAGGAGGCTGAAAAACGCAAAAAGGCATTGGCCCTGAAGAGTCTTAAACCATGGGACCTGGATGTGGATGTATCGGGTAAGCCGGCTTTAAAACCGTTCAAAAATGGCAATGAACTGATCGAAAAATCTATCCAGTGCTTTAGCAATATCAGCCGGTATTTAGGCGAACGGCTGGAGATCATGAAAGACAATCAACTTTTTGATGTGGAAAGCCGCAAGGGAAAAGCGCCCGGCGGTTATAATTATCCGCTTGCAGAAACCGGTGCTCCATTCATATTCATGAACTCCGCCAATACTTTCCGCGACCTGACTACCATGGTGCACGAAGGCGGCCATGCGGTACATACTTTTTTGACCGCTGATCTGGAATTGAATGATTTTAAACATTGCCCATCCGAAGTGGCTGAACTGGCTTCTATGTCCATGGAACTGATATCGATGGATAACTGGGATGTTTATTTCGATAATGAGCAGGACCTTAAACGTGCTAAACGCGACCAGCTTTTTGATGTGCTAAAGACCCTGCCATGGGTAGCTGTCGTTGACCAGTACCAACACTGGATATACACCAATTTCGATCATACTGATGAGCAGCGTACCGACGCATGGCTGCAGATATACGAGCGTTTTGGTGCAGGCTTTGCCGATTGGAGCCAACTCAAGGATGCACAAGCCAATTTGTGGCAAAAACAACTTCATATTTTTGAAGTGCCTTTCTATTATATTGAATACGGCATGGCCCAGCTGGGAGCGATTGCTGTATGGAAGAACTATAAAGAAAATCCGGAAAAAGGTTTGCAGCAGTATTTAGATGCATTGAAACTGGGCTATACCAAAACCATCAAAGAAATCTATGAAGCTGCCGGTATCAAATTTGATTTCAGCGCTGCGTATGTAAAAGAATTAGCTGAATTTGTGAAGGCTGAAATGGATAAGCTATAAGGATCACTTGCTTATTTTACTGTCGCCAAAGTGTAAAATTAAGATTATAATTATATCTGTAAAATACTTATTATCAATCGCTTATAGTCGTATTGCCATCACTTATTGTCAATAGCTTAAAACTTTATTTCATTTTATAGAGTTATTAAAGTGATATGAAGAAGCTAATTATAATATTTGGTATACTGTTTTCGGTGAATGCAGTATTTGGCCAAGCGTTAAAACCAGTTAAAGTTGACAGCCTGGTGAGCGTGTCATTACCATCCTCTTATAGCAAAAAAGATACGTTGGGTCAGCAGCTATTTTCGGCTAATACCGACCTGGGTTATATGATCACTATCAGACAGCCCAACGCAAAAGGTAATCAGCCCCTAAAGAAGGAAAATGATCTTAATTCTGTATTAAAAAAGTACATCCAGGGCATCCAAAGCCAGAGTGGTAATGGCAGTACGCAAAATATCCGTGATACGACTATAGGAACCTTGAAGGCAAAAGCATTTAACCTGCTGACAAAGGATGCCAGTGGCGATAGTCAATACAGGAATTTTGTGTTGTTGTACACTAAAGATGCCACTTATACTTTTGAATTTGGTTATGCTGATGCCAGAAAAGACATTGTAAAAGACGAGGCCAGATCCTTTTTTGGTTCTATCAGGCTTTCACCGGAACTACAGCGGACCGATCAGTATACGGAAACCCGGGCATCAAAAGGTATCAGCACTAATTCGATATTTGAGGTCGGTGGCGGTGTATTGGTCCTGTTCCTGCTTATCTGGCTGATATTCAGAAAAAGAGACAACAGTGAGTTTGCTTAACTAAGCAAGCAACCCTGTTTGCCATTCAGGACGTTGTATAAATGCCCGGTTATCAAGCCAATAAAGCCAGATCACCGTAATGATCACGCCGATCACTGAGCCTGCAATTACGTCTTCAAAAAAATGTTCGCTTAAATACATACGCGAATAGCCTACCATAACAGCAATGAGCAAGAATACCGGCCCCCACCCTTTATTCCTGCTCCAGTAGGTGAATAGCACGGCTAATGAAAAGGCGGTTACCGTATGCCCCGATGGGAAGCTGTGATAGCTTAATATTTCTACCGCTTTAACAAAATGTATCCGGCTCAACTGATCCTTGAAATATAACTTGGGGCGGGGCGCTGCAAAAATAAACTTAAGTATCTGCGCCACAATTGCAGTTACTCCCCAGGAAGTGACCACTAAAAATGCTTTCCGGTAACTGAATAATGCAAGTACAGCCGCAATAATTACGGCAAACCAGCCATTTCCAAGGTCGGTTACAAAGGGCGCCAAAAAATCAGCAACAGGGCTGTATATCGAATTTACCGTAAAATAGATCGTCTGGCGGGTGAAGACCAACCTGATCACCAGGCAAATACATAAAACCAATAAATAAGGAATGACGAGCCATTTAATTCTGCGAAATACCTCATTTAGATTCAATTTCATGAGCGCAAGTTAATAGAATATGCCATTTAATTCAATGCAAAAAAATAGTTATGTTTGGCCTTAGCCTTAACATTTAAAATTGAATGCCGAAAAATATATTCCGTAAAAAATCAATTGGAAAAATAGTTGCAGATGCCAGTGCAGGTCTTGATGATGGCCATGGAATATCATTAAACAAAGTTTTAAGTGTTCGCGATCTTACCGCCCTTGGCATTGCAGCCGTTATCGGTGCGGGTATTTTCAGCACGGTGGGCAAAGCCTGTTTCGATGGTGGCCCCGGCGTTGTTTTTTTGTTCATGATCTGCGCTGTGGCATGCGGCTTTTCGGCATTGTGTTATGCTGAATTTGCTTCGCGTATTCCTATGTCAGGAAGTGCATATACTTATTCGTATGCTGCCTTTGGGGAGATCATTGCATGGATTATAGGTTGGGATTTAGTAATGGAATATGCGGTGGGAAACATTACTGTGGCCATTTCATGGTCGGGCAACCTAACAAGTTTTTTGCATAACGTCGGTCTGCACATTCCCGATTTCTTATCCACAAGTTTTTTTGAGGCAAAAAATGGCAGCATTCAGTATCTGGAAAAAATAGCAAAGCACGATACCGTCGGTGCCGCTGATTTTTTAAATATGCACAATATATGGCTTAATGCGCCGCGTATAGGGTCTGTTCCTTTTATTTTGAATCTTCCTGCCTTAGCCATCACGGTCCTGATCACCTATCTTGTTTATATCGGCATTAAAGAATCCAGACGGGCCAGCAACTTGATGGTACTATTTAAGCTATTGGTAGTTGCTGCTGTCATTGCTGTCGGCTTTTACTATGTCAACCCTGCAAACTGGGTTCCTTTTTTACCAAATAAGTTTGCCGGTGTAATGAAGGGCGTTTCTGCTGTCTTCTTCGCATATATTGGTTTTGATGCCATTTCAACAACCGCCGAAGAGTGTAAAAATCCGCAAAGGGATCTGCCAAGAGGTATGTTTTACTCACTGATTATTTGCACCATATTATATATTTTGATTGCCCTTGTGCTTACAGGGATGGTGAATTATACCAAACTGAATACCAGTGATTTTTTAGCGAATGCGTTTAATGAAAGAGGGTTAAACATCTTCGGTGGCATTATCGCATTAAGTGCAGTTGTTGCAACCACCTCGGTACTGCTCGTATTTCAGATCGGCCAGCCACGCATCTGGATGAGCATGAGCCGGGATGGTTTATTGCCGCCCAGGTTTTCCAGGCTTCATCCGAAATACCATACACCTTCTTTTGCAACAATTATTACGGGTTTGGTAGTGGGTATCCCCTCCTTATTTCTTGATTCAGCATTGGTGACCGATTTATGTAGTATTGGTACTTTATTTGCCTTTGTACTGGTTTGCGGGGGTATTTTAATACTACCAAGAACGGAGAAACAGGAAGGCAGGTTTAGCGTGCCTTACATTAATGGGAAATATATTGTTCCTTTGATCTTGTTTGCCGCAATTATTTTTACGCATATACAATTCCCGGGTTTCTTTAAAAATTTCTTTGGACTTATTGATCCGGGCCAGCCCGGGTTAACAAAATGGGGGGTGTTCCTTGAGCGGATACCTTACTTTGCCTTCTGTATACTTGTTTTAACAATAGCTATTGCAGGCTTTATCAAAAATTATTCTTTAATACCTGTACTTGGATTGATTTCCTGCTTTTATCTGATGACAGAATTAGGGACCACCAATTGGCTGCGCTTTTTAATTTGGCTGATCATAGGTCTGATTATTTACTTTAACTATAGTTATAAAAACAGTGTATTAGGTAAGGATAACATAAAAGTATTAAAAGGGTTAGCGTAGTGGGTAAATTCCGGAAGCTGCGCTTAATGGTTATCAAACATCTTAACAAAAAAAGAGATTCGATGGACATTGTTAATATTATTGGTTTGTCAGCTGCTTTTGGTACAACAGTTTCGTTTTTGCCGCAGGCCATTAAAACCATTCAAACTAAAGACACCTCCGGAATATCCTTCTACATGTACGCTTTGTTTACGGCGGGCACTTTATTGTGGCTCATCTACGGATTTTTGAGCCATAGCCTTCCGGTAACCATAGCCAACGCGATTACCTTTGTATTCGCAAGTATTATCCTGGTTTATAAATTGAGATATAAGTAGCGCGAAGGTTGTAAAGCCGGAATGTTTTTAAAGTTGACGATTGCAGCAGTTGCGCTTATTAAATGCCTCCATGATCGTTATACCAGCGATCGGTTCCTTAACATTTGGACGTTACAACTTTACAACAATCTATAGCTGCATAGCGAATGACAGACCTGGCGTTCCATTCTGATACGTAGGCATTATCATGGTGCTTTTGCCCTGTTTATCTTTATGAGTTAGCTTGTTGCGCAGATAAGGATAAATTAAATAAGCTGCTTTAGTGGACAGAACACCAAAACCGGCACCTGCCACAACATCACTGAACCAGTGGTCGCGATTATATAATCTGAAAACTCCGGTGGTAACGGCAAAACCGTAGCCCAAGACCGTATACACCGGCGATTTATCTGAATACTCCTGTGCTAAAAACTCTGCCCCCATAAATGCGATCCCTGTATGGCCCGACGGGAAAGACAGATAATCAGCTCCGTTAGGCCGCAAGCGATGCGTAAGTTTCTTGGTAACAAGACCGCTCACGCCAAAAAAACCGGCTGATAATCCAAGCAATGCAGTACGGTCAATAAATGTATTTTTACCTGAAACGCCAATAAGATTTAATCCATAAACCATTATCACCGGCCCAAACTGAAAATAACTTTCTGCTTTGGTGTTAAAATTAGGCCCGGTCTTTTCAACTTCGCTATGAATATAATAGTCAAAACGGCGTACGGGATGAATTACAAAAGAGGATGCCCCATAGGCGATCAAAGCAGCCGGGATAACCAACGCATAGGGTTTACTATGCAGCCGCCTTACCGTATCGGGAGCGGTTAAAAGGTCTTTCTTTATCGTATCGGGAATACTTTTTTTTGTGGTGTCTTTGACCTGTGCATTTGCCTCAATGGAAATAATGCAAAATAATGCGAATATGATCTTTTTCAAGGTTATCTATTTAATGTTTAACATCGGAATTCCCAGAGATTTACAAATCTCTGTTAACATTCTGTTAACAATCTGTAGCGAAAAAGTTTTTAACTAACCCGCTGAATTTCTACCGTCTCCGGGTCAGTAAGCATTAGCGGCACTTTCTCAACGGTTACAAAACTCAGGTCAAGACCAAAACCACGTTCTTCAGATAAACTTACCTTTTTGAGGTATACATAAAACGCCATAATAAAGCGCTCATAAAAGGAAAGTCTATGAGAGCGCGACAATACTTTTTCAATCACTACAAACCTGAAATCGCCTACAATCTTATGCCGGCTTAATGATTTATAAGTGCTTGTAATATTGACCTCTCCCTTTTTTACCAGGTCCTCAACCACTTTTCTAAATAACAGGTTGATTTGCTGTTCTATACGGAAGCCCAGTTTAAAATCGATACGGATAAGTTTGTTGGGCACCAGAAAATTAACTTCATATTCCCGTTTATATGGTTCATCTACCACATCAACATGTACCAGCCAATAAACATCCGCGCGTTTAGGCTGCTTCTGCAGAATAGAATAAATAATTTTTGACTCTATTTCCGAATCGAAATTGGCACTGGTTAAATAAACCAGTTGCGATGAATATTTGGGTACCGTTTCATCTTCGCTCAATTCCTTGAGGATATTATAATAATCTTCGATATTAATAAACTTAACATAACGGTTTCTGATCTTTCGCGCAATATGCCAGGTCCACATAATTGAAAACAAAACCGCGCCAACGGATAAAGTGAACCAGCCACCATGAACAAATTTCACCAGGTTACCCGACAAAAATGTGCCCTCAATAAATATGTAAACTACCAAAAATACGGCTATGATGTAAGTCGGGAATTTCTTTTTTGCTAAATATTTAGACACCAGTATGGTCGTCATCAGCATGGCCACGGTAATACTTAAGCCGTAGGCGGCCTCCATCCTGTCTGAATGGCGAAATAACAATACGACACCGATACATCCCAGGCATAGCAGCCAGTTAACACTCGGAACATATAGCTGCCCCTTTTGCTCAGTGGGATAATTGATCCTTACCTTCGGCCACAAGTTGAGTCTAACCGCTTCTGCAATCAGGGTAAAAGATCCCGAGATAAGCGCCTGGCTGGCTATGATAGCGGCGATAGTCGCTATACCGATGCCATATATGAGGAACCATTGTGGCATGATCTCATAAAAAGGATTATGCAGATTCAGGTTAATGGTTTGCCCGCTACGGTGCAGCAGCCAAACACCCTGACCAAGATAATTAAGCACCAGGCAGCTTTTAACATAGATCCAGCTGATCCGTATATTTTTACGGCCGCAATGCCCCAAATCGGAGTATAGGGCTTCTGCCCCGGTAGTACACAAAAATACGGCACCTAAAACAATGAAGGCATCATAATTACTATTGCTTAGCAGGGCATAAGCATAATACGGGTTCAAAGCCTTGATGATCGAGGGCATCTGAATGATAAAACTGAGACCTAACACACCCATCATACTAAACCAGATAAACATAATGGGGCCAAAGGCTTTGCCTACCAATGAGGTACCAAATTGCTGGATAATAAAGAGTGCGCCAATGATGATGATCACTATCGTGACCGTATGCAGGTGAGGGAATTTGACCTCAAGCCCTTCAATAGCTGCAGATATGGTAATTGGTGGCGTAATAATACCATCAGCCAATAATGCGCAGCCGCCTATTACGGCAGGTATTACTAACCATTTTGCTTTCCGGCGGACTAAAGAGAACAGGGAGAATATACCGCCTTCACCTTTGTTATCAGCCTGCAAGGTGATTACCACATATTTTAAGGTGGTTTGCAACGTAAGCGTCCAGAAAATACAGGATATCCCACCGAGTATTAATGTTTCTGATATCTGCTGCTGACCTACAATTGCTTTAAAAACGTATAAAGGGGAGGTACCGATATCTCCGTAAATTATACCTAAACTGATAAGAAGTCCGGCAAGTGATAGCTTTTGAAAGTCTTTATGCATTAGCGCCTTATAAAAATAGGTTTTTTATATATTTTATACTAATTTTATAATTCTTAGTGTCCTTATTACATTTATAAAATTGGGCAAATATGTAATAAATTAATCCTTTTTTGTTAAATTTTGTTAAAATGTTTTATAAAAGCGCAAGGCTTGGAATTGGTGCGCACATTATTTATACTTTTGTACAAGACATTTGAGCATGAGGCATAGTTATACTTATACATTTTCGTGGATAATAATGATTGCGCTTGCAATACCCATAAACTTTGCCTTTGCTGACAGGACTAAGACCAAAAGAACAGATACAACCAACTTACATCTTCAAAAAAACAAATTAATTTCTTCAAAACCTTATACCAGGAATAGTTTACATTTAGCCCTGCCCCCGTTAAAGCCTGCTGCTACTTCTAATACAAAAATCAACGTTATCCGTACAGATGATAAACTGCTGACTGATGTTCAGGTATATCCAAACCCGATTACCGATCAGATCAATGTGAAATATATACTCTCGCGCAATGCTATAGTTACCGTAAAAATAATGGATGTGCTTGGCAACGATGTAGTCACCTTACTTTCACAAAGAATAGGCTCAGGCGAACAAAGTTTTACCTATCCGATTAATAATAAACTGTCGCGCGGTTTTTATTTCATAAGGGTTGTTGCAGGTACCGAATCGATAATTAAGCGAATCTCTGTGCTTTAAGCCCCGAAAGGGCAGTAAAAGTTGAATCGGCCGATAATTTTTCTGACCATTTAACTGATCAAACCATTCACTTAATCCAGTCAATTTTTTAGATTTGGCATTTATCCGTTATTTATGAAAATAATTGCCATAGGCCGTAACTATGCCGAACATGCTAAAGAACTAAACAATCCCGTACCCACCGTTCCGGTAATATTTATGAAACCGGATACGGCCTTACTCAAGGACAACAAGTCATTTTATCACCCCGACTTTTCAGAAGACGTCCATCACGAAATTGAAATTGTGTTAAAGATAAGTAAAGAGGGTAAGCACATCAACGAAAAATTCGCAGGCAGCTATTTTGAAGAGATCGGCATAGGGATTGACTTTACGGCCCGCGATATACAGCAGCGGCATAAAGAGAAAGGCCTTCCCTGGGAACTGGCCAAGGCATTTGATGGCTCGGCGCCGGTCAGTAATTTTGTACCCAAAGCCCAATTCAGCGATATTTATAATTTAAATTTCAAGCTGGATATCAACCAGCAGACCCGCCAGCAAGGCAATACCAAAGACCTGCTGTTCTCATTTGAGCACATCATCTCGTTTGTATCAAAATACATTACACTCAAAAAAGGCGACCTGATATTTACCGGTACGCCGCAGGGTGTGGGCAAAGTAAATATCGGCGAGCACCTGGAGGGCTACCTGGAAGAGGTAAAAATGCTTGATTTCTACGTTAAGTAACGATGAAAAAAGGATTTATTGCGGCCGTTATTACTTGTTTAGGCCTTTATGCGAACTGCTTTGGGCAGGATATTGTTCAAACCAAACAATATCCAAAAAGCTTTTTCCGCTACCCGCTTGACCTGCCGCCGAGCACGGCCGGTTCATTCGGCGAGCTCAGGCCAAATCATTTTCACTCGGGGCTTGATTTTAAAACCAACGGGCGAACGGGTTACCCCGTCCATGCTGCCTATGATGGTTATATTTCTCGTCTTCGTGTTCAGTTTGGCGGGTTTGGCAATGCCATTTATATTACCCATCCCAACGGATATACCACCGTTTATGGGCATATAGAACGTTTCAGTGCGGAACTGGAACAAATTGTGCGTAACGAGCAATATCAACAACAAAGCTTCGAGGTAGACTTTAATCTGCTGCCGTTCCAGGCACGGGTTTGCAAGGACGATGTGATCGCATGGTCCGGTAATGCTGGTGCTTCGGCGGGGCCGCACCTTCATTTCGAGATCAGGGACACGGAAACAGAACAAACCATCAATCCGCAGCTTTTTGGTTTAACCATACCTGACCGGGTTCCCCCTACGCTGGGCACAATATGTATCTACCACCTCGCTGGCGGCCCGTTCAGTGAAAAGACGCCCCGGCAATTTATGGCAGTAACGGGCTCGGCAGGACACTATCGTTTAACCAAGCCCCAGGTTATTTATGCAAGCGGACAGACCGGGTTCGGTATCGTTGCCACGGATGTAAACAGCACCTCGTCAAACCATAACGGCATCTATTCGATCGAGTTAAAACTGGATGGAACAACGGTTTATGCCTTCGCTGCCGAGCGCTTTGCCTTTGACCAAACGCATGCGATCAATGCTTACATTGACTATCCTGTATTTTTAAGCTCACACAGGTTTATACAAAAATGTTTCCTATTGCCAGGCAGCAAAATATCGCTTTATCCGCTATCAGTATCCCGTGGGGTGATCAACTTTAATGACGATGCCGTACATGAGCTGGAGTACGTCGTAAAGGATATCGCCGGCAATACGTCCTCATTAAAATTGAAGGTAAAATCCTCTCCTGCTAAAACCCTGCTGGCGCCCGCTTCGACCAATACTACCGTTTTTCATTATGATCGTCAGAACGAATTCAGCAATGATCAGGTAAAAGTGGTGGTGCCGGCCGGAAACCTTTACGATGATCTGAGTTTCACCTATGCAACGCTGCCTGAAAAGCCGGGTGCTTTTTCAGCCGTTCATCGCATACACAACCGCTTTACCCCAATCAATGATAGCTATGAATTATGGATAAAACCCGATAACAGAATAGGTAATTATACCGATAAAGCCGTAATCGTAAATACCGAAGGTGTCTGCCAAGGTGGCACCTATGATGAAGGCTACATTAAAGCCAGTGCACGCACATTCGGCGATTATTATATCAAGCTGGACACCGTGCCGCCCGTCATCCACCCTTTAAATATTAAAAACGGAAGTAATATGGCCAGACTGCAGCGCATCACCCTGAAAATTGGAGATAATCTGTCGGGTGTAAAAAGCTATGCCGGCAAAATTGATGGCAAATGGGTGCTGATGGACTGGGATTATAAAACTAAGCTGTTAAGTTATAAATTTGATAAGAATACGACCCCTGGTAAACATATATTTGACTTAACGGTTACCGATAATAAGAACAACATTTCACAATTTACTGCATATTTTTTCAAATAATATGGCAAAACCAAAAGAAGGCGATAAAGCCCCGGATTTCACTGCTAAGGACCAGAATGGCAAAACCGTTTCCCTTTCCGATTTTAAAGGCAAAAATGTGATCCTGTATTTTTACCCAAAGGACGATACCCCCGGTTGTACTGCGGAAGCATGCAGCTTTCGCGATCATTATCAATCGCTGCTTGGAAAAGGATTTGCGGTAATTGGAGTAAGTACTGACGATGAACAATCGCATAAAAAATTCGAAAGCAAATACAGCCTGCCTTTCCCGCTTATAGCAGATCCGGATAAACAAATTGTTGACGCTTATGGTCTTTGGGTAGAAAAAAACATGTATGGCAAAAAGTATATGGGCACCGCACGAACTACTTTTTTAATAGACGCAAACGGTATGATCACTAAAGTGATCGATAAGGTCGATACTAAAAACTCATCGCAACAAGTAATTGATTTGTTACAATAAAAGAAAATTATGCCTATTTTCGCCGTTATTACAGATAAAATATAAGTACAATACATGTCGGTACAGGTTGATGATGCAGAAATATTACGCAAATTCCAGGATGAAAAAACCCGGAATGAAGCTTTTAACCTGCTACTAAAAAAATACCAGCAAAAGCTTTATTGGCATGTTCGCCGCATGGTAATTGATCATGACGACGCGGATGACTTGATACAGGATACGTTTGTTAAAATATGGAAGAATCTTCCCGGCTTTCGTAGTGACGCACAATTGTACACCTGGATGTACCGCATCGCAACAAACGAATGTATCACCTTCCTGAACAAGAAGAAGCAGAAAAATAATATCCCCCTGGATGATGTGGCCTATGAACTGGCTGACACTTTAGCCGATTCGACCTATTTCAATGGTGACCAGGCTCAGCTGAAATTGCAGCAGGCCATTTTAACCCTGCCCGAAAAACAGCGGTTGGTGTTTAATATGAAATATTATGATGACATGAAATACGAAGAGATGTCCCAGGTGCTGGGAACGAGCGTTGGCGCATTAAAAGCATCTTTCCACCTGGCGGTTAAAAAAATTGAATCGTTTTTATTATCGAGAGATTAATTTTAAATTTATTTTAAACCTTTGGACATGAGTTTCATCTATATAACGATATGAACAGCGATAGAGGAAATAGGGAATGGCTAAATGATTATATGTCACTTAAACAGGTTAATCCAAACAGCCCGTTTACAGTGCCGGAAGGTTATTTTAATGAGTCGGAGCAGCAGATCGTGTCATTTATTAAGTTAAATGAAATAAACAATGGCTCTTCCGAACAGGGCTTTACTGTGCCTGAGAATTATTTTGATGAACTTGGCAACAATATCAACTCCCGGATAAAGATTGAAGATGCTTTAGCTAAAGAAAGTATGGGTCTTACCGTGCCGGAAAATTACTTTGATGATTTAAGCCGGCAGATACAAAGCCGGATCATAGTGGGGGAGGCTTTAAGCGAACCATCTGAAGCATTTACCGTTCCGCATGATTATTTTGGCCAGCTTACTGAAAATATATTAAACAAAACAACTAACCTTCAGGAAAACAAAAAACAGGAGGTTATAAAACGGACTGGGGTTATCAGGCAATTATTGGCATCGTCTGCCTTTAAATATGCCACCGCAGCCTGCCTTACTTTAGCAGTAGGTGCAACCATATTTTTAAGTCAGAACAGCAACAATGTGGTTCGGGATCATAACAGTTCTTTTTTACATAAATCGTTGTCCGCAATACCGGTTAACGACATTCAGAATTATCTGCAGTTAAATGTTGATCCAGCTGACACACGTACACTAATTGACGAGAGTAAACAAGTTAACGCAGATAATTTAAGCAATAATCTGCAAGATGAATTAGACACTAGTCAATAAGATGTACAAATTGGTTAAACATATCTTTATTATATTTTTGTTGCTGGGCATTGGCTTTAAAAGCTTCGGGCAGATCGGTGGGCCCGTTTTCCGCCGTCCGCCCAATCTTCAGCAAAGAGTGATAAGACCGCAACCAAATGCTATCAGTAAAGTGGAAGTGGTCAGAGAATCATATATTAGTCAAAAACTTAATCTCCGCTCTGATGAATCACAAAAATTCTGGCCCATATATCGCCGTTACCAGGATGCCCTTAAAGAGGTAAGAAGAAAAAAGCGGCTAAATAATTCCAACGCCCAGGCCAATGGCACCGAGCAGATACAAAGGGAGCTGTATTATGAAAGCGAATTGGTCAATATCCGCAAATATTATACCGATGAATTCCTGAAAATTTTGCCGCCCGACAAGGTTAGTGAAATTTTTAAGAGCGAAAGGGAGTTTACGGACGAGTTGATCAAACAGCTCGGCGAACGCAGCGAACCGGTGAAGAATTGATCTTAATTTGGAATGGCCAAGCCTTGTTTGAACACCTTGAAAAACAAGCAAAAGTGAAAAATCCGAAATAATATCCCATGCTTACACTTCGTCAGCTTTTTTTAGCCAATAATGCGCAAACTACTGATTTCCCCCTTCTGCTCGAATTTGAACGGGCCGAAGGCGTTTATATGTACGATGCAGCAGGCAAAGCATACCTCGACCTGATATCCGGCATTGGCGTAAGCAGTTTGGGACATGGCAATCCTTATGTGATCAAGGCTATAAAAGATCAACTGGATAAATATATGCACCTGATGGTATATGGCGAATATGTACAGTCGCCCCAGGTGCGCTTTGCCGAAAAGCTAATTTCTTTACTTCCAAAAAATTTAGGTTCAGTTTATTTTGCAAATTCCGGAGCCGAAGCGATCGAGGGTGCCCTGAAGCTGGCAAAAAGGTATACAAGCCGGGCTCAGATCATTGCCTGCCACAACTCCTATCATGGCAGCACGCATGGGGCACTAAGCGTAATGGGTAACGAGGTATACAAACAGGCTTACCGGCCATTGCTTCCGGGCGTCAACTTTATACATTTTAACAACCATGATGACCTGGAGCTGATCACCGAAGAAACCGCTTGCGTAGTGATCGAGACCTTGCAGGGTGAGGCGGGTATACGTGTTCCGGATATAAGCTACATGCAGTTGTTACGAAAACGCTGTACCCAGACCGGCACACTTTTAATACTGGATGAGATACAGGCTGCCTTCGGGCGCACCGGCAAACTGTTTGCATTTGAACATTTTGATATTCTGCCGGATATTTTAGTCCTGGCAAAGGCATTGGGCGGCGGCATGCCTATGGGCGCTTTCATTGCTTCAAACCAGGTAATGTCATCATTAAAAGAAAACCCAATACTTGGTCACATCACTACTTTTGGCGGCCACCCGGTGTGCTGTGCTGCAGGACTGGCAGCCCTTGAGGTGTTGCTGAACAAAAATCTGGTAGAACAGGTGGACGCTAAAGCGGCCCTATTTCGCCAATTATTAATCCATCCCGCCATTAAAGAGGTTCGTGGTAAGGGCCTGATGCTGGCTGTTGAACTGGAAAGCTTTGAACTCAATAAAAAGATCATCGACCGTTGTATTGCAAACGGGGTTATTGTCGACTGGTTCCTGCATTGCGCCAGTTCCATGCGCATAGCGCCGCCATTAATTATCGATGATGATGAAATAAGGAAAGCTTGCGGGGTTATCATCGAGGCGATTAACCATTATTCATTTTAAATTTCCAGCAGGGTATATAAACAAATAAAGAGAGCAAGCTCTCTTTAAATAACTATTAACTGATCTTAAATACCGAAATAAAGAACTTTTGATTTAAAGGATTCTGTATCTAACTTGTCTGCAAAAGTAGCACCTCGTATTTTAAGTCAATGTTATGATTAGATGATAGAATTGCTTATTGTTAAACCTTCTTATCAAAACTCACACATTCCTTAAGCTCTTTTTCCGTATAGGCCATATTGTATTGCTTTAAAACATCCTCAGGTACGCCGTTCCATTGGTTTGGTGTATTGCCCATATAGCCCACATCTTTAACACCTATTTCAGAAGTATAAAAGCCTGTGGCCGTCAGGTTACGCATCAGGTTAAAAAAGGCGACCCCCTGCTGCATTCCGGGCCCGGCTTTTTTAGGCCAGGCAATCTGGTCAACCATTTCCATTTGCTGGGCATGGCTGCAATCCTTAAACGCCTTATTAAAATGTTTAAGGCATTGCATGTCCAGCCAGCGCAAACCGCCGCGCATAGGCACTTGGTGCTCAGGCATATCCTTGACTATAAACTCAATAAAATCGGGCACTTTAGCATCTGATGCACTGCCGCTTACCGCATCCTTAGGGATAATGATATCTCCCAGTAAGGTGATGGTAGCCATTTCATTTGCAGTGAAAAATTTAGGCTGCTCAGCTATTTTTCTATCAGCCAGGTTTTCTTCTGCCATCCTATCCGGCTGCTCGGGTATCTTTGCATTGTCTTTATTCCCGGCAGCTTCTTTTGCAGGCTGTTTGCAAGCATCCAGCAATACCGAAGTGGATATACCACCGACGATCAGGGCCTTAAGCGAATCTCTTCTATCCATGATAACAGAATTAAATATTTTGTTTCTTTAATTGGTCAACTATATACTCCGATGCACGCATGGAAAGCGCCAATATCGTCCAGGTAATGTTCTTATCCGCCTGTGATACAAACTGGCCGCCATCTACACAAAACAAGTTCTTCACATCGTGCGCCTGGCTGTATTTGTTTAAAGGTGATTTTTTAGGATCATTACCCATGCGCACCGTTCCGGCCTCGTGAATAATATTGCCCGGGGCATGTAAGCCATAATTATTATGCGGGCCATCATCACCACCCCAGGTAACCACAGCGCCCATGCTGTGCAGAATTTCCTTAAAGGTTTCTTTCATGTGCTTTGCCTGGTTAATTTCATAATCCGACCATTTGGTATTAAAGCGCAAAACGGGGATGCCGTACTTATCTACCACATCGGGGTCGATCTCGCAAAAACTGTCTTCCCTGGCAATGCCTTCGCCCCTGCCGGCCATACCCACATGTGCGCCGAAAAAGTAACGGTAGTCTTCTTTCAGCGATGCGCCATAACCGCCCGCCTGTTTTTGCTGACCATTAATTTTGTAGGCGCCGTTCAGGTTTTCTATCCCCCAGTTAAAGCCATATAATGGCATGCCGAAACCACCGCCATACTCAATATGATAACCGCGTGGAAAATCAAGCTTTTTGTTATCCAGCCACCAGGGTGTGTATACGTGCATGCCGCCTACACCGTCTTCATTATAACGCTTACGGTTAAACAGTTCAGGAATAATACCACCCATGTCGGCACCGGTAGAATCATGCAGGTATTTCCCCACTACTCCGCTCGAATTGGCAATACCATTAGGAAACCTGCTCGATTTTGAGTTGAGCATCAGCCTTGCACTTTCACAGGCGCTGGCTGCCAGTATCACCGTGCGCCCGAAAACCTGGTATTCCTGCATATCCACCTTATTGACATAAGCAATACCTGTGGCGAGCCCTTCGCGGTCCGTTAGCACCTCGCGCGCCATTGCATTGGTGATCAAATCGACATTACCGGTAGCGACAGCTGGTTTTACCAATACGGACGATGAGGAGAAATCGCCATAGATCTTACAACTACGGCCACATTGCGCGCAATAAAAGCACGCTTCGCGGTCTTTATTTATCTTTTTGGTTAGTATGGATAAGCGTGAGGGAATAACCGGTATATTGATGTTGCCCGCCGCCTTTTTAATGAACAATTCATGCAGCCTGGGTTTCGGTGGTGGTAAAAATATGCCATCAGGATCATTATATAATCCTTCATTGGAACCAAACACCCCGATCAGTTTATCTATTTTATCATAATAAGGTTTTACATCTTCATAGCCAATAGGCCAGTCATCGCCCAGCCCGTCAATACTGCGACGTTTAAAATCCTTAGGGCCAAAGCGCAGTGATATCCTTCCCCAGTGGTTGGTTCGCCCTCCAACCATACGCGCACGCCACCATTCCCAGTTGCTTCCCGCACGCTGCGTATAAGGTTCGCCATCGATCTCCCATCCCCAGTAGCATCCGTCAAAATCACCGAAAGGTCTGAATTTGGTACTGGCACCCCGGCGCGGCGAATCCCATGGGTTTTTTAATTGAGAAGAATTTTCCCGGGGGTCGTAATTTGGTCCCGCTTCCAGCAAACAAACTTTTAAGCCGGCATTCGCCAACACATAAGCTGCCATGCCCCCTCCTGCTCCCGAACCAACAATAATGGCATCATATTTTTTTGATTGTTTTTTAATCTGGATATCGTCCATAAGATGAATTTGTTTGATTTATAACTGGTAAAAGTAAATTCAGGTTGTCAAAAGTGACTATCACAAATCTACGTTTTGATTTTCTTTTTCAAAATCGTGTTTTGGCATCAATTGTATTTAATTTGTTACTTATCCGTTTTTAATCGCTAGATTGGTTGATATCACCAATGTATTCCTTTTCACAACAGCGGTAACCGTTTTACAGCAATAGCTAAGAGCTATTTATAAAGATAAGTTCCGGCGATATTAGCTGAAACCATTTCTGTTTCTTTACCAATTTTACTTCCGGTTATTTAGTTATGGTTTATGCCGGCACAAAACATAACCCGTCCAAAAATAACGACCAGGTATGCAGAAATACATTTTTTTAAATCGCTAGCCTAAACAATACCGTGCAATAATGTGTTTGTACTATGTATCAATAAAAGAAAAGGTCTAATAATGAAAATAGCATATATATCAACCTATCCCCCCCGCGAATGCGGTATTGCAACTTTTAACCAAAATTTAATGCGTGCTGTAAATGCCAATTATGCCGAAAGAAAGAAGCCTTTGGACGGAGGTTTTGTGGTAGCGCTTAATGATTCTGCAAGTTTGCACGAGTATGAATATCCGGAGGAGGTAAAATATGTAATCCGTCAGAACCATCAAAAAGACTATATAAGGGCAGCAAACTATATCAATACCAGCAATGCCGAGGCCTGCATTATGGAACATGAGTTCGGTATTTATGGCGGCGAAAGCGGCATTTACATCCTTCCGCTTATTCACAGACTTGAAAAGCCCCTTATATCTATATTACACACTATATTAAAGGAACCAAGCTACGTGCAGCGCATCATTATCCGCGAAATTGCCGAGCAATCATCAAAGATCATTGTGATGAGCCAGCGCGCGGTCGAGTTTTTAACAACTATATATGACCTGCCGGTTGAAAAAATACAAATAATTGAACATGGTGTGCCTGACTTGGAAGAATGTGAAAACAATCCGATCAGGCAGCTTACCGCCTTTAAAAAACATCGTGTTTTGTTAACTTTTGGACTAATAAGCCGCAATAAAGGGCTTGAAATCGTAGTGAAAGCATTGCCTGCAATTGTTGAAAAGCACCCTGATGTAATGTATGTGGTTTTAGGAAACACACATCCCGGCGTAATTAAAAATTCGGGTGAAGAGTACCGGGATTATTTAAAAAGCCTGGCAGTTAAACTCAATGTATCCGACCACCTTACCTTCATTAACAAATTTGTGTCTGAAGAAGAACTGATCAACTATCTCACTGCTACCGAAATTTACGTAACACCTTATCATAACGAGGCACAGATCACCAGCGGCACATTATCATACGCTATCGGCGCTGGCGCTGCCGTGGTGTCGACTCCTTATTGGCATGCCACCGAATTATTATCGGATAACCGTGGCCGGCTATTCGATTTTAAAGACTCCCAGGCTCTTGGCGATATCATCAATGAACTACTTGACCAGGACCGGGTATTGAGCGAATTAAAAGAGAATGCTTATGAGTATGGCCTGCATCTGCGCTGGCCAAATATCGGAGCAGAATACATTAAAGTGCTGCAAAATGCCAGCCTCATTCATGATTTCAGCGATAAAATCCTTAAAAACAGCATCGTGGACCCTGAGATTATGCCAAAATTCAGCCTGGCGCATATACTACGTTTAACAGATGATACCGGCATTGTGCAGCATGCGAAATACGGCATACCCAACCTTAAAGAGGGTTACTGCCTGGATGATAACGCAAGAGCTTTGATCATGGCCATAATGGCTTACCAGCGCAGTAAAAACAGAGAAGCCTTTGAACTTTTGCCGGTATATTTAAGCTACATCCATTATATGCAGACGGACGATGGTAATTTCAGGAATTTCCTAAGCTTTAATCGTCAATACCTGGATGAAGTTGGCTCGGAAGATTCATTCGGACGCACGATCTGGGCACTGGGTTATTTGATAGGTTGTGCGGCAAACAATTCATATCGTGAATTTGCGATCGAACTGTTCCAAAAATCCATTCCTCATTTCAAATCACTTCATCATCTGAGGGGTTTGGCTAATACCATCATAGGTTTAAGCTTGTATCTGCAGACCTTCCGCACGGATGAGGGCCTTGTAATCGAATTGGGGAAACTTACCCAGCCCTTAATCGACGCTTACAAACGCACACAATCTGATGATTGGCAGTGGTTTGAGGATAAAATGACCTATGATAATGCGATACTGCCCCTGGCGCTATTGCACTCGTGCGAGATCACCGGTAACGATAATGCCAGGCAGATCGCCCTTAAGACAATGGCTTTTCTTGACGACCTGACACTTTCAAACGGATATTTAAGTCCGGTTGGTAATAATGGCTGGTATTGTCGTGGATGCCAATTTCCCGCTTTTGACCAACAAGCCATTGAAACGATGGGAATGGTGCTGATGCATTGCCAGGCATACCAGATATTCCGTACGCCGCAATATATTGAGAAAATGTTTTTGTGCTATAAATGGTTCCTGGGCGAAAATACCCTGCGCGCACCGCTGTATGACCACGAGACCAAAGGCTGCTGTGATGGTTTGCTGCCGACCGGTATTAACCGGAACCAGGGAGCCGAGAGTACATTAGCCTATATGATATCGCACCTGACGGTGTTAAAGGCGTTTGAGCTGGAATATGAATACGACAAATTTGGTCAGCGATTGGAGACCTGTTAATGAAAGTAGCCATATTAGCCCCTGTTGCATGGCGCACTCCGCCCCTGCACTATGGCCCGTGGGAACAAATAGCGTCAAATATTGCCGAAGGGCTGATCAAAAAAGGGCTGGATGTTACTCTTTTTGCAACCGGTGATTCCATTACAGCCGGTAAGCTTGAGGCTGTCTGTGAGAGAGGCTACCAACAGGACCCCAACCAGGACGCCAAGGTGCTAGAATGCCTGCACATCAGCAACTTAATGGAAAAGGCATCAAATTTTGATATTATCCATAACAATTTTGACTTCCTGCCCCTTACGTTTTCAGCGTTTATTAAAACACCGATCATCACCACTATACATGGTTTTTCTTCGCAAAAGATAGTCCCGGTATACAAAAAATATAACGCAACGACGCATTATGTATCCATCAGCAATGCAGACCGGTGTCCTGAACTGGAATACCTGGCAACGGTTTATAATGGCATTGACACGCGTGATTTTGAATTTATTCCAAGCCCGGAAAATTACCTGTTATATTTCGGTCGTATACACCACGACAAAGGCACAGCCGAAGCGATCGATATTGCTAAAAAGAGCGGCCATAAGCTCATTATCGCAGGGATTATACAGGATGAGCGCTATTATAAGGAAACAGTAGAGCCGCGCTTAAATGAACAGGCCGTTTACATTGGCCATGCGGGTCCCGAAGAAAGAAAAAAGCTTTTAGGAAAGGCAATTGCCTTGTTGCATCCCATTAACTTTGATGAACCCTTCGGATTGAGCGTAGCCGAGGCCATGCTTTGCGGCACACCGGTGATCGCATTCAATAAAGGTGCGATGCCCGAACTGATCCAGCACCAGCAAACAGGCTTCCTGGTAAATAATGTGAATGAAGCGGTTGAGGCTGTAAGCCAGATACGAAGTATCAACAGGCATAAGTGCCACACCTGGGCATTGTCTCAATTCTCAAGTGATAAGATGGTGGACGATTACCTGGGGCTTTATCAAAAGATATTAGCTTAAGCCCTTTCTTCCTTTATTAGTTTATTGATCAGGTCATTCATATCCACCTCTGCAAATGCCGTTGATGAATCAGAAACGCCGTAAGGGATAATGAGCTTATCATTATGTACGATTGCGCCGCATGAGTATAAAACATTTGGCACATATCCTTCGCGTTCCTCGCTGTTGGGTATCAGCAAAGGCTCATTCAACCGCCCGATCTCCACGACAGGATCATCCAGTTTCAGCAAACTGGCACCCAAAGCATACCGGCGCATCGGTCCCACCCCATGAGTGATTACAATCCATCCATGCTCGGTCTCGATCGGCGAGCCGCAGTTGCCGATCTGTATAAATTCCCAAGAATATTTAGGCTGCTGCAGCAAAATAGGATTTTCCCAAATATTGATCTTATCCGAATACATGATAAAGTTGTTACAGCCATCAATACGGGCTATCATGGCATATTTGCCATTTACCTTACGGGGGAAAAGTGCCAGGTTTTTGTTCTGCGCACCTGTGCCATACAACGGCATTATTCTGAAATTATAAAAGTCGCTGGTCTGCAGCAGTTTTGGCATGATCAGCGAACCATCATAAGCCGTATAGGTAGCGTAATAGGTTGATGTTCCGTCGGAATTAAAAAACTTCACAAACCGGGCATCCTCTATTCCTTTACGTTCATATTCTGATATCGGGAATATGACCCTGTCAGATATATCGGTATCCATCGAAAATACGATCTCATAATAGGAATCTGCCAGCCACAGTATTTTGTCGTACTCCAGCCGCAGCATGTCACTTTCCTGCAAATGCTGAGAATCCTGAATGATGCGCCGCAGCGTTGAATATTCAAAATGCTCGTCAAGCTGGCCTTCCACTTCTTTCAGCACGTCAATATTGATCTGTGTGGTCACCGCTTTTTCAAAAAACAGCTTCTTCTTATAAACTGCATTCCGTACAATTTCGGCCTCGTCAATATAGTTGCCGGATGGAATAACAGTAATGTTATTATACTTATCAAGAAGCGCCCGCCTGAAGGTGATTGACGAGATATGCCCCTCGCCTACCGCTCTGAAGCTGATAATCACGCGCTTTTCGCCATCTTCCAGTTCAGTCTGGTCGGGATCTTCAACGATAGACGGGTTAAAAAACGCCGCCGACTCAATCGAGTATTCATGCGTAAAATAAGAACCGATCAGTAGCTTGCGATAAACCGTAAGGGTATCGTAGTCAATATTAAGTTCGGCAAACAAAGGTTTTAACTTGCTGCAATGCCTGCTTAACACGCGTGTGATATTCCGATGACGTTTGGAATATTCCTGTAATAAAGGTGAAACGATGCCAAAGGTAATTTCTTCATCTATACTCATTACTCGCGCTATCACTTCTTTTGCCCTGTCATTCCCGTTAAAAAAGAATCTGGCTATAACTCGTTTCGGATCTGGGTTTACTCTTATAGGTTTTCGTTCTATGGAAAGTCTCATACAAGCAAATAAGTTTATTCATTAACACTGTCGCACACAAATTGATTGATATAATTTCACAAAGCCTTTATTTAAGCACAAAAATTGAAAGTTTTATTGATCAGATACGATTTGAATCGGTTATAAGTTTTGAATTATTTACAATTATCCAGCGCCTCAGACCATGCTATTTCGTTTGACAAGGTAAGCCTTCAGAATGTTATTATAGCCCTCATGTATATTAGCGTCAACCAGGTCGACATGATATTGTGCACATTTTAACGCTAACTGATGCCGGTACTTATCAAGATTTTCCCGGTAAGCTTCACGTATTTTACCGGGATGCACCCGGATCTGCTGGCCGCTTTCGATATCTACAAAATGATGTGGCCGGTTGTCGAAATTAAATTCCAACTCCTTGTGCCGGTCATTTACGTTAAAGATCACCACCTCGTGCTTGTTGTATTTCAAATGCTGGATAGCCGCAAACAATGCTTTTAGTTTCTCCTCATTATACCCGTTTTCAAGCATATCACTAAACAGGATGATCATGGATCGCTGATGTATTTCTTCAGCTACATGGTGCAATACCCCGGTAATGTCCGTAGCGGCGTTTATTTTCGGTTGGTTGTAAGCTTTTTCAAGCTCTGCGTATAAGTAAAAAAGATGCTTGGATGTTGATCTGGCGGCGCTTATCTGCTCTATCTTATCCGAAAAAAGGCACAACCCAAACGCATCGCGTTGTTTTTTAAACAGGTAGATCAATGAGGCTACCGCATAAACAGAAAATTGCAGTTTGTTAATCCCTTTATCAGGATAATTCATTGACGAAGAAGTGTCCAGCAGCAGGTAACAGCGCAGGTTGGTTTCCTCTTCAAATTGCTTTACAAACAATTTATCGGTACGGGCCAATAATTTCCAGTCGATATTTTTTACCGATTCGCCATTGTTATATAAACGGTGCTCGGCAAACTCAACGGAGAATCCATGGAAAGGGCTTTGGTGCAGCCCGGTTATAAAACCCTCCACCACTTGTCTTGCCAGCAACTCCAGGTTAGCCAGCTGCCTTATCTGCTGTTCATCACTAAGCTTTGGCATATTTGCTAATGTAGAATAACGCACTGAAGTATCCAAATAAAAAGAAACTTGGTAATTTGGAATTTGTTATAATCAAATGCCAGAAATAAAGACGATCGAGATCAGAGAAGATATTAAAACATTTTTTATGCAGACCGATCAGGTGCCGGCCGGCATACCGGCGCTTTTTGACGAATTTGAAAAACAGCTCGATGGTTTTGATGGACGCCATATTTATGGGGTAACCGAATGCACAGGTGATTTAATTTACAGGGTCTGCATTGCTGAAAACGCCGAGGGCGGCGATGCAGATGAACATGATCTGCCCTGCTATAATATTCCCAAAGGTATTTATTTGTGCACTACGCTGAAAAACTGGCGCGAAAACATTTCTCAGATCCCTGAAGCTTTTGATGAATTGTTAAAACATCCTGATGCAAAGCGCGATTCCATCTGCCTTGAAGACTATCAGTCAGCAAATGAAATGCTGCTCATGGTACAGCACAAATAGCATAAAACCAAACGACCCGCTCCGGAAAAAATCCGGGGCGGGTCATTTGATGTACAAATTGGTATATATTAAGCTATTTGCTTGTCTAATTTACCTGCAAGCACAGATTTTGGAACGGCGCCTATTTGTTTGTCTACTATTTCGCCCTTATTAAAGAACAATAAAGCAGGGATATTACGGATGCCAAACTTCATTGATATACCAGGGTTGTTATCCACGTTTACTTTGCCTACAACAGCTCTGCCGTTGTATTCCTTTGAAATTTCTTCAACTACGGGACCTACCATACGACATGGACCGCACCATTCTGCCCAAAAGTCAACTAAAACCGGTTTATCTGATTTAAGAACAAGTTCTTCAAAGTTTGCATCAGTTATTTCTAAAGCCATAATCTTTCTATTTTAAAATTATTGTTACAACAAATATATACTATTCAAATAGCTTGCCACAAGTGCAGGCATGACAATGTGACAATCCCGTTATTATCAATTAACAGCTTAACTTTTGGGTGACAATAAAAGTAGTGTTTTAAACAATTGATGCTAAAATATTTTATTAACATTACCGGTATTAATACACATTTTATAGCTTAAAATTGCAAATAATTGTCCTTTTGAACTGCTATTTAATCATCGGCTCAACATTGGTCAAAGTTTGTATCTCGGCCATCAGATCATCGCTTGGGTTGACCTTAAAGGTTTTTGAAGGCAGTTCTACCAGTATGGATTCCTCCATATCCTTCACCATAAACCGCAGGGTGCAGTTTTTTACAGGATATTTCTGATTATTGCTTTCCACTATTTGTTCAAGCCTATCCATTAAACTGCTGTTCAGCGAATTTAGTTCGAGGCAAACCGTCATTGATTTCATCAATTTATCCCGCATTTCAGATAACAGCGACATGGAAGCGATGCGCAGGTCCCAGTTATCTTTTTGTTTGAATTTTTCTTCGATACTTCCCTTAATATGCAGGAAGTAACCATCAACAAGCAGATTCCTGAATTTAATATAATCCTCGCCAAACAAGGCAAACTCGTAAGAGTCATTATAATCTTCAATCACAAAAGTGCCGAACGGCTTGCCCGTCTTGGTCATTTTATGCTGAACGTTTGAAACCAGGCCGCCTACGCTTACGTCTGCCCGTTTGCGTAACTCGGCAAAGGCAACCTTTATATCGTCCCCCCCTTCACCGGAGCGGGCTTTTTGCATCAGTTTAAGATCAGATACCGTGGTATTGCAATAACGCTGTAATTCCAGTTTATAATTATCCAGCGGGTGCCCGGTAAGGTAAATGCCGATCACATCCTTTTCATATTTTAACTTTTCGATCAGCGGCCATTCCTCTGCATCAGGCATCGGTGGCTCCGGAATATAAGACGCTACCGAACCGCCAAATAAGGATGACTGTGAGCTGTTTTGGGTATTCTGATAATCATTAGCATATTTATTCAGCCGCTCCACCCCTGTCAATATACCATTTTCAGTTTTGGCAAAAAACTGGGCCCGGTTCAATTTAAATTCGTCAAAAGCCCCGCTGTAAACCAGGTTTTCGTATGATTTTTTATTAACCGAACGCACATTGGAACGCCTTGCAAAATCATAAACAGAGGTATACGGGCCGTTCTTTTCCCGCTCCTCGATAATGCTTTCTATGGCTTTATCACCTACGCCCTTAATCCCTGTAAATCCAAAACGCACCTCGCCTTTTTTATTTACAGCAAATGCCATATCCGATTCATTAATATCCGGACCAAGCACAGGTACGCTCATGCGCCGGCATTCTTCCATAAAGAAGGATATTTTTTCAATGCTGTTCTGGTTATTTAATACCGCGGCCATATACTCACCAGGGTAATGCGCCTTTAAGTAAGCGGTTTGATAAGCCACAAAAGCGTAGCAGGTGGAGTGCGATTTATTGAAGGCGTATTGTGCAAACGCCTTCCAGTCGTTCCATATCTTGGTCAGCTTATCCTTAGGGTGCCCTTTAGCTGCAGCCCCGTCCATAAACTGGGCCTCCATTTTGTTAAGCACTTCTATCTGCTTCTTGCCCATCGCTTTACGCAGCACGTCGGCATCACCTTTACTAAAGCCGGCCAGTTTCTGCGAAAGAAGCATCACCTGTTCCTGATAAACAGTAATACCGTAGGTTTCGCCCAGGTATTCCTCCATATCGGCCAGATCAAAGGTGATCGGTTCCAGCCCGTGCTTACGTTTAATAAAGTTGGGGATATATTCTATCGGTCCCGGGCGATATAAAGCGTTCATGGCGATCAGGTCCTCAAACTTATCGGGCCGAAGGTCGCGCAGATACATTTGCATCCCGTCGCTTTCAAACTGGAAAGTACCGTTGGTATCACCGCGTTGATATAACGCAAAGGTTTCTTCGTCTTCCAGCGAGATATAATCGATGTCGATAGTGACACCATGATTTTGTTTGATCAGTCTTAAAGCATCCTTAATAATGGTGAGTGTTTTAAGACCCAAAAAGTCCATTTTGATAACGCCGGCATCCTCTATCACCCGACCGTCAAACTGGGTTACCAGCAGGTCAGAATCCTTGGCTGTCGCTACCGGAACAATATCCGTAAGGTCATAAGGTGCAATGATGATACCGGCAGCATGCACACCGGTATTACGTACCGATCCTTCCAGTTTTTCGGCCTCACGAAGTACAATGCCTTTCAGACCGGGGTCCTTGTATATTTGCTGAAGTTCGGGCACCTGGTCAATAGCGCCACGTAAGGTAATACCCAAAGTGTCCGGCACAAGCTTTTTCAGGGCTGTAACTTCCGACAGCGGCATGTCCAATACCCTGCCTACATCCTGTATGCTGGTACGTGCGGCCATAGAGCCGTAGGTAATGATCTGTGCTACCTGGTTTTTACCATATTTATCAACTACATAATCGATCACTTTTTGCCGGCCTGCATCGTCAAAGTCCGTATCGATATCGGGCATCGACTTACGGTCGGGGTTAAGGAAACGTTCAAACAGGAGGTTATACTTTAAGGGGTCGATATTGGTAATTCCTGTACAATAGGCTACTACCGAACCGGCAGCCGATCCGCGGCCGGGGCCAATAAATACGCCCATATTGCGTCCTTCTTTTATAAAGTCGGCCACAATCAAAAAGTACCCGGCAAAACCCATGGTACGGATAGTGAAGAGCTCAAAGTTGATGCGTTCTTCCGCTTCCGGACTGATATCTTTATAACGCTCCTTGGCGCCCACAAAGGTGAGGTGCTTTAGATACTCCCACTGGTTGAGGGTATCGGCATCAGGCGTGTTATGTATCTTAAATTCGTCCGGGATGACGAAGTTGGGTAATAAAATATCCCGCTTCAGTTTCAATACTTCAACCTTATCTACAATCTCGTTGGTATTATCCAATGACTCAGGTAAGTCGCTAAACAGTTTGCCCATTTCGGCCTGCGTCTTAAAGTAAAACTGGTCATTCGGGAAACCAAAGCGATACCCTTTGCCACCCTCTTCATCGGTAGCTATAGGCGTGCTTTGCATATCGCCTGTGTTTACACAAAGCAAAATATCATGTGCATTTGAGTCCTGGCGATCTACATAATGTGAATCATTGGAGCAGATCACTTTTACGTTATACTTTTTGGCAAATTTTAACAGTACTGCATTAACCGTATTCTGCTCAGGGATATCATGCCGCTGCAACTCAATATAATAGTCCGGGCCAAAGAGGTCAAGCCACCATTTAAATTCCTGTTCCGCTTCGTGTTCCCCCTTTTTTAGTATAGCCTGCGGCACCGATGCACCGATACAACAAGTAGTGGCAATTAATCCTTTATGATATTTTAATATCAGTTCTTTATCAATGCGCGGCCATTTACTGTAAAGCCCTTCCATATAGCCCAATGAGCAAAGCTTCACCAGGTTCTTGTAGCCCTCGGCATTTTTAGCCAAAAGCAACTGATGACAGCGAATGTCCTTCTTTTCCTTGGTAAATTGTTTTTTGTGCCGGTCTTCAACCACATAAAACTCGCAGCCTACGATCGGTTTGATATTATGCTTGCCTGCTTCGGCAACAAACTTAAATACCCCGAACATATTGCCGTGATCGGTAATAGCCAAAGCCTTCATTCCATCGCTGGCTGCCTTTTTGTATAATTTGGAGATATCAGCGGCACCGTCTAACAATGAAAACTGGGTATGTACGTGTAAGTGCGAAAAATCTGGCATAACTGATCCGTTTCAACTTTCTCTGGAGAATACAAATCTATTAAAAAACAAGTTCAGGTGTACAGATGTTGAAAACTGAAAGGCATTTTAATAACAAGCCTGTAATATGACCATTAAGGAGCCAATGAACATTAGCATGTTATTTGATTATATTAATTTAAGATAGTCTTAACCTTTGGAAAATCTATAAAAATTGGAACGATTTGGACGCATAGCGCTAAAGACCATTCTTTGGATTATTGGCAGTGTAATATTTTTATTACTGCTTGTAGTGATTTTAATACAAATACCTGCCGTTCAAAATTTTGCAAAGGACAAAGCGGTAACCTTTTTGCAAAATAAAATTCATACAAAAGTTAAAATAGGGCATATCAGTTTGGGGCTACCCAAGCTCATCGTACTAGACAGCGTTTATTTTGAAGATCAGAAAAAGGATACCCTGATAGCAGGTGATCAGCTGAAGGTCGACATCAGCCTGTTAAAACTTTTTAGCCATAAAGTTGAAATAAATGAAATTAATCTCCAAGGTATTACAGCCAATGTAAACCGCGGGGCGGACAGCGTTTTCAATTTCGATTATATTATAAAAGCGTTCACCAGCGAACAAAAAAAACCGGTAAGACCTACGGATACTACTTCCAGCATGAAGTTTTCACTAAGTAAAATCATTCTGGATAAAATAAACATCAGTTATAAGGATGCCACCAATGGTAATCATGTAAAGTTTATACTTGGTCATTTTGATACCCGTATTGAGGATTTTAATATGGATAAAATGAAATTTAGCATTCCAAAGATCACCTTATCAGATGTTGATGCCAAAATAGTACAGACACCGGCAGGGTCATCGCTAGCGAAGGCTGCAACCGTAGACACAACCACCAAGCCCATCAACATGGTTCTTAACCTGGGTACGATCGATGTATCCAAAATCAAAATTAATTACCGCAGCAATGAAATGGCTGCTGATGTGAATCTGGGGAAATTCCTGGTCGTGATGAATAAGCTCGACTTAAAAAATCAGGTCGCTGATATTAATAACCTATCTGTTGACGATACCAGAGCTTCACTCACCTTCGCCAAACCGCAAACCGTAAAGAAAGCGGTAGCGAAAACGGTGAAAAAATTGGATACTTTGGTGTCCGGCCCTCAACGCACAAAAGGATGGACTGCTGTTTTAAGGAAAATCAGCTTTAGTAACGATCATATTCAGTTCGATAATAATGCACAAAAGCCATTAGCCACTGGTTTGGATTATGCACACATGAATATCCGTAATCTGAGTGCGGATCTTGAAAACCTCGCATATAATACCGATACTATTTCTGCAAAGGTTAACAACCTGGCCTTTAGTGAAAAAAGCGGCCTCGAAATCAGAAAGCTTCGTACCACATTTTTCTATGGTCCGCATAAATCCTATTTAAACAACTTATATCTTGAAACACCACACACTGTTTTGCAAAAACATCTGGAAGTGGGTTATCCTTCACTGGCTAATATCAGTAAAGATATAAGCCAGATACGGATCAATGCCGATCTGGACGGCAGCAGTTTGGGATTGAAAGATGTATTATTATTGATGCCAGCGATGGCTGCCATGGAACCGTTCAGACATTCGCCGAACGCTGTTTTCCGCATCAATGGCAAAGTGATGGGCAAGGTAAATGATCTTAGTATCCCATCATTAGAGATTACCGGCTTGAGTAATACGCATATTAAAGCTTCGGCTACTATCAAAGGCTTACCTGATGTGAATAAAGCCTATTTTGATCTGAATATAGCCGACTTTAATACCAGCCAGGCGGACCTTGCAAAAGTAGTGCCGCGGGGAACGCTGCCTGCTAATATCGGTATCCCTGAAAAACTGAACCTGAAAGGTAAATTTAAGGGAAGCATGAAAAACTTCAATATTCAAATGGCGCTGCGCTCAAGCTATGGTGATGTTGACCTGAATGCTAACATGAAGAACGGCAGCAGTAAAACGAATGCGGTTTATTCAGCAAGTATCCAGGCAAATAATTTAAACGTGGGCGCCCTGACCAAACAACCACAAACAGCCGGCAATATTACTTTATCGGCTAACCTGGCAGGAACCGGGACTGATCCTAAAAAGGCCAGCCTGCAATTAAACGGGGAGGTGGCAAGCGCAAACATAAAAGGTTACACTTATAGAAACCTGGTGTTAAAAGGTACCGCTGTAAATGGCAGTTATACCGCTGTTGCGCGTATGAAAGACCCCAATATTAATTTCAGCCTGGATGCTAAAGCTGATCTGAATAAAAAGTACCCTTCTGTGAAAGCTACCTTAGTTATTGACAGCATCAACCTGCAAAATTTAAATCTTGCAAAAACTGACACCCGCTTTCACGGCAAAATTGCAGCCGATGTGCCAACCGCTGACCCGGATTACCTCAATGCTGATATCCGGGCTACCGATTTGCTGCTGGTTAATGCAGGCAAACGGATTAAACTGGATACGGTTAGCCTGATATCAACTGCAAATGCCGACAGCAGCAGTTTAAGATTAAAAGCCCCGATGCTAACCGCTCACCTGGCGGGCAGATATAAACTGACGGAGATCGGCACTGCAATGCAGGATGTGATCGATCAATATTTTAACAGGTCTGTAGCAACAAAAACCGTTAAAGCCAAACCAAAATACGCACCCGAACAATTTATTTTTGATGCCCGGTTTGTAAAAACGCCTCTGGTTACCCAGTTTGCTCCGGCTCTGAAACAACTTGATCCGGTAATTATAAACGGTTATTTCAATAGTCAAACAGGTGATCTTATAGTTAATGGAGCAATGCCAAAGGTAATTTATGGCACTAATGAGGTGAGTAATCTGAAGCTGGCTATCAAAACTAACCAGGACAGATTAGATTACAGCCTGACAGCCGACCAGATCAAGGCATCTTCCTCAGTTAATCTGCTTTATACCAGCATAACAGGCAATGCGCAAAACGATAAGCTCAACATCAGTTTACAGGTGCGGGATGCCGCTAAAAAAGAACGTTACCGCATTGCCGGCGCGTTCAGCATTCTACCGGACGAATATCAATTTAGCTTCCTGCAAAATGGCCTGCTTCTTGATTACAAACTCTGGGCAGTAAACGCTGACAATATGCTTCAGTTTGGCAGCAAGGGCATGCTGGCAAAAGATTTTACCATCACCAACAGCAACCAGGTATTGAGCATCACCAGCGTTTCGCAGCAAATGAATTCGCCCGTTAACGTTGATTTCAGAAACTTCCATATTGAAACATTAACCCGTATCGCAGAGCAGGATTCATTACAAATCGGCGGGGTAATAAATGGCAATGCACGAATCAGCAATTTTCAAAAATCACCGGTATTTACCGCTGCTCTAAATATCGGCGATTTTAACTTTAAGGGTGATACCGTTGGTAATATTGCCCTCAAAGTAAATAATCAAACAGCCAATGCTTTTGCCGCCAATGTAAGCGTCACCGGCAAAGGCAATCAGGTGAATATGGACGGCATCTATTACACCGGCCCGCAAAGCCGCTTTGATTTGAACCTTAACATCGTAAAACTAAATGTAAAAAGTATTGAAGGCTTCAGCTTTGGAAGTATTAAACAAGGACGGGGCGATCTATCGGGTCAATTAAAAATTGCGGGAACTACCGCTGCTCCTGCTATAAGAGGTGATATTAAGTTTAATAAAGTAGGCTTCAATATCTCCATGCTCAACTCCTACTTCACCATGCCGGCAGAAAGTATAACATTTAGTAATGACGGTGTGCACTTTAATGATTTTACACTGGTTGATTCGGTCGGGAATAAAGCAGTTATAAAAGGTGCGGTTTATACTAAAACCTATACCGACTTTGATTTCAACCTGGATATTCATACCGATAACTTCAGGGTAATGAATTCCACGCAGGCAAATAATAAATTGTATTACGGTAAATTATATATCAATAGTGATATTAAAATACGCGGCGATATGAATACGCCCGTTGTTGATGCAAACCTCACCGTTAACGATAAAACGGACCTTACCATCGTTTTGCCATCCAACGACCCCAGCATAGAGGATAGAAAAGGAGTAGTAGAATTCATTAATCCTAATTCACCAAAAACTGACTCCATACTTTTGGCAAGGCGCCTGGATTCGCTCCGGAAAAGTGATTTGAACGGGCTGGATATATCCGCTAATATTATTGTCAATCCGAATGCCAATTTCAATATCGTCGTCGATCAAAACAATGGCGACATTGTTCATTTAAAAGGGCAGGCACAGTTGAACGGAGCCATTGACCCAAGCGGAAAAACGAACCTTACGGGCACCTATGTAGTTAACCAGGGTTCTTATAATCTTTCATATGCCTCGGTTAATCGTAAATTCGTCTTTAAAAAAGGGAGTTCAATTACCTGGACCGGGGATCCAACCAGTGCCAATATTAATCTCACCGCTACCTATATCGCGGACGTCCCCCCTATAGACCTGGTAAGTAATCAGTTAGCGGGAACTGACAATCAAACCATGTACAAGCAAAAGTTGCCTTTCAATGTAAATCTTTATCTTAAAAATGATCTGTTAAAACCAGATATCAGCTTTGATATTATATTACCGGACAGCAGTTATACCGTTTCTCAGGACATAATTAATACGGTTGATTCACGGCTTTCACAGATCAGACAAGATCCTAATGAACTGAACAAGCAGGTGTTGGGCGTGTTGGTGCTTGGCCATTTTATCGGGGATAATCCATTACAAAGCCAGGGCGGCAGCTCGGGAGTTGAGGGACTTGTCCGTAATAGTGTAAGCAGCTTATTGTCAGATCAGCTAAACCGCCTTGCCGGTAACCTGATTGCCGGTGTCGATCTTAATTTCGGCTTGACATCCGGCCAGGATTACTCTTCCGGTACAGCCCAAAACCGGACCGACCTGAACGTGGGTCTTTCCAAACGGTTCCTGAATGACCGGCTTACGGTAAACGTTGGTAATAACTTTAACCTGGAGGGTCAGAATCAACCCGGACAAAAGGCTTCCGATATCGCCGGCAATGTCATGGTAAATTATAAATTGAGCGCAGATGGAAGGTACATGCTGCGTTTTTACCGGCGCGATCAATTTGTAGTGATTGAAGGACAAGTTATTGAAACCGGTGTGGGATTTACCCTGACGGTAGATTACAACCGTTTCAGCCAGATATTCAAAAAAAGCACCCCTAAAGAAAAAGAAATGCAACGAAAATACAAACAGGAGCAGAAGGAGAAGGATAAACAAGCGAAAGCCCGGCAACAAGCAGCAACTAAAGTTCAGTGATTTTTAAAACATTATAAAAACCCTCAACAGACCGATACTTTGATTACACTTATGACCAAACATTTAGGATATATATTGATACTTTCCTTGGTCCTTGGCAGCTGTAGTACGACTAAACATCTGGCACCGGGGCAGAAACTGTATGACGGTGGCAAAGTAACGTTTGCAGATACTGCCGGCAATGTAACGCCAAAAGACGCAAAGGCTATCGGTGCTGAATTAAAAGGATTGCTGCGACCCAAGCCCAACTCAAAAATATTGGGCATGAGGGTAAAACTCTGGATTTATTACAAAACTAAAACCAATAAGAAAAAAGGACTCAGGCATTGGCTGAATACCAAATTCGGTCAGCCCCCTGTCTTGATCAGCGAAGTTGATGTGGATAAAAATAGCCAGATATTGCAAAACCGATTACAAAATGAAGGCTATTTTCAATCGCAGGTAAGTGGGGATACAACGAGTAAGGGCAAAATAGCCAGGGCCATCTATACTGTTGAGCCAAGCGTTAATTATACCATTCGCCACGTAGTGTTTCCAACTGGGAAAGAAGCCCTGGACACTGCCATTGCCGGCACCGCCAAGCAAACACTATTTGTAACGGGGAATGATTATAACCTCGATGTTATAAAAAGCGAACGCATAAGAATTGATGCCCGGCTTAAAGAAGAAGGTTTTTATCACTTTGCGCCTGAAAACCTGATCATGAGAGTTGACAGTACCGTAAAGGGACATATGGTTGATATTTATATCAAGGTTAAAGATGAGACACCGGATGCGGCACGCCGGATCTATAAAATTAATAACATCTATGTTTATCCGCATTATACTTTAAAAGACACTTCGGCTAAGCTCGACTCAGCGGTCAAATATCGCTGGTACTATGTAATCGATCCTAAAAATACAGTCAGGCCCTTCGTATTTAAAAATAGTGTGCTGCTGCAACCCGGGCAAGTGTATAACCGTGCCGATCATAATAAGTCATTGAGCAGATTTATTAACCTGGGGCCATTTAAGTTCGTAAAAAACCGTTTTGAAGACGTTTCCACAGATTCGTCTAAACTGAATGTATTTTACTTTTTAACACAGTACCCTAAAAAATCATTGCAGCTTGACGTGCTCGAACGCACTACTTCTGCCAATTACGCCGGTACACAGGTCAACCTGAGCTGGAAAAACCGGAACGCTTTTAAAGGCGCTGAAGCATTAACAATAACCTTATTCGGAAGCAGGGACCTGCAATTCTCGGGACAAAACGGTGGATATAACGTTTACCAGTTGGGCAGCCAGGGTACCCTGTCATGGCCAAGATTTATCAGCCCGTGGGATTTTAAATCAGATAATGCGTTTATACCACACACTAATTTAACGGTGGGATATACGTTGGTTAACCGTTCGAAACTCTATACTTTAAATTCCTATAATGGTTCGTTTGGGTATGAATGGAAAGAAAATATCCATGTGACCCATAATTTAAATCTGATCAACGTGATCCGTGTTGACACTGCCCATGTAAGCCAGCAATATAAAGACAGTATTCTACATACCCGTAATCCTACTTTAGCGCATGTGATCGATAATCAGTTTGTATTTGGTCCGAGTTATGGCTACACGTATACCAACACTACAGAAACCTATAAAACCAATACTTATTATTATAACGGTAAAGTCACCCTGTCGGGTAATGTTTATGGCTTACTGACAGGCGCAGATACCTTGAGGGGCCATGTAAGTAAGTTATTTGGCGTACCTTTTAACCAGTTTGTGAAGCTTGAGAACGAGTTCCACTATTACCATAAAACAGGACCAAACAGTACAATAGCCAGCCGGCTGATTGTCGGGGTCGGTTTACCTTATGGCAACTCTACTATACTTCCTTATAGCCAACAGTTTTTCATTGGCGGTACCAATAGTTTACGTGGTTTTAGAGCAAGGTCAATTGGCCCGGGCACTTTTACGCCCTCAGTGGATGTTGCCAATGCAAAAGGTTTCCTGCCGGATGAATCGGGTGATATTAAAATTGAAGGCAATATTGAATACCGTCCAAAACTGTTCAGTATAGTCTATGGGGCGCTTTTTGTGGATGCTGGTAATATATGGGATTTAAGGCCGCATGCCGGTCTGCCGGGTGCAGCATTTGGAAAAGGCTTTTTGAACCAGATGGCAGTAGATTGGGGCGTTGGATTGCGATTCGATTTGACCGTTCTTGTACTTCGAACTGATATAGGATTCCCCATACGCGCCCCTTACCCGCCAGGTCAGCCCTACAAGTTTAAAACCCAAAACCCGGTATTTAATCTCGCTATCGGCTATCCTTTTTAGTTATGGAATTACTGATTTATTGAATTACTGATTTAAATGATAGTGATTAAAGTGTATTATTGCCCTCGATGAGGATAACTATTCCGCTCCAGATAATCGACCTGCATGATGATGGTTTTCACCCTTTGGTGAATGTTACTGTTTATGGTAAGCCCTTTATTCTGGTTCTGGATACCGGAGCCTCAAAAACTGCATTTGACCATACTACACTTTTGGAGGCCGGCGATCATGCGTCTATAAAGTCCAGCGACCGGTTATCCACTGGTTTAGGGACAAACACGATGAGCTCATCGACGGCGATCATCCATGATATGCATATTGGGGAATTACTTGTTCCCGAATTCGAAGTTGCAGTTTTGGATCTCTCCAGTATAAACATTGCTTACCGGCAATTGAATCACCCGGAAGTTTTAGGGGTACTTGGTGGCGATATACTGATGAAATATAAGGCGGTAATTAATTATGGGAAAAAGCTGCTCAGATTAAAAATATAGCCAGCCCTGCAAATTAAAAAGGCCCTGCTCAGTTAAGCAGGGCCTTTAAACTTTTAGCAAATACGATTATATTATATATCTATTCTTGCGTATTTCGCATTCTTTTCAATAAACTCCCTGCGTGGGGCAACTTCATCACCCATCAGCATCGAGAAAGTATGATCACATTCCGCGGCATTTTCAATACCCGCCTTGCGCAGGGTACGTGTTTCCGGGTTCATCGTGGTTTCCCATAATTGCTCGGCATTCATCTCGCCCAAGCCTTTATATCGTTGCACATGCACGCTGTCTTCCTTACCCCCGCCTTTAAGGCGCTGTATAGCCGCATCACGCTGCACATCGTTCCAGCAATATTCCATTTCTTTGCCCTTTTTAACCTGGTATAAGGGAGGGGTAGCAATATATACATAGCCAAATTCCACCAATTCCTTCATATAACGGAAGAAGAAGGTCAGGATCAGCGTAGTAATGTGTGAGCCGTCCACATCAGCATCGGTCATGATCACTATCTTGTGATAGCGCAGTTTGGTAATATTAAGTTCCTTATCATCCTCTGCCGTGCCTATGCTTACCCCCAGCGCGGTAAACATATTTTTTATTTCCTCATTCTCATATATTTTATGCTCCATCGCTTTTTCCACGTTGAGTATTTTACCTCTCAACGGCAGAATAGCCTGGTACTCGCGGTTACGGCCCTGTTTGGCTGTACCACCCGCAGAATCACCTTCGACCAGGAATAACTCACAAACCGACGGATCACTGTTGGCACAATCGGCCAGTTTACCCGGCAACCCGGATCCGCCCATTACATTCTTGCGCTGAACCATTTCGCGGGCCTTGCGTGCCGCAGCACGGGCTGTTGCGGCAAGAATCACCTTATTGACGATCATCTTTGCCTCCCGCGGATTCTCTTCCAGGTAATTCCCCAATATCTCGCCTACAGCCATATCCACCGCCCCCATTACCTCGTTGTTTCCTAACTTGGTTTTGGTTTGCCCTTCAAATTGTGGTTCTGCTACTTTAACCGAGATAACAGCGGTCAGTCCTTCACGAAAATCATCCCCCGTGATTTCCACCTTCATGTTTTTAAGCAGTCCCGATTTGTCGGCATAAGCTTTCAACGTACGGGTCAATCCCCTGCGGAAACCGGCCACGTGCGTGCCACCTTCAATGGTATTGATGTTATTTACATACGAATGTACATTCTCTGTGTAGGTATCATTATACTGTAATGCCAGTTCAACGGGTATACCTTGTTTAGTACCGTCCACATATATCGGCTCCGGAATGATAGATGCGCGCGTCCCGTCCAGGTATTTTACAAACTCACGCAATCCGCCCTCCGAATAAAAGTCTTCCGTAATATAAGTTCCGTCCTCATTTGGATAACGCTCGTCAGTTAGCGATAAACGTATACCCTTATTCAGATAGGCAAGTTCGCGCAGGCGGCCTGCCAGCGTATCATATTTATATTCGGTAGTCAGCGTGAAAATTTCAGGGTCAGGATTGAAAATTATGGTGGTACCTCTTTTCTCTGTCTCACCTATGGTTTTTACATCATATTGCGGTTTGCCCTTCTCGTACTCCTGGGTCCATATCTTACCTTCACGGTAAATCAAAGCAGTTAAATGGGTGGACAATGCATTTACGCAACTTACACCCACACCATGCAAACCGCCCGATACTTTATAAGTATCCTTATCAAACTTACCACCGGCATGCAATACGGTCATTACAATTTCTAACGCCGACCGCTTTTCCTTTGTAGTAATACCGGTAGGTATACCCCGGCCGTTATCCTCTACTTTAATTCCGTTATCCTTTAAAATGGTTACTTTAATATTATCGCAATAACCAGCTAAAGCCTCATCTATTGAGTTATCAACTACTTCATAAACCAGGTGATGCAAGCCTTTGGCGCCGGTATCGCCTATATACATCGAAGGGCGCTTGCGCACCGCTTCTAAACCTTCTAAAACCTGTATGTTATCTGCTGAATAATTGGATTTGTCCTTGTTTTCTTCGCTCATATTTGTGTGTAACAATAGCCCTTTCTAATCAGGGAATTCTATGTACAAAAATACGCATTTCACCGCATATATCACACATTTTGTGGATAAATAGATGCCCCGATTCCGGATGTTTAAATGTGCAAATCTTCAGATCTGCCAATACAGCGGATAGAGGGCATGTATACGTCTGGTTTCCCCATTTACCCCAAAACTAAGTCAAAAAAATATCAAATCTGAAGTAGGCTAAAACCTCCTGCCTCCGGGAACAGGACCCCTGTATTTGTACATTTACAAATATGCACCTCAACGCATTTGCACAGCTGCATATTTAGGCAATTGAGAATTAGGATACTTGTGATGAAAGTTTATCTTTGTCAAAATTTTTTAATTTAAGAGAATGAAAACCAGGGCTTCTATTTTAACGAAACTAACATTAGGTTTATTGGTTGCCGGAAGCGTGGCGGCATGCAACCAAAATAAAACGGGGGACAAATCAACAACGTCGGCTACTGCAACTGCGGCCACCGGCGGAATAGTATTTGTTAACCAGGATACCTTATTATCTAAATACGAGTACTTTAAAGATATGACCAAAAGGCTCGAGGAAAAAAACAAGTCTGCTACAAGTGACGTGGACTCCAGGCGCCAGGCCTTGCAGCGTGAAGTGGCTGACTACCAGAAAAGCGCCGGTACGCTGAGCGCTGATCAGCGCTCAACAACCGAACAACGCCTTCAGCGCGAAGGTCAGGAATTTCAAAGTTACCAGCAAAATGCTGCCTCGCAGTTCCAGAGTGAACAGGCCGGTGAGCAGCAAAAATTGTATGAAAAAGTTGCCGGCATAGTTAAAGATTACGCTAAAGAAAAAGGCTATAAAATGATTTTAACCTTTCAAAAGGGAAATACTAACCTATGGTATGGCGATCCGGGCGTTGATGTTACGCCGGATGTGGTAAAAAGGCTGAATGATGCTTATGCAAAAGAAAAGAAATGATCTTAGCACGAACGTATCTATGAGGTACGTCTGTTAATATTATAATAAGACCCTGGTTTTTAAAGCCGGGGTTTTTTAATTTAGGGAGATATATGGAAATGCAGGAACATGAAAAATTTATGCGTATGGCCATCGAGTTGTCCGCGCATAATGTAAAACAGGCAGCTGGCGGTCCGTTTGGTGCAGTGATCGTTAAAGACGGGATGGTTGTTGCGCGCAGCGCCAACAAGGTAATTCAGCAGAATGACCCTACAGCGCATGCTGAGATATCAGCAATAAGGCTGGCCTGTCAGGAACTGGGCACGCACACTTTGGAAGGATGTATAATTTATACCAGTTGTGAACCATGCCCTATGTGCCTTGGTGCTATCTATTGGGCACGCATTGATACCATATATTACGGCAATACCAAGACGGACGCTGCAAGTATTGGATTTGACGATCATTTTATATACCTGGAACTGGGACGACCCATGCATCAGCGCAAATTACAGATCGTTCAGTTACTGCGCGATGAAGCATTGCCGGTATTCAAACTTTGGGAAAGTTCTGAATCAAAAACAGATTACTGAATATCATCGAAAAAGGGTCATTGATAAGTCAGCAAGCCCTTTACCTAAATAATTGATTTTTTTAGCTTGCTAAAGCTGCTATCTCTTGTTCATTACCGCTACTGGCGTCAAGATATTCAAACTGAGAATTCCTGCTAATAAATTCGGGCACAATATCTTTCATCTTATTAACCAGCGCCTGGTCATCCGGTTTTTTATTCAGCGTTAATAATTCCTGAATATCTACGCTCACTGCTGCGTAAGGGTAGGTTATTACCTGGGCGATCTTGATTTTAGGGTGATGCGTAGGCATCGTGTGCTCGCCTTCGTTCAGCAGTTCTTCATAAAGCTTTTCACCGGGCCTTAAGCCGGTGTATACGATTTTAATATCCTTTTCCGGCTGCAGGCCGGCCAGCTTGATCATTTTCAAAGCAAGGTCTGTAATTTTAACAGGCTCTCCCATATCAAATATAAAAATTTCGCCGCCTGTACCCATGGTACCAGCCTCAAGTACCAATTGTACTGCTTCCGGTATGGTCATAAAATAACGGGTGATCTCAGGATGCGTAACGGTTATCGGCCCACCTTTGCGTATCTGCGCCCGAAAACGCGGAATAACCGAACCATTTGAACCTAAAACATTCCCAAAACGGGTGGTGACAAAGCGGGTTGACGGAACGCCGGGCCTGTTATTGGCCGGGGTATCTTTAAGCGATTGTATATAGATCTCTGCAATCCGCTTGGTGGTTCCCATAATATTCGATGGATTAACCGCCTTGTCGGTCGAAACCATTACAAATTTCCCGGTACCGAATGCCACCGATAAATCTGCAACATGCTTTGTACCTAATACGTTAGTCAGTACCGCCTCCGAGGGATTTTCCTCCATCATCGGTACATGCTTATAAGCCGCAGCATGGAAGACCACCTGGGGACGATAATCCGAAAACAGCTTATGCATGCGCTGGTAATTTCTGACGTCCCCGATAAATATTTTGGTAGGAACACCAGGGAATTTCTCTTCAACTTCCAGCTTCATATCATGCAGAGGCGATTCCGCCTGATCGCACAAAATCACCATGGCCGGTTTGTAACTCAGTACCTGTTGCACAATCTCAGATCCGATGGAACCGGCTGCCCCGGTGACCAGTACGCGTTTACCCTCGAGGTCTTCTGAAATTCTTGTGTTATCTATATGTATAGGCTTACGTTGTAACAGATCTTCAATTTTAAGATCTTTAATTTGCTGCAGATTAAGCTTGCCGTATATCCATTGGTCTGAAGGCGGCACGGTAAGCACCTGTATACCTAATGACAGACATTGTTCAAGCGCTATTTTTTTGGCCTGCTCATCAAGATGCCAGTTCATGATGATCAGCTTATCTACATTATGTTTTTGTTTCAGCATCGGGAGCTTATCAATATGATACACTCTTACCTGCTGAATTTCCTTATCTATTTTTTTACTGCCATCATCAACAAACCCCACTACGGAAAAATTAGTTTTAGCGCTGGCTTCAAGTGCTTGTTTAACAAGCACCGCATTTCCATCTGATCCGTAAATTAGAACTACGGTTTTTTTAGCTGTAGTATTATTGTTGAGATAAAAAAATGCGCTTTTAACGGTAACACGCAACAAAATCAACAAGGTACTTGATACCGAAAAATTGACCAATAATACCAGGTTGATCGTGACCAAATCCACGTGAATAAAATGTACTACCCAAATATTAATGAATAACAGATATAATATACTGGCCAGAAACGCCGAGCTGAAAATACGCAGCACGTCACGGGTATTTGAGTATCGGATCAGACCAATATGTATACGCATTGCATACATTACAACAAATGCAATTGCACTATATAAGCCGGTAAAAATGAAAAAATATCCGCGAAGGATATTGACAAATTCAAATCGCTCTACAATAAAATACGAAGTTGAAAAAGACCAGGCCACAATAGTTAGATCAACAAGCATTATTAACCAACGTGGCACAACTCTGGTAAATAACAGATATTTTTTCATGAATAATGTTAGCAAGCAGTATTGGTAAAGTTAATATTTTTTCACGCACAAAAAAAACAAATTTAAATGGTTACTGTAACGCATTAATTGACGGCAATTTAAGCAAAAACGCAGGCGCGTTTTACTGTCCTTTTTTAACATCCCTATTACAAAAACACACAATGTGTCCATAGAGTTGACAAACAGTTTGTTTAAAGTTTAGATATGTGGATAAAAAATGTTCGGTATAAATTTCTATTGATCTTTTTTCATGAGAATCGGCTTCAATGATACGTATATAATCACTAAAGGAATAATGGTGATCATAAATAAGGATGATGTTGTTAAACCCAACCGATTTATGATGAGCACAATTATTACAGCCTGCAATAACGAATATCCAAACGCAACCCATAAATGAGAGCAGTTTCGCTCATTCGACAATATTTGATAAAAATGCAAACGGTGGGCTTTGAATATATTTTGTCTTAAAAGCAAACGGTGGATTATGGTCACTACAGAATCAATGCCATATACAACCAAAAAAAGAATGTACGCCCAGTTATGCGTAATAAATATCAGTTGAATCAATAACATGATGATCCAAAATGCAATCGTTACGCTGCCTACATCACCTGCGAAACATTTGGCTTTTTTGCGGAAATTAAAATAAAGGAACACCCCGTCAGCAAGCATTGGCAACCATATCATATCCTGGTGAACAAAAGCTACCTGGCGTAAATTAATATACTGCAGGCCGCCCAATACCACCAAACTATAGGCACCGGTTATACCATTGATCCCATCCATAAAATTATACATATTGATAATGCCAATTACCATTATGTAAAGCAAAATACACACGTAAAACGGCTCGATATGGAAAACGTTTAAGTATATGAACATAATGGTCACAGCTAATAAATGAAATAATAGCCGTAATCTACTGGAAATCGTGAATCTGTCATCGACAAAGCTTATTATACCGATAATCAATGTTCCCGAAACCGGCAACCAGTATCCAGGATGGAGGATAGCCGCGCAAATGGCGGCCAAAAGAAAAATCACTCCACCGCCCCTGATTGTAACATCGCTATGTGAACTACGCTCGTTTGGGTGATCTATAATATTATAATGATCTGCAATACGGAAGTACAACAACATGCAAGAAAAAACGAGAATAGTTATTATACCATAAGTCATATTATTGAAGGTAGTTTATCCAAAACGGAATTTGGCCGCCAGTTTAATAAAGTTTTTGCTTTTGTATCATCAAAAGTTAATGTGGATATGATCTTTTTCAATTTGTCTGAATTAATCGGTGAGCGGCTTCCTAAAAAATTTCCTAAAAATGCAATACCCTTTGCCATACTTAATGGAATCTTTAAGGGCGCTTTTTTCTTTAATGCAGAAGCAATGCTAAATTCTAATTCATCAAAACTTGGGTGATATCCATCGGTCAAATTATAAATTCCACCTTTTTCGGCCAATTGTGGTATAATGTATGCAATATCTTCAGCCCAAACCATACTTTTTCTTGCAGTTGCTTTGCCAATACTTACATACCGGCCTGAGCTGATTCCTTTAATCATCGCCCCCAAATTTCCTGGCGGATTGAATCCGGCAACTAATGGCAATCTTAAAATTGATAGCGTTATGTCATTTTCTGATGCCCATTGCTGTAACCATTCCTCCGCCAAAATTTTAGATCTGGCATAAGGCGTACTCCCATTTAATGCGTAATCTTCAGTTATAAATTCGCCGCTATCTATACCATAAACTGCCACTGAGCTTATAAAAATAAATGCCTTTAGCTTACATTGGGAAGATGTAATTGAATTACATAAATTTTTTGTACCCTCAAAATTAACATCAAAGAAGTCTTTGATCTCGCTTGGGCTTTTAGGCAGATAATGTGCTTTCCCTGCTGCATGAATCACTGTGTCAATTTTCTCTGTGCTAGGTATTTGAAAAGCTACTTTTGTAAGATCAACCTGTATATCGTTTACATCTTGTTTGCCCAAGGTCAATAATCGATAGCCCGATTTAATCAATTCATTTGAAATTATTTTCCCTAAAAATCCTGATGCACCTGTTATTAGCACCTTTCTATCCATACAAAATTTACCTGTTTACAAATTGAAGGATTTTCTTTATTATCCGAAGAAACCAAAATCTAAATGGCGGCCTTATATTATTCATCCTCCAGGCAAGCCTTACTTCTTTGTTACCAATCAGTATATTTTTAAAACTCCTTGTACTCTCGCCACCTACACGCATATTAGCAATAAATTTGTTAAGATAATAAGGTTTATAATTATGCGCTTTGAATGCACGAAGCATAAATTCGTAATCTGAAGATATCTTAAAATCAGGAAAGTATAAACCAATAGTATTATATACAATTTTTTTAACAAATAAAGAGGGATGCGGAGGCACTTCCCCATCATCAAAGAAACTAGAACAATAAGGCTTTGTGATCCAGGTACGGGTTTGTATTCGGCTTACATCATCTTTAAAATAAGTGATATTACCGTAAACAGCATCAACATCAGTGTGGTAGTTAAATATATTCACAATTTCAGATATGATCGTATTTGAAGCCAAAACGTCATCTGAATTTAAAATACCTACTATATCGCCTGTTGCCAAAACGATACCTTTATTCATGGCATCATAGATCCCTTTATCTGGCTCTGAAATTTGTTTTGAAATGTTAGCAATATACTTTGCTGTAATTTCTAATGTCTTATCTTTTGAATTCCCATCTATAATAATGTACTCAATTAAAGGATAATCTTGATTAATAACAGACTTTATAGTATTTTCGATAGTTCTTTCGCTATTATAACAAACAGTTATAATTGTAATAGTCGGCATTAAAGTATCTACCATATAAATACAGGTTACCCTCTCAATATTAAAATAGTTTATAATTTGAGTAAGAATTTCCACAAAGCTACTAAAAGATAGATGGTAATTAAACAGGAAATTAGCCTAATAACCAGCACATTTTTACGTTTTACTTTTAACAGAATTCATTTAAAGTAAACATTTTTTAAATCACCCTAACAGTTATTGATTTTTTATGTTCTTTATTCAAAAGACCATTTAAAACATGAAAAGCATAAAAAAACATTTGCCCATAATAGTCTTATTACTCTTTATTTCTTTTGTAAAAGCGAATGTGACTGGGCATTATAAAATTCACAAAAAAAATGAAATTGATACCTTAGTTGTGAATGTAAGAGCTTATGGAGCTTTGGGAAACGGCACTCAGGATGACTATAATGCCATATCACAAGCTTTGAGTGCCAGTCAAACCCCTGTTAAAATATTATTCCCTGCCGGAAATTATCTGATTTCAAAGCCACTCATTACAACACATGAAGGAATTGTTTTTTTATTTGAAAAAGATGCACAAATTGTTATACCAGATAACAAAACCGGGGGCATTGTATTGAGAAATAATAATTGTAGTGTTATAAATGCCCACATTAGTGGAAATGGGCAATCGGCGACTTTGATAAAAGAGGGTTTTGGAATACTATTAGCCGGGGTGTCAAATTGCAAAGTCTTAAATTGTTCATTCAAGCAAATCAGTGGAATTAATATTTTATTGATAAATCAGGGTAAACAGGGATGTTCAAATTGCGTTATAAACGGTAATAACATAAGTTATCCCGCATTTAATAGAAATATCATTCAAGATGCTAGTGGTATCATGTTAGGGTATTCCGGAACTGGTTATTTTCATACAAATAATCTTATATCTAACAATATAATTGACGCGAACCAAACACTTGCTCATGGAATTGCTTTGATTACCCATGGAATGAATAATAGTATCATTAAAAACCATGTGAAAAATTGTCTCAGGTATGGAATTGTTTCGTATGAATCAAATTATGAAAATTATACGCTAATGCGAACAAATATTTTTCATAATGTGATTGAAAACATAGGCAATCCGAATGGAAAATCTTCGCCTTATGGAATGGGTATTTATTTAATGTCCAGCCATAATTCTATTGTAAAGGGAAATAAAGTAACCAATTGTTTGATCAATACGGATAATAGCGAAACACTTCCAAGTGGCGCCATCGCTTTAAATGGCTCTACCTTTTGCACAATTGATAGTAATATAGTAAACTACTCACACAGGTATGGCATTGTTTGTTCAATGAGCTTTAACAGTAAGATTACTAACAATTTAATAGACAGCACATCCGAGTCGGGAATCTATTTAATAAATACAAACGGAAATTTAATTAAAAATAATGTTATAAGAAATGTTGGTAATCTTTCAATAAAAGGCTTTTTTGAAAGCACGGCAAAACCTAATCTGTCAGCTAACATGACACTCAAAAAATATAAAAATTTGTCAACAGGACAAGGAATTGAAATCACTAAAAATAAAATTTATTCAAATTCTGCCCATATAATCTATATGACGGGCGAAGATGCTGATGTAAAATCAAACAACCCAGGTAACGAAATAAAAAGTATCTCTATCCACGATAATACTTTTATTGGAAATACAGACGTAACAAGTATTCAATTAAATAAAACAAAAGGCACTTTAAATAAAGTAACTCATAATGAATTTAAAAATCAGTGAAAAAATTAATTGTTAATGTGGGGTTGTGACACAGTTTATTTTCAGCCCCTTGTTGATCAACTATTACCATAGTTTCACGATCACTTTATTGTTCATTGAAAATTAATTTTAATGACTGTAAACTTGAAGCTAATGAATATTTATTTCTGGCTACCTGAATATTGTGATTTTTAATTTTCTCAAGTAATATTGGGTTAGTTATTAAATATCGAAGTGCTTCAACCAATTGACCTACATTATGGGTGTCAATTAAAATTCCATTCTCGGGTTTAACAATATCTCCTAAATAATTATGCCTGGTTGTAATTATTGCACATCCGGCACGCATTGCCTCTACAATGGAGAGTGGGAATGCCTCACTTACATAGTACGATGGCAGTACAAAAACATCGCTGCTATAGAGTAATTTACTTTTATTTTCCCCCCTTAGTATTCCATGATAAACTATCTTGTTTGTGCCTTTAATTTTTTCGAAAAAAATATTTTTTATATCTTCAGCACTACTTTCATCATCACCAATAAACTCACCGGCAATATTCAGTCTTATGTTGTGCTTTTTTTCGGATAAAAAAAGGAAAGCATCAATTAAGTCAATAACTCCTTTTGTCCTCATAATATTAGACAAATACAATACTTCAAAATAGGTTTGATTTTTAAAGTGACTATTATCATCAAACTCATCCAAAACAGGGTCATAAAAATTCGGTAAAACTCTTATTCGCATAGATTTAAATTTCATAAAAGGTTCTTTCATCCGATCAACTAAAACTATTGTAGTATGTACTTTATCATAACTAAATTCAATCAATCTTTTAAAAAAGCAAGGTTGACCAATTATAAGTTTTTCAAAATCAGCGCCATGAACATGATTAATCATTTTTATTTTAAAAAAAGAGGCGATATTAATTAAACAAATATCTTTTATAGATCCTCCGACAGAACGACTACAGGAAAAAAAAACCAAATCTATTTTTTTAGTACTAAAAAAATATAAACACTTTATTATTACGGCTAATGTTGTGGATATCTTCCCAAGTATATTTCTATTTGTGTAATTTGTATTAACAATATATTTCTTATTACATAAAAATTGTTCACTTATAAGAGTAAAAGAAAGAGACTGGCCATGTATTGGTGGAGATAAAGGCCCGTACATCAAAATATTTTGCTTAGCATTCATATTATCATTATTTGAGATCCATGAATAACCTAACATGTTAGACCAAGGCATTTTGGATGATTTAAGTCTATTTAAAAAGGAGCAATTTTGAGAAAGGGATTATTATATTATTGCAAATTTCATTATTATTTAAAAAAACCTGCACAGATTGAAATTGTATATCCTTCATAATCTTTCGATACCAGGTTAGCCAGCAATTATCTTGTTTCCATTTATAAAAGATATTTCCTCAAAAGAATCAGAAATGGCAAATATTTCGTACCCTTTATCATTTAAGTGTTTAATAATTTGTTGAGTTTTAAACGTCCCATTTTCAACAAACCTGTCATGAAATTCAACTAAAATTTGATCTATGGATACATTTGAATCCAAAATATTTTCAATAACTGCATATTCCGCACCTTCAATATCCATTTTTAATATATCTATATGTGTATGTTCTAACTGACGCATAATATCACTAATACATTTCATTTTGACAGTTATTTTTTCATTAACATTTATGTTATCCTGCACTGTAATGCTACCTGACACATGATCGGAATTTTTAGGCAAAAAAAAATCAAATAACCCACTTCGATCACTTATTCCTAAATCAAGAAAAGTAAACTTTGTCGACGCGTTTTGGCTTTTAATCCAATTTATCGATTTCGGAGTAGGATCAAATCCGAAAACTTGACAATTATGATTTTTAATAATTGCAGTATCAAACGAAATATCCTGGCCAATTCCGAAGGAATAGATGATAGAATTTTCATTGAGTAAATCCGGGTAAACATAAAAACCGCCGTACTGATTCCCATACCACACATTTTTAAGCTTAATGCCCTTTTTTAAGTGTTTAACTCTCCCCGTTAGTATTAAAATGAGCTTCTTAACTTTAGCCTTGACCCTTAAAATCAGTTTGATGTGGTATTTTTTTGTCATATTTTTATTTACCTTTTTAATCCATTGTCACCCCAAATCTACAATTAATTCCTAATTGGAGGTTTTACCGCCTCCATAAATAAAGAGGTAGGATCATGAGCTAAACCGTTTTTTATATCCAACTCATATTTATCCCAATCATGTATTTTACTTTTGGACGGGCTCATTAGCTCAATGTCATCAAATCCACAGGATAGTAATAATCTTTTTAAAGAATATTTATCATACATCCAATAATGAACTTCTCCCGCAAGCCTAAACTCCCCGATTTTAATAAAGAGTTTATCATTATTTGATAAAAAAACCTTCTTTGCTTTCAATTTGAGTCTCTTTATTGTATCGCCTATAAATGAAGTGGATCGTACCCTGGACGAAATTTTCGAAAAAATCACATTGACTTTTTCCATAGCACCCATTTTAGTAAAGCTCGTGATGCCTTCACCAATAAAACCGACCCTTTTCAGAATATATGCTTCATTTACTATTTCTTTTTGTTTTAAATATTCATACATCAAGCCTCCCTTTTTATTACGTACAGTTTGATCATACATTTCAAGGACTATCCATTCGTAATTGGCCTCTTCTTCTTTACTTGATCCTTGCCAATTAGCGTCTAACAATCTTAAATACTCTCTGGTTATGTTTTCCAAATCAGGAACTACAACACGTACAATTCCACCAGGTTTAAGAATTCTATAACATTCCTTAATAAAATCTCTAGCTTCATTTTTGGGAATATGTTCCAAAACCTGCGAATGATATACAACATCAAAGGAATTATCATCGAAAGGAATGCCATTTAATAAATTGACAGCAATAACATACTGACTATTAGAAGACATGTCAATATTTACCCAGTCTTTATGAAATTTATTTCCGCACCCAACGTTTAAATAATTTATTTTATTCATTATACAATTATTAATAAAAATGAAAGTTCTTGATAATAATATAACTGACATCCTCTAAAGTGAGGAATAAAAAATATTAGTAAGTTATAGTACATAACTATTTTTCAAATTATGCCTTAAAGGGCTCAAGTGTATTTATGTTCTCAAATATTTTGCAATCTAAATTTGCGCTGTTTTATACAAGCGTTTTACCTGGTACTAGCATGACAATCACCTATAATATAGGTAGGTCAGGCGATCAATTTTATCTCTTTTGCTATAATTGCTAATGAACATGTTCGATAATGCTACTATATAAGGATGTTATTTGTAACTCTGAAAGCAATTAGGTGTTTAAAATTTATATTTCATTCTAATTTTAAAAACAGCCTAAATTAAATTCCTAAAGTTCAATTTCCTCCTGTTATAGTGCTTATAATGGTATATTTTTCTGTGTTAATTTCAGGTTGTTACTATTTCTAAATATTTTTAAAAAAAGCCAAACTTCGTAAGTAATAATATCTTATATTTCTTAAATTTAACTTACGTCGATTATGTTTATCAAAATGTGAAGAAAGTAAATTACGGTAATTTTTATTTTCAATTATTCTATCTTCGAAATCAATTATTGGCTCATTATAAACACTGTTACCAAAAAAAACTGTACTATCAGCTTTTACATTAGTGCCTTCATTGCCGATATGATTAACAAGGGAATAGGATGGGAAAAGAGTTAACATATCACTTAAGAAAACACTTGCATACCATCGGACGCCCCAAGAACTAACCTTCCCTCTGATTACATTCTTCATCATCCTCACATATGGATAAGTATTTCCAAAATTAAATTCCTCATTTAATTCTCTTGATCTAACTTCATTTAATAAGAAAGCTGCATCATTATTAAAAATATCCCATGACCTTTTCCATACACCCCAACCAAGAGTGCTAATTGCTTTTAAAAAAAAAGTCTCTTTAAAGTCAGTACCTTTTGGTAAATTAATAGGGAAATTATAACCGGTAACTGAAGCTACCTTATCACAATGCACATACTTATCTAAAGCATAGTTCATGTATTTTAAAAAATATTGAGAAACTATCAGGTCATCCTCTAACACAATGGTTTTACCATACTTATTAACTATTTCTGTAACCCCTTCAATAATAGAAGTGGCTAATCCTTTGTTTTTTGAGGAAATTATTACATTAACTGTTCCACACCATTTTTCCCTGCGTGCAATATGATGTACCTGCGTTATTTGCTTTAACGTGCTATCATTTGCATCTGATTTGGGTCCATCACAATAAATAAATAATATGCTATCTTTTGCTTCAGCATTTCTCTGTAATGATTGTAATGTTTTTAATAAATAATGAGGGCGGTTATACGCAAATAAAATAATGGGGACTAAATCCATGTAATAAACTGTTTTTTATGTACAATTATATCTTCACTTTTTGAAAATTAAACAACGAAATGTTGGCATTATGTATTTTTAATATATATATTAAATTGAAAAATATAAAATTTGACAACCTTTATTTAAATGTATTCTTTCGAAAAAAATTCTTTTTCTTGAATTATTTTATCCCGATCCCACTCCCACCAAAGTGAATTTTCTAATAATTCAATTGTTGCATCAGAAAATCTTCTTCTAATAAGTCTTGCAGGATTCCCGGCTACAATTGTATAAGCATCCACATTTTTAGTAACTATTGCCCCGGCCCCAATCACCGCCCCCCTTCCAATTTTAATACCTGAAAGAATTACGGCATTTGACCCAATCCACACATCATCTTCAATAACAACAGGACCTTTTGAAATCTCCTGTACTGGTGTAAATTTGTTACTAAAAATATTGCTTAAAATATTATATGAAGTAGCCCGCTGTATATTATGATAATATTCTTGAATTACTACGCCTGATGCAATTGAACAGAAAGATCCAATTGTTATGGCATTTATGCGACTTGAGACCCTTGTAGACGGACCACTTATACTGGTATATCTACCAATATTCACTTTACCAAATATTTCAGGACTATTAAAAAAAGAAACTCCCTCAGAAATTTTAACACCTCGCCCTAAAATGACATTCCTAAGATTCACCCTGGTTAATCTTTTCTTCATACAGAAAAAAAAGAAATCGTCTGCTATTTTAGCTCCAAAGTCTACTTTGATAGGAGTCATTATTTTTAATAACAGAATAAAAAAAACATTAGCTATAGGTTTAAAAAATCGCATTCCACTCAATGTTTCAACATATAGTTTAACAAAACTATGTCATTTATTTTAATAAATTGCATTTTGTTATCACTTCACTTTCTAAATTCATTTGACACTTATCATTTAACGTGCTTCTTCACTAGCTAACTTAAATTTTTCTTCTAATTTATCTTGATATTATATATCTTTTCCCATTTTGCAATATTCAATAAACGCCATTTTATTTGCTCATTAGTATAATTAGGAATTTTACCATCATAAATTTTATTGAGAATAACAGACTTATTTATTATGGAATTTACATCAGTAAATCCTTCAAACCAAATTGAAGTGGGTGCGTTAAACCCCAATTTCTTTTTCCGCCAAGTAATTTCATCTGGTAATGTACCACCTTGCATGGCCCTCCTTAAAATAAATTTTGACCATCCGTTTCTAATTTTAAAACTATTATTTATTGATAATGCCAATTCAACAAAATTCCAGTCTAAAAACGGCAGCCTGGCTTCAATAGAGCTAGCCATCGAGTTTTTATCTTCATAACGAAGCAACGATGGCAATTGAGTACTAAAAATTTCTAATTGCTGTAGTTTATCAATATCTTTATATCCCGCGGTTATTTTTTTTACCGTATCGATCCCCAAATATTTAATGTATTGGGTTTTAATATGTCTGAATCTCCACATATTCCTTTTGCCCCGTATACTATATGAAGTAAAATATAAATAATATTTTAATAAGGTTAATGCCGAAATCCCAAAATGATCCTTAGCTTTTATTATATTATTAATCAGGTTTGTAAAGGGTAAGGATTTAAAATAAGCGGCAATATACCTGGAATATCCAAGTAATATTTCATCAGCCCCCTGTCCATCCAACAATACCACAATGCCGGCGTCCTTTGCTTTTTTCATTACAAAATGCTGCATATAAATTGCCATTCCTAAGAAAGGCTCTTCCTGGTTGTAAATTACCTCGTCCAATGAAGCCAGAAAATCTTCAGTAGTAGGTTTGGTCACAAGCCAATTTAATCCGCAGCTTTCAACTACTTTACTTGCGTAATTTGATTCATCTTCTTCCTTAAGAAGCGATTGGGCTGTAATGGCTGAAAACTGTTCGTCTTTATGGTTATATAAATCACTGGCTAAGGAAGCTATGTAAGAGCTGTCAAGTCCCCCGCTGAGGCACGTACCCACTTTTACATCAGATCTCAACCGAAATTTAACGGCCTGTTCAATTCCCGCTTTAAAAACTTTGATCGAATCTATGTCGCTTAGATTATTGATTTTTTGATGTTTAGTGATTGAATAATATTTATTAATAGAAAATGTGTTTGATTTTAAACTATAAATTAAATTATGTGAACCCAATAATACATTGATCCCTTCAAAAAACGTTTGATCCGTATGGTCAACAAGGCTGAAAACTAAAAAATCCATCAATACCCTTTTATTTACAAACCAATTTGATTGTAAATGAATTAATTGCTTTATCTCGGACCCGAAAAAAAATTTTCCGTTTATTAAGGTGTAATAAAATGGCTTAACGCCAAATCTGTCCCTCGAGCAAAAAACAATGTCATTTTTAATATCATGAATAGCAAAAGCCCACATGCCGTTAAATTTTTCAACACAAGCGGTGCCCCACTCTCTATATGCAACTAAAATAACTTCAGTGTCGGTTTGGGTATTAAATTGATGTCCAAGTTTTTTTAACTCATCCTTTAACTCAATATAATTATAAATTTCCCCATTAAAAGTAATCACATAATCCTCATCCAGTTTCATTGGCTGATCACCCGCTTGTGAAAGGTCAATTATGGAGAGACGCCTATGGCCAAAACCTAAGTTTTTATCAACATAAAATCCTTCGCCATCAGGCCCCCTATGTGCAACAGCATCGGTCATTTTCTTTAATTCAAAATCTGTTATAATCTGCCCGGGTTGATCAATAATGCCTGCTATGCCACACATAAATTATGATAAGATTTGTTTATTAGTTTATATAATTGCTCCAAAAGTATCGAAAGGTTTGTGATTTTTTTATTACAGCATTAAATTGTGATTAGATCTTTTTTTAGTTAAAAAATAAGAAATAACAGGTAGTGTGAAAAGCCCAAATGCAAAAAATGAAACAATTATTCCGGCATTAATAAGAGAAAATACACCAATTAATAAAGAGGCAAACAAAGCCTTTCGCATATAATTATTTTTTCGGAAGATTAAAATATCCAAATATGATAAATAATAACCAACAAAAACTGACTGAATTATCACGCCAAAATAAGAAAAATCGACATAAGCATCAGCAATAAAAATAGCATTGAAAGTGACATTTTCAAATTGTCCACCTGAAACCACTACCTGTGCTGGAACAAACTTTGCATCGGAAAATAGCTCATGGATAATTCTGACATTCATCCCGTAAGTATGAGGATAAATATCAGGATAAAAGTACGGATATAGCTCTAAAACACGTATTGGCTCCTCAAAAACCCTATAAGCTATCAGTTGCAAAGCTACAGAAGTATTTCTGGCGCTTGTAGCAAATAGATAAATTATAATGAACACTGGTATGATCATTATAATTATTAAAATTATTTTTTTATAGTTTATTCTTATATTAAAAAGTAACAGTAGGAAAAAAATCAACTGCCCTAAATAAACTATAAAGCCCGACTTAGAAAGGTTTGCCAGGTAAGCAATAGTTACAAATAGGGCGAATATTAAAGAAAGCATTTTTAAAATAAATGCTTTCTTTTCAAATGCCCAGCCTATAAAAACAAAAGCTATTATTCTAGCAATACCGGCCATAAGATAGGTAAAGACAGGTCCTATCCAGCCTGTTACACCAGCATTTTGTCTTAAATCATTTATAAGATCCTCATCAGCAAAAGGAGTACTTACTACTGTTGCGAGTGAATTAATGCCGCCATAAAAAAAAAGTCCTGTGATAATGACCGCAACAATAATTACAATTGCAACTCTCAATAAACTGGTTCTTAATTTAAAATGGTCGTTATGTGCTTTGAGCCAATTATTATAATTTGTTCTTTTTAGAAGATTACCATTTCGACGTGCTATAAAAAGATATCTTCCTAAAAAATAGGAAACTACAAAGAAAGATAAGAGAATTACAGATTTTATAGCATAATCTGCTTCAAATAAATTTCTATCATTATTATAAATAAAAAAAGCCGGGCCATAAAATAAAAAAAACAGACCAAAGAAAATATTAAATAAAGATAACTTTACACCTATCTTTAAGTAAGCGACGAGCACTATAAACAATAAAATACCGTATAAAACGAAATAAATCACGATACGTTAAATTATGTAAGTATGCTTCGAAAAATTATAAGTCATATAAATTGAAAGTAAACTAAAGACCACACTATTTAATGCAAAAAACAATATAGAATAAAAGGGCCCTCCAAAAAAAATGTTTGCTAGAAATATAATTACAATTCCCATAATGCCGTTTAAAAATTGCAAACTCATATATGTCTTTTGCTTATTCAGTACATAAAACAAGCCGTTAAGCGGAAAAGCGATAAAATCAAATACAAGCATTATGCAAATAATCTGGGCAAAGTCCCCAGCTTGAACCCAATTTTTACCAAAGAATATTTCGAATAGCCGTGGGGCAGCAATAAATATTACCATGTAAATTGGAACTGATAAAATTACAAGCTTTTTTAATGTGGACAGGTACAAATGTTGGCAATTCCCGCTTTTCCTTATTGTATCGATTGCCTCGTTTCTGAATACATTACCGATTGACGACGTTAATACAATTGATGGAATTCTTAACATACGGTTAGCCATAGAAAAAAAGCCAACTATACTAACATTAAATATTATGGAAAATATTATTGGAACTATTTGCTGGGAAGTTGTAACTGAAAAATCGGAAATGATCATATACTTCGGAAAGGCAATATATCGTCGCGCATTTAATTTAAATTCACTGAAACTGATCTTTTTAAAATACCCGGAATTGTAAAATGTAAAAAGAAGCGCAATACAGGCACAAAACAGGCCAATTAGCGCACCCCAAATTAATCCAAATGCTTTAAAGCCAATTAACCCGAAAATTATATTAAATAATGTGGCTCCTAAAACTTGTGCCGCATTACTCCATGCAATTAATCTATAATTTTTTTTTCTTTGATTCCAATATTGAAAAGCCGAATATATTCCTGCCAAAAAAGTAAAAATGGGAATCAAATATGCGGCAGATGAATTAATTAGTTGAGCATTTTCAAGGGAATTTATACCTATATATTTAATAAAAAAAATGAAAAAGAGGTAAAAAGCAGACACTATACCGCTTAAAAATATAACCAGCGTCGTCAAATTTGCACCATCTTCATCCTTTTCGGGGAGTCCGATCGTAAGCTCATATCTGCCAGTTGTAATTATTGCAGCCATGCTTCCAACACTTGTAAAAATAGAAAGAACACCAAAATTAGAAGGAGTGAATAATCTGCTTAAAAGTGGTGATGAAGCAAATAATATAAATTGACTTACAATAGTGCCGAGCGCCAAGGTTGATACATTCTTGAAAAAAGGATTTTTACTTTGTAGTTTATTAATCATTTAAAGATCTTATATTGTTTCATAGCCTTCCATCTACAATATTACGAGGTAAAAAGGATTTTGTATCAAAAACAACTGCGTTATTTGCAACTAAAGAATTAAAATTAAGTTGATGAAATACATTATGTGCAACTGTTAATATAATGGCATCATACGGTGCTTTAAGTTCATTAATAAGAGTAATATCATATTCATGTTTTACATCCTCAATATTGGCCCATGGATCATATATACTTACTTCTATACCAAATTGGGACAATTCATGATAAATATCTACAACCTTAGTATTACGTATGTCAGGGCAATTCTCTTTAAAAGTAATACCTAAAATTAGGGCTTTTGTTCCTGAAACCTTGTGCCCTTTATTTATCAGCATTTTCACTACTTTATTCGCTACAAATAAACCCATATTGTCATTAACTCTCCTACCTGATAAAATTACCTGCGGATGGTAGCCTAAAGCTTCTGCTTTATGTGCTAAATAATATGGATCAACACCTATGCAATGTCCTCCGACCAGTCCTGGTTTATATTTTAAAAAGTTCCATTTAGTACCGGCTGCATCCAAAACATCATTTGTATCAATATCCATACGGTCAAAAATCAAAGAGAGTTCATTTACGAAAGAAATATTAATGTCCCTTTGTGCATTTTCAATAGCCTTTGATGCTTCGGCAACTTTTATAGAGGCAGCTTTGTGAGTTCCAGCTGAAATAATTGAACCATACAAATTATCAACTATATCTGCAATTTCAGTCGTAGAGCCAGAGGTTACTTTTACTATAGTTGTTAATGTATTGATCTTATCACCTGGATTTATTCTTTCAGGAGAATAACCAACAAAAAAATCACGATTAAATTTCAAACGCGAAGTTTTTTCTAAAACCGGCACACAATCTTCCTCTGTACAACCTGGATAAACCGTTGACTCATATATTACTATATCGTTAATTTTCAATACCTTACCAATCATGGCGGTGGCATTTAACAAAAAGGTAAGATCCGGTGACTTAAAACGGTCAATAGGCGTAGGTACAGTTACAATAAAAATTGAATAATTCTTAAGGTCATTAATATCAGATGAAAAATGCAACCCTTTTACACTCGTCTTGTGCATTTCAGTAACACTCCGTAAATCATTCAAACTTACCTCTCGCGTTGAATCATCCCCCTCCTTTAATTCGTCTACTCTTTTTTCATTTATATCAAATCCGAGTACATCATATTTTTTTGCAAACTCATATGCCAGGGGTAATCCTACATAGCCTAATCCAACAACAGCAATTTTAATATTTTCAAGCCTTTTAAAGTACTTACTTAACGGTAGATCAGAAGATAAAGAGGTCATAATAAAATAACTTAATAACTATATTTTAAGTTGAAGCGGTACATCTTGTTTATTTTAAAACTTGATAGAGAATTATCGTCTATTAAATTTAAATAACTTAAATATATTGAATCCGCCTGAAGATTTCTCTTCACTGTAGTAGCCGTAACCATAACCGTAACCATAACTCGACCCATAACCAATTTGCAAGTCCACCGAATTTAATATTATTTTCAGATTTTTAAATTTTTCAGTTCTATAATATTCATCAATAGCATGAATATGATTTTTAATAGTATAATTATGTCTTACTATGAATAATGTTGTGTTGGCACAAGAGCTTAAGATTTGAGCGTCAGTAACAACTCCAATAGGAGGAGCATCTAAAATAATGTAATCAAAATCCTTTTTAAGTAATTCAATAAGCTCACTTATTTTGCCATTCGCAATCAATTCGGCCGGGTTAGGCGGAATTGGCCCACTGGGAATGATGAAATAATTCTCTTGTATCTCAATTTTCTTAATAATATCTTTTGTATCTGCCTTTCCAATTAAATAATTAGACAGTCCGAATGAATTTTCAATATTAAGGCTTCCGTGCAATTTAGGTTTACGTAAATCTAATTCTAAAATTATTACCTTTTTACCTGTGGTAGCTAAGCTGGCTCCAAGATTCAAGGAAATAAAGGATTTACCCTCACCACTAATAGTGGAGGTAAAAAGAATCACTTTTTGACTTTCATCAGGAATAATAAACTGAAGGTTAGTACGTAAAACCCTAATTTGTTCTGCAACCATTGAACGTGGATTATCAGTTACAGGTAGATTGCCTGGATCCTGAGAATGTGATATTTCAGCAAGAATGGGTGCATCAGTAACTTTTGTTATATCCGCGCGCCTTAAAATTTTATAGTTTAACAAACGCCTTATGTAAATAATAGTTGTTGGAATAGCCAAGGCAGCCAAAAGGAAAATCAAGTATATAACCCAATTAATCGGTTTTACAGGATATTTACTGCTTTTAGCATAATCAATTGTACGACTGTCAGATACGGCCGACGCTAAAGACATTGCGGTTTCTTCACGTTTTTGAAGTAAATATGTAAACAAACCATTTTTAATTTCCTGTTGCCGCATTACATCCAACAATCCCCTTTCCTTTGAGGGAACCCGTTGAATAGTAGACTCGAATCGACTATTTTGCGATTGCAGATGTTCCTGAGTTATTTGCAATCCTCTTTTTAAATTTTGCACTGATGAGCTGATTGACTGCTTTAATAAATTTATTTGGTCGGTATAAGACCTCACAAGTGGGTTACTTTCGGTAGTAGTTTGTAACAAACTTTCCTTTTTAAGTTCAGCCTCCGCCAATTTGGACACTTGCCCCAATACTGTTGGGTCTTCAATACCCATCATAGAAGGAATCCTAATTGGTTCCTGGGAACTATTAAGAGATTTTTCCAGATTTTGCAATACATTCAGCTGTATCTGCACTTTATTCAATTCAACGTCATTATCTTTGACGCTCTCAAGAAATAATTGGGATTGAGAACTTATATCAGTTATTCTGTTACTTGATTTATATTGTTCAACATTCTTTTCAACAGAACCAAGTTCTTCAGATAGCTTTTTTATACGATCTGTGATGAAAAATAAAGTTGTAGAGGTAACTTTGTTTTTATCTTCGATAGCTGCGTGATTATATTCGTTAATTAAAGTATTTAAAAAATCTTCCCCGCGTTTGGGAATTGCATCTTGAAGGGTAATGATAAGCACTGTACCTTGCTTACTTATCGGATCAATTTTTAAATCTAGACTATACCGCAATAAAAGGTCATCTATATCTTTAAACCTAACATGTATTTCCTTTTTATAATATTGTTTCGATTCCGTATTCTTTTTTTTCAGAAGCACCAGTCCGGCTTCCGTATTCAAAATAGTATCCAGTTTAAAACTTCTTCCATTTACTGAAACCTGATTATTATCATTAAATTGAAATTTTAAAGTAGTACTGAAAGCAATCGAAGACGGGCTTATCAAGTCAACTTCAAAAGGAATATTATTATACAATTCTTTTGCCTTTACTCCTTCTGTGTCAAAATATTGGGTTTGTATATTTAAATCTTTAATGACTTTTTCTATAATTGTATTTGACTTAAGTATTTGTACTTCATTATCAATTATCTTTGCAGAAGAAAACAAATCCAGGCTTTTAAGCAAATCGTTTTGCCCGCCCATATTTTCTTTATCATCCTTTATTAATAAATCAGTCCTTATTTTATATAGTGGCGTTGAAAGCTTTAAGTAACCAAAAGCCAACCCCAGACAAATAAATATCGATAAAAGATACCATCTCCAGTTTCTTAAATACGTTATTAGTATTTCAAGAAGACTTAAATCGTAGTCATTTTCGACATTATCTGTTGAATAGTCATTAGAACTCATTTTCTAAATTATATAATAGAATTAAAATAGTATTAAATTTTTACGTGAGAATAGGTTACTATAATTGTTATAAGGGATAAAGCGCTTAGCAATACGGGAAGAATCTGGTATATTCGATCTGATTGCGCAGACTTTCCTTTTCCCGGTTCTACATATACAATATCGTTATCATGCAAATAATAATACGGCGAATTATATATTTCCCTGCTATTAAGGTTTATTCTTCCAAATTCCTTTTTCCCATCCACATCCCGGATAATAAGCACATTATCGCGCTTACCAAAAATAGTTAGATCCCCGGCCATACTTATTGCTTCGGGTAAAGTAATTTTTTCATTCGGAATGACATAAACAGAAGGCTTGGCTACTTCACCCATTACGGATATTTTATAATTCATAACTCGTACATTAACTGTTGGCTCTTTCAAAAAATGCTTTAAACGATTCTTGATTGTATCTCTTGCTTCTGATGTGGTAAGGCCAGCTAACTTAATATTGCCTAACAGGGGTAATTCTATTGAACCATCCGCAGCGACCAAAAAGCCTGGTGAGGCTGATTGAGAAAGAGTTGGCATAGGCGTTGTACCATTTGCCAATGATGTTGCATCAGTGAAGTCAATGCCAGCCGGTGTGGTTGAATACGGATTAAAGAAACTGCTTGCAGCTGGATTGAGTGAGCCGATATTAATAGATAATATGTCTACTGACTGTATTTTGGGAATATATGCCTTGGCAACCTGGATTGTATCGGATTGATTAATCCCCTTCTGGAAATAAGCTATTTGCTTTTGATTAACACAAGAAGATAAACAAAATATGACTGTCAAATACAAAAAAATATTCTGGTAGATATTTTTTTTCATAGAAAATTTAAATTAGGGGCCAATCTCATAATGATGCCAAGGTCAAAAGTATAATTTTTTGCTCAAATGCCAAGCATTGTTTAATAGCTGGCGCAATTACCCCTAAAGCAGAACACTATATGCTTCGTTAATCGGTATTGCTTTTATGAACGTCTGAGTCTTTTTCTCTATCAAAAAAATTGTCCTTCATATCGTCAATTTCCCTTCTGTCCCGTTTAGTAGGACGCCCGGTTCCCCGGTCACGTTTGAGTAATGGTGCCTGAAACACCGACTTAAATCCATGGGTTTGTTCAACAGGGGTTTCGTCAACATAAAAGCCGGCAGCAGTTTTTGCATCCACCCTGTTTTCCAAAAGGCCGGATACTCTGATTACCTTTCGTTCTATCCCTTTTGAAACCTGGTAAGTCTCACCAATCTTTACCTCATGCGATGGCTTTATGTTTTGTCCGCTAAGCTTTACCCTTCCGGCTTTGCACGCTTCAGTTGCCAATGAACGTGTTTTAAATATTCTTATTGCCCACAGGTATTTGTCTATTCTTAATTTTTCTTTTCCAGGCATTTCTAAAAAATGTTTTTATGCTACTTATGGCAAAAAATAATTATTCCAAAGTTACAAACTTCGCTAAGCATCGCCATAACAATTATTCTCCCCCTTTTTATTTACATTCATAATGCATTAAGCAAAATCCCCTTAAAATCCTTTAATTTGTCAAAAGTTTAATTTACCGATGCAAAATCTAAAAAAGCTGATTGAAGAGGTTTGGGAAGACCGTAACCTGCTAAGCAATCATGAATACACTACTGCTATTGAAAGTGTTATACAAGGCCTTGACAAAGGCGAATTAAGGGTAGCTGAACCAATAGGCAACCGCTGGCATACGCACGACTGGATAAAAAAAGCCGTGATCCTTTATTTCCCTATCAGGCAAATGGAGGAAATTAAAGTCGGCCCGTTTGTTTTTAACGATAAAATGAAGCTCAAAACCGATTACAAGAAAACCGGCGTTCGGGTAGTTCCGCATGCTATTGCCCGCTATGGTGCCTACCTGGCAAAAGGAGTGATCATGATGCCATCATATGTAAATATCGGCGCTTATGTGGATGAAGGCACGATGGTGGATACCTGGGCTACGGTCGGCTCATGCGCGCAGATAGGCAAGCATTGCCATTTAAGCGGCGGGGTTGGTATCGGGGGCGTGCTTGAACCTGTACAGGCTTCGCCAGTTATCATTGAAGACAACTGTTTTCTGGGATCAAGGGCGATCGTGGTAGAGGGTGTTCATTTAGAAAAAGAGGTAGTTTTAGGTGCTAATGTGGTCCTTACCGCTTCCACTAAAATAATTGACGTTACTACCGAAGACCGCAGGGAGTATAAAGGTTTCGTGCCTGAACGCTCCGTGGTAATTCCCGGCTCGTATACCAAAACATTCCCTGCAGGGGATTTCCAGGTGCCGTGTGCTTTAATAATCGGCAAGCGTAAGGAATCAACTGATAAAAAAACATCGTTAAATGATGCACTACGGGAAAATAGTGTAGCAGTGTAATTAGATATGAAAATACTGGTGAGGCTGCCCAACTGGCTCGGCGATGCGGTGATGAGCACAGCCTTCGTTAAAGCGGTCAGGCAGCTTTATCCGCAGGCCCGGATTGATGTTATCATCAAGAAAGAGTTAAGCGGCATAACGGCCTTCATACCGACCCTGGGCAAAATCCATTCGTTTTCAAAACAGGAATATAAAGGATTAAACGGGGTTTACCGGTTTGGGAAAACATTGCGACCGGAAAAATACGATCTGTTCTTCTGTCTGCCCAATTCACTTTCATCAGCCGTAATGGGCTGGGCAACCGGGGCTAAAAAGCGGGTCGGTTTTGGAAAAGAAGGACGGTTCTTTTTACTAAGCAGCAGTTATAAAAAGCCGGGCAACGTTCAGCGTACCGATGAATATATATCCTTGCTTGAGCAATTTTCGGGCAAAAAGATCACTGAAAGATCGGTTAAACTTGAGGTCAAAGGAACCCGCCGGCACGATGACCTGGTAATAGTAAACTTTAATTCGGAGGCGATCTCCAGAAGAATGCCTCTTGATAAGGGGAAGCAGCTTATTGACACGCTTACCAATACCTTTAAAACTGCTAAGTTTATTGTAGTCGGGTCCACGAAAGAAAAAAACTATGTTGATGAGTTGTTAACTGGCGCAGCAAATAATAACCGGCTTGAAAACTATGCCGGCAAAACAAGCCTTGAAGGATTATGCAGTTTAATGGCTTCGGCAAAAGCTGTACTAACCACCGATTCAGGGCCTGCACATTTGGCCAATGCCATAGGCGTACCGGCCATCGTGTTATTTGGAGCCGGGAATGAGCAGAACACTGCACCGTATAATAAACAGTTTTTAACCATACTGCGTGCGGGTAAGCTGGAATGCGAACCCTGTGTAAGAAATACCTGCAAACTATATGGCATTCCCAAATGTATGCAGCTAATAGACCAGCTGGAAATTATTAACGCGCTAAGCTCTTATTTAAACTATGCTTAAAGACGAAGTTGCCAAAGCCTTAAAAGTAGTACAGGAAGGCGGGATCATCCTCTATCCTACGGATACTATTTGGGGCATTGGCTGTGATGCCGCCAATAGTGAAGCTGTAAAAAAAATATATCAGCTTAAAAGGCGCGATGAAGCTAAAAGTATGATCATTCTGTTGGATACCGATAATAAACTGGAAAGCTATATTCAAGAGGTGCCTCCCATAGCTTATGATCTGATTGAATTCGCTGAAAACCCCCTGACGCTTATTATGCCGGGCGCTAAAAATGTTTCACCGGCACTAATTGGTGCTGACGGCAGCTTAGGGGTGCGGATAGTAAAACACGACTTCTGCCAGCAACTGATACAAAGGCTCCGTAAGCCATTAGTATCCACGTCGGCTAACACAAGCGGCAGGCCATCCCCACAAAATTTCGGACAAATAGAGCCGGAAATTATTGAGGGGGTTGATTATGTCGTAAACCTGGAGCAGCACGATACGGAGAGGAAAAAACCATCAACCATTATGCGTCTTCAGCCTGACGGCCGCTTTGAATTTATCCGCCGTTAATTTTGCTTATGGTTTTAGGCTTACTAATTACGATTTTTGTTTAACTTTTAGTTTTATGCTTGGTTACAGCAAAGCATAGTTTAATATGAAACAGCACCTGCAACATCCGCTATTTTCGGTCATTACCGGCGCTGCTGCCGAACAAAACGTGCAGGCTTACGTTATCGGCGGTTTTGTGCGGGACCTTTTGTTGAACCGGCCATCGAAGGATATAGATATTGCAGTGGTTGGTAACGGGATTTCATTTGCAGAGCATGTTGCCAAAAAGCTGAAGGTAAAACTTTCTGTTTTTAAAAACTTCGGCACAGCCATGCTTAGGTACAAAGATATAGAAGTTGAATTTGTCGGGGCACGCAAAGAATCATACCGTGCAGATTCGCGTAAACCTATCGTGGAGGATGGCACGCTTGAAGACGATCAGAGGCGCCGCGACTTCACCATAAATGCCCTTGCATTAGCCTTACACCCTGCTCAGTTTGGTGAACTGATCGACCCCTTTGATGGGGTTCGGGACCTGAAGCAACAACTGATCAGAACACCGCTCGAGCCGGCCCGAACATTTTCGGATGATCCCTTACGCATGCTACGGGCTATCCGCTTTGCATCCCAGCTTAATTTTACGATAGATCAGGTGGCTCTGGAAGCAATAAAGCAAAATACCGGACGCATTGCCATTATATCCCAGGAGCGGATCACTGAGGAATTAAATAAGATCATCCTGTCACCCAAACCATCTATTGGTTTTATCTATTTGTTTGATACCGGTCTGCTCCATAAAATATTTCCGCTGATGGCTAATTTATATGGTGTGGAGTATATTGACGGCAAAGGACATAAGGATAATTTTTACCACACTTTACAGGTATTGGATAATATTGCTGCTACAACCGATGACCTTTGGTTACGCTGGGCGGCGATTTTACACGACATTGCCAAGCCGGCAACCAAACGTTTTGAAGCCGGGCATGGCTGGACCTTTCATGGGCATGAGGACAAAGGCGCGCGAATGGTACCAAAAATATTCGCTGAACTTAAATTACCGCTGAACGAAAAAATGAGACTGGTGCAAAAATTAGTGCAGCTTCATTTACGTCCTATAGTTCTGGCGCAGGATGTGGTTACTGATTCAGCAGTACGCAGATTGCTGTTTGAAGCAAATGACGACATTGAAGCACTAATGCTGTTGTGTAAAGCAGACATTACCACAAAAAATGAATATAAAGTAAAAAAATACCGGAAAAATTTTGAGCTGGTTCTGCAAAAATTAAAAGATGTTGAACAAAGAGATAAAATACGCAACTGGCAGCCGCCTGTTACAGGGCTGGATATTATGCACCTTTTCGGTATAAAAGAAGGGCGTGAAGTAGGTATTATTAAAAATCAGATACGTGAGGCTATCCTGGAAGGCGAAATTCCGAACTCGAGGCAAGCTGCACTTGACTTTACCATACGCAAGGGATCAGAAATTGGCTTAAAAGTTGTGGCAAACACTTTTTAAATTAAAACATTAAATTTGTAAATTACTAAATATACAATGGCACTATACAGATTCAAGGTTACTTTTGAAGATTACGATGATGTGACAAGGGAAATTGACGTTAAATCCAATCAGACCTTTGAGGACCTTCATCGCGCGATACATCAGTCAACCGGTTATAATTGCGAATTTCCTTCCTCTTTTTATATCAGCAATGATCAATGGATCAAGGGTGAGGAAATTACTTACTTACCCAATCAAAGAAGGATTGACCGTGGCGTGGCATTGATGGACAAAGTAAAGTTGAGCAACCGTATAGATGACCCTCATCAAAAATTTTATTATACCTTCAATTTTGACCGTCCTTTTGACTTTCATGTCGAGTTATTGAAGATCATTCTGGAGGAGACCCCGGGAACGGTATATCCCGCCATTATTAAATCAACGGGAGAAGCACCAAAACAATTTGGCAATGCATTTAACCCTACGATATTGCCTCCTGCCAGTGAAGATTTTGATTTTCTGAATGAGATGGAGTTTAGTCCTGAAGACGCCGAAGAAGGTTTCTCGGAGGTGCTCGATACAGAGGACGAAGTAGAAAGCGAAGACATTCTGGGGACTGAAGAAGGAGAAGAGGAAGATGAATTTGGCAATGAGTTTTCAGATAATGAAGGATTTGAAGATGAAAGCCACCCGCTCCATGGTGACGATTATTAATTTCAGCTTATAGGTAGTGGTTCGTTTGTTCATAGAATTTTATTTGATAATGCTTTACCATGAGCTATGAATCACGAGCAGCAAACAAAAACGCTAATTGTAATAGAAGGCCCCACCGCAGTTGGCAAAACCGTCATAGCCATTGAGTTGGCGCAGCAGCTAAAAACAGAAATAATTTCAGCAGATTCGCGGCAGTTTTACCGCGAAATGTCCATCGGTACAGCGAAACCAACTGATGAAGAACTGGCGGCCGCAAAACATCACTTTATTAATTCACACTCTATAGCTGAAAACTTTACCGTTGGTGATTTTGAAAAGCAAAGCCTGCAATTACTTGATGAGCTTTTTAAAACCCATGATAAGGTAATTGTAGCTGGTGGTTCGGGGCTGTTCATACAAGCAATAACCAAAGGCTTTGACGATCTGCCTGTTGCAGATCCAGCCATAAGGATACTCCTCAACCAGGAGTTTGCAGAAAAAGGCATAGGGTTCTTACAGCACCGGCTTAAAACTGCCGACCTTGAGTATTACAACCAGGTCGATCTTAACAATCCGCAACGGCTCATCAGGGCATTGGAGGTGTTTGAAACCACCGGTAAACCCTTTTCATCCTACCGCAAAGCGGTAACGAACAAACGGCCCTTTCATTGCATAAAAATAGGACTGGATTTGCCCAGAGCGTTCCTATATCAGCGCATCAATCAGCGCGTTGATGACATGATAGAACAGGGACTCGTAGAAGAAGCCGTATCACTTTTGCCATACCGGCACCTCAACGCGCTAAATACGGTAGGGTACAGTGAACTATTCGATTATTTTGATGGTAAAACCGATTTAAACGCTGCTACTGAACTTATCAAACAAAACACCAGGCGCTTTGCCAAGCGGCAACTCACCTGGTTTAGGAAAGATAAAGAGGTTAAGTGGCTGATGGCAGATAATCCCCTACTGATTGATACTATCCTTGAAGAAGTACCTCTCCAATGATTTCAATATCAATAACAACATAAAAAGACTGAAAATAAATCGATTGCCGCCTTTGATTTTTTTGTCGAATGGCTAATTTATTGTCGCGGCCTGCGTCTATACAACAGAGATCCTACCGAACTCATTAACGGCATCTTTTATCAATGCGGGTATTTACCAGAACGATTAAGCCAGCAAATCAAAAAGACGATGGATCAGGCCTGACTAAAAAGTTCAGATAGTAAGAGCAAATGATTGGTTAGCTTTTGTTTTGTTTAAGCAGTTCGACTTTTTCTTGCTCACTTTTTAATAGGCGTTCAAGTAACTCCACTTTTTCATTGTACAATTCCACTATTTTATCAATAGGGTTAAATGTACAATGGAAATTATTAAAAGAGGAATCACTAATTGTGCTATCATTAAACGTATTGAAGTAGTTAATAGCCGCTTCTTCATTGAATTTTTTAACTGCATCAGAAGTTACACCAAGAGCTTGCGAAACTCTTTCCAACACTTCATCTTCAATTTTTTCACTCTGCTCAATCTTCGAAACAGCCTGCTGACTAATGCCTAACTCGGCGGCCAACGCCTCTTGTTTAATGCCGCGTAACTCTCTTATGCGGCTGATTTTTCTTCCAATGTGTAAGGTTTCTGCCATAGGTCAAATGTATTGTTAAAACGTAAAGGTAACAAACAACTCTTTAATTGTAAAGTACAACTGACTATGGTTCGTTACGACAAATTTGTGGATTTATTTTGTTATGCCGGTTAATACAGGCCGGCATAAATCAAATATTATGGATTTCGGAACCTATGCACCTTGGGAACATTATCCAAAAACATTGAGCCATACTGAAATGATGGATCCATTGTCAGTGGTGGCTGATTTTTTTAGTTGTGACTCAGTCAAAGGGCACGGAAAGCAATTAAAAAAGTGGCGGTATTATGTAATCAATGATAAGCATTACGACAATGAACGGCATGGTCCCGGAACTTTGCTTTTTGATTATGATATGAATCTGAAATTGCTGGAGGCAGTATATCTTTTATATTGCCATTACCAAAATTATTCATACCGCCGGGAAAAGATAACGGATGAGCAGTTACAGGTGGAAAAACAGAAATGGGCATATTTTCCTAATAACCTATCCCATAAAGAACTGCTTGAACCTTACAAGGCAGTAAAAAAAGTGTTTAAAAATATCAGCCCGCAACAATACCGGGATCTACTTCATGAATGGCTGCATTCGGCTTTATATAATAAGGCAGATTTTGAGGGGCTGAATGCAAAGGACATGATTACGGTTTATGAAAACCTGCTTAAACTGTATTCGGCAGCCTGGCTGATCCATCAAAGGGAATCGGAACGACCACAACTTAAAAAGACCGGGAAAGAGATAGAAGTAACGGAACAGGCACAGTATCCAATTGAAATAAGAAAGATAGCCCCTAACCCGTCGGCAGCGGAAAAGTTAGCTCTAGAAGAGTTGAAAAACTTGATTTTAAAACGGTTTTCGTTTGTACAAATGATTGTCCATTTAAGCACGCATCCCAAACCGTTTACATTTTACTTACTAATCCTGATTGATGAGGAAGAAAGAACACCCGAGCATGAAATCAGTAATAAGATCGAAGACAATTGCCAGTACCTTGGCAACGTACATGCGATTGTTCATAAAGCAAACAGTGCAAAAGAAGCGCTTAATATGGGCAGGCGTTTTTGGGCTACTGTTATGGATAAGGGCGTTGTAGTATATCAATCATCAGAATTGATACTGCCGGAGCATCAGGAAATAGCCAATGAAACCTTGGTAGAAAGAGCAAAATTTAATTGGGAAAGATGGGGAGTACAAGGCAAAGAGTTTTTGAAAGGTGCGGAATTATATAGCGCCGGTAACAATTCCAGGCTTGCTGCCTTTCTTTTGCACCAATCGGTTGAAAGTGTATTAAAAGCAATGATCCAGGCAATTATAGGTTACCGGGTGCAAATGCATAACCTATCAAGACTATTAAGGTTAACCCTGCTATTTTCCGATGACCTAAAAAACGTGTTTGACCTTGATACGATAGAGGGAACTCAAATATTTACGCTATTGCAAAATTCTTATTCACAGTCAAGATACAACAGCGTATTTGATCCCGACCAGGAATCAATTGGGATATTAGCTCAGCGGGTAAATAAGTTTTACCATACGGCAGAGAAAATATACAAGCAATATATTCAAAATAATAAGTGACGCCTGGCATTGACAGCCTAAGCAGTTCTGGTGGCCGGTAAGAACGCCGCTACTATTTGAACATAAAAGATATACGCCAATAATTTAAAAGATTGGTAAATAGGAGATAACACCAGATATATAAAGTCTCGGAGTATAAGCCATAATCAGGCATCAACCGGATGCGTTATTCGAAGATTGGGTTGCCCTCCCGCAAGGGTATGTATCCGAGAATTGCCAATAGCGTTCACCATCATCCGTTTCTATCCGCCGCTTAAACTTGAAACCAGTGTATAGCGGATAGTAAGAATTAAAACGCCCGCGAAGCATCGATTGCAGTCGTCTTTGAGTTCAGATCGGTATTCCGTTATTGAAGCAGGTTTTTCAGATACATCCCATACCCGCTTTTAATATATTTATCCGCAAGAGCGCTTAGCTGGTTTTTGTCAATAAACCCATGACGAAAAGCTACTTCTTCAATACACCCGATTTTGGTATCCTGCCGCTTTTCAATTACCCTTACAAATTCGGTTGCATCACTTAGCGAGTCAAAGGTACCTGTATCCAGCCAGGCAGTGCCGCGGTCCATTACCCCTACATATAGCCTCTTGTTTTCGAGATATACCCTATTCACATCGGTGATCTCATATTCGCCGCGTACCGATGGTTCTATATTTTTTGCAATATGCACTACTTCATTATCATAAAAGTATAAACCGGGTACGGCGTATTGCGATTTAGGCTTCAATGGTTTTTCCTCAATGGATAGTGCTCTGTATTCACTATCAAACTCTACTACCCCATATCGTTCCGGGTCTGACACTTTATAGGCGAATATTGCAGCGCCGTCCACCTTATTAAATTCTTTTATCAGCGCGCCAAAACCGGTGCCATAAAAAATATTGTCGCCTAATATCAGCGCAACTTTATCCTTGCCTATAAACTCCTCGCCTATTACGAAAGCCTGGGCCAGACCATTAGGGACAGCCTGTACGGCATATTCAAAACGGCAACCCACGTCACCTCCATCGCCCAAAAGCCTTTTAAAGCTTTCGCTATCTTCAGGTGTGGTAATGATCAGTATTTCGCGGATATCAGCCATCATCAATACTGACAACGGGTAGTATATCATGGGCTTATCGTATATAGGCATCAGTTGTTTGCTGATCGCTTTTGTGATTGGGAAAAGCCTCGTTCCTGAGCCGCCCGCCAAAATAATACCTTTCATAGAGTAGATTAAAGTTTACTGATACAAGTGATCAAACTATCACGCCAATATGGGATTTCAATACCAAATGTTTGTTTGATTTTTGTCTTATCCATCACTGAATACGCCGGCCGTACCGCCGGTAACGGATATTCGGATGTTTTAATAGGCAACACTTTTACTTTTGCCGCCGAAATATCAAAGATAGCCTTTGCAAAATCATACCATGATGCCACACCCTCGTTACTAAAATGGTAAGTCCCATAAGCTTTATCTTTAGCAGATATGATCTGTAAGATACAACGGGCAAGATCCATCGCATAGGTCGGTGTTCCGATCTGATCAGCAATAATTTTTAGCTCATCTCTCTCACTACCCAACTTAAGCATCGTTTTAACAAAATTGTTGCCATACTCGGAATATAACCAGCTGGTACGTAAAATATAATATTTTTCCAGGGTTTTTGTTACTGCCAGCTCGCCTTCCAGTTTGGTCAGACCGTAAACATTTACCGGTTCTGCCACATCGCTTTCATTAAGGGGTGCGGCTTTGTCGCCTTTAAAAACAAAATCGGTTGACGTATGGATCAGAACCGTATTATATTCCAAACAAAAAGTACTTAAATTCTCAGTACCTGTTTTATTTATTTTTCTTGCCAGGTCTATATTATCCTCGGCCTTATCTACAGCGGTATAGGCAGCGCAATTAATGCACCAGGCCGGCTGATAAGTATCAAATATCTGCTTTAGCGCATCCTTATTTAAAATATCGGCTTCACTTTCCGCCGGGAAATAAATTGCCGTCATTCCCTGTGCGTCGGCAGTACGTTTTAAACATTGGCCCAATTGGCCTGAGGCCCCAAAAACTACAATATTGTTCATTTATTAATATTTAAAAGCCTAACTCGCCCGTGCCATCCATATAGGGCAATTCCACATCTTTCGAGGACACTATTAGTTGATCCGGGGGCAATATCCAGTCAATAGCCAGGCCCGGATCGGCATAATGAATGCCCCCTTCAGCAGCCTTATCATAGTAATTATCACATTTATATTGAAATATGGCATCATCACTTAATACCACGAAACCATGAGCAAAACCTCTCGGGATAAACAATTGCAGATTATTGCTTTCCGATAGCCTTGCTCCAAAATGCTTCCCATAAGTTTTTGAACCTGTCCTTAAATCAACTGCAATATCCAGGACCTCACCTTTTACTACTCTCACTAATTTGGCTTGCGCTGATGCGCCTTTTTGCAGGTGAAGCCCCCGGAGTACGCCCTTTGTTGAATAGGATTGGTTATCCTGCACAAATACCGTATTATGCCCGGTTAGATCCAGAAATTTCTTTTGATTAAAGCTTTCGAAAAAAAAGCCACGTTCATCGCCAAATATTGCTGGTTCAATTATTACACAACCCTCAAGCGGCGTTAATTTGATATTCATAGGTAATACTTTATTCCGTTTTTCAACCGCCGGATCAATTCGAAATCGGTTTAGCCTGATGTGATAAAAAATCCCGGTAAGCTAATTTTATTCCATCGGCGAGATCAACTTTATGCTTCCATCCTTTGCTGTGTAACTTTGAGACATCCATCAGTTTGCGTGGTGTACCATCGGGTTTTGAACTGTCAAACTTAATCTCACCTTCATAGCCAATAATACCTTTTATTAATATAGCCAGATCTTTGATAGAGATATCTTCGCCCGTGCCGATATTAACCAGGCCGTCCTGGCTATAATTTTGCATTAAGTAGTAACAGGCTTCAGCCAGGTCGTCAGCAAATAAAAACTCCCGTTTTGGCGACCCTGTTCCCCAAATGGTTACATCAGGTAAGTTTTGTACCCGGGCCTCATGAAAACGGCGTATCAGCGCGGGTAAAACGTGAGAGTTCTCCGGATGATAATTGTCATTATACCCGTAAAGGTTGGTTGGCATTACCGATATATAATTGCATCCATATTGCGCACGGTAGGCATCACACATTTTGATGCCTGCTATTTTAGCTATAGCATAAGGTTCGTTAGTGGGCTCCAGCAAACCGGTAAGAAGATATTCTTCTTTTAATGGCTGCGGGGCCATTTTGGGGTAAATGCAGCTTGAGCCTAAGAACATCAGCTTTTTTACACCATTCAAATAAGACGAATGAATGACATTATTCTGTATCTGCAGGTTTTCATATAAAAACTCGGCACGGTAAGTATTGTTAGCTACAATACCACCCACTTTAGCTGCAGCCAAAAACACATAGTCAGGCTTTTCCTGCTCAAAAAATCCGGCAACATCCTGTTGATTACGCAAGTCGAGCTCTGCCGAAAGACGGGTAATTATATGGGTATAACCCTCTTTGTCCAGTTTGCGGTGTATGGCTGAACCGACCATGCCACGATGTCCTGCAATATATATTTTTGCGTCTTTTTCCATTTTAGCGTACTCGTACCAATTTTATGTAATATTACGAATATCAAAGAATATTTCTTTTTATACAGATTGATTTTCCGGATGCAAAAGTAGACAAAAAAAGAGATTGAAGCGATAACATCGCCAGGGCGTATGACAAAGTCTTTTATATACATCCAAATCAGAGATATAACGTCGGAACCCGGAAGGTTTTATAAAAAAATCGTTCCGGGCTTATTGCAACGATTTTTTGTATTAGACGTTAATATTGAACAGGGGTTAAAAGCATTAAGCATATGCCTTGATCATACCTCCCCCTGCGCTTTGCTTAATACTGTTAGGATTCTTATCTATGGTTTTATACAAGCCAGAAATTTGATTAGCCCATGAGTCCAGGTCAAAAGTTTTTTCCACGTAAGATTTTTGTTCAGCTGTTATCTGCTTTTGCTGATCGGCGGTTAAGGATATAAGCGATATCATCGCATTTTCCAATTCGGCGACATTCTCCGAAGCGAATTTATAAGTATGCGGAATGTCGAGCGATCCGGGGCCGGGAATATCACTGGTGATAATTGGCCTTTGGCAATAGGCTGCCTCTACCAATGCATTGCAAAACCCTTCTTCCCGGCTTG
>JAQBOV010000004.1 GCA_028287895.1 Mucilaginibacter sp. | reverse complement strand
GTAAGGAAATCCATCAACTACATACAATGGCGCCTGGTTCCCATAAATTGTAGACAGGCCCCGTATGGTAATGTTTCCGTTAAACATATATAGTCCGGGTACCGTTCCTTCCAGCCTGTCGAGCAGGTTAGTTTCTAAACGTTCGTTCAGCGTTTTTTCCGATACAACCGAAAATGACCCGGTTACACGCTCTAGTGGCAATGTCTGATAACCGGTATTGACCATTACCTCCTCCAATTTTTTATTTAAAACAGTCAGTTTAATATTACTGAGGTCTGCTGTTACATTTAATTCAACGGGGTTGTAACCGACGAACGATATCAGAAGTACATCACCGGCGTCAATTTGCTTGAATGCAAATTCGCCTGATTTATCAGTGGCAGTAACGGCCGCTTCATTTTTTAGTTTTACAGTAACTCCCGGCAGTGGCGCTCCGTTTTCGTCTGTAACGCGCCCCTGTATATTAATTTTTTTTAAGGGAGTTCCATTTAAATCTGTGGCATTACCATCGGCATGATTTTCGTTTGATCTTATAATAATTGTTTTATTAGTAATGGTGTAACCAAACGGCTGACCTTTAAGTACCTGATCAAGCACCGTTTCGATCTTTGCATTTTTAAAGTTTACGGTTACGTGCCTTTCGCTCTTAAGTTTGTCGGGCTGCCATAATACATTATAGCCCGTTTGAGCCATGATCTCCTTAAACACTTGATCGATCGAAACATTTTTCATGTTCATTGTTACCTGCTGGGCGTAACTTTTTGCGCTAACTTGCAGTACAGTGACCATGATTAAAAATAGGATGAATCTCATTACAAGCAGTGCTTTTTTTAAACGCCCTGGCGGAACGCATAAAATTCTTTCATAAATGTTATACATTTGTTGTGTGGTTGTTAGTAATAGTTCGCAAGATTAATTGAAACGGCCATATCGAATTACAAGCCCCGGCTCCAATCGGGGTTTGTTTTTTGATAGCCAAGAGATTGGGGATAAGTTAATTTGTTACGATAATATTCCTCCCTTCTATTTTAAATTGTGCAGCACCGGTAAGCGTCAACATTTTAAGCACCTCGCTCACATTTTGTGCCCGGGATACCCTACCGCTGAATAATTCCTGCTTTACCTGATTGTTATGATATATTATATTAACATCATACCACCTGGCAACTCTTTTCATAATACTTTCAAGGTTGTCATCTTCAAAATAAAACATGGCATTTTTCCAGGCGATGGCAGCTTCAGTGTTGGCTAGTGTGATTTTAATGTTGCCGTTACTTAATGCAGATTGCTGGCCCGGTTTAAGCGCTTGCCAGGCAAGGCTGTTTGGTCCATTTATTGTGGAAGCCGTTGTAGGTTTAACATGTACAGAGCCCTCCAATAACGTGGTTTTAGTGTATTGTTCGTCCGCGTAAGCGTTAATGTTAAAATGTGTACCTAAAACTTCTACATCCTGTTTAATCGCATGAACAATAAAAGGATGTGCTTTATCTTTAGCTACTTCAAAGTAAGCCTCGCCGCTTAGTTCCACCCGGCGATTTGTCAATGCTGCAAAAGAAACAGGATAGGTTAATGACGAGGCAGCATTTAACCAAACTTTAGTACCATCGGGCAAAAGCAGCTGCCACTGGCCGCCATGCGGCGTAGTGATCGTGTTTAATTCTGCAGGATTACTTGCTACCGATTTTTCAGTAATCGTATAAACCAATTGACTGCCGGCTGTTTTTGTAACACTGGTACCGGCCTGGTTCGCAATTTGGCCGTTGGCAGTAGTGTTTAATACAATCGTTTTCCCATTTGCCAGCGTCAAGTATGCTTTATTACCACCGGGACTAATATCATTTTTAACAATGTGGTTTGTGGCTTGTTCAGCAGTACCTTTGTGATAGAAATATATTATACCAACAGCTAATATAACAATAGCAGCGGCAGCTATTTGTGCCAGCACCCTAAATTTGACCATTTTGGCCGAGCCGTTGCTAACTTGTAAGTTCTTCCAGATAGCCTTCTTTTTTTGCGCCAAATGCTTTTGTGAAATGCTTACCTGTTCTTCGGCTGTTAATTTCAAATACCATCCTTCAAACAGGGCTTCCTCTTCGGCACTTAATGTACCTTTCCGATATTTATCAATTAATTCCTGTGCTTTGCTGGTATCCATAGTTTTTAAGGGGAATTACCGTTCTTATAACTACACTACAGGTGAACACGGCTCTGGTAGTAGATTTATTTTAAAAATATCTTACAAAACAGCATATTTCTCAAATAAAATTCAGTTGAGAGCAAAAGAATGTCCTTATTTGGCACCTCAAAGGACAAACTTTGAAAAAATAACGACGTTGACCCTTATTATTTAAAGAAGGAGGGTAAAAAGCATATTTATTTTTAGGCGGAGTATTTTTAGCGCATTATTAATCTGCTTTTTCACTGTTTTGTCAGAAATATTGAGCTGCTCAGAAATTTGTTTGTGCGATAAGCCTGCCATCCGGCTCAATTCAAAGACTTCCCGCATTTTTTTTGGCAATAAGGCAACTTCTTTTTCAATCTGGAAAGCTAATTCCCTGGCGCGAACCCATTCATCCGTCTTCCAGTTACCAGCATCTATATATTCTTGTAGCGATTCCAAATAAGTTCCCCTTATTTTTTGATGAGCAAGTACATTGAGCACTTTATTTCTTACAGCTCTGTACAAGTAGGCAGACAAGGTTATGTTAATCGTCATTTCGGTCGCATTCACCCATAACGAAATAAATAATTCATGAATAATGTCTTCAGCCTCGTGCTCATCTTTTACCATTTTAAGGGCATGAAGATAAAGCAGGCCCATATAGCGATCATATATCTCAGTGAACGCCCCGTGGTCTTTCAACCGCAGAAGTTCTGTGAGCTCATCATCTGTATATTTGCTATATTTAGACATAAAGCTGTCAATCGAAATCTCTAATTCCCAACTACCAGGAACATAAACTGCATAAATTATTGATATAAAATTGTGTCGGGTACGTACCTACTCATTCTATCTTTCACTTGGCAATTCACTGGTATTACAACTCACCAGGACGGCTAGGAAAGGAGTTTGAGCTGCCAGGGTAAAACCACTTGGTATTTATCGATAGCTCATCAATTTTTATCCGGCAAGATAAAAAAACAACTTTAAACAGCAAAATGGGAATCACTGTAAAAGGTCATCAACTTATTATTCGGCTCAAATATGTCAACGCTTCACCCAAATGCAGTCTTTAAAACACCGGTCAACTCGACCATAGCCGGCAACCTGGTTAAAAAGTAATTTACCCTGATTGGTAGTGAAATTGGAAATCCCGCGTCATTGACCACCTAGTTTCGTGCTTTTTTGATCAATAAATAATTCAAAAATTCATAATTATATAATTGAATACCAAAGTACTTGCATGGTCAAAAATCGCCGGAACGATTGAACACGATAAACAAAATCTAGTGGTCAAAGCCGTCAGAATATGCAATTCTATTGTGAATTCTGCATCTTCAAGTTAGTGGCTCTACGCATTTATTTCTAACCCTATAACGATACACCCCATCTGAAGCGCCAAACCAAATACTCCCATCATTAGCTTCTAAAATCCCACAGATCATTCCTTCTTCTGACTTTATTTCGGTTTCAGTATGCCTTTTATTGGACAAGGATTTTTCATCGTAACGGAAAAGTGCCCAAGCTTGATTAGATAAGGACTTTCCGTCATACCGGGAAAGTGCCCAATCTTGGCTATTTCCCCTTTCCGAACTAATCCAAATATTGCCTTTTTTATCCTCCATTATATAGCCAACAAACTTCTGTGTGAAATTAGTAAATGTGTTGCCGTCGTAGCGCCAAAGTCCATCATTGCCGCCGAGCCAGATATTGCCTTTTTAAGGACCCGACCGCCATTCTTTAAAAGCTTACCAGGTAAATTTCTGGCGATTGCAACTGTGTTCGTTTTGCTACTGGTGGCATTATTACCCTTGACACCCTTAGCAGTATGGTTCGGGTTTTACTGGAGTGCCTTTAGCTTATTATGGCTGGATGCTGCTCATCATCATACTTTACCTGGAAAGTGCCGAACTGGCAAAACGGTGGTTCTACAGTAAAATGAACAAGGCGGTCACGTCAAAATCTTAAAGAATATTGAATAAACATCATGGAAATGGTTTGGTTCTTGTATAATTCCCACAATTATGATCAGGTTTCTTAAAACATCAAGCTGCTAATTGCATTGCTATCCTTTCCAGTAAATAGACGATATCGAATGGTTTCGCTACAAAATCATTCGGCCCCCCTGGCAGATCAAGAGATTTGGCAAGGTCATGTGTCCCCGAAATCAGAATAACGGGCAGAAAATAAGTCAAATGATTTTCCTTTATACTTTTGCAAATCGCGCGACCATCCATACCGGCGAGCATTACATCCATTAATACCAGGTCTGGCTGAAAGTCTTTAATATCGTCAAATACGGTCTCGCCACAAGATAACGTCCGAACTTCATAACCCCCCTTGACTAATATTAAAGAAAGTAAATCTAAAATGTCTGGATCATCGTCAATAATTAGAATTTTTTTGCTCATAAATCAGGAGAGTGCAGGGGCTTAATATTTATCGCTAATATGATGCCAGTATTAAGTTTAAATAAAAAATTGTGTCGACTACCATTTGTAACTCTGAAATTGAAAACTCATTATTGAGGTAAACTAAAATAAAATGTTGACCCTTTGCCCATTTCGCTCTCCACCCACACATTACCATTATGCCGCCGGATAATTTCAGCAGATAGATATAGACCAAGACCAAAACCAGAAATAGCTTGGGTATCCATATTTTCTATTCGGTAGTAACGATCAAATAACTTTTCCTGATCCTCTGGTTTTATACCCATTCCCTCATCCTTTACACTTACCTGTACGGTACCGTTCAATTCTTTGCAGGAAATTTCGATATTTTTACCTTTAGGTGAATACTTGATCGAATTACTTAGAAAGTTGTTGATCACCTGGCCGATCTTATCCCTATCCGCTTTAACAGATACCGTTGGACATGGCAGTACCACCATATTGTGGCTGGCGGTTATCAGCGTAACTTCTTCTACTATTTCATTCAACAAGGCATTCATCTCGAATGCCTGCTCATTCAAATAGATTTTCCCGGCTTCAAAGCTTGAAACATTTAAAAAACCGTTGATTAAGGCGGTCATTTTCTTTACCTGAATTTGCGCCTTTTCCAATTTAACCACATTAAACGTATCTTCTAATTTTTTTGCCCTGGAAGTTAATAGCTGTACATATCCTTGAAGTGAGGTAAGGGGGGTTTTAAGTTCATGGCTCACCATAGCAATAAAGTCGTTTTTACGGATTTCATCGTGTTTGTGAACAGTAGTATCATGCAATACTCCTGTAAAATAGGTCGGCTTATCGTCCTTATCATATGAAAGGTCCCCACTGGCCCTTACCCAACGAAGTTTTCCATCGTGAAATCCCCGCAGCGGAAACTCCACATCACATTTAATGCCCCGGCTAATATTAGCCTCCACGGCATCGGTCACTAAGATTTGGTATTTACTATCAATTTGAGCAATAGCGGCTTCATAAGTCATTTGCTCATGAGGATGAAAGCCAAATATTTCTTTTAGCCGCTGGGATGGAATAAATTCACGGTTTTGAAGTTCTATAGACCACATACCCATTGCGGCTGAGTCTATAGCTATACCCAACATTTTATTACTGACATTTAATTCCTGCTGTATTTTTTTCAACTCGGTGATGTCATTGAATGTAATGATAGCGCCGGTATTTTTATGATCTGCCTGCTGTACGTAAGGCATGGTCATGATCTGGTACCATTTACCATTATTGGTTTCAATTTCTTTGGTTATGACGCATCCTTCGGCCAGCACTTTTTTAATGTCCTCAAGAATGGTTTCAAATTTAATATTGGTAGAAATATTGCTGAGCGGCCTGCCGATGTCTGTTTCCAATAAGTTGATCTGCTTTACGGTACCCGGTGAAAACTTCATTAACCGCAGCTCATTGTCAATAAATAATTGCCCGTTGATATTACTTCTGAAATAGTTATTCAGGTCATCATTAATTTCCAGTAACTCTTTGTTTTTTAGCTGGTAATCTGCATTAATGGTATGGAGTTCTTCATTTACGGATTGCATTTCCTCATTGGTACTTTGCATTTCTTCATTAGCGGAGATCAGTTCTTCATTGAAGGACTGTAAATTTTCATTGGAGGCATCCAGCTTTTCATTGGAGAAATGAAGCTTGTCTTTTGATTCCTTTAATTCCTCTTCCAGGTTAACAACGTACTGATCAAGATATATCTTTTCATCATATACGGTATCTTTTTGTAAGGACGGAACTGATCTATCTTCACTGAAAGTTACCAGTAACAAATTCTCTTCACCTTTTAACTCCAAAGGGCTTACTGACAGGCTTACTTTAACAATAAGCTGACCCTGTTTGATCTTTATTCCGTTTAGAACAACATTTTCTTTTGTTTTTAAAGCCTTTTTGCTCAAGGTATTGAAAGCCACCGCAAGCGGTTTTGGTAACAGCTCTGACAGGTTTGAACTGAAATGTTTATGGAGTAAATATTTGGTAGTATCCCCATAAGATTTTACCACCTGGTTATTTTCATCAACGCAAACTGCAAAGTAATCCAATTTTTTAGCCAGGCTTTCATGCATCGCTTCAGCCAATGAATGGTTTGTATTTTTAGAAGCCTCTCCCTGCGAAAAGCGGGAAGGTTTGCGTTTGGTATCCAAAAATTCAGGCATTGAAAAGGCATCAAAGCTTACTGCCCGTTTTGTTTCCAGGTTCTTATAGATCTTCCATTTTTTATGGGCCACTTCCAGATTTTTTATAATAGGCATCGGGTTTTCGCTGGAACCTAAAAATAAATACCCGCCTTTTTTTAGCCCGAAGAGCAACATGGCAAAGACTTTCTTTTGCAAAACAGGTGCCATATAAATAAGTAGGTTGCGACAACTGATCAAATGCATATTGCAATAGGGCGGATTTTTCACCAGGTCATGCTGTGCAAAGATGAGCATCTTGCGTATGGCTGGCTTCACCCTGTAATTGTCCCCCTCTTTTAAGAAATACTTCTCAAGCAGGTCAGCAGGTACATTTTTTGAAATGCTCTTATTATAAACGGCCTTGCCTGCATGTACCAAGGCAGCGCTGTCAATATCAGTAGCAAAAATCTTCACTACAGTATCCGTTAATCTGCCTGTTAACTGCTCGGCTATCAATATGGCTATGGAATAGGCTTCTTCCCCGGTTGCACAACCGGCTACCCATACTTTAAGTTCCTCTTCAGGGGTTAAACTTTCGAGAATGCCGGGCAATACGCTGCTTTTTATAAAGCCAAACGCTTCGTTGTCCCTGAAAAATGAAGTAACGCTGATCAGAAATTCTTTGGTCAGGGCCTCCACCTCTTTCGGGGTAACTTTCAAAAAATCAAGATAATTTGCTAATGTCGTAAAATTGCCAAAGGAGGCCCTTCTTTTAGTTCTTCTTAATATCGTAGGTAATTTATAGTCTGTAAAGTCCAGTGGCGATCGTTCTTTGATCAGGTCGATAATTGCTGCGAGGTTCTTTTCATCATCCGCCTGATCAATAGTTATATTTCCTTCATTTTTTACATAATCTTCTATTGCGTCCGGCATTGCTATAGGTTCCATGACAAAATCTACTATCCCGGTAGCGATTGCATGGGAAGGCATGCTGCCAAACTCCGAAGTTTCCGGGTCACGGGCCATCACCATGCCGCCTGCCTTCTTTATTGCCTTAACGCCTTCCGTACCATCAGCACCTAAACCGGACAGAATAATACCAATTGCCTTTTTGCCGGAATCTTCCGCAAGTGAATTAAAGAACGTATTGATCGTTAAATGAGGGCCTTTAATTTTTTCCTTAGCCGTTAAATATAATTTATTGTACCGAATGGTCATGAACTTATCACTTGGAATAAGGTACACCTGGTTGCATTGAACGGTCATTCCATCTTCAGCTTGTTCAACTTTAAGCTTACTGTGTTTTGCCAGTAATTCAACCATCCTGCTCTTAAAATCAGAAGATAAATGTTGCACAATGATATACGATACACCATCTAAAGGTGTATGGTCAAAAAAAGAATTGATCTCTTCCATGCCGCCCGCAGAGGCGCCGATAGCAATGATATGGTGGGGGACAGCTTTCAACATGGCAGAATTTTAAAGAGCGGAATTAAGTTTTTTAAAATTCTTAGAGGAATAAAATCAAACTTACAACTATATTTTTGAAAATGAGCATTTTATTGATGCTTTACCGGCGATTTGTAACTACAATTTAAAAACCTCATTATTTAATATAATCGAAACAATTTTTTAATCCGGCTGTAATATAACCACCGTAATGCCACGCCTTTAAAACAAACCGACTTTGTAGAGACTGAATATGGACAAAAAGAAGTCGGATGAATTGGTGATCGCAATAAAAGAACTTGCCTTTCAAATCGAAGAGAAAGAAAAAAGGGCCGCAGAATTAATCCTTGCAAATATAGAACTCGCCTATCAAAACGGAGAGAAAGAAAATCGGGCTGCTGAATTATTGATCGCTAACCTGGAACTCGCTTTCCAAAACGAAGAAAAGGAAAATCGTGCCGCTGAACTCATCCTTGCTAATATTGAATTGGCCTTTCAAAACGGGGAGAAGGAAAACCGCGCCGCAGAATTGGTTATAGCCAATAAGGAACTTGCTTTTCAAAATAAGGAAAAAGAAAACCGTGCCGCAGAATTGGTTATAGCCAATAAGGAACTTGCTTTTCAAAACGGGGAGAAGAAAAACCGTGCCGCAGAATTAATCATCGCTAATAAAGAGCTGACTTTTCAAAATGAAGAGAAAAAGAGCCGTGCGGCTGAATTAGTGATTGCCAATAAAGAACTGGCTTTTCAAAGTGAAGAGAAAAAGAACCGGGCGGCTGAATTGGTGATTGCTAACAAAGAGCTTGCCTTTCAAAACGGGGAGAAAGAACACCGCGCAGCAGAATTGGTGACTGCTAATGTAGAACTTGCCCTACAAAAAGTAGGAGAAAAAAACCGTGCCGCAGAATTAGGTATCGCTAACAAAGAGCTGGCTTTTCAAAATATAGAAAAAGAAAACCGGGCGGCAGAATTAGCCATTGCTAATAAGGAACTGGTCTTTCAAAATAACGAGAAAGAAAATCGTGCCGCAGAGTTGGTGATTGCAAATAAAGAACTGGTTTTTCAAAACGGGGAGAAAGAGAACCGTGCCGCAGAATTAGCTATTGCAAATAATGAACTTATTTTTCAAAACGAGGAAAAGGAAAACCGTGCAGCAGAATTGGCCGTAGCCAATATAGAGCTTGCTTTTCAAAACGGCGAAAAGGAGAATCGTGCCGCAGAGTTAGTGATTGCCAACAAAAAGCTTGTTTTTCAAAACAGCGAGAAAGAAAACCGCGCAGCAGAATTACACATTGCCAATGTCGAACTCGCCTTTCAAAACGGTGAAAAGGAAAATCGAGCAGCAGAATTACTGATTGCTAACGTCGAGCTCGCCTTTCAAAATGGTGAAAAGGAAAATCGCGCCGCAGAATTGCTCATTGCTAACATAGAATTGGCCTTTCAAAACGAAGAGAAGGAGAACCGCGCCGCAGAACTGATCATTGCCAATAGGGAGTTGGTCATTCAAAATGAAGAGAAAGAACAACGGGCAGCAGACCTGGCTCAGTTAACTGACGAATTAAGGCAGGCAAATGATGAGCTGAATGAAAAAACTGAATTGCTCATTAAGCAGGAAGAAACGGTAAGGGTCATTAACCAGGATCTTTTATTGCTAAACCAGGAACTGGAAGAACGGGTAGTTAACCGTACCAAAGCTTTAGCGGAAAGCGAAAACCGGTTCCGTAACATGATGGAAACCATTCCCCAAATAGCCTGGACAAATACTTTTGGAGGTGAAATTACATTTTACAACCAGGGATGGTACGATTATACCGGGCTGGACCAGGAGCAAACCAAAACATGGGGATGGCGGAAAATAATCCACCCCGATGATTTACAATTCACATTAGATCAATTCAGAGCGATGCGGGAAAGTAGTGACGGTGGTGAATTTCAAGTTCGTATTATGAGCGCAGCAGGCATTTACCGGTGGCACCTGAGCCGTTTAATGCCGATTAATAAGGAAGAAGAGAAAGCCCTGTTATGGGTCGGTACGGCAACCGATATTCATGAATTGAGGTTGTTGCAACAACAGAAGGATGATTTTATCAGCATAGCCAGCCATGAATTGAAAACGCCAATAACTGCGTTAAAAGCTACCCTACAGGTTTTGAACAGGATGAAGGATAATCCTTCTCATGCCATGTTGCCAAGCCTTATCGGGCAAGCAAACAAAAGTTTAGGTAAAGTTACGGTACTCGTTGAAGATTTGTTAAATGCAACCAAAGTAAATGAAGGGCAGCTTAAACTGAACAAAAAACTATTCACAATAGCAAAAGTAATTGATGATTGCTGCCATTACATACGGATTGAAGGCATCTTTACCATCATTACTGAAGGTGATAAGGAACTTCAAATTTGTGCAGATGCTGAACGGATAGACCAGGTAATGATCAACCTGGTCAATAATGCCATTAAATATGCCCCTGAATCAAAAATTATCAGGGTATATGTTGAAAAGGTAAACGATATGGCCAAAGTATCTATAACCGACAAAGGACCTGGCATTACGTCCGATAAGTTAAATCATTTATTTGACCGTTACTACAGAGTAGAAACCCATGGTATTCAAGGTTCTGGTTTAGGACTTGGGCTTTACATTTGTGCTGAAATCATCAAAAAGCATAACGGGCAGATCGGTGTGGACAGCGAGTTGGGAAAAGGCAGCACTTTTTGGTTTACCCTGCCATTAGCTTAAATCAACAACCTAAAATGGTTTGACGGATTTTTTAAACGACCTTCATACGACAATCCGGCGATATTGATAAATGTGTGTGCTTTGTTCTTTACCAAGTTGCGCCAGGCTACCTTTAAATAGTTTTTGATCATTGTAATTTAGTTCACTTGTTCATTAGTACAGGCTGTTATTTTTCAAGGCTGTTTTTACATTTCGTCTATACGCCTTTTGCTTTTACCTCAAAATCACTCGCTTCGTAAACTTTCCACAGGGTTTTCCAGTGCAGCGCTAATCGATTGAAAACTTATAGTAATAAATGCAATACTGCCAGCCCCGAAAGCGGTAATTATTAAAACCCACCATTGTATATTTTGATGGTAAGCAAAGTCTTGTAACCATTGGTGCATAACCCACCAAGCTAAAGGTGTAGCAATAAATATAGAGATCAAAACAAGTTTAAGGAAGTCTTTGGACAGCATAGTAGCAATAGTGGATACACTTGCTCCTAATATTTTACGAATACCGATTTCCCGGTTGCGTTGTTCAGCGGCATAGGCTGCAAGACCAAACAGGCCTAAGCAGGAAATCATGATAGCCAAAATGGTAAACGTTACAAAAAGCCGCCCCATGCGTTGTTCATTGCTGTACATGGCGTTAAAATCATCATCCATAAATGAGTATTCAAGATGCTGGTTAGGTGCAAATGTTTTCCATTTATTTTCTATCCGGTTCATCAGAGCAGGTAAATTATCGGTTTTTACTTTAATGCTTAATGATGCCATCCAGTAGTCATGTGCCATTACCATTGCTAAGGGTGTAACGTTATCTCTTAGAGAAGAAAAATTGAAGTCTTTTACTACGCCGATAATATAATAGTGATTGTTAATCTTTTCTGATGAGCTACCGGTATATCCAAGCTTTTTTGCCGCTGTTTCATTTATGATCATAGCAGATGAATCTGTTAAGAATTGATTTGAGAAATTTCTACCTTCTATTAGCTTCATTCCCATCGTATTCAAATAATCTTGGTCAACAGTCCAGGATTCCCCCTGTAATGACTTTCCGGACCACGAATCAAATTGACTCGGTCCCCGCTTGCTCCCGGTCGGCAAAAAACTGCTCAATGTGGCATCGATTACTCCTGGCAATTGCTTAATTTCCTGTTTCAAGATATTGGGGTTATCCAAAGCGTTCGCATTTTTTATAACAAGCACCTCGTTACGATTAAAGCCCAAATCTTTATTTTTTATGTACGTAAGCTGACCATAAACAACAAGTGTGCCTATGATTAAAAAAATGGATATAGAGAACTGGAAAACAACTAAAATACCGCGGAGCGCGCCACCTTTAAAGCCAGCCGATAATTTGCCCTTTAAAACATCAATGGGCTGAAAGGCAGATAAAAAAAATGCAGGATAAGCACCGGCTAATATCCCAACTACTATAATAATAATCGTTAATGATGGCAATAGCCATTTAAAAATTTGCGCCGTAATAACCAAGTCCTTGCCCGACAATTGATTGAATAACGGCAGTAATGCCCAAGCCGACAATACCGCTATTAGTGTTGCAACAAATGTTATCAAAACAGATTCGAAAAGAAATTGGGCAATCAAATATTTGCGGGGCGAGCCTAAAACCTTACGAACCCCGACCTCGCGCGCGCGGTTAGCCGATCGGGCCGTTGAAAGGTTCATAAAATTAACACAGGCCAGTATAAGTATGAAAATAGCGATAGCCGAAAATATATAGATGTATTGTAAATCTCCATTAGCGCCAAGTTCCCTTTGCCTGTTAGATTTAAGGTGTATGTCTGTTAATGGTGTCAAGCTCAGCTTGATAAAATTGCCCTTTGAAGCAAACTTGTCATAGTTGAAAGCAGTCGAATTCATGTGCCTTCTCACAAAAGAATCAAACCTGGCTTCAAGGCGCTTATAATCTACTCCTGGCTTAAGCAAAATATAAGTGTTAAAAACGAACATCATCCAGTTATTACCAGGGTTGTTAAGTGTCAGTAAAAAGTCGGCCTTAAAATGTGATTGTGCTGGTAAATCCTTTATAACACCCGTTATTTTATGAACACTGCTATCGGTAACCACAAAAAGAGTTTGACCGACGACGTTGGTATTGTTAAAGTATTTTTTAGCTGCAGATTCAGTAATAACTATCGAGTTAGGTTCAGTTAATGCAGTTTTCGGATCCCCTGAAAGCATCGGCAGGGTAAATATGTCAAATATGCCGGGATCACAATATAAAGCCTTCCCATCTTCTCTGATAATTTCATTTCCTTTTTTAAAACGTAAGTTTACCGCTGGTGTCAACCTCGCTGATTTTTCAACTTCCGGGAATTCCCGTGCCATTACTTCACCAGCAGGGGCGGCGGCTATAGCAAAGAAAGTGGTACCGCCGCCAGTTTTAAGGTCTGTGTTTACACGGTAAATCCTACCTGAATTAGCATTATACCTGTCGTAACTTAATTCATCAACTACATAGAACACGATAAGCAGGCAAGTAGTCAAACCTAAAGCCAATCCAAAAACGTTTATAAATGTAAAACCTTTGTTTCTTAAGAGACTGTGAAAAGCTGTTTTAACATAATTCTTTATCATGACATGTGTGAGGTTTAGTTATAAACTGCATAAATATGCTAACTATATATAAATATTGTGCCTGATTTGTAATAGTTGGTTATTAAAATGCTAAAAAGACGTAATAGTATGTACTGTATCGAAAATGAACAACAGGTGTTCGCTTTAGTACACCAGATTTCTGATAAGAAAGTAAAAAATTTCTAAACTCTTTAATTATCATGCTTATTAAAAATAGATCAGATTAAAAATTAATTAATGTGCTTAAAAAAGATGCACTGCAACCAATCAATTACTAATACTTGTCAGATGGCTGTTTTGATAGGATGTACTCAACTCCCCGGAACTGGCGCGAGAATGAGGAGCCGGACAAGAGTGTAAAGGCTTCTCGTGTCTTTTTAAGCAATATGATCAGGAAGCAGCAATATGACAATATGGGAGGCGTGCTTAGGCTGATGACCACTACGGATTATATTGACGGCAATGGAAATATTGTGATTCTAGGAGGCTACAACGGAGGCATTGCCACTTATACCAATAGAGATGGGAATGTTGTAGTTCAACCGCACACCACCAATTTCGATGAATATCCGGCCTCGAATGGTATATGGGTACAAGTTGCCAGTACATACCTGCCACGTTACATATCTACATGATTCTATAATCGCATTGCCTACGCTTCCGTACCATTCAAATTGCATTTGTCAAACAAATTAACATTGCTATTCATCATTACTACAATAATAATGTTAAAAACAGTTCAAGTTCAGTTCCTTTTTTTGTAAATTTGATCTGTCAAAAGTTCTTTAAAACAACTCAAATTACCTCAAGTTATCCGGTGTCTTAATCGGTGACTAATAGTTTTTAGATTTTATAAACATCTGTTATTTAACGCTATATCGAAATGCTTCGAGTCCCGTCCAAAATGCAAGAAATAGAAATTTACCTGTTAAGATCAGCATAGAATAAGCGTTAACTTTTTTTCTTTGGTAATAGTCTAATGCTTTCTTGTATTTCAGCCAACGTCTTCTTTCTTCCGGCTTTTATCCAATCCAGCAATTCACTTTTATTAAAATAAAGCCTTTTGCCTTGCTTGCTTACGGGAATTTCCCGCCTGCACACTTTGCCATAAATTGTAGAAATTGATAGGTTTAAAAATGCTGCAGCCTGTTGAATTGAAAATAAGCTGCCTGCATCTTCAGGGTTATTATTCTCGTGACTTAGTATATCCGTATATCCTCAATTTTGGATACCTTTTCTAACAACTCACTTACCGCTTTAGGCAGTTGATCAAATGTCAATACTTCCATAAAATGTTTTTTTTATCGTTACGGAAGCAAAATTATTTAACGATGTCCGTTCAACGCTCCGAGTTTATCCGACTCGGACAACAAAAAAATAAAAACAACGGTAATAAAACAGGGAAGTTTAAACGGAAAGATTCTAAACGGAACTTAAAAAGCAGCGACAAACTGTGCTTTTAACGAGTTAAAACAGCTCACCAGTCGATCCCACTCAATTAGCCGCTTTTTCGTTTTACAATGTCATAGTGCTTTTCTATGCAAATTTTATGCAAATAAAAAAACTCCACTCGCCAGAGTGTGGTTAAATCATTGATTTTCAGGCTCCCCAGACTGGACGGAATTCGAACCACTTGCTGGAGCAACTCCAGTTTTTGATTACACTTAGAGTAGCTTAAAGGAAGGAGTTCGATTCCCTAGGGGCTACTGTTGCGAACCAATACTTATAAAATTGAATTTCTACCGTTTGTTAGTTATGAAATTTAAAAGCCTTATTTCACAAATATTTCGCATTTGTTCAACAATTGCCAGTTCACTTTCTGTATAGTTAATTCCTTTAGGAAGGGTCAAGTCCTCTATGGCACTTTGCATAGCGTCAGTCAGTTCCTTTACTGCGGCATTGGCGTCAGATGCTCTAATACCGATGGTAGCTGCTAAATGGTTAAAATCTGCCAGGACTAGCCGGTTATTCTTTCCATTCATTTTCAGGGCTAACAGATCATGCTTCAAACCAGGGAATACAATTGTAGTTACTGCATCATAGATTGGTGTCATGGTTACTGTTTTAAAGGTTGCAGCATTGGGCTCCGCTACCTTCAGTAGAGCAAGATTCTTCAGGTGCATATCACCATCAGCTATTAACCAGGCATAAAGCGCCCTTTTAAATAGGGTAATTAAATCCGCATCTGGGGAAGTTGAAATAGCTTTTAACGCACGGGCAGCTTGCTCGATAGTTTTATCATACTTTTCGGCACTCGTAATATCCAGCAGCGAACAAAAATCTTCTAGTGCAATTTGTCGTTGGTCATTTTCGGTTCGTCGAATATCGAAGCGCTCAACGATCAAAGCAGGAGGCATGCCGTTCGGCATTGCTACTAATGCAAATGCAGGGGCTTCAAAATGGCATTGTTGCGCCAATTCAAGTGACAGCCATTCGATCAGCGGAAGATGTTCAAAGCCCCCTGTCCCTGCAGGTTTCAAAATGTGCGTAAATGGCTCTCTGATGCTTGGACGCAAATGTCCGTCAGGATCAAGGAACATGGGGGCCTTAATTTGCACACCCGAAAGTCGTGGCGTTTCTGATGAATTAAATACTTTTGCCAGTTTGCTTTCGAAAGAACTTTCAATATCCTCACGACCTGGGCCTTCGTAGGTTCCTATAAACAACCCATCTTCAACATAGTTCGCCAGTTTGGTTTCCAAAATATCTGACGGTAATTCTTTGAGTTCTTCGGCTGTTGCTGCAATCGTTATGTTTGACATATAGCGTTTACCATGTTTAAGAACCGTACGTTCATCGCCATTATTCAAAACCTTTTCTAACCAACCCTCCGGCAATAATGAACTGATAAATGGGGGTAGCTTTCCGGGAATCGTTTGCCTGATCAGCGGCAGGCGCATTCCCTCCGCTGGTTTCCAGCGCCACTCTAATCCATCATGTGATAGACGGCCGATCTCCTGGCCATGCCAGGCAACGAGAAGATCGATTGCAGCATCATTGCTTAGTGCGGTCGCGGTAATCTCCCTTTTAAAATATCTTTCGGCTTGTTCACCCTCCCAATACCATTCATTCTTACGTGCCAAGATCCACAACGCGTCGCCGGCTTTTTCGGTTGATCCGAACTCTTCGATTAACCGTTCAGACATTGCTAAACGTTGCACGGGATCGATGCTTGCGCTGTGCTCACTCTTACGTCGGAAAGATTCTAAGAAACGTTGGCTAATAGAAGACACATCTATACGAAATTCGCCCATCGGATCTTCAATAACTGCACTTGCAAGTGAGGGATAGCCAGGAGCATTATTTTGTATAATTTCGATGTTTCTAATTCTCGTACGCTGAGCACGAGGGCCACTAATATATAATTTCCCTTCCATGGTTGGTGCTAAAAGCACCGCACTTATTCCGGATAAGTAGGCTCTCGGATAGAGGTATTTGCTTATTCGTATCGCATGCTTAAGTAATGTTAGTTCTATGTTCTCATTTGAATCGACATAAATACCGCGCATTAATTGTACAATTTTACCTTGCTCGGCCATGTAGGCCGCACGGTGTTTATCAATATTTTCGCTTACCAAATATATACCCATGATTTTTACCTTTCCGATTTTCAGATACGCAAAAGTAGTAATTTATGATAAGAGTATTATTAATTCACTATTGCGTTTGTCAAATACGGAAAAGTAGGAATAATTAATACCGGGAGTTTAAGGTTATCATTTCCGTTCTATCAGTAATTGCATGAAGATTCCGCAGGGCTCGACCGTTGATTCCGTAGGGTTTAGAGCACGGATTTGTGCAATCAATTTTTGGTTGCACGGAATATGATGGTCAACCACTCAAGAATATCCAGTTCAAGACGGTTATAATAGATACCTATAAAAGCACTAATCAAACGAAAGAGGATACATCTGAACTCCAACATCGTTTCCTTTCGCACAACCAATAAGCTACAAACAGGTTATACTTAATTATAGCCATAGATCCGTATAATTTGGTTTCATGACTGAATGATCTTAGATTTGAACTAAGGTGAATGGTGACATCCTTCATTTTACAGATTTTTTACTGCTTTTTTTTATTGCAACCTTATTACATGAATAAACTTTTACGCGTTTTAAGTTTAATTATTTTTTTCTCTTTTTCGTCTGAGCTAGTAAGCGCGCAAACCAATCAAACCGTTGTCAACGGGAGTAGTACAACAGCCATTAATTTCCCGGGGCCGGGATGCACCTATAATTGGGTAAATAACGCGCCAAGCATAGGTTTGCCTGCTACTGGAACAGGGGATATTCCATCATTTACTGCAGCAAATACCGGAAGCGGCCCCCTTACAGCAACAATTACTGCCACTCCCGCGTCAAATGCCTTTGCATACATAGCAAGCGGTGGCGGTAACGTTTCTTTGCTTAATACCGGCACAAACACATGGGCAGGTAGCCTTGCTATTGAATTTGGGGCAGGTGTAGCAGCAAACCGCGATGGGAGCAGGGTCTACATCACCAATCAAAATTCAAGTGGCGTTACGGTTATTGATGCGGCAACCAACACAGTGATCACAGGATTTGCCGTTGGCAAATTCCCTTTCGGGGTGGCGGTAAGTCCCGATGGCACAAAGCTATATGTGGCCAATCAGGCAGACAATACAATATCTGTTATAAATACAGCGAGTTACGCATTAATTGCTAACGTCGCTGTCGGAACCAATCCTTATGGAGTAGCTGTAAGTCCCGATGGCAGTAAAGTCTACGTAACTAATTTAGCAGGTGCAAGTGTTTCGGTGATTAATACGACAACAAACATTGTTACCGGTACTATCGCGGTTGGGTTATACCCTGAAGGTATTACGGTAAGCCCCGACGGCACCAGGCTATATGTTGCCAACGACCTTAGCAGCAGTATTTCCGTAATCAACACGGCGTCAAATTCAGTAGTGACTACTATATTGGCAGGTTCTCATCCCGTAGCGGTGGTTGTAAGCCCAGATGGTAACACTTTATATGAAACAAATGCAGGGGATAACAGTCTTTTGGTTATTAATACGTCCACCAACACAGTTGTTGATAACATAGCTGTGGGCAACACTCCTGAGGGACTCTCCATCACACCTGATGGAAAAAGTGTATATGTCGTCAATGAAATTTCAAGTGATGTTTGGGTGATCAACACGGCAACCCATACGGTTACAGCGAAATTACCTGCGGGCTTAAACCCGGTTTCTTTAGGCAATTTTATTTCGCCAGGTCCCGGGTGTAACGCTGTGCCGGCCACATTTACGATTACCGTAAATCCAACGTCAGTTACGCCAACTATTACCGCCAGCCAGGCAGTGGGTACCATCACAGCCTGCATTGGTTCACCATCAACAGGTCTTAATATCCAGGAATTTGAGGTGTCGGCAACTAAATTAACCGGCGATGTTACAGCAACCGCCCCTTCCGGTTTTGAGGTATCGCTTGCAGCAGGCAGCGGTTATAGCAGTACGTTAACCATTCCACAATCCGTCGGCCTGATTAATGATGTCTATGTATTCGTTCGTTCATCCGCTTCCGCGCCGGCAGGCACTATTTCTGGTAATGTGGTATTAACCTCTGCAGGTGCAGGCGCCCAGGTCGTGGCCGTTAAAGGCCTTGTAAACGCGCTTCCAGTAGTAAACCCTGTTACGAATCAAACTTTTGGTGCTGGTACCGCCACGACGGCTATCAATTTCACCGGAACAGCGGGGGCATATAATTGGACTAACAACACACCAGGCATAGGCTTAGCGGCCAATGGCATTGGTAATATTGCTGCATTTAATGCCGTAAATACAGGAAATACGCCTATCACAGCAACTATTACCGTTACACCAGTTCCATCGGGCCTTGTTTTTGTAGCAAATTCAAATGACGGAACTGTATCTGTCGTAAGCACTTTAACAAATGAACTGGTAGCTACGATACCTGTGGGCACTAAACCCGAAGGTGTATCAGTGAGTCCCGATGGCAGCCGTGTATACGTCACCAACCGGGGCTCAAATGATATTTCTGTTATTAACACCACCAGTAATACCGTAATCAAAACCATTCCGGTCGGAACAAACCCATTAGGCGTCGTGGTAAGTCCAGACGGTAGTATGGTATATGTGGCTAACCAAGGTTCAAATACTGTGACCGTGATAAACAGTCTGACAAATACTATTATATCAATCATACCGGTTGGCTCTCAGCCGGCAGGAATATGTATCAGTCCTGACGGAAAAATGGTGTACGTAGCCAATTTCGACGATGGTTCGGTGTCTGTGATCAGCACTGCTACAAATACCGTAGTTGCGACCATTCCCATTGGTGGCAACCCATTTGAGGTTGCAGTAAATCCTAATGGTGCGGAGTTATACGTATCAAACGAGACCAGTTATGTATATAAAGTGAGCACGGCAACAAACACTATATTAGCCTCTGCTTTATTAAATTTATCAGGAAACGGCAGAACCCGCGGATTAGCGGTGAGTGCAGATGGCCAATACTTATATGTTGCCAACGCATTTTATCTTCAGCAGGTATACTTACCACTGTTTGGTGCGGCGGCAATGACTGCCACCCCCGGGGGTCTCGATATCGGTGTATCAATGAGTCCTGACGGTACTCATCTCTATGTGACCAATGGAGGTTTGGCATTAATCAATCCGATTGATCCTTATTTCGATTTGTATCCTCCTTCAGGCAGTGGTGCCAGTTCGTTGGGCAACTTCACTTCGGCGGGGACAGGCTGCCATGGGTTACCCATAACTTTTACCATTACCATTAATCCTGTACCTGTCATCACGGCAACCAATGCCACGGGTACAATTTCTGCCTGTGAGGGTTCCGCGTCCTCGAATCCTAATCTTCAGCAATTCACAGTGTCTGGCAATAATTTAACAGGCAATATTACAGCAGTTGCGCCAACTGATTTCGAGGTGTCGCTTAGCTCGGGCAGCGGCTATGGCAACACGATAAATATTCCGCCGTCCGCTGGCTCGGTAAACAGCATTATTGTTTTCTTGCGGTCGTCTGCTTCAGCTCCGGCAGGGAATATATCTGGCAATATAATATTGACTTCGCCGGGTGCGACCCTTCAGAATGTGGCGGTCAAGGGGATCGTTAACGCTCTTCCAACTGTGAATCCGGTAACCAATCAAACTTTGATTGCAGGTAACAACACCGCGGCGATCAACTTTACAGGTAATGCAGACATTTTTAGTTGGATTAACGATAATACCGGAATCGGTCTGCCGGCAAGCGGGACAGGAAACATAAGTTCATTCAAAGCAGTCATTACAGGCAGCGGAGCAGTTACGGCTAATATCACGGTTACACCTATATCAACGGGGTTTGTTTGTTCAGGTACCCCGGTCACATTTACCGTGACGGTAAACCCTGAACCAACAATTACAGTGTCCGGCACTTTGCCCCCCCTCACTACAACCTATGGCATATCATCTCTGCCGGTAAGTTTTACTGCATCTGGTGCAAATATGCCTGGGAGTATTTCGGTAACTGCGCCGCCAGGCTTTGAGGTTAGTACCGATAATATTTCTTTCAGTACTACAGTCAACATTGGGGCTGCAGGCACAATTTCGCCGACGACCGTGTATGTCAGATTAACTTCAACTACACCGGCGGGTTATTATTCCGGAAATATCACCTTGAGCAGTCAAGGTACGCCCTCGGTCAATCTATCAATACCTAACAGTACGGTGAAACCTGCACCTTTAACTATTACTGCTAACAATGTGGATAAGACCTATGGTAAAACACTTAATAGCGGCAGCGGTTCAGCGGGATTTACCGTGTCAGGGTTAAAAAATAATGAAACTGTTGGTAGTATAACTTTGACCTATGGAACAGGATCATTGGGAACGGACGGCGTTGGAACCTATTTTGGCTCAGTAGTGCCTTCCGCTGGAACGGGCGGCAGTTTCCTTAATAGCAACTATTCGATCACTTACCAGTCGGCTAACATTAATATCGACAAGGCAACTTTAACCATAACTGCCGATAATAAAGCGAAAGCGTATGGAGCGCCAAATCCGGACTTAACTGCAACCTATACTGGTTTCGTAAATAACGAGAGCCGTTCGCAGTTGACTACGCTGCCCGAATTGAGTACCATGGCCACTGCGACATCACTGGCTGGTAATTATCCGATTATCGTGACAGGTGGAACGTCTCCAAATTACAATATTGTGCCTGTCAATGGCGTACTCACAATTACTTCAACGATCAATATACCTAACGCTTTTACGCCCAACGGCGATGGCATCAATGATCTTTGGGACATTCAGGCATTAAGCGCCTATCCGCAATGTGTAGTTTCCATTTTTACCAGGTACGGCAATTTGATCTTTCAATCAAGAGGATATCCAAAACCGTGGGATGGGACTTATAAGGGCACAGCCTTGCCTATGGGTGCTTATTATTATGTGATTAATCTTCAGAACGACAGTAAGCCACTTGCTGGTTCGGTGACGATAATACGATAGCTAATTTTTCACAGTGTCTACTTGATTTGTGAAAATCAAAATGTGCTCAAATTGCTCCAACAGATTAAAAAGAACCTTTTTTGTAAGATAAAGGTATGAATGCAAGACTCACAATCAGGTCCTAAAGTGATTTTACCGAGATGAGTTTTTAGTTTTGTGTTCGTGCAGCGAGGCAATCAATCGCTTGACGTTGCTTGACGCAATTTACTGCCAGTCAGCTAATTACGAGAAAAGAGAATTAATTGGTTCGATGTACCCCCAAAAGTTCACTTTTGAAGACCTGCAACATCGAACCGCCAAGTTGGGCGACTTATACTCTTTTATTTACTTGATTAACAGAGAATTATAGAAAAAAAAGGGCAAGCGACAAAAATTTGTGCTTGCCCAGTCTGGCTCCTGAGGCTGGGCTCGAACCAGCGACCCTCTGATTAACAGTCAGATGCTCTAACCAGCTGAGCTACTCAGGAATCAATTTCCGGTTTGGAGTGTGCAAAAGTATGATTTAAGGGGTAAATTCACAATATTTCTCTGAAAAAAAATTAAAAAAATTTAGATGGGCTTGTATTCAGGCATTTAATAGTGCCTAAAGACAGTCATTGAGCTGTTTATATCCAGATAATTAACGGCATAATAATAATAACAATAAAGTTTTCGGGTAATTTCACAATATTTGCCACAAAAAAAAATTTAAATATTATTTAATGAGTTTATTGGTTATTGGCTCTGTGGCATTTGACGCCATCGAAACACCATTTGGTAAAACAGATAAAATTGTTGGCGGTGCAGCCACTTATGCAAGTCTTGCAGCATCTTATTTTTGTGATCAGGTAAAAATTGTAGCTGTAGTCGGAGATGATTTTCCGCAAAGCGAAATAAATGATTTTCATAATCATCATATCGATACCAAAGGCCTTCAGATAAAAAAAGGCGAGAAATCCTTTTTTTGGAGTGGCAGATACCATAATGATATGAATAGTCGGGATACGCTAATAACTGAACTGAATGTACTGGGTGACTTTGACCCCATTATTCCAGATTCATACCAGGATTCAGAGTTCCTGATGCTGGGTAATTTGACGCCACAGGTTCAGCAAACGGTGATCAAACGCTTAAATAAGCGTCCAAAACTCATTGTCATGGATACCATGAATTTTTGGATGGATATTGCACTGAACGATCTGCTTGAAACTATTAAGCTAATTGATGTATTAACCATTAACGATGCAGAGGCCCGCCAGTTGTCAGGCGAATATTCTTTGGTGAAGGCTGCCAATAAAATTTTAGCTATGGGCCCAAAATACCTGATCATTAAAAAAGGCGAACATGGCGCTCTGTTATTTGGTGAAGGAAAAATATTTTCCGCGCCGGCCCTGCCGCTTGAGGACGTCTTTGACCCTACCGGTGCCGGCGATACCTTTGCTGGCGGGTTTATTGGCTACATGGCTAAAGTAGGTACCGTGAATTTCACCAATATGAAAAATGCCATTATTTATGGCTCGGCACTGGCCTCGTTTTGTGTTGAAAAATTCGGAACTGAAAAGTTAAAAAATCTGACCGAACAGGAGATAGCTTCAAGGCTGCAGCAATTTGTTAGTTTGTCTAAGTTTGAAATTATCTGAATGCGAAAACCGGAGCCCGGTGCGGGATAACAACTCAGCCGGGACCTGGGGGTTTTGATTTCAAACTGCAAAATTCAAAAAAACTTCCGCAACTGGCGCTCGGAATTCCGCATCAAATCAATCTTCCTACGGGATCAAAATGTTCAAAAACCCATTCATCATGCGGGGCATCAGCTAATTCGGGGGTAAGGTCCTGCCCTGCCCAATGCTCATAATGCTTGCCATTGCGCCATAGGCGGCTGCGGCTTACATCATAAATCAGCCCTTTGTATGCTATCCATACTTCGGGCTTATCCTGCCCGTTGCGCAGGGCCAGTTGTGAGCGGGTGTAAACAGGTAGTTCTTCCATAAAATCTATTTATACCCCCAATTTATATTTTAAAATAGTACTGCAGTAAAGGAATGCCTTATATGGATCTGATACCCGCATTCTTTTTTTCAGGATGACACTGGCCGGAGTCCGGCATATTTTTTTAAACAGCTGCTGATAATAAGTATAAGCAATGTAAACACCCAGTCTTACCCCTTTTGGCAATTGCTTTATGCCTTTAAAACCGGTTATAAGGTCTTTTTCAATATCCGCTTCAATTTGTTTTTTAGCCTGATCAGTAAAATTACTGAGATCAATCCCGGGAAAATAGATACGTCCACGTTCATGGTAATCAGCGTTTATGTCTCGCAAAAAATTTATTTTTTGAAGTGCCGAGCCTAAACTACATGCTGATGGTAATAATTGATGATACAATTGCTCATTATTTTCGCAAAAAATACGCAGGCACATCAGGCCGATGACTTCGGCCGAGCCATGGATATAGGTTTTGTAATCGTTATCATCATAAACCTTGCGGTCAAGATCCATTTCCATCGACTTTAAAAACGAGCATATCAGTTCATCTTCTATATGATAGGCATTGACAATCATCTGAAAAGATTGTAAAACCGGGTTAAGGCTTATCTTTTCCCTGATGGCTTTAAATGCCTGCTCTTTAAAATCATTAATTAGCTGGTATTGATCATGGCCGTGAAAAGTGTCTACAATTTCGTCGGCATATCTTACAAAACCGTAAATGGCATAAACGGGGTACCGGAAACGTTTATCAAAAGCATTAATGCCCCGGCTAAATGAACTGCTGTACCTGGTAGTTATTAGTTTGCTGCATTCAAAGCAGGTATCGTTGTACAGTTCCATCTTTTTCTATTGGCGATTTCGCCAAAATTACAAATTCAAACCTGCTTTCGGCTTCGCCAAATCAATTGCTTACTTTGTAGCGGTAAATATAATGAGTAAAAATAAGCAGGTAATCGTAATTGGCGCTGGTTTTTCCGGACTTAGCGCCGCTGCGCTGATGGCTAAAGCAGGTTACCAGGTTACTATCCTTGAAAAAAATGATCAGCCGGGAGGCCGTGCCAGCGTATGGGAGCAGGATGGTTTTCGGTTTGATATGGGGCCCAGCTGGTACTGGATGCCCGATGTGTTTGAAAACTATTTTGCCCTGTTTGATAAAAAACCCGGCGATTTTTATGAGCTAAAAAGACTCGACCCCGCCTACCGCATTTATTTCGGAAAAGGAGACCTGCTGGAGGTACCTGCCGGAATGGATCAGCTTGAGGCCAGATTTGAAAAAATTGAGACAGGAAGCTCAAAAGCGCTCAGGGCATTCTTATCGCAAGCTGCTTATAAATACAAGGCAGGCATGGGCGAATATGTATTTAAGCCATCGCATTCGGCAAATGAATATTTTAATCTTAAGCTGCTCAGGAAAAGCTTTAGCCTCCAATTGCTGACCAGCATGAGCAGGCACGTAAGGAAATATTTTAAAGACCCCAGACTGATTAAATTATTGGAATTCCCCGTTTTGTTTTTAGGTGCCAGGCCTCAAAATACGCCTGCCCTATACAGCATGATGAATTATGCCGATCTGGTTTTGGGTACATGGTACCCGATGGGTGGAATGAATGAAATAGTAAAGGCGATGGCAAAAGTTGCCGAAGAACTGGGTGTGCAAATTTGCCTGGGTACTGAAGTAAGCAAGATCGACATCGAAAATGGCATGGCTAAAAAGGTTTGCACCAATAAAGGCGATTATCCGGCTGATTTTTTTATAGCCGGCGCTGATTACGAGCATGTGGATCAGCATTTAATCCAGGAGCCGTACCGCAACTACACTAAAAAGTATTGGGATAATCGTACGCTCTCACCCTCCTGTTTGATCTGGTATATCGGCACTAATAAGAAGATTGCAGACATCCGACATCATAATTTATTTTTTGATGAAGAATTTGAGCAGCATGCCGATGATATCTATACCGATCCAAAATGGCCGAAAAAGCCACTGTTTTATGTTTGCTGCCCTTCAAAAACCGACAACAGCGTAGCACCTGAAAACGGAGAAAACTTATTTTTCTTGATGCCCGTTGCACCCGGATTAGAGGATAACGATACCCTACGTGAGCAATATTTTGATCTGATGATCACAAGATTTGAGGCGATCACAGGTGAAAGCATCCGCAATGATATTTTAGTAAAAAGAAGCTATGCATTGAATGATTTTAAGGCAGATTATCATTCCTTTAAAGGAAATGCCTATGGCCTGGCAAATACTTTAAAGCAAACGGCCTTTTTAAAACCGGCCATCAGGGCCAGGAACATTAAAAACCTGCTGTATACCGGGCAATTGACTGTCCCGGGGCCGGGCGTACCACCAGCAATTATTTCCGGACAGGTGGTGGCAGCGGAAGCACTCAGGTATTTAAAAAGGGTTTAAATATCAAAGAACCCGCCATGGGGGTTCTTTGATATTATGGAATGTCAAATTGATGAATTAATCTTCGGCGTAAACCGGTTTTTTGATCCCATTATCATAAGCTTTTAAATTTTTCTTCAAAAGCTTCCGTGCAACGTGGATGCGGGTCTTCACTGTGCCGATAGGAATGGTCAGATGATCTGCAATTTCATGATATTTATGACCTTCAAAATACATAGTGAAAGGCACATAGTAATCTTCCGGAAGCCTGTCCAAAGCTTTTTTGATATCATCCATCACAAACTTTGACTCACCGCTGTTTTTTGTGGAGCTGAAAACCAGGTTAGCTGAAGAAATCTCTTCTGACTTGGTAACAAAAGTGCTCATTTTAACAAAACGGCGGTAGTTGTTTATAAAAGTGTTTTTCATGATGGTATATAACCATCCTTTTAAATTTGTTCCTTCTTTAAACTTATTATAATAAGTTATGGCTTTCAACATTGTATCCTGAACAAGGTCGTTAGCATCATCTGCGTCGCGGGTAAAGTGAAGTGCATATGACCTCAGTGATGTAGCCTGACGAAGTACCATGGTGTTAAACTCGATTGTTGTCATTCTGTTAAAGTTTTGTACAGAGTATAAGACAAACATGATACCGATTTCTTAACCTTCTAAAATCTCCGTTTAAACCCCATGGCGAAAAATCAGAACCGGTTAAATTATTCTCTATAGGAATAATTTAATTTAAATTATTGATTTACAACTAATTGGCAGTTGATTTTATTATTTTACCCATTGATGACATTAAAAAAATCACTTTTTTCAATTAGTAAAGAGGATACCAATTTATTTTAGAGAAAATAAATTAACTGATAATATTGACTTCGCGTTCCAATAAAACGCCAAATTTAGTGTACACACTGTCTATGATTTGCGACGAAAGACTGTACACTTCTTCGCCCGTTGCCCCTCCGTGGTTCACCAAAACCAGCGCCTGGTTCTTCCATGTTCCGGTATGGCCAACTACTTTTCCCTTCCATCCGCACTGCTCGATGAGCCAGCCGGCGGCTAATTTTATCAGTCCGTCCCCGGCAGGATAATGTACCACTTCGGAAAATTCTGACTGCAGCCGCTGAAATTGGTCAGCATTAATTATCGGATTTTTGAAAAAGCTGCCGGCATTGCCAATGGTTGAAGGATCGGGTAATTTGGATACCCTTATGTGGGAAACTACACGCGATACATCCTTAATAGTAGGCTTACTAATATTACGGTTAGTTAGCTCTTGCTCTATAGCACCATATTTTAAGTTGATATCGGCAATAAGCGACAAACCGAATTTTACAGATACAATAATATATTTCCCCTTTAGCTCATTTTTAAAAATACTATCACGGTAACCAAAGCGGCAATCCTCCCTGGTAAATGTCCTAAATTCGCGTGCAGCTATTTCAAACGCCTGGCAACTGCGGAACACATCTTTCAGTTCCACCCCATAAGCGCCGATATTCTGTATAGGTGATGCGCCAACCGATCCGGGGATCAGGCTCAGGTTTTCAACACCCGCATATTCCCTGTCCACGCAAAAGTTAACCAGGTCATTCCAAACCTCACCTGCGCCTGCCTCTATAAAAACTTCCTGGTGATTAATACGGTGCTCAATGCCCCTGATATTGATACGGATCACCAATCCGTCAAAATCCTTCACCAATAACAGGTTGCTGCCGCCACCTAAAATCAGCCGCTCTGTTTGCAGCCATTGCGGATCCATAAACAATTCCACCAGTTCATCCTGGTGGTTGATCTCTACAAAATACCTGGCCGAAGCATCAATGCCGAAAGTGTTAAAGTTCTTCAGCGAAAAGTTTTCAAGGATTTGGAGCATGGGTTGATTTTGGGATGTTCGGTGGCGAATTTCGGAATTTAAATTGAATTGAGACTTAAGTCTGCACGCAGCTACCGGCGCGGCAGACTTCAAAAGAATCAGACACTTTTAAATCGAAGTCTTAAAGACTCCGTAATTCGGTTTTCTACCACCTTTAGCTGCAAAACGGCCAACTCAAATATGTATCGGCCGGTTATCGGTAGCTGCCAAACAAGCTTCTCTAAACGCTTCCGTATAAGTTGGGTGTGCATGGCTCATTCTGGAAATGTCTTCCGCGGATGCACGGTATTCCATCGCTACTACGGCTTCTGCTATCATGTCGGCAGCGCGCGGGCCGATCATGTGTACACCTAATATTTCATCAGTAGTGGCATCGGCCAATACCTTTACAAATCCATCCATATCCCCGCTGGCTACCGCACGACCGCTTGCTCTGAAGGGGAATGAACCTGCTTTATATTTTACTCCTTTTTCTTTCAGTTGCTCTTCGGTCTGGCCTACAGCCGCAACCTCCGGCCAGGTATAAACTACGCCCGGTATGAGGTTATAATCAATATGCGGTTTTTGATCAACAATAGTTTCCGCTACAAAAGTGCCCTCATCCTCGCCCTTGTGGGCCAGCATGGCGCCGCGTACCACATCGCCAATGGCATAAACGCCTTTAACGCTGGTTTCCAGGTGCTCATCCACCGTAATTTTTCTGCCGCGTTCTTCAACGGTAAGGCCAATTTTATCCAACCCTAAATTATCGGTATAAGCAATACGGCCTACAGCCACCAAACAGTAGTCGCCTTTGAGTTCTTTCTTTTCCCCATTCGGCGCATCGAATGTTACGGTCACTTCTTTGCCTTTAGCAGCTGCGCCGGTAACTTTATGACCGGTGTAAAATTCCATGCCCTGCTTTTGCAGAACCTTCTGCAATTCCTTGCCCAATCCCCTGTCCATGGTCGGGATAATGGAATCCATAAACTCGATCACGGATACTTTCGCTCCTAAACGTGCATAAACCGAACCAAGTTCCAAACCGATAACGCCGCCGCCTATTAATATTAAATGCCTGGGCACTTCGGTCAAAGTCAATGCTTCGGTCGAAGTAATGATCCGTTTTTTATCGATCTTAATAAAAGGCAGGCTTGAGGGCTTAGAGCCTGTAGCTATGATGATATTTTTTCCGGTAATCTCCTGCTCTGTGCCATCCGGCTTTTTAATGATGATGGTATTTTTATCCTTAAATGACCCTATGCCCTGAATACCATCTATTTTGTTCTTTTTGAATAAAAAACTGATGCCGCCGGTATTTTTTGCTACTACTTCGGTTTTACGCTTCATCATCTGCGCCATATCAAGGGAAAGATTGTCCAGGTTGATGCCATGCGTTTTGAAGGCATGTGAGGCATTATAATAATGTTCGGACGAATCCAATAAAGCTTTTGAAGGGATACACCCCACGTTTAGACAGGTGCCTCCGTAAGTAGCATATTTTTCAATACAAGCGGTTTTTAATCCCAGTTGAGCGCAGCGTATAGCCGCCACATAGCCCCCGGGACCAGAACCAATAACGATAACATCATATTGCATAGTAGTGTGTTTTTTGGTGCGGCAAAGTTAATTAAAATAGAGATCAGTGATTAGTTAATTGGAGATTAGTTGACTTAGGGATTATAAATCCATTTCCGTAGCGATACCTTCCCATATTTTGCTAAACACCACCCGTTATTTAACCACATTGTAACAGTCATATGCAGAAATCAACTTATTATTGATATAGTTGCTAATTTAGCTCATAGGATTAAGTTCGCTCATGAAAAAAATATTTTTGGTTCTGCTTGCCGGCTGCCTGTTTCATAATTACCTGCGCGCACAGCTTTTAGTTGATAAAAAAAAATTCACCCATGCCGATACGCTGCGCGGCACGCTTACCCCTCTGCGTACCTGCTATGATATCAACTATTATCATCTCGATGTGAAGTTCGATATTGATCATCAATTCATCAGCGGCAGTAACCTGTTTAAGTTCACCGCTGCGCAGGATTTCAAAACGCTGCAATTCGATCTGTTTGCCAATCTTAAGGTTGAAAAAGTAATTTATAAAGGAAAGCAGCTTCCATTTAAACGTGAGTTTGCCGCAGTGTTTGTAACCTTCCCGCAAAAGATCACCAAAGGCAGTAAGGATGAGTTTACGGTTTATTATTCCGGCAAACCTACCATAGCCAAACATGCGCCCTGGGATGGAGGCGTTGTTTTCGCCAAGGATTCGGCACAAGGCAAACCATGGGTAGCAACCGCTTGTGAAGGCGTTGGAGCCAGCATCTGGTGGCCCAATAAAGATCATCTTTCGGACGAGGTAGACAGCATGATGATCAGTATTACCGTACCAACAGGCTTAAAAGAGGTATCCAACGGCCGTCTGCGTAAGGTGACCGATCTGAATGATGGTTATACCCGGTTCGACTGGTTTGTGGCCAATCCTATCAACAATTATGATGTAACGGCCAACATCGGCGATTATACGGAATTTACCGATACTTACCATGGCGAAAAAGGCAGGCTTGACCTCGATTACTGGGTAATAAGCAGCGACCTGGAGAAAGCCAAAGTGCAATTCGGCGCGAATGTAAAACCTATGCTGGCTTCATTTGAACATTGGTTTGGCCCCTACCCGTTTTATGAAGATAGCTACAAGCTGGTGGAAACCCCGCACCTTGGGATGGAACATCAGAGCGCCGTGGCTTATGGCAATCATTTTATGAACGGCTATTTAGGGCATGATCTTTCAAACACCGGCTGGGGACTTAAATGGGATTATATTATCGTTCACGAGAGCGGACACGAATGGTTCGGCAATAACATCACAGCTAAGGATTTGGCCGATATGTGGATACATGAAAGTTTCACCTGCTATTCTGAAGCGCTGTTTGTTGACAGCCAATATGGCAAACAAGCCGGGCAGGAATATGTGCACGGCCTGCGCCAGGGCATAGCCAACGAGAGCCCCGTTGTAGGTATATACGGTGTAAACAAAGAAGGCTCCGGAGATATGTATCCCAAAGGGGCCGTTGTGCTGAATATGGTCAGGACGATCATTAACGATGATGATAAATGGCGCAGCATCCTGCGGGGACTTAACCGGACTTTTTATCATCAAACCGTTACTTATAATGATATTATCAATTATATCGACAAAGAATCGGGCATGAACCTGTCGCCGGTCTTTGATCAGTACCTGTATTATAAAGGGCTGCCTACATTGCAGTTCAGCTGGCAAAATGGCAAGCCTTACTGCAAATGGATAGCCGATGCCAAGGACTTTAATATGCCGGTCAGGGTAAAAATTAAAGGTGGCGAATTTAAATTCATCACACCGACCAGCACATTGCAGGCGGTTGATCTGCCGGGGGCAACTAAAGATAACCTGGAAGCGGATACATTTAATTATTACATCAAGCTTTCGGGAATACAAGGGCACGAGTGAAGAGTTATAAAACTGATGTCATTTCTAAGGGCAGCAAAGATGGACTGAGGGTCCAGGAAAAATCCTATACAAATGCATAGTCCGCTTTGTATCTTTCATAACTTCTCGCTGTCGTTCGATGACATTTTCGATCGCATTTTGAATACTAAATAAGAATATCAATGACAAAAAAAATCCTTTTCCTGGTACTTTTAGCCGCGGTACTAACAAGGTTTAACACCTTCGCCCAATTAGGCGCGAACAAAGAAAAATTTACCCGTGCTGATTCTTTAAGAGGCAATTTAACGCCTTTGCGCACCTGTTACGATATCAATTATTATCACCTGGATGTGAAGTTTGATATCCCAAATAAATTCATCAGCGGCAATGTGCTATTTGCGTTTACCGCAACGCAGGATTTCACCAAATTGCAGTTCGACCTTTTTGCTAATCTGAAGGTGGAAAAAGTGATTTACAAAGGACAGGAGCTTCCTTATACGCGTGAGTACAATGCGGTATTTGTCACCTTTGGGCAAACTATTGCCAAAGGCAGCAAAGACGAGTTTACCGTTTATTATTCGGGCAATCCAACCATAGCCAAACGTGCACCATGGGACGGCGGGGTCGAATATAATGTCGATTCGTTAGCACATCCATGGGTATCTACAGCCTGCCAGGGAATGGGGGCCAGCGTATGGTGGCCCAATAAAGATCAGCAGGCGGACGAGGTCGACAGTGCGCTTGTCAGCATAAGCGTACCGGCAGGCTTAAAGGATGTATCAAACGGCCGTTTACGAAAGGTGACTCAACTCAAAGATGGTTATACCCGGTTCGACTGGTTTGTAGCTAACCCGATCAATAATTATGACATTGAAGCCAACATAGGGGATTATGCCCACTATACCGATACTTTTAACGGAGAAAAGGGTAAATTGACGCTTGATTTCTGGCCCCTGAGTTACAACCTGGATAAAGCTAAAAAGCAATGGGGCGAAAATGTAAAGCCCATGTTAAGCGCATTTGAACATTGGTTTGGCCCTTATCCTTTTTATGAGGATGGCTATAAGTTAGTTGAAACGCATCACCTGGGCATGGAACACCAAAGCGGTACCGCTTATGGTAATCATTATCATAACGGCTACCTGGGCCGGGACCTGTCGGGTACGGGCTGGGGACTTAAATGGGATTTTATTGTGGTACATGAGAGCGGGCATGAATGGTTTGGCAATAACATCACCTCAAAGGATCTTGGCGATATGTGGATACACGAAAGCTTTACCAATTATTCCGAGTCGCTGTTTATTGAAAGCCGGTATGGCAAACAGGCCGGGCAGGAATATGTACACGGAACCCGTTTTCCGATCCTTAATGACCGCCCGGTCGTAGGCCCGTATCATGTGAACAAGGAAGGCTCAGGGGACATGTACTATAAAGGCGGCAACCTGCTTAATATGGTGCGCACCATTATTAACGATGATGAAAAATGGCGCAGTATTCTGCGCGGCCTGAACAAAACCTTTTACCACCAAACGGTAACTTATGATGATATTGTAAACTACATCAATGAGCAATCGGGCATTAATTTATCGCCGGTATTTGACCAGTACCTGCATTATAAAAACTTACCGATATTGGAATTTGCATCCAGAGACAACCAATTGTATTGCCGCTGGCAAGCCGATGCCAAGGGTTTTAACATGCCTGTAAAAGTAAAATTAAAGGGCAGCGAGTATCAGTATATTAAACCGACCATGCGCTTCACCCCGCTGAATATAGAAGGTGCCCGCAAAGATAATTTAGAAGTGGATACCTTTAATTACTATATTGGGGTGTTGGTGGATTAGTAGCCCCCGCTAAATCTCCCCCGGCAGTGAAGACTTTTTTTAGAGTCATCCCTTCCGCGGAGGGTTTGGGTGGCTTTTTTTATTTTTACATGCAACCTTTTGCATCAGTCTGCGTCTTATTTTTGATAATGAATAAAACCATGAGATCTTTAACTAAAATATTACTTACTGCCATCCTGTTATCAGGACCGGCTTATACTTATGCCAAAACACATGCCCGGGGAGAAATAGTGATATCCAAAATAGAAGACCGTCACCTTTCCGGCTTTAATGCGGTAAACCTTGCCGGTTCATTTGATGTTTATATTACGCAAGGTTCAACCGAATCGGTAAAGGTAGAAGCGCCTGACAATATTATTGATCATATTATAACCGAGGTTAGCGGCGGCGTGCTGAAAATATATAATAAGAATGATAATGGATTTCATTGGGGTGACCTATTTGGCAACCATAAAAAAATAGCCGTTTATGTCGTAGCGAAAGACCTGAACAGCATCGGCGTCTCAGGTTCAGGCGATGTTTTCTTTAAAGAGGGTATCCGCACCAATTCATTGAAACTGAGAGTATCCGGTTCAGGAGATTTATATGGACGAGTGGATGTAAAAACGCTGGAGAGCAGTATCTCAGGTTCAGGCGACGTTAAAATTTCCGGCCGTGCCGATAATTCTACGGTCAGCGTAGGCGGCTCGGGCGATTTTTCTGCCCGCAGTCTGATGACGATAAATACGGCAGTACGTGTTTCCGGTTCGGGCGATGCTTCTGTCAATGCCAGCAACAGGGTTGATGCATCGGTATCCGGCTCGGGCGACATCCGCTATACCGGCGGGGCTAAAAGTGTTTCTTCTTCTAAATCTGGTAGCGGAGATATTGAGCGGGATTGATATAGTGCCTGCCCATTAGGCATGTTTGACAGATTGTAAATAAAAAGCAGAAACAGATTGTGCGTCTGTTTTTATTTATACCGCGGCATATAAATGATGATGCAGGCTCCGCTCAAGGCTATTATTGCTCCGATGATATCCCACTTATCCGGGTGAAAACCATCAACTTTCCAGGCCCAAAGCAACGCCATTATAATAAAAATCCCGCCGTAAGCTGCATAAACCCTTCCAAAGTTAGCTACCTGCCAGGTAGCTACCCCATAAAAAGCCACGATAATTCCTCCTGCAATACCATACCAGTAAGGCTTATCTGCTTTTAACCACTGCCATATCAAATATCCTCCACCAATCTCACACAGGCCGGCCAGTATAAACACCATTAGTGATTTTAATAAAGTCATATGGTTTGAATATTTGTAATATACCTAATCCTTAAACCTTGCGATCACCCTCCTGCCCAGATCATAGGTCAGCCGGAAGGCTTCCTGATTGCTGGTAAATCCCGGGGTGCGGTGCACACTAAAAATAAACTGGCCTTTCAAGCGATCAGCTGCAAAGGGCGTAATAATAAAATCAGCCCGGTTGTAAAATTTCTTCTCGTAAAAAGCGTCGCCATAATAAATAGTGCTGCCCTGGCCGCTATAAAATTCATCATACAGCGCCAGCCAGTGCCAGCTCAAATACGCAGTGGCTATAAAACCTTTGGGAAGTCGAAGTCCGGTTATCCCCCTGGTCCTTTCGATCGAGGTCATTGCGCCAGCCTCAAACGATAAGGAATCAAGGAACGTATGGTGGGTCAGATCAATTCCAAGCTTCACCTGTGCGCCGCCGTTATCGGTAATGGCGTTAGCATCTGACGCCGAACCGGCATCATGCAGCAGCAAAAAATAATGTGATATATAAAAAAGCCCTTTAGCTGCCGGTCTGTATTTACCCGACAAGCCAAACAGAAATTGTTCCCGGTCGGTTACCGTCTGCCGGCTCACCCAGTCTATCCATAAATTTTCCAAAAAATTGGTATTGTGATAGCGCAGAAACATCCCTTCGACATTGGGCCTGTAATAACGCAGCGTATCGTTCAACAATGCACGCGGGTAATCATCCAATAAACCTTCACGCGGAAACTCGCCGATATTAAATAACCAGTTTTTATTATTAAACTTATAATACGCTATCGGGTCAACCTTTAAAAAGTAGGGTTTTGCACCAAACTCATGTATGGCATTGGCGCCTACCACAAAACTGTTCAGGCTATCCACATTAAGACCAAAATCCAAAGCAGTACGGGTACCTGAATAGGTGCGCGAGCGGGCCACAAAATCTTTGTACTCGCGGTTATCCAGAAATCCTAATCCATTAAAATTAACGTCAAGCGTAGTTTGCGCCACGGCCATGGCGCTTGTAAAAAGGGAAAAAAGAGCGATGAGGTAGAACTTTTTAGTCATATATTAAATGCTTATTCGGTTGTCAAACTGATAATCCTGCTGTTCTTGCTACCCAGGAAAGGATCTGTACGTAGGGAAAACATCATGGTATAGGTACCTTTTTGTTTCGGTGCGACAAATTTAAACTTATAATGCTTGCTTTCGCCTTGTTTTAATGTCAATTTATAAAAGTCATTGTCTGCTTCCTGCACCAAAATTATATGGGCATCCCTGAACAAACAAGCCTCAAAGTTAACGCGGTGCTGATCACCCGTATTGCTGAAATCTATCGTGTAGGGATATGGATTTGTGATACTCAGATCAAACGAGATTTCCTTGCCGGGTGACGCCTTTATTTTGTAAGAGGCCGTTTCTACTTTCACCTTCTGATAGGTGCGCACATCATTTACCCAGCCCCCATACCATTTGCCACCGCTTGTGTTTAAGGTATCTGCAGTGACGCCTTTTACCGGATACTTTGTCAGCCAATAAGCCCTGTTATGCTGAATGCCTTCTTCAATGGGCCATATATCAAACTGCGTAAGCCGGTAATACCGCTCATCATATGCAAACCCTTTGGTGGTATTATTATAAAAATCATACTTGGAGGCATTCTGGAAGCCATCGTTAAACACCACATAATGATCACCTGCTTTCCGTTTGATATCATGCGCCCACTGTTTAAAGCCGTACAGGCTTTTTACCTGCCCGATCTTTCTGATCAACGGGGACGCTGTAATAATAGACACCCTCAGTATGACGATAAAAACCAGGTTCACAATGGCCAGCCACTTAAACCATGGCCGCCAGTTACTTGCTTGTTTAAAATGGATAAGGGTCAAAATAGTCAAAGGGGCAAAGGCAATAAATGTCCACTGCGGCTGCACTTCTCCCTTAAAGCTGCTTAAAAGGAAAAATGCAAAGGTGCCGATTGCATTTACCATCAAGGCCCGGGTAAAAGCATCTTTGATACGTGTCGTGAATGCATTATAAAATAAAAACCACCCTATTAACGGCCCGGCCATCAGCAACTGTCCCGGGAAATAAGTCCAGGTTTGTGAAAAATTATAATGATCAGAGGACTGTTCAAACAAATGGTAATTAATGGATGGATATCCGTGGTTAAGCTGCCATACGATATGCGGGATATACCATACAACTGACAGACAAACAATCCCCCAAAACGACTTACGGGTAAGCAATTTAATATTGGATAAAACGGTAAACCCAATGAGCAATATGCCATGGTATTTGCTGTAGAGCAAACAGGCAATAATAACCGCCAGCGATAGCGCCCATTTTAAACGATCTTGATCAAGATATTTTTGATAGACAAAATAAAACAGCACTGTAAATAGAAACAGCGGCGCATCGGGTGTGGTCATAAACCCGTAGATATGAAAAATAAATATCCCCGACACGACCAGGATAAACCATTTGGCCTCAACGGCATATTTTTTTACGATGAGCCAAAGTATGGATAAGGATAAGGTGCTTGACAGAACGGTCATTAAACGCAGCCCGAATTCGCTGTGTACCAGGCTGTCCCCAATGCGGATAAAAATGGCCACCATAGGCGGATGGTCGTAATAGCCCCAGTCTAAAAAGCGGGAGTACAGCCAGTAATAAGCCTCATCAGCATGGATCTCCAGGGTATAGGCTTGTACTGCATTTAAAATTGTCCAGAACACTAAAAAATACCAGATAGCTTTATCCGGGTTTTCCTTTATTAGAGGACTATTTGAATGGGACGATGGCATTCACTATAAATTGTTGGGGCAAATTTAGACAAAATAAAGGCTTTATTGCCTGGCCAATGCAAAAGCTACGTAGGCATCCCCGGATGTTGTCCGCAATTTACCACCGCCGCAGGCAATTACTACATATTCGGTGCCATCAATATCATACACACTTGGCGTAGCAAATCCGGATGCGGGTAATTTGGCTTCCCATTCCAACTTGCCATTGCGCTTATTAAATGCCCGTATTTTTCCGTCTTTGGTGGCAGCAATAAATATCAATCCGCCTGCGGTAACCACCGGGCCGCCATAATTCTCGGTCCCTTTAGCCGGCCGCCCTTTTTGCGTAAATGCCGTATCATTACCTAAAGCAACCCGCCAAACCATTTTCCCGGTATTTAGATTGACAGCATTGAGTGTTCCCCATGGTGGTGCGATAGCAGGCAAGCCCTCTTTGGATAAAAATTTATTATACCCGGTCATTTGGTAGGGAATATCCAGGTAAGGATCAACAGCTTTATGCACGGCTGCAAAAGCACTCATGCCTGTTTTTTTATTGGTGGTAACGTATGCTATAATAGCCTGCCTTTCCTGGTCGGTCAGCTGCTTGAATGAGGGCATCATGCGCCGGCCGTTTTGCAGCAGGGCATTTATCTGACCATCTTTATATTTTGATCCAATATTGATCAGGGACGGGTAATTACCTGTGCCCTTCCTGTCCTGTCCGTGGCATCCCATACAATTATTGGTAAACAGACGCACACCGGCCTGGTTAAAGGTTTCCGATTTTGAGGCATCCTGCTTTGAATCGATCATCGTCATGACCCAGGCCATTTCGTTGGCATTGATGTATAGTATTCCGCTAGCGGGGTCATAAGCCGGACCGCCCCATTCTGCTCCCCCGTCAAATCCCGGAAAGATAACAGATGGTATTTTGCCCGGCGGCAAAAACATACTGCCGTAACGGTACCGGCGAAGTCTTTTCAGCACTTCTGCTTTTGAACGATCAGTCAGATAAGGATTGATGTCTTTTTCAGTAAAAGTTTGCCTGGTAAAAGGAACCGGCAAAGTCGGTATGGGTTGGCGCGGCCAGGGCTTTTCTCCTGCTAGTTCAGAATTTACGGGTACCGCTGTTTCTTTAACCGGGAATAGCGGCTTACCCGTACTGCGGTCCAATACGAATATAAATCCATGTTTGGTGGGTTGAGCTACAGCGTCAACATCCTTCCCCTGACGCCTGAGGGTGACCAATACCGGCGCAGTGGGCAGGTCCTTGTCCCATATGTCATGATGGATCACCTGGTAATGCCATACCAGCCTGCCGGTGGCTGCATCCAGAGCAAGCACACAATTGGCAAACAGTCCCCTGCCCTTTCTTTTGCCGCCATAAAAATCATACGCTGCCGAGCCGGTAGGCGCAAAAAGCAAACCTCTTTTCTCATCCAAACTGAACCCGCTCCATGAGTTGGCCGAACCAATATGCTTGTAAGCCAGCGTATCTTCCCAGGTGTTATACCCATATTCACCCGGATAAGGTATGGTATGAAACACCCATTTCAGTTTACCCGTATGCACGTCATAGGCCCGGATATGGCCAGGTGCGGCATCGGCGGTTTCATTCACACGGCTGCCGATGATATAAAGGTCCTTATAAATGATCCCGGGCGTGGTTGCCGTTATGTAACTGTTTTTAGCATCACGACCTAGATCCTTATGCAGGTCAACTTTGCCTTTATTTCCAAAGCTTGCTACTAACCGGCCATTTTCAGCATTTACAGCATAAATATTTGACCCTGCACAATACAGTATCCTTTTATCCCGGCCACCTTCCCAGTAAGTTACGCCGCGATTATTATTCATGCCAAAATTCGCTGGTGATGAATTGGTGTTTCCGACAGGATTAAAGACCCATTTTTGCACGCCCGTCGCTGCATTCACCGCGAATAATCTTAATCGCGGGCTAGTACCATAAAGCAGCCCGTTTACCACTATCGGATTGCATTGGATCTGCGAATGTGCCGCGGTATCAGCGTCATTGGTATGATAAATCCAGGCGACCTGCAATTGCCTGACATTAGCGGTATCGATCTGTTTTAATGAGGAATAATGCTGGGATTTTTTCGATCCGCCGTATACACCCCAGGAAGTGGTCTCATCAGTTGAATTGTTTTTACATGAACAAAAAAATACGAACAGGATAAATAAACAGGCTAATGCTTTTCTGAAGACCATTTTTTTAGTTTGAATTTAGGTAATGTGGCTGGGATGCTAATTTATCGATAATATTTAGAATTGGCCTATATTTACGACCATGACCAAACAAATTGAAATCATCAGAAAAACAAGGTCTTTTTTGCTTGAAGATCTAAAAGACCTGAGCACAGAACAATTTAACCGGATCCCTGAAGGCTTTAATAATAACGTGATTTGGAATCTGGGGCATTTGGTAGCCACCCAGCAAATAATTTGCTATATCAGTGCAGGACTCGCTCCTAAAATAAAGGAAGATTTTATCAGTGCTTACAGAAAAGGTACAAAACCGGAAAAATCAGTTGATGCGGCAGAGATAGAAAATATCAAAACCCTGTTATTCAGCACAGTTGACCAATTAGAAAGCGATTATAACCATCACATCTTTGGAGGATATACCGCCTGGTCTACACGCTACGGGGTTGAACTGGCCAATATTGATGACGCCATGAACTTTTTGCCCTTTCATGAGGGGCTGCATTCAGGATGTATTACAGCATTGAAAAGGCTGGTAACAAAGATTTGAAGTCATATGTTTGATGAACTAAAAAAATATAAGGAGAACAAACACTTCTTTTTTCAGCCAACGGATAGCTTAAAAGAAGTTTGCAATGCACCTTCAGATAAAAGTGGCGTTTATCTTGTCTATGCTTTAAAAAATGGCCGTATTGAACTAATGTACATCGGGCGTTCAGGAAAAATCAGTAAAGACCGTTCAATGTTTATTCAAAAAGCAGGACCCGGCGGCCTGAAGGACAGCATAGTAAATGGTCATCAATTCGGGAAAATACCCAGGCATAAAAGCTGGCCTGATCGAATGCTTAAAGAAGGCATTGAGGCATTAGATATTTACTGGTATACCACTCATTGCAATGATTATAATGATTGCCCGGGAACTGTAGCGCATCAATTACTGACAAGCCATTTTAAAATATTCGAGCGTTTACCAAAGTGGAATAAGGAGATTTAATTAATGTTCCGTTTTTAGCTGATTTTCAATGGTGATCTGACCTGCCGGCTCCGGCTTTTTATTTGGAAGCTTTGCCAACTCTTTGTCAAGCCTGTTTTTACCGGTTAATTTATTAACGCTGATTGTCTTTCTCCTATGCAAAAACAGTATGGTACAATGATATAATTCGGCCAGTTCTTAAATTCTTAAAATTCAGGTTCAGGCAATTATCCAGCCTGCAAAGTCAGCGGTTATCGCCCTATCGCCCCTAATGACGCCTGGGCTAATCACGGCAATCCTTCGACCCCATAGATCCCGGTTCAGACCAGCAAAAAACCCGGCATAAACCGGGCTAAATATTTCAAGTCTCCCCTGCCGGGGAGATTTAGCGGGGCTTATACGCCCAATAACAACCTGGCAGGATCTTCCAGCAGCTGTTTTACCCTCACCAGGAAGCTTACCGATTCACGGCCGTCGATGATGCGGTGGTCATAGGATAAGGCTACGTACATCATCGGTTTGATCACTACCTGTCCGTTTACCGCCACGGGTCGCTCAATAATATTGTGCATACCCAAAATTGCCGATTGCGGCGAGTTAATGATCGGTGTTGACATCATCGAGCCAAACACCCCGCCATTGGTGATCGTAAATGTACCGCCGGTCATTTCTTCCAGGCTCAGTTTGTTATCCCGTGCTTTTACAGCCAGTGCGGCCACCGCCTTTTCAATTTCGGCAAGGCTCATGCGGTCTGCGTTGCGGATCACCGGCACCACCAACCCTTTGGGGGCAGATACGGCTATGGATATATCGGCAAAATTGCTGTAAACCACTTCTTCACCTTCAATGCGCGCGCCTACCGCGGGCCATTCCTTCAGCGCCTCGCATACGGCTTTGGTGAAAAATGACATAAAGCCTAAGCCAACGCCATGTTTCTCTTTAAATTTATCCTTGTATTTGCCGCGCAGTTCCATAACCGGCGACATGTCCACCTCGTTAAAGGTGGTCAGCATGGCAGTCTCGTTCTTTACGGCTACCAGCCTGCGGGCCACGGTTTTGCGCAAAGGCGACATTTTTTCGCGGCGCTCCCTGCCGGAGTCCTGAATCCTGGGTCCTGTCTCCTGAGTCTTTATTTCTACTTTCGGGCTTGGGACGTCTGCCTTCTTTCCGCCTTGTGGATTTTCAGAGACCAGGTCAGCAGTTATGGCGGTCAAGGCATCCGCTTTGGTTATCCTTCCGCCTACTCCATTTCCCGGAATCGATGCGGGACTGATCCCTTTTTCGGCTAATATTTTTGCAGCGGCGGGCGATGGGGTGCCTGATGCATAAGTTTTTTCAGAACTAACGGTTGCGCCGGCAGGTTCGGCCGCATTAGGTGATGATGCTATTGCAGCACCTGCACCTTCGATCGTACAAACCACAGCGCCAATCGGTAAAACATCGCCTTCTTTAGCAATCGTTTTTAAAATCCCGACTTTTTCAGCAGTAAGCTCGAAGGTGGCTTTGTCTGATTCCAGTTCAGCTATGGCTTCATCCATTGCAACCGTATCGCCATCTTTCTTAATCCAGTGTGACAAGGTTACTTCGGTAATTGATTCGCCGACTGCCGGCACTTTAACCGATAGCGAGCCGCCGCCAGCAGGCGCTGAAGTAACAGGAATCGCTTCGGGTGGTGCAGGGGCTGGCGCGTTTGCCACCACTTCGGGCTGCCGCCCGCCGCCGGCCGGTGCAGCTTCCTTAGCCGGAGCAGACGCAGCACTCTGATCTATACTGGCTACAGCAGCGCCTATGGCAAGCGTGTCTCCCTCTTTGGCGATTGTTTTTAAAGTCCCGGCCTTTTCGGCAGTAAGCTCAAAAGTAGCCTTATCTGACTCTAATTCGGCAATTACTTCATCCATGGCAACACGATCACCGTCTTTTTTTATCCAGCGTGAAAGGGTTACCTCTGTAATTGATTCGCCTACCGGCGGAACTTTTATTTCTAAACTCATATTGTGTTAGTTGTAAGTTATAAGTTGTCGGCTGTGAGTAATGGTTGCGGTAAAGTTTGGAAACCTATTCTTACAACTGGTAACTCAGCACTTAAATTAATCCGCGGCCATGTTAGCCATTTTTTCGGTTGTCTTTTTTATAGTTTCTTTAACAATTCTGCCTGCCGGCGCTTCAAAAGCTTTGGCAATGATATGCTGCTGCTGCGAAATATGCTGCTTGGCAAAACCTGTAGCCGTACTGCTGCCTTCGTTACGTGATATTACATCGAGCTGCAATTCGCTTTTGCGGAACTTGCGGCACATATAAGGCCATGCCCCCATGTTCTCAGGTTCTTCCTGTATCCAGATAAATTCAGCCGCCTTGTTGTATTTAGCCTTTACCTTGAGCATTTGCTGTACAGGTGTCGGATACAGCTGCTCCACACGCACAAGAGCAACATCCCTGCGCTGGTCGAGCTGTTGTTTTTCTAATAGTTCATAATACAGCTTGCCGGAACAGAACAATACACGCTTTACTTTTTTGGCTTCTGCATAGTTATCGTCAATCAGTTCCTGGAATCTGCCTTTTGTAAAGTCTTCAAGCGGTGAAACACATTTGGGTGCACGCAGCAAACTTTTCGGCGTAAAAATGATCAGCGGTTTGCGGAATTCGCGGTGAAGCTGCCTGCGTAAAACATGGAAAAAATTAGCCGGGGTAGTACAATTCGCCACTTGTATATTACTGTCGGCACAAAGCTCCATAAAGCGCTCAATACGTGCAGATGAATGCTCGGGACCCTGCCCTTCATAACCATGCGGCAATAACAGAACCAGGCCATTACCGCGCTGCCATTTAGTTTCCGCACTGGCAATATACTGGTCAATAATGATCTGTGCGCCATTAAAGAAATCGCCAAACTGCGCTTCCCATATGGTAAGGGCATTCGGGTTTGCCAGGGCGTAGCCATATTCGAAACCCAACACACCATACTCGGATAATAATGAATTATATATGCTGAATTTAGCTTCTGTTCCCAGGGTATCCAGTGGGGTATATTCTTCTTCAGAATCGGCCAGTGTTAAAACGGCGTGACGATGTGAGAAAGTTCCGCGTTTTACATCCTCGCCGCTCAACCTTACCGGATGCCCTTCTTTCAATAAAGTTCCGTAAGCGAGTAACTCACCCATGGCCCAGTCAAAGGTGTTAGTTTGGGTCACCATCCTGCTACGCTCCTCAAACAGCTTTTCGATCTTTTTGAAGAACGCTTTGCCTTTTGGAAGTTCTGTTATTTTTTTTCCTATTTGCACCAGCTCCTCTTTAGAAACAGAGGTATCAACCGAAGCCGAGAAATCATTGTCGGTAGCCAGGTGCAGTCCTTCCCATGCTCCTTCAAACATTTGTATCGTATCGGTAAATCTGTCTTCGGCTTTTGATTCGTCTAATTTTTGCTGTAACAGGTCACGGAACCTTTTTTCCATAGCGGCACCCTGGCTAGCGTCAATAGTTCCCTGTGCCAGTAATTGCCGGTAATAAATATCGCGTGGGTTGGGATGCGTCTCTATTGCCTTGTATAATACCGGTTGGGTAAATTTAGGCTCGTCCGACTCATTATGCCCGTACCGGCGGTAACACAATATATCAATAAATACATCATCATGAAACGTTTGCCTGAATTCCATCGCCAGGTTGATCACGTATACCAAAGCCTCCACATCATCACCATTAACATGGAATACCGGCGATAGCACGGTTTTAGCTACGTCAGTACAATAAGTACTTGAACGGGCATCCTTGAAATTAGTGGTGAATCCTATCTGATTGTTGATCACCAGGTGAATAGTCCCCCCTGTGCGGTAACCATCCAGCTTTTCCATCTGCAATACCTCGTAAACAATACCCTGACCAGCCACCGAAGCATCGCCATGGATTAATATCGGGGCTATTTTAGTATAGTCGTGGTCATATTTAAACTCTATTTTTGAACGGGTAAGACCTTCAACCACAGGGTCAACCGCCTCCAGGTGCGACGGGTTTGGACAAAGGCTCAGGTGTACGTTTTTACCATTGCTGGTTGCAACGTCTGTAGAAAAGCCAAGGTGATATTTTACGTCGCCACCAAAACCTGCTTCTTCGTCATAATTCTTCCCTTCAAATTCCGAAAATATCTCCTTATAGGTTTTTTCCATGATATTGGCCAGCACGTTCAAGCGGCCGCGATGAGCCATGCCGATGACAAACTCCTGGATACCCAGATCAGCACCTTTTTGGATTACCGAATCCAGAGCGGGGATCAAAGCTTCAGCTCCCTCCAACGAAAAACGCTTTTGTCCTAAAAATTTTGTCCCTAAAAAGTTTTCGAAAATTACTGCATGGTTCAATTTATCCAGCATGTTCAACTTCTGCTCAATGGAAAAAGAAGGCGTATTACGCTTGCTTTCCATACGGTCTTCAAACCATTTTATTTTTATGGGATTGCGTATATACCGGTATTCAGCACCTATCGACTGGCAATAGGTTTGCTCCAGCATATCGCGGATCTCCCTCAACTTAGCAGGGCCCAATCCAACTTCAACACCTGCATTAAAAACAGTATCCAGGTCGGCATCACTTAAACCAAAGGTTTCCAGCTCCTTACCGGGAAAATACTTACGGCGCTCACGAACAGGGTTTGTTTTTGTAAACAAGTGCCCGCGTGTCCGGTAGCCGTTGATCATGTTGAGTACATTGATCTCTTTTAAAAAATGTTCGGGAGTTTCTCCTCCGGATGTAGCCGGAGCCGGCGTCTGACGGCCGAAATCGAAACCTTCGAAAAATTTTTGCCAGCCGAAATCTACGGATTCAGGGTCTTGTTTATAGGCTTCGTAGAGTGAATTAATATAGGCAGCGTTACCGCTATTGATATAATTGAGGCGATCCATTTGAAAACCAATCTTAAAGATGATACAAAAGTAAGCATATCGGTTTAGAAACTTTATAAATTATTTGTAAAACTTAACCATTCATTAATAAATCAGCGTATCTCAGGCCGATGGAATGCTTTACAGGGATATAATAGCGTACGGATCAATTGGTTTTTAGCTGAATACACCCGCGTGCAGTGTATCAAAAACACCATACTGTTTTCATACATCAGTTTGTGCCGGAAATGGCGCAGACAGGAAATCCCTTCGAAAAGTATTGCAAGTACGGAATCGGATATTATTCAAAAGGGTTCTATAATAATCTGCAGGTGATAAATCAAGCGATCATATTTGAATAAATGTTGCCCTAAGAGACCTTTATTTTATATTCAGATGACTGATGCAAGGCTGCTGTCATCATCATACACATCAGATAGCCATGTATTGATAAAATGGCTTTGGGTTTCGAGTTCTGCCGCTTGTTTTGCCCCTAAAAAATAGCGGTTATCCCTCGGGTCCTTGTCCACCCCTGCCACAAATGCCCAGTTGCCCGAGTTACTTGCCGGCGAGTAGTCGATTAGTTTCTCTTCAAAATATGCGGCACCCTTCCTCCAGTCTGCTTTTAATTGGTGGACTAAAAACCCGGCCACAATCTGGCGGTTGTGATTACCAATATAACCGGTAGCATTTAGCTGGTGCATACTGGCATCAATATATGGCACATCGGTATTCCCGGTCTTCCATTTCTCGAAAAGCTCATCCTGGTTTGGCGCCGGTTCGCGCTGGTCATCCTTTAGCCTTTCAGGACTAAAAAGCTGCCTCCCATGCTTTTTAAACATGAACCTGAAATAATCACGCCAAAGCAGTTCAAGTATCAGCGGCGAATTTGAATTATGGCTGCCATGGGTATTATTGGTTACCTGGCGGTATACCCACCGCATGGAAAGACATCCCAATGATATCCAGGCCGAAAGCCTGGAAGAATGGTCGGCCGTATATTTCCCGCCCCTGGATACAGCGGGCTGGCCGGTGCCTAAAATATAGCGCTGCAATTGCTCAAGACCGGCGGTTTCGCCGCCTTTATATTGAAAAATTTCACGCGGATCGTCAAACGGTTCGGTTAAACCGAGATCGGCAAGGACGGGGATCTTCCCGGGATCGATAATGGGGGGTACGCTGATGTGCCGGGGTGTTTCAATACAAGGCCGTACCGCGCTATCCCTTTCTACTTTCTTTTTGAAAACAGCAAAGCTGTCGGGAATATCTTTTATCGGGAAAGGCAGGTCTTCTTTGTGATATAAAGTATGCCCTATAAAATGCTTCAGATTGAGTTTTATTTTCCAGAGTGCAGTTTCTACGTCTTCAGATATTTTGGTTTCTTCAAAAGCTACCTCGCGATGATGGTATACCTCGCTCGCCTGGTATTGCTGCGCCAGTTGCGGGATAATGTCGGCAGGATTGCCGGTCCTTACAATAAGATCGCCACCCAGCTTCTGCAGATTGTGCCGCAGATCGGCAACCGATTCCAGTAAAAAACGAGCCCTGATGTTACCGGTTTTTGATAAACCCAATTCAGTGGTTTTAAAATAAAAGGGGTCGAAACAATATACCGGCAGTACTTTATCAGCTTTTCGAATCGCTTCAAACAATATTTCGTTATCATGAACCCTCAGATCGTTCCTGAACCAAACCAATATTGTTTTTTCGCTCATAGTAATTATTCCCTGCAGCTGACACCGCTCAATTAACTCACAAATTTGCAATAATTTAAGCTTATCGCATAATCAGTAATCACTATTTGACATCAGTTTAACATTTTTTCCAATAAATAATCTGGTTACCAATGTCATAAAACAAGCTTACTGATCCGTCGTTTAATTATAGATAAGCATGACATTTCAAAGTTTAACAAGTAATAATTTTATACCATAATCCATTAATAATAAATTTATCATGGCCACTACTGAAAGCATTCGAAAGGCATATATTGATTATGTACTGACCGAAGGTGAAGAGCCTAAATCGGTGTATATTTTCGCGAAAAAAAATAAAATAACCGAAGCTGAATTTTATAACTACTTCGGCTCGTTCAGCGCTCTTGAACAAAATATATGGGCCGATATCGCAGATAAAACGTTGACGGAGATCAAAGGGCAGGAAGTTTGGCCGGGGTATTCTGCCCGCGAAAAAGCGTTGAGCTATTTTTATGCTTTTTTTGAATTATTAAAGCTGCAACGCAGCTTTGCAGTTTACAGCGTAAAAAAACAACCCAGAGGCTTTGTCACGCCGGCTGTATTTGCTGAACTAAAATCCATCTTCGAGAATTTTTGTAACCAGATATTAAGCGAAGGCACCCAAACAGGAGAGTTATCAGACCGTAAGTTTTTTAGCAAGCGATATAAAGATGCGCTGTGGGTACAATTCGGTTTCGTGCTTCACTTCTGGATAAATGACAACTCTGCCGGCTTTGAAAAAACAGATGAGGCTATTGAAAAAGGGCTCAATGTTACTTTTGATCTGTTCCAGCGTTCACCCATCGACAACCTGTTTGAATACGGTAAGTTTTTAGCCAAAAATAGCGGCATTACCGAAAAAATGGGCTTTTAATCATCACGATGGTAAAAAAAGAAAATCAATCAACTGACATACTGCCGGCTTTAAATGCATCCGGCCCGAAGGAGCAAAACAGCATACCCACCAGTAAAGTCGGGCGCTCCGCCAAATTTGTAAAAACGGGCTTTAAAATAGGCGGCAACTATATTAAGCACTATTCTAAAAAGCTGTTCAATCCGGAAATGGACAAAACCGAACTGAACGAGGATAATGCGGCGGATATTTATGAATCATTAAGTGAACTGAAAGGCAGCGCACTCAAAGTGGCACAAATGCTCAGCATGGACAAAAACCTGCTGCCACAGGCTTACGTTGATAAATTTACCCAATCGCAATACAATGCTCCGCCATTATCCGGGCCGCTGATCATACAAACTTTTAAAAAGTATTTCGGAAAAACCCCGGATAGGATTTTCGACAAATTTAATGTCCGTTCCTCCAATGCCGCATCCATCGGCCAGGTGCACCAGGCAGAACTGAAAGGGAAAAAACTTGCAGTAAAAATACAGTACCCCGGGGTGGGTGATTCTATTTCGTCAGATCTGAAACTTGTCAAACCCTTTGCTTTGCGCATGCTTGGCATGAGCGAGAAGGAACTGGATGTTTACATCAAAGAAGTCGAGGAACGCCTGCTGGAAGAAACGGACTATGAGCTTGAAGTGCGCCGTTCCATTGAATTTTCCAATGCATGTCGAGGTTTAAACAATGTAGTGTTTCCCCAATATTACCCTGAGCTATCCAGCAAACGCATCATCACGATGGACTGGCTGGAAGGCAAACATCTGCACGAGTTTTTCAAAACTAACCCTTCACAACAATTGCGTAACCGGATAGGCCAGGCTTTATGGGATTTTTACAACTTTCAGCAACACCAGTTGCGTGCTGTACATGCCGATCCGCATCCCGGCAATTTTATGATCACCCCTGAGGGCAAGTTGGGCATTATTGATTTTGGCTGCATAAAGGAAATGCCTGAGGATTTTTATGATCCTTTCTTTTCGCTCACCCGGACCAGCCTGATCAACAACCGGGAAGAAACGATCAAAGCTTTCCGCCGCTTGGGTATGATCCATGCTGGTGATACCCCGGGGCAGATAGAATTTTATCATACAATGTACCGGCAAATGATCAGCCTGTTTGCCAAGCCCTATATTACCAATCATTTTGACTTTGGCGAAACCTCGTTTTTTGATGAATTATATGGTTTTGGCGAAAAGGTCTCCAAAATGCCCGAATTTAAACAGGCCCGTGGTGTAAAACATTTCATTTATGTTAACCGAACTAATTTTGGATTATATAATATTCTGCACGAGCTAAAAGCCGAGGTTAAAACGGATACCTATGAGCCGCATATCGTTTCAGCGTATTAGTTTGCGACCATTAATTAAAATGACGAATCAGATTTGCAATCCTTACATTTTTTTGACATATTTCATCCATAATTTATAAAAACTATGTTTCTAAAAAACACCTTCGTCCACCACGTACATTTCTGGTTAAAAAACAAAGAAGATAAAGCCAGATTGATCGAGGGTCTGAATACCCTTATTCCTATTACGCATATCCGTGATATGCACATTGGTGCGCCTGCCGATACCGACCGTGAGGTGATTGACCGCTCCTACGATGTTTCGCTGCTGCTGCTGTTTAATGATAAAGCCGCACAGGATGCTTACCAGGCAGATCCAACTCATGTAATTTTCGCTGAAGAATATGCTAAACCTTTATGCGCAAAAGTGGTCGTGCAGGATAGTGTAAATATTTAATGCTGAATTTATTACCGGATAAAGGCCGATTATAAAAACACCTTGAGCATTTTGTTGTTGAAATTTACATGAAAGTGTTGCTTGCAGGTGCCAATAGTTATATCGGCACACACCTGATTCCCGTACTACTCGAAAAAGGCCATGAGGTTGTCTGTCTTGTAAGGGATAAAGACCATTTCTATAAAAATAACAATTATCCGCACGCGGCGGTAACGGTAATTACCGGTGATCTGTTGCGGCGCCAAAGTATCGAAGCGCTGCCCGGAGATATCGAGGCTGCCTATTACCTGGTTAATGCCTTTACACAAACTTCGGAGTTTGCAGCACTGGGGGCATTATCAGCGCATAATTTTATAGAGGTCATTGACAAAATTAACTGCAGGCAGATCATTACCGTGAGCGATATCAAAAATCGCACAACAAGCGATGTGCTGGCGCGACTGCAGGTGGAAGATATACTCAGTAGTGGCAAGCCTAAGCTCACCGTATTAAATACCACCATGATAATCGGACCAGGCAGCACCGCTTTAGAAATATTTAATACTTTAACCGCCAAAGCATCCATTGTGATACCACAAAACTGGATGAAGACACGGTCACAACCCATTGCCACAACCGACGTACTGGGGCACCTGGAAGCTTGTTTATTAAATGAAAAAACATTTAACAGAAAATTTGATATCGGCGGCCCGGAAATATTGTCGTTTAAACAAATGCTGCTGATGTATATCGTTATTAATAAGAATTTTAAACCAGGCATTGTGGCACTGCCATTTTTAACTGCCCAGCTATCGGCCCATTTGTTAAACGCTTTAACCCCGGTAAGCTATCCCGGAGCACGAAGCCTGATCGAAAATCTTAAACATGACACCATTTGCCGGGATGATTTTATCAAAGACATTGTACCCATACAGTGTTTAACCTTTAAGCAGTCACTCAGATTAACCAACTGATGACTCACCTGGCGGGCTAAGGAGCAAAGTATCCGTTATTAAAGAGCAATTGGCCAATATATTATTAAGTATTTTGCACGGTGCAATGAAGCGTCAGCAAGCAACAAATAAACACATACTCATTACCGGCGGAACGGGGTTAATCGGTAAACTGATCACTGACAGGCTGCTAAACCGGGGGTACCAGGTTAGCCATCTAAGCCGCAAGGCCGGCAATAATCCCCGGGTGAAAACTTATTTGTGGGATGTTGCCAAAGGTGAAATAGATGAGCATTGCATTGACGGAGTAAATACCGTGCTCCATTTAGCCGGAACAGGTATAGCCGGTAAGCGCTGGAGGGATAAACGCAAAAAAGAAATCATTGAAAGCCGGGTCAAATCAATAGGCTTAATTTACCGGTTGATAAAAAGCAAACCCAATAAGGTAAATACCGTTATATCGGCATCGGCAACAGGGTATTATGGCAACCGTGGTGATGAATTATTAACCGAAGAAAGCTTACCGAGCAACGATTTTTTGGCCTTATGCTGCATGGCCTGGGAAAAAGCTGCCGACGAAGGGCGTTCGCTGGGCCTGCGGGTTTTAAAGTTTCGTACCGGGGTGGTACTGTACAAAAGCGGCGGCGCTTTACCGCAAATGGCCAAACCGCTCAGGTTTGGCCTCGGCACCGCGTTTGGCAGCGGAAAGCAGTGGATACCCTGGATACACTGGCAGGATGCTGTGGAAATGTACCTTTACGGCGTAGAAAACATTCATCTTACGGGCATTTACAATATGGCAGCCCCCCAACCGGTTACCAATAAGCAGTTGATGAAGGCTTTAGCCAGGCAATTGTCCAGGCCCTTATGGCCGCTAAAAGTACCTTCACTTATTTTTAAGATTTTACTCGGCGAAATGAGCCTGCTTATATTGGGCAGCACAAAGGTATCGGCACAGAAAATTGAAAATGACGGGTTTATTTTTAAATATCCCGGCCTGGCAGAAGCTTTAAAAGAAATTTACAAATAATTATAAAAAAACGGGTTCCGCAATATGCTGAGCCAGCAAATATGCAGAACCCGTTTTGATCATGCCTTCGCTTCCTGACCGTTACCTTAAAAGCATGGAAAAAGCATTAGTCCAATACCTAATAATAATTGGTGACTACTATATTGGAGAAATCAAATCTTAAACAAGCATTTGCAGGGATCGCCCCATTGGCACTCGGACCGTACCCTAAACGCGAAGGCAGAAGTATCGAAATATTACCACCGCCATGAATTAATTTCAGTCCTTCAACAAAACCAACAGCCCCCAGCGTGTTATTAAGGTCAGAAAATGTACCTGTAGTGGTGCTGTGATCATCAAAAATGGTCCCGTTCATTAATTTGCCCGTATAGTTTAATGTTACGCTTGAATTATTATTAATAGTAGAATCGGGATTACCTACCTTAAGAATTTTATAATACAGGCCGTCTGCGGTTTGTGAATAACCGGACAAGCTATTAGCAGACATGTAATTTTTAATTACCAAATCATCGTAAACCTTTTGGTCATTTATCTTTATTGCCGGGTCGTCGCCCGCTTTTTGGTCACTGACCATATACGCCGTATAGTCAAGGCATTGATTGCCTGCTATCCTGCCGGAGGTAATTGTCGAGCTGCCGGAACCAAAGCCGGTAACTCCATAAGCCAGGTGCGAAGGCACAAGCACCCTGATTTTACTGCCCTTATATTTCAAAATGTTATGGATAGCCAGCATAAACCCGTTAGGGCCTAGATGGCCCAAAAATCCGTCAAAATGATTCAAAACGGTATCGGCAGCTATAAATTTGCCATCGAATGAGCGAAGCGTGTAAACCAGTGCTATCTCATCCGGGTAATCTACACTCCTGGTGGTATCCCCACGATCAATTATTTTGTACCAGATGCCTGTGGTATCACTGCTGGGAACACTCTGCATACCAGTTATATTATTAGCGGCAATATATTGCTGTATCTGTTGCTGATCAAATTGCTTGATATCAGGTTGGCTCCCACTTTTCCGGCAGGATACAAAACCGATGGCAGAAAGTAATAAAAAGGTAAAAAGCGTTTGTTTCATTTATATGTATTAATTCTTTATATCGTAAATTTTAATATCAAAGTCGAGTATCGCATTGGCAGGCAAACCGTAATCCGCCTGTGGATACGGGCCATAAGCATAGCGCGAAGGTATAAGTAATCTGACTATACCGCCTTTTTTAATTTTCGGCAGCCCCAGCTGCCAGCCTAATATCATCTGCCCCAATACGTATGAGGGATGAAATTCATTGGTTTTATAAAACACCGTCCCTGTTGTCAGCAGTTTACCGGTATCACCCACGGTTACCTGGGTCGATGAGGTAAACAGATCATTCCCCTGCCCCGGCTGCAAAACGATATAATAAACACCTGATGTATCTTTAGCTTTCAGGGCCTTACCACTTAAACCATTTGCGGCAATATAGTCCGCTATGATCTTATCATCGATAGCTGCCTGCGCTTTGTATACAGTAGAACTGCTATTGCTCTTCGTACACCCCACCACAATGCAGCAAATAAGCAATATTGATAACAGCCACTTACTCATCTTATTTCAATCGACAAATTTATTGTTTTAAAATTCAAAAACGACAGCTTAACACTTTTTAACAATTGACCTCACCGGGGCTGCGCAGCCCCCGGTGAATACCTTTAAAAAAACAACATGTGAATAACCCTGTTCAAAGTTTAAAAATTGTTTATCCGGCTTACATGAGCTAACGTCTTTTTTAGCGTTTAATTTTAAGTCTTTGCGGTATAAGATTGCGCGTGGCGGTCACTCGGGTTTGTAGTTAAGGGTAAGCTGGTTTAGCTTTTTAAGCATTGCGGTAAGGTATTCCTTATCATGTTCGTTAATGTGCTTATTCAGATAGTTATTAAACTGCCTTACCACGCCCCGGGCCAGGTGCCTTTTTTCTTTACCCAATTCGGTCAGGTATATCTTAACTGAGCGCTTATCACCCTGGTTTGATTCCCGGTAGATCAAACCTGTTTTTTCCAGCTGGCTTAACATACGCGACAGGCTGGTGGATTTCAAGCCCAACAATGACGCCGCCTGAGAAACCGTTGTGCCCTCCTTTTCATCAATATTAATAAGCAAATAACCGATAGACTGGGTGATGCCAAATTCGGTGACTAACTGGTTATAACGGTTAGCCATCGTTTGCCACACTATTTTTAAAAAATAATCTATCGTTTCCTGGTGTTTTATATGATTAGGCATTGCCGGGCAAACATAAACTACGTGAATTGATTATACAAATTTAGTTCATAATCCAGTTTGCGGCGGGCAGTTTGCAATTGGTAGTTTTTTTTCGGTTTTACACTCGTCACTGCAAACCGGCACTGGTTCACCACCCCAATTTAGTATCGTCGCCTCGCGGATCAGCGCCGCCTTCGTAGTAGCCCGATTTGGTTTTCAGTATAGCATCTACACGCCCGCTTGGGCCGCCTTCAACTATTTTATACCCTTTTTGCTCCAGTTTAACACGGGCCAGACTGTCTATTGCAGTTTGCTCGATGTAAACCACATCGGGCAGCCATTGATGATGAAAACGTTTTGACTCGACAGCCTGCTGCATGTTTTGGTTAAATTCGATCACATTCAATATCGTCTGAAAAACCGAAGTAATAATAGTAGACCCGCCGGGCGTACCCACCACCATAAACAACTTGCCATCTTTTTCTATAATCGTTGGCGTCATCGATGAGAGCATCCGTTTTCCCGGCTGAATGCTGTTGGCTTTGCCACCAACTAAACCAAACATATTGGGCACGCCAGGCTTAGAACTGAAATCATCCATCTCGTTATTCAACAGAAAGCCCCCGCGCCGTACAAATATCTTCGACCCAAATGAACCATTAAGGGTAGTGGTAATGGCTACTGCATTTCCCTGGCGGTCGACAATAGAATAATGGGTAGTTTGGTCGCTCTCATAGCCGGCAAATGTGCCTGGCTGTATGCTGGCGCTCGCAGTGGCCATATCCCAGCTAAAACTGCTCATCCGTAACCGGTTATAGGCCGGCCTTAATAAACTATCTGTGGGTACCTTGTAAAAATCCGGGTCGCCCAGGTATTTAGAACGGTCGGCATATACGCGGCGTTCGGCCTCTACCAGCAATTGAACGGTGGAATCCCGGTTGAAGCCCCACCTGCTTAAAGGATATTTCTCTACCGATTGCAATAGTTGCAATAAGGCAATGCCGCCGCTTGATGGTGGTGGCATGGTGATTATTTTGTATCCTTTATAGCTGCCGGTAAGGGCCTTGCGCCAAACTGAATGATAATTTTTGAGATCGGTCCTTGATATCAGCCCTTTTCCGTTTTGCATCTCACCGACTAATTCCTCAGCCACCTCGCCTTCATAAAATCCGGCCCTTCCTTTATCGCGTATCTGTTCCAGCGTTTTAGCCAGGTCTTCCTGCACTAACAGGTCGCCCTGCTGCCAGGGTGTATCTTTTATCAGATAGTTTTTACCCTCATTTAATCTTCTAAAATCTGCGCCGTTACGGTTGAGGTCCTCAGCCAGTCGTTTGGTTATTTTAAAACCGCCGCGGGCAAGATCGATAGCAGGCTGCACCAATTCTTCCCACTTCAGGCGGCCGTATTTTCGGTGTGCTTCTACCATACCGTCAACCGAGCCCGGCACGCCTGAAGCCCGGTGAGTTGAAAGGCTCATCGCCGGGATCACGTTCCCTGCCGAATCAAGATACATGTTCTGGCTTGCCGCGCCTGGGGCCTTTTCCCTGAAGTCCAGCGTATTTGCCGCGCCCTTAGCCGGGCGGTATACCATAAATCCTCCACCGCCGATATTACCGGCCTCGGGTAAGGTTACTGCCAGCGCAAACTGCACAGCTACCGCCGCATCAACGGCGTTGCCGCCTTTCTTTAATACATTTAGTCCTGCCAGAGCCGCATCAGGATAGGCACAAACCACCATTCCGTTACGATATTCGTTGCTGTTATCTTTTGCCGGCTGCCCCTGCACATACCCGGCAGGTATAAAAAATGCAGCCATTAAAAGCATTAACGCCCGATATTTCTTTTCAATTTTAAGTATATGCCTCATATTCATCCAAACTAAATTTTGCCTAATTTAACCCATTTAAAATAAATCCCCGCTGCAAAATACACTTTTGCTCATCTTAAAACAGGGCCATTAATGTATCAAAAATGTTACCTGCGGGACAGGGCCGGTTAAACTTTGTCATTGATAATCAAATCAATGCAAGCTACAATTAAGGTAAATAGGAAATAAATAATAAAAACTACCGTTCTTTGCAAAAAACGTCTATGAAAAGAACTACTTACCTTCTACTTATTTTTGGAGCATTTTTACTGATCGGTAACCGCTCAAAAGCACAAGATTACAGACCGAATTATCAGTTCGCATTGGGATTAAAATTTGGCGGTTATGAGAATGGCATCTCCGGCAAATACTTTATGGATAAAACCACTTCGCTGGAAGGTCTGATCGGATTCCGCTCACACGGACTGGTATTTACCGGTTTATACGAGCTGAATCAGCAGGCATTCGGTATGGAAGGATTTAGATTTTATTACGGCTTCGGTGCGCACGTGGGTGCAGTTGGCGCAGGTGTGTACAAAAGATTTAACGGCGATAACGAGTTCTACAACAGCAGCCAGATTTTGTTAGGTGTGGACGGGGTGATCGGGCTTGAGTATGTAATACCCAAATCCCCTATTGCAGTGAGCCTTGATCTGAACCCAAGAATTGAGCTTGCCACCGGCCCATTTTTTGATGTCGCGCCTGGCTTGGGTATAAAATACGCCTTTTAATAATTCTGTTAAGATTTGGCAACTCCCCGGGGCGTTGTCAAATCCTGATTCTACTTTCTGTCGATAATTATTTTCCGGCTGTATAACTTTTGCCCTAACAGTATTCTTAGTATATAAGTTCCCGGGGCAAGGCCACCAACATCAATCAATGTACTGAAGTTGCCCCCCGGCAGCATTTCTATTTGTGAATAGTTAGTTTGCCCGATGCTGTTTACCAAAGACAGATTTAATCGGGCGGCTGTTTTTGCTGCAAACAGAACATTCAGCTCTCTGCCCGCAGGTACGGGGAATACGGTAAGTCCGATATCGTTTTCACCCGGATTTTTGGACAGTATCACGTATACGAAATTATCAGACTGGGTCGTGCAGCCATTACTAAGGGTAACATACACCTGGTAATTGCCACTCTGCAGCGGTAAATAGCTTGGGCCGGTTGCACCGGCAATAAGGTTGCCATTTAAATACCACTGATTATTGGACGCAGAACTTGAACTTAAAGTAGTGCCGTTTTGGGTGATCACAGGCCTGCTAACCGTTACCGCCTGCCTTACAACCGATCCGCAACCAGGGCTTTTTAAATGAATATCGTATAAGTAATAATAAAAATTCTTGTAATAGGCTGTATCCAAAGAAGAGGTAGCCGAATTGCCGGTAATGCTAAAAACGTTGCCTATTTTGAAAGGATAGCCGCTTACCCCGCCATTGCTCCGGTAGATAGTGGCTGTATTATCATAAGTAGTGCTGATCGTGTAGCTGCCCGCCGCCGGCAACAGTAAATTAAGATTGTAAACCTGTCCCTGGTCATTCGGATCATCATTCTGTGCACCCGCTGCCGGGCTGGTGGATGTTGCCAGGGCATTAATTGTTGCAGACGATACTATTTCGCCACTCGAATCAGACACATTGAATGTTATTTTGCCCGGATTACCGATATACAGCCGGGCGCTTTCAATGATCAGGGGTATGCGCGTAAATACATTTACTGCGGGGGTAAACTGGTTATACCCGCCCGCGGTAAAGACGTTCTTGGTGGGCGGGCCAACGGTACCGCTAAAATCATTTAAACCAGCGTAGTAAGTATTATTGCCGGGCGCCTGTGTTGTTACCGTGGGCGAACCGAATGCAAACGGCACCGCATCCGTAATGCCTGTATACCATAACAGTTCTCCATCGCCCATGCCGGACAATAAATACGAATTACTTGCATTACAATAGTTAGCAGTCAGACTGGTGGCCATAGGCGGGTTATCAATGGCAACAGTTTTTGTTACCTGGTCATTGCCGGCAACAAGATCGCCGGGCAGGTTGGTTGAGGCGGTTATGGTATAAGTTGACCCGGCAGTGATATTAAATGCATTAGTAAATGTAAAATCATCCTGGGCGGATGGAGCAAGCGTACCCGGGTAGTTTTGGCTAAACGTGGTCACAGTGCCATCCGGGGCTGCAATGGTCACTTTAACGGGTATTGCGCTTATGGCAGCGCTCCCGAAATTTTTGAGCGTTACCGTAACCGGGGTCGTACCGGTGCAATTGCCCCCAGCGGACGGATTAACTATAGCAATTACTCCTGCATCAATACTGGTTGGTAAAAATTGTACGCGGTAATCCTGCGTTTCGCCCTTGGCATAACTGCCGCAGGCTTTTACTGCCGACGAGTCCGAAGTCTCGGTCATTACTACGCGCATCAAACTAAAATTACCAGGGATAACAGATGCAGGAACGGTTATATTGGAGGTATAGCTACCAGTGGCACTGACGATATCCGTAGTTGTTACTAATTCATTTGCATCAAACACTCCGTTCCCGTTCCAATCAATAAACACCCGGGCTATTTTATCAAAGTTGGCTCCGCAGGTTCCCAGCGTAAGACTTAAGGGATAAGTCTTGTTTTGTTCCAGCTGCACGGTTAAGTTGGTATAATCTGAATAAGTGCTGCAGCCTGCCGGTGGCGTGTTATTCAAATTTGACAAGCTCAGCTTATCAATGCGTGAGTCAGCGCTGGATAGCGGCCCTGAGGCGCAATAAGCAGTGCCGCCAATACCGGTAACAATAAGTGAATAGGCCTGCGAACCCGATTTTAAAGTCCCCTTATGCGAAACTTTTATAGTATAGGCCCTGCCGGGAATAGCCCCGGCTATATATACCTGCTCAACGTTATCCCTTATGTTATCGCCTGTTGTTGCGGCTGCGGATGGATTACTAGGGTCCAATACCCAGGGCTGATAAGTTCCGGCAGTATCGCTGACCCGGACGTCCAGGTCGTTCACCAATTTTGGGGTGCGGTCATTGATCACACCGTCCGTGGTTATTGCGCCTTCAGGGTCCGTCCATGATATAGTTGCCCTAAGAGCCCCGTTACCCGAAGCAACCACGCTCAAAGTTTGTGTTGCCCCTTGCGAAAGCACACTTTCTTTCAACAAACTTTTTGTGCCGTTATCGGTAATAGCCTGGGCGGCGCTTTTCATATCCAGTAAGCCCCAGCCATATACATAATCGGGGCCGGCATTGCCTGCATCAAATGCGGTATGACAGGCCAGCCCTTTTAGTGTTGCCGCCCTCATAAAGGTGCCCGAATTTTTTCCCGCATAATATTCCTGTAACAGGTATAGTGAGCCGGTAATGTTCGGGGCTGCCTGAGAAGTGCCCGACAAGGTTATATAACTTGTAGTGCTGCTACTGCCTGTAGATAATACGTTTAATCCATTGCCGGCCAGGTCGGGCTTTATACGGCCATCATCGGTTGGTCCCCAACTGCTGAAATAAGCGCTGGTAATACCCTGTGCGCTGGTTGGCCCGTAAGGCAGCGGGTTTACGGCGCCCACGGTTATTATGTTTTTTGCATTAGCAGTACTGCTGATACAATCATAGCCATCATTACTGCTAATGCCGGCCGGCCTGGGGCCTTTATCCACCCAGGTTTGATCACTGGCGCTTTTATAGCCATAGTAGTCCTGGCCAACTGCGGGCCCGGTGCTGGCATGGGCGTTGCCGGCAGCTTCGACAATCAGATAATAAGGCGCGTTGTAGGCTATCTTGTCGAATGACTGGGTATGATCCCCATAAAATCCAAAGGTATAATCCACGGTATCGCCCGGAATACCGTACCACTCCCACCTGTTGAAACTGTCATCAAAAACCCATCCTCCCAGTTCGCCATAAGAATGATTGGAAAGCAGCAGGCCGGGTGCGGCCGCACTCATTTCGGCAATGTCATTGTTAAAATCGTAGGACAGCAGGGTAGTCGCATCAAAAGCCATTCCCTTAGCGGGCGGGTATACACCTTTTGCAAGCATGGTACCACTTACGTGCGTGGCATGGTCAATTATGGTAGAAGCATCCCCGATCGTGATGGTTTTACCCGCAAATTCCTGGTGTCCTTTGTAAACCGCTCCCCCGTCCCATACAGCTAACTTATTATTTAACAATGCGCTCGATCCGGATAAGTTCAGTCCCAGTGAGCCGCCCGGCTGCACGGTATTGGTATTGGTAGTTGCGGCAGAAATGATATTATCATCCGTAACAAAATAGATAGGGAATCCGCGTTTATTTGTACCCTGCAAGGCTAGGATGCCGCCGTTTTTTGTTTTCCGCCTGAGTACCCAGCCGCGGCTTTGCGCAAGAGAAAGGGCCTGCTGCCTCCCTTTAACATATAAAGCATTTGATCTGGCAGTCAGATTAACGAGTTCCTTTTTATTAGCGGCAGAAACCAAAGGCTGCTGGGCAAATACCCGTACGGCAAAGATTACTAGAAAAAAGGTGATAAGTGCCGTATAGCGTTGTTTCATAAGGCGAAAATTACACAAATTGAGGGTGTGGTCAATTTGTGAATGCATTTTTAGCAGTCCTTTTATTTTTTGGTGATCAATTATAATTCTTATAACAAGCAGCAAAAGCACGTAAATTATTCAAACCGCTTAATTACCAGCCGGTATGAAAGAGATCGCGCTAACATTTCTATAATGATTGATTTCTCCGCCCGGCGCGCCGCAAAACTAAATCAAATAAAATTCACAGCCATTTCGAAATCAACAACTTATTGATAATGGAAATCTATGGTAACTTTTCTGCAACTATTACGTACAAATAACCCGATGGGTTATGCCGGAACTGATGTTTATTTCTCCCCTGGAGAAAAGTTATCGCAATTAAAGTAATTATTTATGAGAATTTTTTTACAAAAACTCTTAATACTTATTTGTTTCATTTTTTGTGCGGCAGAGGTATCAGCCCAAACAATCTATGACTGGACCGGGGCAGTCAGTACAGACTGGAGCAACCCGGCTAACTGGCAGTCTACCACCGGCGGAGTGACCACTAAACCGGCAGCGACCTACCCAGGCCCTGCCGACCAGGCGAAAGTGGGTGTAGTAGCTTTCACAAATAGTTCAAATTTTCCTGTAATTTCCCCTGGCGGGGCCACTTCAGTTGGCAGTATCGTGTGGGGAACAGAAATATATACGAATGTCTCCCTGGTAGTTAATACCACATTTACCGTCAACGGCGATATTAATAACACTTCTGCTGTAGCGGGTAACGGCACCGTGAGTGCCTATACATTTACTTTGTCAGGTACCGGTACTTTGATTGTTACCGGAAATTTGAATATCGGATACGACGATGGTTTCTCCACTTCAAACCCCGGAAACAATAACTCTTTTGCTTTTATCAGTTCTCTTAATCATCTGAATATAACCGGAAATGCTTTTTTGAATGTTTACCAGGGTGATACGAATCATAGGGGATTTGTTCCGGAATTAGATGTAACGGGAGGTACTTTAACAACTACTTCAGTACAGTCAATTTTAACCAATTCGACCAGCGCCAATAAGCTTCTTACAGCCAATCTCTCCGTGGGGAATGCTTCCGGCAGCCCGGCAGCCACCCTTCAATTAACCGGAGCTGCTGGATTACCGTCCTTTTCACCCTACGTAACCAATACGGTAACTTTTAATAACCCTGGTGCTACCGTCGAATATTCGGGCGGAGGGTCACAAAGCGTTTATACCGATACCTCGGTACCCAACTTAAACAATACGATCAGTTATTACAGTATTAAATTTTCCGGTACAGGCGTAAAAACGGCCTTATCCGGCAACTTAAACATTGCAGGTGATTTCACCAATACCATGGCTAATGATGCCTGCGGCTGTAATTCGGTTTCACTGAGTGCGCCCCTGGTTAATTTTAACGGAACCACCCAAAGCCTGTATGGCGGCGGCGGCAGCGGCACCACTTTTTATAATGTCGACTTTAGCAATTCAGGCACCAAAAGCATGTTAAGCGGAAGTTTTAATCTTGCCAGTACGGGTATTTTGACCATGATGGGAAGCAGCGCCCAGCTCGCTTCAGGCAACCAGATTTTTACTTTATTATCCGATGCAAACAGCTCAGCAGCGATAGCTACGATTCCTTCGGGCTGTCTGATATCCGGCCAGGTGAACGTGCAGCGGTATTTAACCGGAAACCATTCAAACACTTATCGTGATTACCGCTTTCTTTCTTCACCGGTAAATCTGACCTCAACCACATCAAGTCTGACCAATTACATCAGCATAGCTTATCTGAATGCCAATTTTACCCTTGGTTCCACTGTTTATCACGGAGCTTTTACAGCCGGCCTGGGTGGAACGAGCAATGGGTTCAACATATTTAACAGTAATCCCACTGTTTATTTCTATAAAGAAATGTTACCTATCAGTAATGTCACCTATATTTCAGGCAAGCATATTGGCGTGAACAAGATCACCGCAACAACGGTGGATCTTTCTGACGGCAGCACGGGTAAAAGCATTCCAGTAGGCAATGGGTATATTCTTTACTTTCTCGGGCCCAATACCCGCACCGACGGTTCTACCGCAACAACGCCTGATAATGCTACCCTGACCGCCTCTGGCTACCTCAATCAGCAAAACGTGCAGGTAAACCTGTGGTACGCCCCAACGGGGGGGACCACAGGACAATTGTCCTATACTGCCTCCCTGCCGGGCCCCGGCTTTAATATGGTGGGAAACCCTTATGCCTGTACCATTAACCTGAGTAAGGTAATAACGGATAACAGCGGCAGTATTAACTCGATTTATATGTTAAGCGCCGCCGGTCCCAGCCAGTACTATACAGCCTATACCGCAAACGGCAGTTCAGCCCCTAACCTGGGCTACGCTGTCAGCGGTTCCGGATTCCTTGTTCATGCCACAGCTGTGGCCAAGACCCTGATTTTTCATGAATCTGAAAAAGCTGCCTCGCAGGCATTGACAGGCGTGCTGATGGGCAGGCCAACACCCGAATCCCAGCCCCTTACCGGCCTGTATATGAAACTAGAGCAGGACAGCGCCCATTATACCTACTGCGGCATATACTTCAGATATGACTGGTCGGACAAGTTTGAATCCGAAGATGCCGTGGACCTGAATTCCTCTGCCCCGCTTGACATTGCCAGTCTGAGCGCTGATGGTTTTACTGCGGCCGTTAACCACATGCCCGATTATACCAAAGGCAGCCGGATCAGGCTTTACACCAATGCCGCGACAGACGGAGCCTATGCCATAAAGATTGAGGGCATCCGCAATATTGATACGTTGTATTATGATATCTGGTTAGTGGATCATTACAAAAATGACTCCCTCAACGTCCGCTCCCAGGGCTCATACGCCTTTAATATCGTTAAAAGCGACACGGCTACCTACGGCAATAACCGCTTTGTGCTGGCTATCCGCCGCAGACCATTACCACCCTACAGCTTACTGTCCTTTACCGGCCAAAGGACGGGCGATAAAATTAAAATTACCTGGAAAACCAGTAATGAAGGCACCTTTACTAATTTTGTTCTTCAAAAGCAGGGTGTGGACGTAGGCCAGTTTAATCAGATAGGCAGCCTAAAAAGCGACGGCAGCGGCAATTACAGCTACACAGACGCTAATTCTTTTACCGGCTATGGCAATGTTTACCGCTTACAACAGCAGGATCCGGATGCTAAAATATCTTACTCACAATTAGTAAGCATTGCTGACAACTTATCCGGAGCAAACAAAAACATCATTGTTTACCCTAATCCGGCCAGTTCCACCATCCAGGTGCATCTGGAAATTGTTACACCTTCCCCCTTTTATAAAGCATATATATACGGCGCCAACGGGAATCTGGTACAATCCAAATCGGTAAATGGCAACGCCTGGTCCCATCAGGTAGATCAATTGCTACCCGGAGCCTATATCATTCAGGTATTTGATAAAACCGGTAATTTTATCGGGGAAAATAAGTTTTCCAAAAAATAGTCTTATCTTTAAAAATCAAAGCGGAAATGAGCAAGGAGAAATTGAAAATGAAGATGGTTAAAGTAAATATTCGGTTTATTCTAACTATTGCTTTACTTATTCCGCATCATCTTTTATTTGCCCAGGCCACAGATCCAGGCCCGCTGCCATGTAATGATGGAGATCCTTTTAATACTAACTGCCCGATCGATAGCTGGGTATGGCTGCTGGTACTGGCTGCACTGGCCGCTGTGATCTATCAATTATCTCATAAAACAAAATCGGCACAGTCCTAATACACGCTATTTTCCATAGTATCAGCTTTTCTAAAGCCAGAGGAAAGTTCTTCTGTACCCTATTCTATGCCTGATACAAGCCATTTTACTTTAATCAACCAGTCAAAAAGACACTGATCGGAAGCTGCTGCTTTTCTTTTGACGGAACATTCCATTCTCTTAGTGTCAATCGAAAAAAGCGTGTACGCATCTGACAACGGAATTTCCTTTTACCCGGACCCGGTTAATCACCTTTCCCGCAAAACAGACAAAACAATCTATCTTCAGCCTTTGCCCGGGCTACGATTAGGCTCCTGTTCTATATGCTGCAGTAGCCCTTAATAATAAAATGATCAAAGCAGGGACCGGTTTAAAGAGTTAACTTAATTATTAAAACGATCAAGCAGAATTTGGGAAAGCTACAGAAACTTATTCCTGACTTCTGAAAATCACTCCGGATTCTTAAGATGATGGCTGATCCAGCCGCCGACCAAAGCGTTCGGTAAAAGGGTAAATATAGATGCGTTTTTGTGTTTTTTTATAGTGAAATCTGATCAGACCTTCCAACCCCAAGCCTTTAATCCTGTTTAACTTCCCAACCACTCGGCCAAATCAGACTCCCGGCTTTAGGAATCCTTCCTGATAGTATTATTATCACTTATTTAAAATTAGTTATAATCAGATTTAACCAATAAAACAATAACGAATGCCTTTAGACCGATTGTGGTCCAGGCAATTAAGAATACGGTACTGGCTGATAATATGAACTTTACTGTTAAAAAGCAATGTGGGAATAATTACACATTCTGGGGAACATTGGGGGCATTCTGCACATCAATAGATTTTTAATATTATACTATAAGGCAATTCATTTAATTAACATATTAATTAAAATGCTTTCAATTAAATAGCAGCTTTTTACCAGCCAACGATCTCATTTTCAATTTGCAGCATCATTCTTGCATGAGGAGACTGTCTGTGCTTAATAATCACAAACGGTTCAACCCTAATACTTATTACTATGGAAAAGACCTGGTTAAAGATATTGATGGTTTATAGTTTATTTTTTTTAGTTACTATTCCATCTTACGCCGCTACAACTTATGATTGGACAGGAGCAACAAGTACTGCCTGGACCGATAAAACAAATTGGTTCGTCGGCAGTAGTGTAGCGACTAGTTATCCTGGTCAGTCGGGAACAAACGACATCGTACAAATTGGTGTATCCTCATCTTCGATTACCAATATGCCCCTCATATCTTCGACGTTACCGAATTCCGTTGCTTCGTTAACTTTTGGGAGCAATAACGGCCCTGTCTCACTAACTATAAATCCCACATTCACGCTTACGATTACCGGCGCTTTAACTGTAAACAACAATAGTCAAGTAAACCTCATAAACAATGGGGCATTGACCGCTTCTACTTATTCCTCAGTAGCTGGGTCCATATTTAACATAAGCGGCTCAAATTTTTTCTCTGTCTCTGGTTCAGTTATCAACGCAGGCACATTGATACAATCCGGCAGTGGAACCCTAACCACAGGTGCGGTTACCAATTCAGGAACCGTAAATGAAACCGGCACCGGATCCTTGGTTTTTAGCAGCACCTTCGATAACAGCGGCACCGCCAACTTCGGTTCAGGAACAGTATCCATTACAGGTGAGTTCATTAGCAGTGGTGGCATTACCAATTTCGGAACAGGCCAGGCGACGCTTTCCGGTCCATTCACCGTAAACGCGGGGAGCATTAACTTTGGTACCGGAATGGTGACATTCAGCGCGCCTATCGGTGGTCAGAATAAAATCCTCATGACACCAAATACGACTTTAGTATTCAAAAACGTTACGTTTCAAAACAAGACAAACTACCTTTTTAAAACTGGCGGCGGCGCCTCTTCGGGGTTCGCCGTAGCAAGCACAGGTACATTGACGCTGGCCAACAACGCCACGCTCTCTTTTGCCAACACCTATGGATTAACGCTCTATTCGGATATCAACGGATCGGCTGCAGTTGCGCCAATCCCGCAGGGCTGTAGCATTCTCACTCCGGTGTACGTTCAGCGCTTTTTAACAGGAGGCAGTCTGGCCTACCGGGGCTACCGGCTACTCTCTTCCCCGGTAAACGCGAGCTCGGCCATTTGGAGCGCTACCAATGCAGTCAGCTTAAGCTATTTAGGTGCCACGGTCAACGGCAATTACGGCGCCTTCACCGGCGGCCCCGGCACGGGTTTTACCGTGACCAATGGCAATCCCACCATTTATTTGTACGATGAAAGGATTCCGGTGAGTAATGCATATTTTGTATCCGGAAAGCATGTGGGCATCGCCTCGATTACCGGCAACACGGTGACCACGGTAAGCAATGCCACCGGCCCGGTTGTCTACAAACCAGGCGTGCCTATTCCAGTCGGCAACGGTTATCTGCTTTATTTTATAGGATCAACATTGAACCGCACCACCGGCGCAACTGCCATGCTTCCTGACAATACCACGCTAACCGCCTCCGGCTATCTGAACCAGGGAGACTTTAAAGTCTATTTATGGTACCCTCCCGCGGGCGGAAGTCCAGGCAATTTATCATACAGCAGTCCGAGTCCTCAGGGAGGTGCGGGATTTAATATGTTAGGAAACCCTTACGCGTCAACCATTAGTTTGACGCAGGTGTTAGCAGACAATTCCGGCATCAATGCCATTTACACTTTAAGCCCCGTTGGCCCGAGCCAAGCCTATGCTGTATACACTCCCGCCGGCAGCTCAAGCCCCTCGCCGCCTTACGCAGTCAGCGGACAGGGGTTTATTGTGCAGGCCACCGGCGCCGGCGTAAGCGTAACTTTTAAAGAATCTCAAAAATCACCTTCCACCCAACTGACCGGCACTCAGTTATTGATGGGCAAACCCAAAGAGGAACCTTCGCTGACCGGTTTGTACATGAAGTTGGAGCAGGACAGCCTGCACTACGATTATTGCGGCATTTATTTCAGAGATGATTGGTCCGATCTGTTTGCGCCCGGCGACGCGCCGTATCTCAGCGGAAACTCGGTAGCCATAGCTAGTCTGTCGTCCGATGGCAAACTTGCGGCTGTCAACCATTTATCCTCTTATGCCAAGGGCAGTAGGGTCCGCCTGTACACCAATGTACAAAGCAATGGCACTTATACGCTGAAGATCGAGGGCATCCGCAATATCGATACACTGTATGACATTTATCTGATCGATCATTATAAAAAAGATTCAGTCAACATTCGCCATACGGGCGCTTACAGCTTCACGATTCAAAAAAGTGACACCAGCTCATTTGGTGCCAGCCGCTTTGAACTATCGATTCGCCGCAACCCGGCCTATGCCTACCAGTTACTAGATTTTACTGCCCAAAGAATAGCCCATTCTCCACATGTGGAACTGAACTGGAAAACCAAGTATGAACAAAACTATATCAACTTTACCGTTGAGCGCAGCACCGACGGCGGAAATACCTTTACGGTCGCCGGCGGCCTGGCCGCAACAGGGGCAGGCAATTACAGCCTGACGGATAAAAACGCCCTTAACGGTCAGAACCTCTACCGGCTGAAACAGGAAGATATTAATAACACCATTACCTATTCTCGGGTGGTGGAAGTAACCATGACCGATAATGGCAAGGCCGACAAGATACATGTCTATCCTAACCCGGCCGTTAGTGTGATTCATTTAGAAGTAACGGGCAAATCAACCGGGAATACCTCATATGAGATCCTGGTAACCAACAGCTCGGGACTGATCGTCAAACAAGCCACTTCCGCGCAGCTCAACTGGCAGGCCAATGTAGCCGACCTGCTGCCGG
>JAQBOV010000088.1 GCA_028287895.1 Mucilaginibacter sp. | reverse complement strand
GCTTATGAAGATCGATCATATCAGTAATGGTATATTGATTAAGCAACTCGTGCAAATCCCAAAAATCTTTTTTTCTGCCACCTCTTTGCACCACGTCTATCTTCATCGCAATTATCTCTTCAACAGTCGCCATGCGCACCCCGTCTTCTTCTATTGCATTTTGAAAAAAAGGATCCATAGAATAATATAAATCCAGTTTAATAACGTTATTGACATCAGTTCCTATAAGGTAAGATTTTCCCATACCTGGATTGCCGCCAAATTCGCCGTCTACATGCCCAAAGTTCCTTCTAAGAAATTCTTCAATGGCATCAAAATCGATAGAACCGTAATTCGCATCTGTAAATAAATCTATATCTACCGATAACCGGTGTCCCAGATACAGACTTAATGCCGTACCGCCTACGAGTCGAAAGTCTGTAAGCCCCTCCGCACTCATTAAGGTCATCAGGGAGGTTTTTAGCAGGCTATTAACAGTATTCCAATAGAGCATATTATATAGCTTTGAGGTGTCCCATTACCAGCATTTTATTGTTTGCGATTCGGGTACTACCAGTAACTTCTTTAATTTTGTCTTTTCCGTAGAACCTGAGAAGTTCTTTTTTTTCATCATCATTTCCCCGTTCAAATATTCGTTGAATAACTGCCTTATACTGATTTTTCCAATCGATCTTATTAATATCGGTGTCCCAAAATAAGGTCTTTCGAATAATAGAAAGATCAGGCAACTCTCCTGAATCACCTTTTTGTTGTTCTCGCTTAATTTCGTAATAAGCCTGAAGTAACAACATAGTTCCTTCTTCTAGTCCTAAAGCTTTATCAATTTTTAAAGAAAGGGACGCTGTCAACCCGCGCTGACCTTTTGTTATGCCATTTAAAGTCTGAGGATACTCACGTAATGAAAGTGCGAAAGGGCCTTTTTTTAGATTTCTCTTCTTAAGTTCTCGTTCAAGAATAAGTCCTGGATGAATTCCTTTATATTTCTCAAGCGCAGTTTCCATAATACAAATATAAACAAATTTGTTTATATTATAATGTTTAAATAATAATCAAGATATCCACTCTAAATATATATCATATAAATAATTAACGTGGATCTTCACTTTCGTAACTATAAATATGTCATGCATCCGGCGCAGTTATTCAGTTAACAACTGTACCACCTTTTTTTGTACCTCATCAACAATACTCCAATCCTTATCTAAGTATATGTCAAGAACTCTATGCCTTTGATCCACATGATTTAAGGTTTGTCTATTTGTCAATGACATTTTAAAAATGAAAGCCTTCCTAATCAAGCGTTTGATTCCGGCGTGGGCTATTCGCGGGTGCGGGGAATAAGGATTTTGTTTTTTTCCTCACCAGAAAGGACAGCCTATAATATGTAAGAGCGACTTGTCAATTAAACAACCGTTGCTTTTTATTCCAAATTTCCAGGTACTGTTCCTTTTTTTCGGGACTCAGGAAAGATGCTGTAATCATCTCGCCAACTTCCTTATTACCCGAGGAAAATTTGTTATAGGTATTCCTAACGGCGGTTTCAGGTATATTCATACTTCTTGCTAACACATCAAAATCGGATAACCTAATCCTTTTCTTTTTGCCGTTTATTGTCAGGGCCAGTTCTTCATCGTCGAGTGGATTAACAAGATTTACATTTAGAAGGTCATAGGCAGGACTTAAACTTACTCCTTCGTCCCCATACAGTACAGAAAAATTCTTCAGGTGCATATCATTGTTGCCTGTCAAAAAAGAAAATAACACCAGTTCAAAATAAGTCAGCGCATCAAAACCAGTTTGAGTACAGTATTTCAGGATAAGCTTGCCGATCTTTTCATAAGATCCCTTGTATTTATTTTCCGTTAAAAATTCAGAAAGCTGGCAGAAATCTTCCATGTGAACTTTCTGGCCTTTCACCCGGTCAAACCTCTTGGCAAGATAAACCAAACTACCGTCTGACGCCTCCATTATAGTATGATCACAAGTTGGCATTTTAAACAGGCTTGCCAAATGCATAGTCAGATCTTCTGATTGCGGCATTTCCGGAAAGTTAGGATGCTGCGGTTTAAGTAGGTATTCTCCCCAAAGTCCTACTATAGTCAGACGGTTCTGCTCCTTCGTCTTTTCCAGAGTAACAGAAAGCTTGGGCTGAACTCCGGTCACAGCGATCCTTTCGTTGATGGTCTGTTCGGCCAACGTTTTCAAAAGTTTATTATTCAATTCCAGCTCAGGTACTTTAGTCGTACCGAAAAATCGTCTTGAACATTTTTCATGATAAGACGATGTACCTGCATCCTGATAACAAAACCAACAATTTGCCATAGCTTAATCTATTTCGGGAATAACCGTTACAGCTCCGATTGCATCCCTGCATGTTAATAGTAATAATTCAAACCGGTCATTGCTTTTGACCTTCCAGTGTGTTGTTGCCAGATCCAGCAGCCAACCTTCCGGTATCAAGCCATCGAAAAAAGCAAACAATACTTTACTTTCATATTTCTGGGTTGACAATGGTAGCGTTAAGCTTACCGGCTTTGCGTTCTTATGCTCTAAATACTCAGCCTGGTAAGTAAATTCGTAACCATCATCAGTTTCCGCAAGCACACCAGCCAGCGTATCCTGAAAATAAACCAAACCTTTTCTACTCATCATTTTTTACTTTTAATACCACTCCGAGTTCTGCGCCAAATAACATCAAAACCTGATTCACTTTATCCATCCGCAATGTTGGTTTTCCCTGTTCCATCTCACGAACCACCCTAAGTCCGACTCCCGCTTTAGATGCCAGGTCTTCCTGTGTAAGATTTAGTGATTTTCTTTTTTTCTTTAAATACTCTGACAACATATTTATACCCTTTCGGGTACAAATATAAGTAAAGTTTATGAATTATACCCTATCGGGATTATATTTGTTTTTTAAATCTCGATTATACCCTATCGGGATTATAACACTTAGCTTGTGCTTAATTATACCCTATCGGGGTTACGATATACACTTTCAAATTCTCGACATACAAGTAATAAAATACACGTATTACTTGCCTGGAAAATCTATTGTAAAGTCATATTCCCAATTTTCCTTCCGGGTATTTGAATTGCCATTTATAATTCCTACCTTTGCGGCCGATTTGGCGATGTTGCCAGATCCGTTATTTTAATTCATGAACCCATTTATTCAACTGGGAATCCGTCATGATATTGTTAATGCCATCTCTGAGTTAGGATTTGAAAATCCTACACCAATCCAGGAACAGTCGATTCCGGTATTGTTGACAGGCAGCAACGATTTTGTCGGATTAGCCCAAACCGGGACCGGTAAAACAGCTGCTTTTGGACTGCCGTTATTAGAACTACTTGATTTCGAAGAAAATCATCCGCAGGCGCTTATTTTATGCCCAACTCGCGAACTTTGTTTACAGATCACTAACGATCTGAAAAATTATGCTAAAAATATGCGCAACGTACATGTTGTAGCAGTTTATGGTGGTGCAAGTATCTCTGATCAGTTGCACCAGATCAGGCGCGGTGTGCAAATTGTGGTCGCTACGCCGGGGCGTATGCTTGATATTATCAACCGCAAAGCGATTGATTTTAGCAAAGTGGGCTACGTAGTGCTGGACGAAGCTGATGAAATGCTCAATATGGGCTTTCAGGAAGATATTGACAGTATTTTGTCTACCACCCCCGATGAGAAAAAAACCTGGCTGTTCTCGGCCACCATGCCTTCTGAAGTAAGAAGGATCGCCAAAAAATACATGACCGATCCCTTTGAGCTTACCATGGGCACAAAAAATACAGGGAACGAAAACATAGAGCACGAGTATTATATCGTTCGTGCACGTGATAAATATGCTGCTTTTAAACGCATAGTGGATTTTAACCCTGAAATATTTGGTATTGTATTTTGCCGTACCAAAATTGAAACGCAGGAAATTGCCGAATCTTTAATTAAAGACGGTTATAATGCCGATTCATTGCACGGCGACTTGTCACAGCAACAGCGTGATAAGGTAATGAAACGTTACCGTGAGCGCAGCCTGCAATTGCTTATCGCAACTGACGTGGCCGCGCGTGGCATTGACGTGAATGACGTTACGCACGTTATTAACTACTCATTGCCTGACGAGATTGAGAATTACACCCACCGCAGCGGACGGACAGCCCGTGCCGGGAAAACAGGTGTTTCTATCTCTATCATCAATGGTAAGGAATTAGGCAAAATACGCCAGATCGAAAAGACCTTAGGCAAACGCTTTGTCAAGGTGGAAATACCTACCGGTTTTGACGTGGTTGAAAAGCAGTTATTTGCCCTGGTGCATAAAGTGCATAATGTTGCCGTTAACGAGCAGCAGATCGAACAATACATCCCGCGCATCATGGATGAATTTAAAGAGCTGAGTAAAGAGGATATCATCAAACGTTTTGCTTCGCTTGAGTTCAACCGCTTTTTGGATTATTACAAAAATGCACCTGACCTGAATGCCCCTGTTGATGAAAGCCGCCGTATGGATAGTGCGGGTACCGGTGATCGTTCTAGCCGTAGCGGTATGCGTTCAGACTTTACCAGATTGTTCATCAATTTAGGGTCGGTTGACGGTTTTAGCCGCGGCGACCTGCTGGGTTATATCTGTAATACCGCAAAAATAAGCGGACGTACCGTTGGTAAGATCGACGTAAAAGGGGTGTATTCATTCTTTGAAGTACCAAACGAAGATAGCGAAAAGGTGATGACCGGTTTTAAAGGCGCTGATTTTCAGGGTCGTGAGGTCAGGATAGAACTTTCCGGCGATGGCGGCAACGAAAGTCGCGGCGGAGCGTCCAACTATAAAAGACGCGAAGGTGGCGACAGGAGAGAGGGTGGTTTTCGCAGAGACGGCGGCGGCAGCAGCGGTGGTAGGCGTGAGGGTGGAAACAGGGAAACAAGCAGCGCCCCAGGTGGCGGCGGAGGTTTTCGTGACTTCTCAGGCAAGCGCCGTGAAGACCGCGCCGGTGGCGAGCGCCGCAGAAGATTTTAGTTAGTTAAATAGTGATTGGAGATTAGTGGTCAGATCAATTGTTTTTGCTGATCACTAATTAACCGATTTCCGGTCACTAAAGAAATAAGTTTTAGTTTAGTTTGCAATGCCTTCTTATCTGCCAGCCGGCAGATTGAAGGCTTTTGTTTTTTAACGGATAAATTCCATTACTGTGGAGTCCGGAGACAGCAGTTTCAGATCATGTTCGTCCAGGTTTTGTACGATAAATTTGGTGTAGGGCTGATTACCTTCAAACGAAGTAAATATGGTATCTCCTTTTACAAAATAATCCTCCGCATATTCCAGGTCGCTGTCCATGGCAAACTTCTTGTCCGTAATTTTAAGTTTGGTATCGCCGCTTTTCAATTTCCAGTCGCCCTGCAGTTTACCTTTATGCGAATGGGAGCAGGCAGTTATCAGTAATACCGCTGCGCATACAACACCTAAAAAAGTCTTTTGGCATACGGGTATTAAAGCATATTTTGTCATAATTAATCAGCAGGAGAGCGCCCTGAAAAATCAGGGCGCTTATTTATGCAGTATAAAACTACATTTTTTTATCCATCAACTCGGATTTTTTTAGGTAAACCCTATGTCCCCTTTTGTTGATGTAATAATAATGCGAATGTTCGTTGATATAAACGGTTTGGCCATTAGGGCCGCATTTGCCTTCATATTTTTTGTCGGTAACAGCAGCGGCCCCTTTAGCGGCCAGTTCTGATGTCTTGTGTCCTGCTTTTTTGGCGGCTGTGCCGACCCTGGTAGTGTCCCGGTCCATTGCTTTGGCCTGTGTTTGGGCAGCTACAAATAATGCCGCAGCAAACAGTGCGGACTTGAATAATGGTTTCATTGGTTTTTGAATTAAGTTAATAATTAAGCTATTAACTCAATTGCCCCGCCAAATGTTTCATTTCTGTTGCAGGGTTGCGCTTCTCGTACAGAATGGCGTAAACTGCACTGCAGATCGGCATAAAAACTTTGTACTGTTTGTTAACCTGGTGCAGGCAATTCACAGCGTAATATCCTTCGGCTATCATATTCATTTCCAATTGTGCCGATTTTACGGTATAGCCCTTGCCGATCATATTGCCAAATGTGCGGTTGCGGCTAAATTGCGAATAGGCGGTCACCAACAGATCGCCCAGGTAGGCTGATTCTTTAATGTCGCGATTAATAGGATGTACGGCATCCACAAAGCGTTCAAGCTCCCGAATGGCGTTGGATATAAGAACGGACTGAAAATTATCGCCATATCCCACGCCATGACAGATACCGCTGGCTATGGCATAAATATTCTTCAGTACGGCAGCATATTCAGTACCATAAATATCATCAGATACAATGGTATTGATGTAGCGGGTGCATAGCATGGCGGCAAACTCAGCAGCCAATTCCGTGTCGCCGGAGGCGATCGTTAAGTAGGATAATTTCTCCAAAGCTACTTCCTCGGCATGGCAGGGTCCGCTGATGACCATAAAATCATCAAAAGATATCCCGTAGCGCTGGTTTAAAAATTCGCCGATGATCTGATTTTCATCCGGCACGATGCCCTTTATGGCCGATACTACTTTTTTCCCCGCAAAATCCTGCGGCGTAATGCCTTCAAGGGCTTCCTTTAGAAATGCAGCAGGGACATTAAGCAGTACGATATCAGCCTGAACGATCAATGAACGAAGATCAGTCGAAATGTTTTGGGCAGGAACTTTGATCTCCACAGCGCTCAGATAATTGGGATTATGCCCGAACTGCTGAATGTGTTCAACAGCCCGTGCATTGCGCATCCACCAAAAAATTTCTTTCGGGACAGGGTTATCCGTAAGCATTTTAATGTTAGCTGTAGCCCAGCTGCCTCCGCCTACTATTAATATCTTATTTTTTTGCTTATACATTTATTGATGTGCAAAGATGTGCAAATGTGCGAATTTAATGTGCAGATGTGCAAATGCATTCCTGTGCAGGTCAGCCGATGCGCGGATGAGCGGATATTGAGATGTGCAACTGATTGGACGGGGCTGGCTATTAAATAATTAAGGCTTATGCAAAATGCACAAGCCTTAATTTATTTTTTTATAAGACAATTTAATTCAATCCGCGCATTTTCCTATCCGCACATCCATGTTATTTATTATTATCAGCTGTAAATAACTTAGACTTATCTACTTTTTCTACTTCCATCTTGTCACTCAATATTTTTGAAATAGCTGCGTAGGGGGCTGAAACTACTTCTTCGCCACCCTTCAGGCCGGAAAGTATCCGGATATAAGAATCATCCTGTATGCCCGTTGTTACTGCAATCTGTTTTACTTTTCCGGCGCTGTAAACAAATACATATTCTTTGGAAGGTGCAGTAATTTTGGTTTTTGCAGTGCTGCTGTCATCCGTTTTATCCGGGCTTGCATTCACTGCCTTTTTTTCCTCGCGTGTGGTCACCGACTGGATCGGTACGGAAAGCGCCTGGGCATGATTGGTCTGTATATCAACCGTAGCGGTCAGCCCCGGGCGGAAGGGTGAGGGGTTAGTGGTCGTTTTTTTAAGCAGGTCGGCATAAGATTTTGGATCGATCCTTACTTTGACGGTAAAGTTAGTCACCTGGTCGGCAGTGGTGCCTACCACATTGGCGGCGCTTCCGATTTCTGTTACCACACCCATAAATCTTTTGCCCTGGAAAGCATCCACCTCAATTTTTGACGAATCGCCAACCGTGATGCGGTTAATGTCGTTTTCGTTCACATCCACGTTTACGTCCAGCTGGTTGAGATCCGATATGGTCATGATCTCGGTGCCGGCAAATTGCTGGGTGCCCAATACACGTTCGCCTTTTTGAATGGATAGTTTAGACACTACGCCATCAACCGGAGCATAAATGGTTGTCTTGGCTAAGTTGTCATTGGCCTCTTTAACCGAAGCTGCTGATTGTGCAAGGCCGTAGTTTGAACCGATCACGTTTTGTTTGGCCGCCTCAAGGGTGGCTTTTGCGCCAAAATAATCGGCCTTTGCCGCATCAAACTCGGCCGCAGTAAGCACTTTATTATCGAACAATATTTTATTGCGTTTATATTTTGCTTCTGAGTTTTCGAAATTTGCCTTTGCCTGATTCAGCATCTGGCTTGAATTGCCAACGCTGGCCTTTTGTGTATTGTAAGAGGCAACCGCACGATCATAACCTGACTGGAGGATATCAGGCCTGATACGGCATAGCAATTGCCCTTTTTTTACCACATCGCCTTCTTTTATAGGCAGTTCAACTACCTCGCCCGATACTTCGGGGCTGATCTTCACCTCAATGTGTGCCTTGATCTTGCCGCTGGCCGATACGGTTTCATTTATGGGACGTATACCTGCCTTTTCGGTAGCGACCTGGGTTTTAGCCGGTTTAAAAAGTATACCGGTTGATTTACCCACGATAAGCAAAACGATAATAACGCCCAGCGTGATCAAAATATATTTAGTAGTTTTTCCCATTTTTATAATTTCTAATTTTATAATTTCTAATTTTTAAATCCTGATTTCTAATCCCCAAATGACGATTCACTAATGACCGTTAAAGGACAATTTGATTACCAAGATAATAATCAATCACCTTGCTCCTGAATATCAGCTGGTAGCGGGATTCTATCATGTCATTTTGCGATTTGTTATAGTTGGTAACCGCTGTGTTATAATCCAGTGTATTTACAAAGCCGGCATCATAGCGTTGTTTGGTCACGTTCAATGCTTCCTTGTTCGACTGGTAGGTTTGTAATGCCGATTGATAACTTTTATCTGCGGCCTGCAAATCAAGCAACGCCTGGTAAATGGTTTTGCTTAAGGTATTTTTTGCAAGCTGAGTAGTCAGCTGTGCATTCTGGTAGTTCAATTTTGCCTTACGGACCGAGGTACGGGCCGTAAAACGGTTAAAAATAGGTATCTGTAAACTAAGCCCTACTGACTGGTTAAAGTTGCTGTTGATTTGACCGGTAAATGAAATAGGAGATAAGGTTGGGGTTAAAACCGGGCTAACCACTGCCTGGCCTGTGGCCTCAACGGTACCTATTTGAGTTGAACCGGTAAGTGTTTCGCCTGTTACGGTTTTTGCGGCATTAGAATAACTCGAACCGATACCGCCAAACAATGCCAGGGCGGGATAATAATTACCTTTAGCAATCTTAATTGCCTGGGCATAGTTCTGTTGTTGCAATTCAGCAAGGTGAATATCGGGATTTATACTTAAGGCGGTTTTGATTACTTTACTTGCGTCGTATATCGTTTTGACATCGGTTAATTTGCTGATATCAGGTTTTTCGACAGCTATGTCCGTTTTTGGGTCCATCTCCATGTATTGTTTCAGGATCAGGACAGCCAGATCAACCTGGTTCTGCGCATTCGTGAAGTTCAGTTCGGCAGTGGATACCTGTGCTTTAGCCTGTGAAAGATCGGCCAGTGTAGCATTGCCCTGGTCGAAATTTTTCTGGGAGCGGTCCAGAGTGATCTTTGCCAGGTCGATCTGTTGTTTGGCCGCGATCACCAGGTCCTGGTCCGTAAGTATGGTAAGATATTCAGTAACCACGCTCAGCAGCAGGTCGTTTTTAACTTTAGCCGTACCGGTCTTATCCGCATCAAGCAATAATTTATTTTGCAGGATCTGGTTACGCAGCTGCCCCCCCTGGAAAAGCGTTACCTGCATTTGGGCGGTACCGTTAATATTAAGGGTAGAAGAAGCATAAGCAAATGCACCCGCTATCTGGCTTTTTCCAAAGTAATAACCACCCTGCGGATTGGCGCTTAAACTTGGCAATAAATTGTATTGGCTTTGTTTTACATCTTCCGTAGCCAATGCCTCAGTAAACCTTGCCTGTTTAATAGTGAGGTTATTTTGTAAAGTGAGATCTACAGCCTGCTGCAGGCTGATCACCTGCTGTGCCTTTGCACTGGTAAAGCCAAGGGCTAAAATGCAAAAGCTGAAAGCTATAAAATGTACTTTTTTTAATCTTGATATACTTTGTGTCATAAGGTTATTGCCAATAATAATTTGAGATATGAGATTTGAGATGTTAGATTTGAGCTGTTCATCAATAGGGATGGTGTTCAATTATGTTGAATTCCTATTCATTTTGTCTCATATCCAAAGCCTCATATCTAATAAAATGTACCTGGTTAAAACACCCTGGCTTTTAAAAAAGCTTTATCCGTCATTAATTTGGAATAGGAGCCGCAAAAACCATTGCATTTATCTCACTTTTGACGACGGCCCCATACCGATTGTTACACCCTTTGTTTTAAATATTTTAAAGCAGTACAATGCAAAGGCTACCTTCTTCTGCATCGGCGACAATGTAAGCAAACATCCGGATGTTTTTGAGCAGGTAAAAAACGAGGGTCACCGCATCGGTAACCATACCTACAACCACCTTAAAGGATGGAAAACGGATGATCAGACTTACCTTGATAATTTTTTTAAAGCTGATGAATCCCTGCAGACCAATCTGTTCCGTCCGCCTTATGGCCGTATCAAAAAATCACAGATCAAACTGTTAAAAAGGGCAAAACCCGATCTTAAGATCATCATGTGGGATGTATTAAGTGGCGATTTCGACATCAATTTAAAAGCCGAAGCATGCCTGCAAAATGTGTTGAAACATACGGAGAATGGTTCAATCATCGTATTTCATGATAGTTTGAAGGCTTATGATCGGTTGGAGTATGTTTTGCCTAAGGCGATAAAGGAATGGAGTAGAAAAGGGTATGAGTTTGCTTTATTATAAAATAATCACTCAGTTTTTAGTATTAAAATAGCAATTCTTCCATAACTCGGATAAAAAATCTGAACATAGAGGTTTGGTCTGATTATGCCCCCAAGGGATGCAGCATTATTGTAGCCAAAAGCCCCCAATTCATAATCAGAAAATTCAAAATATAGACTACCCACTCTGAAACTTTCAGTATCATGACCACCCGCAGGCATAGGATGATAGTCCTGTACCCTTCCTTCAACAATTCTGTATTGCTTTTGGTCAAACATCCTTTTTACTTCGTAATAATCTCTAACCCTGGTTGCTGCAATGCCGAGGAGTATGAGCATTGCAAAGGATGCCATTATTAAACCAAAGTACTTCCCTTTTAGCATAAAAAAGGGGACGTTGGTATAATATTTATTATAAAAGAAAATCAATATTCCCCCTGCAACAAATATCAAAAGAATCAAGCTATTAGAAGGAATTATTGCCTGATCGCGAAAGTCGTAAACTGAATGTAATTTTCTCATTAATGTGATAAGTTCTATAAAAATAATAAACTTAAATTGTTTTGTGGCTAACTAATCTCCAATCACTGATTTCCAATCCCTAATTTAGAACATCTCCAAATTACATTTAAACAATTTACTGACATCATTTACCTGTAAATTTCATAAATTCGCCCACTAGCTCAGTAATGGGTTTTTGTTCCGTATTCTTTTACATTTCACTTAAAAATCAATACAATGGCTTTTGATTTAGATATGATCAAAAAGGTTTATGATCGCTACGGCACCCGTGTGGCTGCTGCCCGTAAAGCGACCGGTAAACACCTTACTTTAACCGAAAAAATATTATACGCCCACCTTTCCGAAGGCGATGCCAGGCAAGCATTTGGTCGCGGGGTTGATTATGTTGACTTTGCACCGGATCGGGTAGCTATGCAGGATGCTACCGCGCAAATGGCCCTGCTGCAGTTTATGCAGGCAGGCCGTCCGCAGGTTGCTGTGCCATCCACCGTGCACTGCGACCACCTGATACAAGCCAAAATCGGCGCTAATGAAGACTTAAGTACCGCAAAGGATATCAATAAAGAAGTTTATGATTTCCTGGCCTCGGTATCCGATAAATATGGTATCGGTTTCTGGAAACCCGGAGCAGGTATCATTCACCAGGTTGTTCTGGAAAACTATGCCTTTCCCGGTGGTATGATGATTGGTACCGACTCCCACACCCCTAATGCAGGTGGTTTGGGCATGATCGCTATCGGTGTTGGTGGTGCCGATGCCTGCGACGTAATGGCCGGCTTGCCATGGGAACTTAAATTCCCTAAGCTGATCGGCGTAAAGCTGACCGGTAAATTATCCGGCTGGACATCTGCTAAAGACGTTATCCTTAAAGTAGCCGGTATCCTTACCGTTAAAGGCGGTACAGGCGCTATTGTGGAATACTTTGGCGAAGGTGCACAATCACTTTCAGCCACCGGTAAAGGAACGATCTGCAACATGGGTGCCGAGATCGGCGCTACCACCTCAGTATTTGGTTACGATGAAAAAGCGGCCACCTACCTTAAAGGAACCAAACGCGCAGAAATAGCTGGCCTTGCAGACGCCATTAAAGAACATCTGACCGGTGATCCCCAGGTGTACGCCAATCCTGAACAATATTTTGATCAGGTGATTGAGATCAATCTGACCGAACTGGAGCCGCATGTTAACGGTCCGTTCACACCGGATCTGGCCTGGCCAATCTCTAAATTCGCGACCGCAGTAAAAGAAAACAACTGGCCGGTTAAACTCGAAGTTGGTTTGATAGGTTCGTGTACCAATTCATCCTATGAGGATATTACCCGTTCGGCTTCTATCGCCAAACAGGCTATCGATAAGCACTTAAAAACAAAAGCGGAGTTTACCATTACACCGGGTTCGGAGCTGGTACGCTATACCGTTGAGCGCGATGGTTATTTAGGCACTTTTGAAAGCATGGGCGGTGTGGTACTGGCCAATGCCTGCGGTCCTTGTATAGGCCAGTGGGCACGTCATACCGATGATCCTACACGCAAAAACTCCATTATCACCTCGTTTAACCGCAACTTCGCTAAACGTCAGGATGGTAACCCCAATACCCACGCTTTTGTGGCATCACCAGAGATCGTAACCGCTTTCGCTATTGCGGGCGATCTGACCTTTAACCCATTGACCGACACGCTGACCAATGAACACGGTCAACAGGTAAAGCTGGACGAACCATTGGGTATTGAGATGCCGGTAAAAGGCTATGCGGTAGAGGATGCTGGCTACCAGGCACCTGCCGAAGACGGCAGCCAGGTAGAAGTAAAGGTTGATCCGAAATCATCACGTTTGCAATTGCTTGAGCCGTTTACGGCTTGGGAAGGCACTGATATTACCGGCTTAAAACTGCTGATCAAGGCCAAAGGCAAATGTACGACCGACCATATCTCGATGGCTGGTCCGTGGCTGAAGTTCCGCGGGCATTTGGATAATATTTCAAACAACATGCTTATCGGCGCTATCAATTACTTTAACGGTACTGCCGACAGTGTAAAGAATGAATTAACCGGCCAATACGGTCCGGTGCCCGCTACTCAGCGCGATTATAAGGCGCACAGCATCGGTACCATCGTTGTGGGCGACGAGAACTATGGCGAAGGCTCATCACGTGAGCATGCTGCTATGGAGCCGCGCCATTTGGGTGTGCGTGCCATACTGGTAAAATCTTTTGCCCGCATCCACGAAACCAACCTGAAAAAGCAGGGTATGCTGGCCATTACCTTTGCCGACAGCAACGATTACGAAAAGATACAGGAAGACGATACCATCGATATTACCGGCCTTACCCACTTTATGCCCGGCAAACCATTGATGGTCATGCTGCATCACAAAGATGGCTCACTGGATTCATTTCCGGTAAACCATACCTACAATGCGCAGCAGATAGAATGGTTCAAAGCCGGCGGTGCGCTGAATATTATCCGCAGGCAAATGGTGAATTGATTTCGGATTTTTAGGTTTCGAATTGATATGATGTACAAGCCTTTTCCTCCGGGAGAGGCTTTTTTGTTGCCACTGTTCACCACCCTGATTGCGCGGGGCGCGGCGGAAAAGCAATCGCTGAACGATACAGCGAACGGATAGAATGGTGATGAACCGGCAACGCCGGCCTGGGTATGCAGGGGTGGCTTGGCGACAGCACCAGCCCTGATTGCGCGGGGCGGCAAGGTAATCGCTACGCTTTACAGGGCGAATAATTTATTGGAACTCAGTTGGATAGGATTTAAGATTTTAATCCTTCCATGCTAAGGTCCTGGAAAGCCGTGCTTCAGACAAAGCAGGTCGCTTCGTTCGATGGTGCATCGGAATTAAATGCAAACTGCCGGCCGGTTCCCTCTTCAGGGGCTTAAGGGGGTCTTGACCACCCTCTTTAGCACCAATAAATTCAGTGCATTCTTACTATAGCCAGTAATGTTGTTCTGATAAAGATTCACCAGTTTATCATAATAAAGGATCACTACCGGCGATTGCTGCATCACCAGGTTGTCCATTTGTTGGTACAGGGCGTAGCGCCGGGCATCGTTGGCCTCGTGGTGGGCTTGTTCAAATAAGGTATCAAACTGTTTATTGTTAAAGCCGGTATAGTTGGGTCCCCAGGGTATCTTGTTTTTAGAATAAAATAACGACAGATAATCTTCTCCATCCGGGTAATCGGCAATCCAGGAGCCGTAAAAAAAGTTCACCCCATTTTTGGATACCAGCTCCCGCAAACTGGCTCCCAGGGTGATCTCTACCCTTGTTTTGATGCCCACCTGTTCTAACTGGCCCTGCACGTATTCTATCAGGTCGCGGTAGCCTAAGGTGGTCGTCAGCAGTATATCAGGCAGTCCCTGGCCGTTGGGAAAACCTGCCTCGGCTAATAATTCCCGCGCCTTTTCGGGATTGTAGCTATATCCCTTTACCTTTTGCGCATCAAAACCGGGCATACCTGCCGGGATAAAGCCGGCATTGCCGGCAGTAGCCAGGCTGTTGCGCAGGTATTTGATCATCTTTTGCTTATCGATCGCATAGTTAATGGCCTGCCTTATCTTGAGTATTTTCAGGGGTGAATGTTTTACAATGGGCAGCGTGCTGTCCACCAGCATGCCGAGGTACATGGTGTTAAGATAAGGAGCGGAGTTCAGAATAAATCTGCCCTTGTATTTCTGTGTCACCTTGCCTGATTTGGTTAAAATATCATCGCGGTAGCTGCCGTCAATATCGTTCAGGAAATCGATCTTGCCGGTAACAAATTCCATAAAGGCAGTTTGTTTATCGCTGATGAATGTAGCACGGATGGCGTCTAAATGAGGCAGGCTGCCGCCGTTTTTATCCTTTTCCCAATACTTTTCGTTCCTTAAAAATGCCATTACTTCGCCTTCTTTCCAGTACTTGAACTTAAATGGCCCTGTACCGACCGGATGGCTGCGGAAATCCTTACCATAATAATCAACAACCTCATGCGGTACTACCGAGGCATACTGTGCGGTGAGCAAGGCAAGCAGGGGCGGAAAAGGTTGTCTTAGTCTGATCCGGAAGGTGGTATCATCAAGGGCAATGAAAGATCGTTTACCCTCCACCTTGTCACTAAATATCCAGGAACCTGAAGAGGCTACTGTTGGGTCGATGAGCCTTCCGAAACTGTACACAAAATCTGACGCTACCGCTTTACGGCCTATTCCATTGGTAAAAAGCGGATCATTATGAAAATAAACATCATTGCGCAGGTGAAAGGTATAAATGGTCCCATCGGCCGATATGTCCCAGCTTTTGGCTATGCAGGGCCGTATCTTCAGGCTGTCATTAACCTGCAGCAAACCGTTGTACAGCTGGTTATCCATCCAGATCGTATTCTGGTTGCGGCAAAAGGCAGGGTCGAGCGAGGTAAGGCCCTCATCAAGGTTGATGTTAAAAATCGTTTGGTGTGACGATGAATTGCCGGTATGACAAGCGGATAAAACCAGCAGCACAGCACAGCAAAAGATGGTCAGTTTATTCATCAGGGCGAAGATATTAATTATCGGAGAGTGAATCGGGGAATTATTGATTATTGCAGGGTGATGATATCGCAATTATGCTGAAAGCAAAAAAGCGGCTTAATAAATCCTACAAGCGTCGCTTTTGGCTTTTCGGCTTTCAGCTTAAAAAAACGCTTTCAGCTTAAAAAAACTTTAAATTTGATGCGGCCTTTAAGCACCTGACTAAAAGATGAAAATATTTATATTGGCACTTATTGGATTTATGGGGGGTGCAATGCTTTTTATAGCTTTATCCGGCTGCAACCGCAAGGAGCTTTTATCACCGCACCCCGTGGTCGATAGTACCATTGTGGCAGGGAGTGATTCAGCAGGTTTGGTTAATGGCCCCGGTACAGCGGCAAGGTTTAATCATCCCTTTGGCATAACGGTTGATGCTGCAGGCAATGTGTACATAGCTGACCAGGGCAATAGTGTTATTCGTAAAATGGACCCCTCTGGCCGGGTAAGCACCTTTGCCGGTATGGCCGCGGTACAAGGTTCTGCAAATGGCGCGGATACTACAGCCAGTTTTTATAAACCCTTTGGCGTAGCAACGGATGCCTCAGGCAATGTTTATGTGGCCGATGCGGGAAATAACCAGATCAGGATAATAACCCCTGGCGGACTGGTCAGCACATTGGCAGGTACGGGCGCAGCAGGCGCGGCTGGTGGCAGGGATACCGCTACCTTTAATTCGCCCCTGGGGGTAGCTGTCGATAGGGGCGGCAACGTGTATGTGGCCGACTATGGTAATAACCTCATCCGCAAGATAAGCGCAGCCGGCGTTGTGAGCACCCTTGCAGGCACCGGCGCTACGGGCGCAGATAACGGCGCAGGCAACATTGCCACATTTAACCTGCCCGAGGGGGTAGCGGTGGACGCATCAGGCAATGTGTATGTAGCTGACAATGGGAATGACCTTATCCGCAAGATCACTCCTGAAGGGGTGGTCAGCACTCTGGCAGGCAGCGGCCGGGCCGGATCAGCAGGCGGGACAGGTCCGGCGGCGAGCTTTAATTCGCCCTTCGGAGTGGCTGTTGACGGTGCCGGGAATGTATATGTAGCCGACTCGGGCAATAACCTGATCAGGAAGATAGATCCCAGCGGTGCAGTGACTACTTTTGCCGGAAGCGGGGCCAGGGGCGCTGGTAACGCCAAGGGCTTAGCGGCAACATTCAATACGCCTTCGGGTGTAGCCGCGGATGCTGCCGGTAATGTGTATGTAGCGGATGAAAATAATAACCTGATCAGAAAGATAACTACGGCGGGCATAGTAACAACCATCGCCATGACACCTTCAAATGCGTTTTTTAAAGTTCATAACTAACTCATAGTTAATTTATTCTATTATTTATATAATGTAACGGAGTTGTGACAATCGCAATATTAATTAGGAAAAATGAGTTAATTAAACGTATATTTGATGTTAAACCGACATGTAATTTCCAACTTGCCTGAATTAATGGTTTCAAAAGAAGAACTTAAGGGAACTTATGCAATGCTTCCTACAGAGAAGTTAATGGAAATTATTGACAATAAATTTGGTTATACGGAACTTGCTGTATCCGTTGCCTTTGAGGAACTGGCAAGCCGGAAAATATCAGAAGAAGAGATCAAGAACTATAAGTTCAAGCAGATCGAAAGGCTGAATAATTATATTAAAAAAAATATCTCCCACGACCTGGCATTTACCCAAAAAAATCTATTCTATTTTATCTTCATACCGATCTTAACTTTTCCTTTTAAGCAGAGTTTCAGAGAGAAAGGCTATAAGCTAAAAAGTAAACAGGCAAACTATTATTCCATTTTTGGATTTTTATTTTTTGCATTTTCTGCACTTTTCTTATTTGAGGGTCTTTCCAATTTATTTGTAGCGGCATTTTGGATCGGCGGGTTTATACCTGCCTACATGATGGACGAGTTCTTTAACAGGCAAAGGCAGATCAGGAAGCTTCAAAGATTGTTTGGCCCTATCAATCCCGATGAATCCGGCCAGGAGCAGGACGCATAAGCTAATCCGGTCATTTCTATTTTTTTCTTATTAAAACCAATAGTTTACAGGATTAAAAGATCAGTCTTATTTAGCAAATGATCCTAAAAATCCTTTAATCCTGTAATCGTGTCAAAATTGGAAGTAAATAAATGCTTTACTGGTTCCCTGGCTTAAAATAATCAGTATTAATATGACCGACCACACTATACTGACTAACCACCACGGCATTTTACCAGCCGTTTTCAATACGGTGGTATTACGCATAAACCAGTGGAAGATCAGCATCAATCCAATAACAACTGCTACTTTAATGATGGCTATGGTTGATAGCAAAGGCGGTCCGCCTGGAGGCGCCTGGCCAAGCATTGAATGTAACAGTCGCCAGGCTTGGGTAAAGGTTGATGAGCGGAAGAATACCCATGTTACGCATATCAGCAAAAAGGTAAGCAATGCATACAGGAATCCTGCCGGGCGCTTTCCTGTCAGGCTGGGCCCTATAGAAGCAACGGCAACAACAGGTACAGGCTGGCCATCTGCCGGTGCGCTTGATATCTTGGCCCGGCTGTCCCTGATCGCTTTCTCGGCCCATAAGTACAGGCCATGCAGCCCTCCCCAGGCTACAAAGGTCCAGTTGGCGCCATGCCACAGGCCGCCAATGAGCATCGTGAGCATGATGTTAATATAGGTTCTGAATTTACCCTGGCGGTTACCACCCAGGGGGATATACAGATAATCGCGCAGCCATGAAGACAGGGTAATATGCCACCTTCGCCAGAAATCGGAGAAGCCGATAGCTGCATAAGGGTATAAAAAGTTCTGGGGCAATATAAAACCCAGGCACATGGCCACGCCGATAGCCGCGGTCGAGTATCCCGCAAAGTCAAAGAATATCTGTCCTGAAAAGGCAAGTACGCCCGCCCAGGCATCCAGCGGCCCCATATTGCCTCCCGAACTGAATACCGCATCCGATGTGCCGGAAAGCAAGGTATCGGCACACACCACTTTCATAAACAAGCCAAGCGATAATAACAGCAAGCCATCTAATAATTGCTGCCGGGTAGCCCGATGTGGCGTCTCGAATTGTGGCACCAATTGCGGCGGACGCACGATTGGCCCTGCGACAAGGTGAGGGAAGAAAGTAACAAACAAAGAAAAGTCGAGCAATGACTTTACCGGTTTGCTTTTTTTCTTATACATATCGATCGTATAGCAAAGCGTTGTGAACGTGTAAAAAGAGATACCTGCCGGTAATATGATATTCGGTTTTGCCGGATGAAAATCAATCCCTATGAGATTGCTCAGGTAAACAAAGTTTTCTAACAAAAAGCCGCCGTATTTAAAAAAGCACAGCATACCCAGGTTACCTATGAGGCTTACTACCAGCAGCAGCCTGCGTTTTTGTTTATTCGGCTGGGTGTATAAAGCCCGGCCCACAAAAAAATCAACTACGGTAGACAGCCAAAGCAGCAGAATGAACGGCGGGTTCCACGCGGCATAAAATACATAGCTGGCTATTAAAAGATTGACCTTTTTTGCCTTCCATGATATTGGGAGGTTATGCAACACGAGCATAATGGCAAAAAATGCGACGAAAGTATAAGAGTTAAAAACCATGACTTAATAAGTTTAATATTATTAGGTTAAACAATTTAGGTTTATTGCCGGGCTGCATTAAAATTCCACCCTTTTTCTTTTTCAAGTATGCTAACCAGGTTGCGGGTGTAAGTAATGGCACCCTGCGGGCTTAAATGGGACCATTCAGGGCAATCCAGCCTGGCTATAGCCGGGTAATCACCAAAATAGATACCCTGGCATCCGGTAACAGCAAGCAACCTGTCCCAATAAGCCTTTCTTGGAAATCCCTTTTGCTCACCCATAAAAAAGAAGCCGGTGGATGGTGTCCGTACAAATATGACCTGGCCACCCCTGGCTTTGATCTTATCTACATCACTCTTTACAGATTGCATTACAGAATCCAAAGGTTTGCCGCTCATTGGCGGGGTACGGTCATTTGCGAAAACTCCCCATATTGCCTTCACCTGGTTTTGCTGATTGGTATCTGCCACAAAATCCGGGGTCATCTTATTTTGCCTGTTAAGCATAGTCGGTGTGAAGCCCGGGGGGAAATCCGGTTCCGGGTAAACGCCGGGGCGGTTGGCGATATGCAATTTTTTGAGCAAAGCATTTAGTGAATACTGGTTTTCACTCAGGAATGCCAATTTTTCTTCAACCGGTCCGTCGAGTACAAAACTTACCTTTTGAGCAGGTGTGCGCTTTTTGTAATAACCTATACCCGCATCGGGCGATTCGTTACCATGTTTACTGAAGAACAATACTTCGGTAACATCTACCACCAGCTTTCCTTTGAAATCAGGATCGTTAGCCAGATCGGCTAAAAAGTGCCGGGGTGAAGAGCCCACCATGGCCAGTTGAATGCCATGGGTACCGGTAAGGCTTTCCCAAAGGGGTATGTCCAGGTCATACTTGATACGTGAGGAACCGATAAACACCGTCGCCCTGGCTGCCGGTTCGTAAACCATGGCACGGCTGTGCGCCCAAAGTTCGGGGCTGTCGTCATAATCGGCAACAGCGCCTTTATGCCTCAGGTAAAGTTCCCATGAAACCAAGAAAGTCAGGATGATGATCAAGGTCAGGATTGCTGACTTGAAAGACAAATGTGTTTGCATACGCTCAAAATTTAAAGACCAGAAAAATGGAACAATAAAAATTCCCGCTAAATGCCTGTTGTAACAATAGCTCGTGCGCCAATTAGGGGAAAAGACAGCTTTAATTGTAATAAATAAGTTACACGAATTTAGTCATTTAAATGTAAAATCAAAATATGTTTAAGCCTATTAACTAATTATTTTTCAGATTAATTAAAATTTCCAACCTTCTTCTTTTTTAAGTATGCTGACCAGGTTTTGGGTGTATAGGATAGCGTCCTTAGGGTTTAAGTGTGACTCTTCGGGACAGATCAGTTGATCTGTAACCGGATGATCTGCATAGTGGATACCCTTGCATCCGGTAACGGCAAGCAATCTGTCCCAATATTTATTCCGGGGATAATTTTTCTTTTCAAAAGCTAAGTTGGTGCCGCTCGATGGCGTGCGTAGAAAAATGACCTTACCGCCTCTTGCCCTGATCTGGTCTACATCGCCTTTTATCGCGTTTAAAATGGTATCAAGCGCTTTTCCGGTTACAGGGGGAATATGATTGAGTTTTCTGTTAGATGCCCAGATGTTTCTTACCTGGTTTTGTTGATTGGTATCTGCTATAAAAGCATCTGTCATTTTGTTTTGCCTGTCAAAGGCAATTGCTCTAAAACCTATCGGGAATTCAGCGGCCAGGCTTACTCCTGTCCGGTCTTTAAAATGCAATTTATTTAACAATGGATTTAATGAAAAGAAACTTTTGTTAAGAAAGACAAATCGTGATTCAAGCACATGGTTTAGTTCAAAACTTGCTCTTTGAGCGGGCGTACGTTTCCTGTAATACTCAATTCCTTCTTTTGGGGCGCTATCTGCGCCTTTACTAAAAAATAGCCCTTCTGTCACATCCACCATCAATTTGCCCTTGAAATTTGGGTCGCTGGCCAGGTCATGCAAAAACGGCCTGGGATTGGAGCCGACCATTGCTAATTGTATGGCATGGTTGCCGGTGAGGGCCTCCCAGGTGGCGATGTCCAGATCGTACTTAATACGGGATGAGCCAATAAAAACTGTGGCCTTATCAGCGGGCTGATAAACCATTGCACGGTTATTTGACCATAGTTCGGGGCCGTCATCATAATCAAGGACAACGCCTTTATGCCGGAGGTGAAATTCCCAGGAAATAACAAACGTTAAGACCAGTAGTAAAGTCAGGAGTGCTGACTTGAAAGACAAGCGTGTTTGCATGTGATAAATTTAGCGTCCGGAAAAAATCAGTAACCATAGAATTCCGCTAAATGCCCTGCTGTAACCAATTGCCTGCACGCTTATTTAGGGGAGGTGATAACTTTAATTGTGATAAATAGTCCACTCTAAATTAGGTATTTAAATGTAAAATAAAAATTTAATTTTGGGGTATCTGCTCATTTCATCAGGGATATATTTTTTTGTAAAAATTTGCAATTGTATAAGTACTTATATTAAATTGCACAATGAACTTTTATGAGAGCCTTGGCCACCTTGTTCTGGGTAGCAGACTGAGGCGGTTGAGCGAAGCTTTTTTATCCGAAATAAACAAAACCTACCAGGCGGCAGGCATTGAATTTGATGCCAGCTGGTTTCCTGTGTTTTACCTGTTATCAAAAAATGAATCATTATCCATTAAGGAACTGAGCGATACTACGGGCGTATCGCATCCGGCGGCAAGCCAACTGGTGACTAACCTGAAAAGCAAAAAACTTCTTAAAACCACCACCTGCAGGGATGACGGCCGCAGGCAACTGGTTCAGCTAACCAAAGCCGGGCGGGCCTTGCTGGAACAGATATTGCCGGTCTGGGAAGCGTTGAGCATTACTATGGAAGAACTGGTAACAGCCGAAGTGGAATGTCAGCACCTTTTACCGGCAATAGCGGCTCTGGAAAAAACGTTCCGTTCGGTTAATCTCTCGCAGAAGATCGGTCAGAAGTTATCTACGTTACAAACAGCAGCGCATGGACAAGAGTTTTAACTACGGCACCGGTCATTTATCTATCGGTACTTGCCTGGACATTGCATCGGGTAAGGTAAAGGGGGTTATCGGCGCTGCGGCAAAAGCCGGTATTGCTTCATCATGGCTGGAAGTGGGTAAAATAGTAGAGCGACAGCTACCTGTTTACGGCATCAATACGGGTTTCGGGCCCCTGTGCAATACGCATATCCCCGAAAGAGATACCTGTACCCTTCAATATAACCTGTTAAAGAGCCATAGCGTGGGCGTGGGCAAACCCATTGCGAAGGAAATAGCTAAACTGATGCTGATCACCAAGGCGCATGCGCTGGCACAGGGTTATTCGGGAATTTCACCCGCTACTTTAGACCGGATTATCTGGCACGTTGATCATGATATTATACCCCTGGTTCCCGAAAAGGGATCGGTAGGCGCTTCGGGTGACCTGGCCCCACTAGCGCACTTATTTTTGCCGCTGATCGGTTTGGGCCAGGTAGAGGAACAAGGAAAAGTAATGCCTGCGGCAGTCATGTTAAAAGCACATGGACTGGAGCCTGTAATACTTGGCCCGAAAGAAGGACTGGCATTGATTAATGGTACCCAGTTTATTCTCTCGCTGGCGGTAACGGCCGTGCAGCGTTTAAACAACGCCCTGCAGTTAGCCGACCTGGCAGGGGCCATGTCATTAGAAGGATTGATGGGTTCGGCAAGACCGTTTGATCCACGATTGCACGATATACGCCCCTACAAAGGCAATAAACTGGTAGCGCACCGGTTGTTTACTTTATTAGATCATTCGGAGATACTGAACTCACATGCAAACTGTGACAGGGTGCAGGATCCCTATTCGTTACGCTGTATGCCACAGGTTCATGGCGCCTCACGTAATGCCTGGCTGCATTTAAAGGAACTTACCGAAACCGAACTCAATTCAGTAACTGATAACCCCATTATTTTTAATGCCGATGATACGATCAGCGGGGGTAATTTTCACGGTCAGCCGCTGGCACTGCCTTTAGACTACGCCACCGTAGCTGCTGCCGAATTAGGCAACATTGCCGACCGCCGTTGTTACCTGATGAGCGAGGGGCGTTATGGGCTGCCGAAATTATTAACGCCGGATGCAGGGCTTAACTCGGGCCTGATGATACCGCAGTACACCACTGCCGCTCTGGTCACTGAGAATAAGACCTTGTGTTTCCCGGCAAGCGCCGATAGCGTGCCTACCTCGCTGGGGCAGGAGGATCATGTATCGATGGGCTCCATCAGCGGCCGCAAACTGCATATGGTCCTGGATAATTTAGAATACATACAGGCTATTGAGCTGCTTTATGCCGCCCAGGCAATGGATTTCCGCAGGCCGCTAAAATCAACCCCCATACTGGAAGCCTGCCATCATTATGTGCGCGATCATGTTTCTTTTATTAGTGATGACCGCATTTTTTCGGATGACATTAACAGCTTACATACAATAATTACCGACGGCTCACTGCTGGCAATAGCGGGCAGGGCCGCCGCCGAAAACAATATTAACCTGGATAACAATGACGAGTTCGGAATTTATTAATACCTACGCCAGCCACCCGCTATACAAAGCACCGCGAGGGATCGCCCTGCACGCCAAAAGCTGGCAAACAGAAGCGCCTCTGAGAATGCTGCTGAACAATCTTGATGAACAGGTAGCTGAAAATCCGGCTGAACTGGTCGTGTATGGCGGTATAGGTCAGGCCGCCCGGAACGTGGAATCATTACGCCGCATCATCGAATTGTTGCTGGATCTGGACGAAGATCATTCCTTGCTGATCCAGTCGGGCAAGCCGGTGGGTATCGTTCGCAGTCACCCCGAAGCGCCAAGGGTACTCATCGCCAACAGCAACCTGGTACCTGCGTGGGCAACCTGGGAGCATTTTAACGATCTGCGTGCCAAAGGATTGATGATGTACGGACAGATGACCGCCGGAAGCTGGATATACATCGGTACACAGGGCATATTGCAGGGCACTTATGAAACTTTTGCCGAATGCGGCAGACAACATTTTAATAATGAGCTGAAGGGTAAGCTGATCGTAAGCGCCGGTCTTGGCGGTATGGGTGGCGCGCAGCCATTAGCCGCTACTATGGCAGGCGCCGTATTTTTAGGCGCTGATGTGGATGCCTCAAGGATACAAAAAAGGCTGGACAGCCGTTACATCGACCGGATGACACATTCCTATCAGCAGGCAATTGCCTGGGTTAAGCAGGCAATGGAAAAACGAGAGGAGTTATCGGTGGGATTGGTGAGCGATGCGGGCGATATGCTGGAGCGTTTAATCAAAGACAAGATCGTACCGGATATATTGACCGATCAGACCTCGGCGCATGATCCTTTGAATGGCTATATCCCTAATGGACTATCTTTAACCCTGGCCTCGGTATTACGCAGCAGCGATCCGGAAGAATACAAGCGCCTCTCGTTAAAAAGCATGGCGCGCCATGTAGGTTTTATGCTGGATTTGCAGGGCATGGGTGCCGTTACCTTCGATTACGGTAACAACCTGCGCGAGTTTGCCAAACAAGGCGGCGAACCGGATGCCTTTGATTTCCAGGGCTTTACTCCGGCTTATATCCGTCCGTTGTTTTGCCAGGGAAAAGGACCTTTCCGTTGGGTAGCTTTATCGGGTGATCCCGAAGATATTTATACAACGGACCGGGCACTAGCGGAGGCATTCCCCGAAAATCATCACCTGATTAATTGGCTCGAAAAAGCGAGGCAAAAAATATCTTTCCAGGGATTACCGGCACGCATCTGCTGGCTGGGCATGGGCGAAAGGGAGAAAGCGGGCTTGATATTTAACGATTTGGTAGCAAGCGGTAAAGTAAAAGGGCCTATCGTTATCGGTCGTGATCATTTGGATTGCGGTTCTGTAGCTTCACCAAACAGGGAAACGGAATCCATGAAAGATGGCTCCGACGCCGTCTCCGACTGGCCATTGCTTAACCTGATGGCCAATACTTCGGGCGGTGCAACCTGGGTTTCGTTCCATCATGGTGGTGGAGTAGGCATGGGTTATTCGCAGCATGCAGGTATGGTTATTGTAGCTGATGGTACAGAGCGCGCAGCAAGATGTTTGAAAAGAGTTTTATACAATGACCCGGCGATGGGGATATTCCGTCATACCGATGCAGGATATGAGCGGGCAGCAGAAACGGCGGATAAATTCGGGTTGAAGGTATAGACTCTGCCCAACCCTGCCCGGCAGTGCAGGCTTTGGTTAGGTATGAGCATGAATAATTATCAGATAGAAAATAAAAACGCTCCCTTGCCGGGGAGATTTAAAGGGGGCTTATGAAACTAATTGGTCCGTTTACTCAAATACTATCCTTAGCGGCATTACCGCTTAAAGGCGCTATTGCGGATGATGCTTTGCAGATAATTCCGAACGGCGGGGTATTGACCGCCGGTGGGCTGATCTCCGCAGTAGGTGATTTTGAAGAATTAAGGAAGATAAATGGCAAAGCAGAAATAGATGAGATCAGCGGCCAGCAGGTATTGCTTCCCGGTTTTGTTGATTGCCATACTCATTTATGTTTTGCAGGCGACAGATCAAAAGATTATGCCATGCGTCTTGCCGGTAAAAGCTACCTGGAAATAGCCCATTCTGGCGGTGGTATCTGGGATTCGGTTACACAAATCCGTCTGACAAGCAAGGAAATATTGGCCGGATTGCTGTTGCAACGAGTAAGCCGTCATGCCAGCGAGGGGGTGACGACCATAGAAATAAAAAGTGGCTATGGCCTTAAAGTCGAAGAAGAATTAAAGCAGTTATACGCTATTAAACTGGCTGCGGCAGGCAGCGCGATCGACCTGATCCCGACCTGCCTTGCCGCCCATATTCTGCCAAAGGATTTTAGCGGTCTGGCCGCGGATTACCTTGAGCATGTATTAAATGACCTGCTTCCGGCAATTAAAAAAGAAAATTTAGCTGCAAGGGCCGACATATTTATTGAGCAAGGTGCTTTTAATCCCACGAACGCAACAGACTACCTGCGTGCGGCAAAGCAAATGGGCTTTGATGTTACTGTACATGCCGACCAGTTTACAAGGGCTGGAAGTGAGGTAGCGGTCTCCGTAGGTGCGGTATCCGCCGATCACCTGGAAGCCAGCGGACAAAAAGAAATTAAGCGTTTAGCTGCATCGGAAACGGTTGCAGTTGCATTGCCGGGCGCATCCTTAGGTTTGGGTATAGGTTTTGCCCCTGCACGAAAATTATTAAATGCAGGGGCGTGCCTGGCTATTGCAAGCGACTGGAACCCGGGCTCGGCACCCATGGGCGATCTGTTGATGCAGGCATCGGTATTAAGCGTCTATGAGAAATTGACGACCGCCGAAGTTTTTGCAGGATTGACTTATCGTGCGGCTAAAGCACTAAATTTACATGACCGCGGATCATTGGAAAAAGGTAAACTGGCCGATTTCCAGGCGTATCTTTGCAACGATTATCGTCAGATATTGTATTACCAGGGGAAATTGAAACCGGCAAGGGTGTGGAAGAAGGGAAGTCAGCTGAATCACTGATTGATGATGAATTTTTATGATTTCGCAGATTTTTGATTGATCAGGAATCACGGACTAATGAGTAATGACCACCGACAAATAAACCGATATGCAATTAATAGAATGTGTTCCCAACTTTAGCGAAGGCCGCGACCTGAATATCATCAGGCAGATAACCGATCAACTGGAATCTGCCGGCGGCGTGCGCTTGCTTAATGTCGATGCAGGAAAGGCAACCAACCGCACGGTGGTTACTTTTGTCGGCCCGCCGGGGGCTGTCATTGAAGCGGCTTTCTTAGCTATTAAAAAGGCGGGTGAATTGATCGATATGAGTAAGCATACCGGCGCGCATCCGCGGATGGGAGCAACCGATGTTTGCCCGCTGATTCCTATCAGTAATATCAGTATGGAGGAAACTGCTGAGTACGCAAAGCAACTCGCTAAGCGTGTGGGTCAGGAGCTGAACATACCGGCTTATTTGTATCAGTATGCCCAGTCTGATGAAAAACGGAACAACCTTTCAGTGATCAGGGCAGGGGAGTATGAGGGTTTTTTTAAGAAGATCAAACTGCCGGAATGGAGGCCTGATTTCGGTCCGGCGGAGTTTGATGCCAGGCGCGGGGCAACGGTTATTGGTGCACGTGATTTTTTGATCGCTTATAATGTCAACCTGAATACCACTTCTACAAGGCGCGCAAATTCTGTTGCCTTTGATGTGCGGGAAGCGGGGCGGGTCATGCGGCAGGGCGATCCGATAACGGGTAAAATTATTACGGATAAAAGCGGCAAGCCGGTATCCGTTCCCGGCTCATTAAAAGCGGTGAAAGCCATTGGCTGGTATATTGAGGAATATGGCATCGCGCAGATATCAATGAACCTTACAAATATTGAAGTAACACCGGTTCACAAAGCCTTTGATGAGGTTTGCATCAAAGCTGCTGAACGCGGCCTGAGGGTAACAGGCAGTGAATTGGTAGGATTAATCCCCTTAAAGTCAATGCTGGATGCCGGGAAATATTTTCTGGCAAAACAGCAGCGTTCAACCGGTGTAAGCGAAAAGGAACTGATCAGGATGGCCATTAAATCAATGGGCTTGGATGAATTGTCGCCCTTTGATCCCCAGGAAAGAATTATTGAATATTTACTGAAAGATAAGGCGGACAGCAAACTGGTACACATGAGTCTGACCGATTTTGCCGATGAAACGGCAAGCGAAAGTCCCGCGCCCGGCGGCGGTTCCATCTCCGCCTATGTGGGGGCTTTGGGTGCTTCACTGGCCACAATGGTGGCCAACCTTTCATCACATAAAAAAGGCTGGGATAGCCGCTGGAAAGAGTTTAGCGGCTGGGCCGAGAGAGGTCAGCATTTTAAAAAAGAGTTGGTACGTCTGGTTGATCTGGATACTGCTGCTTTTAATAAAATAATGACATCGTATCATCTGCCTAAATCAACCGATGAAGAAAAGGCAGCAAGAAACCAAGCCATACAGGATGCCACCAAATCTGCAATCGAGATTCCCTTTGCGGTAATGAAGGCGGCTTACCAGAGCATGGAAGTAATTAAAGCGATGGCCGAAACCGGCAACCCGAATTCCGTAACGGATGCCGGTGTTGCTGCATTATGCGCGCGCGCAGCAGTTTTGGGTGCTTTTATGAATGTAAAGATCAATGCTTCCGGATGCAGGGATACTGCGTACACATCAGAAATTTTAAATGAAGGAAGTGCACTAGAGAGGATGGCCATTGATTTGGAAGCGGAGATCATTGGCATTGTAAACAGCAAGATCGGATAAAGTGTCTGAGTTAGCACGTTTTACGTTTTTCCTATTGCCTGAATATCGAAAACGTAAAACGTACTACGTCACCTCCCGCTAAAAAACGTGCCTGACAAAGGCCTCCATGGCCTGGTACTCGGCCAGTCCCAGGCGGTCGTACGCCTGCGCCGTCTCGCGGTTACGGTCTTCGGCCCTTACCCAGAACTCGCGGGCATCATCGCCGGGGAACACGGCC
>JAQBOV010000083.1 GCA_028287895.1 Mucilaginibacter sp. | reverse complement strand
ATATCATCTTTTTAAATTTATGACTACAAATATAAGGTTATAACGCTAAAAATGTTTTCGTATGATGCCTGTTAAAATTTTTGACACCTTACTGATGCTGAACGCAATCACGTTTCATTTAATATTTATGACGCGCCAGAGGGATAATTGTTACAGTGCATCATTTGCGCATGCGCAAATCATTTTCACCTCAAAACCGCTCGTCCATTAATTTTTCCAGTGCGAACATTTCGTCGCGGAGTTTTGCGGCCAGTAAAAAATCCATATCCTTTGCTGCGGCAACCATTTCTTTTTTGGTATTCTCTATTGCTTTTTTCAGGTCGGGTTTGGTCATATACTGAACGATAGGGTCGGCAGCCAGTGAAACGCTATCCGCTTCTACATAAGCCTTTTGCACGCCGCCCACAAAATCCATTACCGATGTTTGCTCTAAAATAGACTCTCTTGACTTACCAACCGTAGTGGGTGTGATGCCATGTTCGGTATTATAACTGATCTGTTTTTCCCGGCGGCGATTGGTCTCGTCCATGGTTACCTGCATGGAGTCGGTAATTTTATCGGCATACATAATTACCCTGCCCCGGTCATTGCGCGCGGCACGGCCTATAGTTTGTATCAGCGAACGCTCCGAGCGCAGAAAGCCCTCCTTATCTGCATCCAGTATGGCTACTAAAGATACTTCGGGCAGGTCCAGGCCCTCGCGCAGCAAATTGATACCGATCAAAACATCAAATTCGCCCAGGCGCAGGCCCCTTAATATTTCAACCCTTTGCAGGGTCTTCACTTCAGAGTGGATATAGCGGCATTTGATACCCAGGCGATCCATATATTTTGCCAGTTCTTCGGCCATGCGCTTGGTGAGGGTGGTAACCAATATACGGTCGCCCATTTTTATGGTTTTATCTACTTCATCAAGCAGGTCATCCACCTGGTTAGTTACCGGCCTGACATCGATCACCGGGTCGAGCAAACCGGTTGGGCGGATCACCTGCTCAACCACCACACCACCGCATTTTTCTAGTTCAAAATCGCCCGGCGTAGCGCTTACATAAATGGTTTGCGGGGCCAGGCGCTCAAACTCCTGGAAGTTGAGCGGGCGGTTATCCAATGCTGCCGGTAAACGGAATCCATATTCAACCAATGATATTTTGCGTGAGCGGTCACCGCCATACATCGCCCTGATCTGCGGTACGGTTACGTGGCTTTCGTCGATCACCATCAGGTAATCATCCGGGAAATAATCTAACAGGCAGAAAGGGCGCGCACCGGGTTTTCGTCCATCAAAGAACCTTGAATAATTTTCAATACCCGAGCAATATCCCAGTTCGCGTATCATTTCCAGGTCGTAGTTTACCCTTTCTTCAAGGCGCTTAGCCTCTAAGAATCGTTTATCATCGATAAACTGTTTTTTGCGTGTTTCCAGTTCTTCCTGTATGGCCCATATCGATTGGGTAAAACGTTCGCGCGGGGCCACATATAAATTAGCCGGGAACACCACCATGTGGGTCATTTTTTCGATGGTCTTACCCGTTGCCGGATCAAAGGTGCTTAACTCTTCAATATCATCACCAAAAAAAGAAACACGGTAGGCCACATCCATATAGGCGGGGAAAATGTCCACGATGTCGCCCTTTACCCTGAAAGTACCGCGCTTAAAATCGGCAGTGGTGCGGGCATACAATATCTCAACTAAACGGTGCAGGAACGCATTGCGGCTGATACGGGTACCTGCTGCAAAGCGAAAAACAGAATCGGCAAAGTCATCAGGGTTTCCCATACCATAAATGCAGGAAATGGACGAAACGACGATCACATCCCGCCTGCCCGACATCAGGGAGGAGGTGGTGCGCAGGCGCAGTTTCTCGATCTCCTCGTTTATCTGAAGGTCTTTTTCAATATAAGTATTGGTGCTGGGTATAAAGGCTTCGGGCTGGTAATAATCGTAGTAGGATACAAAATAGTTAACCGCATTTTCAGGGAAAAACTGCTTGAACTCACCATATAACTGGGCCGCCAGGGTCTTATTGTGGCTCAGCACCAGCGTGGGCTTCTGCGTTTGCGCTATTACATTAGCAATAGAAAATGTTTTGCCCGACCCGGTAACACCCAGTAATGTCTGAAAAGGATCATTGTTATTTATGCCAGCCACCAGTTGCCTGATGGCTTCTGGCTGATCTCCTGTAGGCTGATATTGAGAAGTTAACTTAAAATCCATGTATGATGCAAAAATAACGATTAATGCTCAGTTAACCCGTGGTCAGGATTGCTTTTTAATGGCACTGGTTCACAATTTACTCATCTTTGACCTATCCATCGTAAATGCTTAAAAATTTAAATGAATTAAAACATGATGGGCTTTAATTTATTGTAGTAGTGGTAAACATTTTATAAATTTATAAAAGCATTTATATATTAACTGCCAAATCAACTAATCTCTGATCACCGTTCTCTAATCACCAGGCCATGCTTTTTGTACTTAACAAAACCAATACCATTGGCAATCAGTTTTTGGCCGAACTGCGTGATGCAAATACACAACAGGACAGGCTGCGTTTCAGGCGCAACCAGGAGCGGCTTGGCGAAATACTGGCCTATGAGATCAGTAAAAAGTTTAAATACTCCTCCACCGAAGTACAAACCCCATTGGGCATTGCTACTGTTGATATACCCGATACCCAACCGGTACTGGCAACAATTTTGCGCGCCGGCCTGCCCTTTCACCAGGGCTTTATGAATGTTTTTGACAGATCGCCCTCGGCGTTTATTACCGCTTACCGTAAAGTTAAAAAAACAGGTGCTTTTATTATTAATGTCGACCATATCTCATCGCCGGACCTGGAAGATAAAACAGTAATTATATGCGATACGATGCTGGCCACCGGGCAAAGTATAGTAATGGTCTGCAAGGAATTGATAGCTCAATATGCCATTAAAGAATTACACATAGCGGCAATTATAGCCAGTAGCGAAGGGGTGGAGCATGTGCGGGCCAACTTACCAAAGGCTCATTTATGGCTGGGAGCGATCGATGAAGAGATGACCTCTAAAGCCTATATTGTTCCGGGTCTGGGCGATGCGGGGGATTTGTCGTTTGGGGAAAAAGTGTGAATTGATTTCGGATGTTCAATTTCGGATTTATTAGGCGGATAGTTTAATTTTGTATTCTCTTTACATAAATGTTCAGGGTTTAATTGAAGCTGAATCCCAAATAACATGATATTCGAAATTGAACATCCGAAATCGGAAATAAAATACAAACATATCTTCTTTGACCTTGACCATACCATCTGGGATTTTGATAAGAATGCCGAAGAAGCCTTGCACGAATTATATGGCGCCTACAGGCTGAAGGAATTGGGATTACATTCGCCCGACCTTTTTATTGAAACCTACACCCGCAATAACCATCAGCTTTGGGCAGAATATCATCTGGGTAAGATCACCAAGGCCGAATTGCGCGGAGCCCGGTTTAAAAAGACTTTTTTAGATATGGGACTGCGCCCTGAAGTGATACCGGCTGGTTTTGAGGATGATTACGTACAGTTGTGCCCGACTAAAACCAACCTGTTCCCCCATGCGCACGAAACCCTGCAATACCTGCAATCGAAATATACACTGCATTTGATTTCTAACGGTTTCGGCGAATCACAGGAAATCAAGATCGCCAGAACAAATATTGGCAGCTATTTTCGGCATATCATTATTTCGGAAGTGGTTGGTGTGAATAAGCCCGATAAAGCAATTTTTGAGCATGCACTTAATTTGGCAGGGACGGTAAAAAGCGAAAGCCTGATGATAGGCGACAGCCTGGAAGCCGATGTGCGCGGCGCTTTAGATTTTGGTATGGATGCCATCTATTTTAATCCCGCCGGCCTGGATAAACCTGCCGATGTCCCTGTGCAGATCACTCATTTAAAAGAGCTAACTTTCATGTTGTAATTCCCGCGATCTTGAATCTTCTAAATTCGAGATTGAACATCCGAAATCCGATATTTGACAGACCATGGGCATAGGATCTGAACGTAAAGAAATCGAAAAAGTATTTGATATTTACCGCAGCCGCCTGGACACTATTCCCGATGATCTGTTTAATGTTACACCGCCGGGCGGCGGGTGGTCGTATGCCGAGGTTTATTGTCATATTTTGCAGGCCGACCTGGGCTCGAGCCTTGCCCTTGAAAAATGCACACTCAGCAGTTGCAAACCTACCTCAAAGGGCCGCTCATTGCTAGGATTGTTTGTACTGACATTGGGGAGGTTCCCGCCCGTACGAGTAAAAGTTCCGCAAGCCATTGCTGTTAAGACCCCTGTTAAAAGCATAAGTAAGGAAGAAGCCAGGAACCTGCTGATCAAATGCCGCAAGCGCATCAATGAGGTAACACCGCTCATTTATGCTTCATCACCATATTGTAAAATAAAGCATCCGCGTTTAGGCATGCTCAATGCGGGCCAATGGTTAAAATTCATGCTCATTCACTCCAAACATCATTTAAAGCAATTGGATCGCATTCAAAAAAAATTTCATTCCAAATGAAACCTTTTATATTTAACAGAGTCTTAACAAATAGTTAATCCAAATTGCTGATATTTGTCAAATAACACAGTATGAATTTTGAGTATGCATATCTGATTGTTGTAGGGTTGCTTTTATTGGTAGGTATGTTCTACCTGAGCCCCTATGAACTAAGAGTTAACGAAGACGATGACGACGAGTAGTCGTTATATATCCTGGCCTCTTAGCTATTTTTGCCGGTATAAATTACCGGATGGCAAATTATCCCCCAAATTTTAATGGCAAAACGAGAAGTAGATATCGTTGTAATATCCGATGTGCATTTAGGTACTTATGGCTGCCACGCTAAAGAACTCCTTAAATATCTGAAAAGTATAAAGCCAAAAATACTGATCCTGAACGGCGATATTATTGATATCTGGCAGTTCAGCAAGTCGTACTGGCCCGAAGCACACATGAAGGTGGTGCGCCGCATTTTAAAGTTTGTCACCGAGGGGATACCGGTTTATTACTTAACCGGTAACCACGATGAAATGCTGCGTAAGTTTGCGGATTTTAACCTGGGATCCTTTAAATTGCAAAATAAGGTGGTGTTAAACATTGACGGCAAAAAGGCATGGATATTTCATGGGGATGTGTTTGATGTGACCATGCAGCATTCAAAATGGCTGGCTAAACTGGGCGCCGTTGGGTATGATACGCTGATCCTGATCAACAGTTTTACCAACCGGCTCTTAACGGCTTTCGGACGCGAGAAAATGAGTTTTTCGCAAAAAGTAAAAGCAAAATTTAAAGATGCGGTAAAATTTATCAACCAGTTTGAGCAAACTGCTGCTGACCTTGCTGTTGAAAAAGGATACCAATATGTAATATGCGGGCATATCCACCATGCCGAGATCAGGCAGATGCAGGCAACGGATCATCCGGGCACTGTACTTTACCTCAATTCAGGCGATTGGGTGGAAAGCCTTACCGCCCTGGAATATAACGGACGCAACTGGACGGTATTCAAATATGATCCGGCTAACTTCAAAAGCGACAATGACGAAGAGGATAAGACAGATACCGAAGACCTGGACGCCAAAATGGATGTAAGAAATTTATTGGAGCGTTTCAGACAGGAAACGCATTAGTTTCTGCTTGGAAGATTTTGTTGAAAGGTTGGAAAGTTGGTTATAAGGTTGAAAAGTTGTAATGTTGTAAGGTCGGAAAGCTGAAAGGGTACCAGGCTGCAGTTAACATGCCAACTTTCCAATAGATCTGAAAAATGAAAATACTCTACGCCATTCAGGGGACAGGTAATGGACATATCAGCCGGGCGCGCGAGATCGTGCCGATGTTGCAGCAATATGGCGAGCTTGATCTGCTGGTAAGCGGCACCGAAGCGGAGGTCGCTTTAGCGCAGCCGCTTCGATACCGGCTTCACGGCTTTAGTTTCGTATTTGGCACCAAGGGTGGGGTAGATAAATGGGCCACCTTTAAATTAATGAATCTGCGTAAACTTTGGCATGATATACATCATTTGCCTTTGGCGCAATATGATCTGATCATCAATGATTTTGAACCGGTGAGCGCCTGGGCATGCCGTCTGCTAAAAATACCTTCCGTATCGCTGAGCCATCAATGCTCTTTTGTTTCGCCTAAGACGCCCAGGCCCGCAAAATGGAACTATGCCGAATGGCTTTTCAAATATTATTCGCCCACTGCCCATCATATTGGCTTTCACTTTGAAAAATATGATGATTTTATTCATACCCCGGTTATTCGCAGCGAAATAAGGGCATTATCACCCTCGAATTTGGGTCACTATACGGTTTATCTGCCTGCTTATGATGATAAAATCCTGGCAAAGCATTTAAGCCAGATCAGAGATGTGCAATGGCAGATATTTTCAAAGCGGCAAAAAAAGCCTTATCAGAGCGGGAATATTCAAATATTCCCGGTTAGCAATGAAGCCTTTAATAAAAGCATGGCCAGCTGTGAAGGATTACTTACAGGTGGAGGCTTTGAAGGACCCGCAGAAGCGCTGTATCTAAAAAAGAAGGTGTTAATGATACCTATGACCGGCCAATACGAACAACAATGTAATGCCCTGGCCGCCTCAAAAATGGGCGTGCCGGTTATTTATGCAATTGACGATAACTTTGCAGGGCACATCATCAAATGGATAGAAGAGAACAAAAGGGTAGAGGTCGATTTTCCCGATCAGACGGCAAGTATCATCGATAATATGATAAAGCAATACGCAAAACCGGGTTCGATTTTAGCTTAAGCAGTTTTTCTGCTATTATTGCGTTGAAATCTGCAGCATGATCAAACTATTCAGATCTTTTAATCCCCTTAATATTGTCTGGCTGGCAATTTTTTTGTTCGCCATGCGGATAGGATTCGCTTATCATGTCCCGGAAAAAATGGGATTCCCCTTTATTGAACTTTTTTTGCGGCTGCTTATACCCGTATCTGATCAACCTGTTATTCCGCCCTTATTCAATTTATTTTTGGCAAGTGCATTGGTGTTTATACAGGCCATACTGATCAATTACTTAGTTAACCATTATAATCTATTAGGTAAATCCACTTTTTTGCCGGCATTAATGTATATCACCGTTTCGGGACTGTTTATACCTTTTTTAATGCTCAGCCCTCCGCTTGTATGCAATTTCCTGGTGATTTGGATGCTGTTTAAATTATTTAATCTTTATAAAGGTGACGAGGCTAAATCAATTTCCTATGATCTTGGAATGATCGTAGCTATCGGCACGATGATCTACCTGCCTTTTATATATATGCTCCTTGTAATATGGATAGCGCTGATCATTTTCAGACCATTTGACTGGCGCGAATGGATAGCCTGTATGATCGGCTTTATCACCATATTCTTCTTTTTGGCCGTATTTTATTACCTCAACGATAAGCTCGGACAGTTTTTTGATATCTGGCTGCCGCTGGCTACCAAATTCTCTGTACATATTAATATCAACTATTATAATTACCTGGTGCTCATCCCGGTGATCATCATCCTGGTATTTTGTTTTTTTACATTGCAGCAAAATTTTTTTAAAAGCTATGTGCAGACCCGCAAATCGTTTCAACTTTTATTCTTCGTTTTTTTAATAGCCCTGTTCTCATTTTATATCCGCACGGAGTTTCACCTCGACCATTTTTTATTATGTGCAGTGCCCGCTGCAGTGTTTTTTGCCTATTATTTTTTGTATGCCCGCACCCGGTGGTTCTACGAAACCTTATATATTATATTGCTTGCCAGTATCATCTACTTCCAGTTTAACACTTTTTAACTTTTACATTCGTTCAAATTTCAAGTGTTATATTAGTTTTGTATCATCAAACCATCATGGGCTAAAATAAACAGAGCGCAGCCCATGATAGCCCTGCCTGAGGCAGGCGGGTTGATTACCATTTAAAAACAAATTGCTATAATGAAATTTGGAGTAGTTATATTTCCGGGTTCTAATTGTGATGAGGATATCATCTATGTATTAGAAAAAATAATGGGCCAGCAGGTGGTGCGCCTGTGGCATAAGGACCACAATTTACAGGGTTGCGATTTCATCGTTCTGCCAGGTGGGTTTTCGTTTGGTGATTATCTGCGCTCAGGGGCAATAGCACGCTTTTCCCCGATCATGCAGGAAGTGATCCAGTTTGCTGCCAAAGGCGGATATGTATGGGGTATATGCAATGGGTTCCAGATATTGGCTGAAGCGGGTTTATTACCCGGTGCATTGTTGCATAACAATAACAGGAAGTTTAACTGCAGTAATATTTACCTGCTGCCGCAAACGGCCGGTTCAATGCTTACTTCGCTGATCGATCCGCAAAGGGTGCTGAAAATACCCATTGCACATGGCGAGGGCAATTATTTTGCCGATGCCGATGTTTTGAAATCGTTGAATGATAATGACCAGGTGTTGTTCAGGTATTGTGATGAGTCGGGCAATATCATTTCTGAAGCTAATCCGAACGGTTCTATCGAAAACATTGCCGGGGTATGCAACGCGGGCCGGAATGTATTTGGCATAATGCCGCACCCGGAGCGTGCTGCTGACAGCCTGCTTGCCAACCAGGATGGGCTTGCTATTTTTGAATCCATATTATCATTGGTTAAAGCCTGATGGCCAACCTGGTTATTGATATTGGTAATACGTTAACAAAAGTAGCGGTTTTCCGCCAGGATGAGTTATTGCACGCGGGGCATTACGCTACGGTTGAAGCCGGAATGCTGTTAAGTTTAATCGATCAGTACCGGGTTAGTAAAGCGATCATCTCATCTGTTAAAAAAGAAACTGAAAACTGGCGCAGCGCATTAGCTGCAAAAGTTGATCTGAAGTATTTTGATGCCGAAATGACTGCCGGTGTCCATAACCGATATAAAACCCCTGAAACGCTCGGGCCTGATCGTCTGGCTGCCGTTATCGGAGCTAACCGGTTATATCCCGGTAAAGGCAGTTTGGTAATTGATGCAGGCACTGCCATCACCTACGATTGGATAGATGCGCAAGGGAATTATTTTGGGGGCAGTATATCGCCGGGATTAAATATGCGTTATAAAGCATTAAATTATTATACAGGCAGCTTGCCATTGATCAGTGCAGATGCCCGCTTTAATGATGATTATGGAAATGACACCACATCGGCTATACTTTCTGGTGTGCAAAACGGAATTAAATATGAACTAAGCGGCTTTATAGAAAGCTATCAAAAAAACGAGCCGGAACTGAATATTATACTAACCGGAGGGGACCGTATTTTTTTTGATACTCTATTGAAA
>JAQBOV010000072.1 GCA_028287895.1 Mucilaginibacter sp. | reverse complement strand
TGCTCTACGCGTGCAGGGGTAAGGAGAAAGGCCCGATAGACGGTGCAACAGTATTGCACCAGAACGAAGACCAGCTAACGAATGTGATCATTTATGACGTATTCACTCCTCCGGTAGCCAGCCGTATCTATGGCTATACCTCACTGGCGGCGTATGAAGCGATCCGCTATGCGGATCCGAAATGCAGCTCGATCACGGCGCAGCTGCGGGGCTTCGGCAAGCCGCCTGAACCGGAAAAAGGGAAGGCCTATGATTATACACTGGCGGCCACGAAAGCTTTTTTTACGGTAGCCCATAAGGTCACTTTTTCAGTCGATACGCTCAAGAAGTATGAGGATCGGGTGTATGGGCGCTTTAAAGACAAGCTGGATGATTCCATTTATAGGCGTTCGGTAGACTTTGGTGAAAAAATAGGCAGGATGATTCTGAAACGGGCCGGTGGGGATTATTATCCGCAAAGCCGGGGGAAACCCAAATACCTGGGCAGCAATGAAGCGGGTAAATGGCGGCCTACTCCGCCGGACTATATGGACGGGGTGGAGTACTGCTGGGGACAGATTCATCCGCTGGTGATCGACTCGGCCGCGCAGTTCCCGCTGCCACCGCCGCCGGCTTACAGCGATGATAAGAACAGCGCCTTCTTTAAACAGGCCATGCAGGTGTATGAGCAGAACCGGCGGCTAAGCCGGGAGCAGAAAACTATAGCTACCTACTGGGATGATAATCCCTTTGTGGTGGTCCATAACGGTCACATGATGTTTGCCGATAAAAAGATCACACCGGGCGGGCACTGGATGGGCATCACGGCCATTGCCTGTAAACAAAGCCATGCGGATGCGGTAAAGACAGCCCGGGCCTATGCGCTGACCTCGGTAGCGCTGTTTGAGTCGTTTATCACCTGCTGGCAGGTCAAGTACACGTACAGCTCGGAAAGGCCGGTATCGGTGATCAACGAAAAGATAGACCACAACTGGCTGCCGCTGCTGCAAACACCGCCCTTCCCGGAATATACGGCAGGGCACAGCACGATCAGCGCCGCATCGGCCCGGGTACTGACCCACCTGTTCGGAGATCACTTCAGCTTCCAGGACACCAGCGATCTGCATTACATCGGCCTTCAGCGTCATTTCGCATCATTTAACCAGGCAGCAGAGGAAACCGCCATGAGCCGCTTTTACGGTGGCATCCATTACCTGAACAGTTCGCTCAAGGGCGCCGAACAAGGTAAACAGGTCGGCGAATACATCTGGCAGAAATTGAAGCTAACTAATAGAACAAATTGAATAACATGTTACAATTAGACAAAAAGATCCATTTTACGCTCCGCTTTGCTTCGGCAATGTGCTTTATAGGGCATGGGGCTTTTGGTATTATTACCAAACCACTATGGTGCAATTATTTTGCTGTGTTTGGTGTAGGTCATCATATGGCTTATCAGCTGATGCCTTTGATAGGCACAATGGATATTTTGATGGGTATCTCCTTATTGTTTTACCCTACGCGGTCTATCCTGTTATGGCTGGCTGTATGGGGGGCTGTTACGGCTTTATGCCGGCCGTTATCGGGCGAGCCATTTGCCGAAGCTATTGAGCGTGCCGGTAATTATGGCGCCCCGTTAACATTACTGCTATTATCCGGCTTTGGCTGCAAAAACATCAAAAAATGGTTCACAGGCATTAGCCATGATATCCCTGCCGCTGAGCACACAATAGCCAGGGCTACTACCTGTTTAACGATAGTGGTATTTCTTTCGCTGGCCGGTCACGGATGGTTAAACCTCATCGAAAAGAAGGGCTTGCTTGCTCAGTATGCCTCACTTGGCTTTTCAAATCCGGTACAAGTTGCACACGCTGCAGGAATATTCGAAACCGCTGCTGCATTTACCGTACTGATCGGTCCGCTTCGCCCTGTGCTGCTTGCCTTGCTGGTGTGGAAAATAGGCACTGAGCTCTTTTACCCCCACTGGGAAATATTTGAATGGATCGAACGCAGCGGAAGCTACGGTGCCATACTGGCTTTGTGGTTTATGCTGCCAAACACCCGTTACGGGTACAAAATGCTTTATTAACAAATAATTAGCTAATCAGATCACATCGTTAAAAACAAACTAGCCACAATTAACAAACCAACCAATAAACTCAAATTTTAAAAAATCATGAAATCATTTTACAAATTATCTTCTATAGCATTTTTCTATCTTCTATTAAATCATACGAATGTTTTTGCACAGGGCTGCGTAGCAATCAGGAGTACAGGCGGTGTTTGCACCATGGGCGAGCATCCCGACAGTGTAATAAAGGGTGGTGCCTGGCTGTTTAATAGTAATACACGGTATTACCGGTCGTTCAGGCATTTTGTAGGTAAGCAGGAGCAATATCAGCGTATTGATGTACTGCACAATAACGTAATAAACAAAGTGGTCACCCAGGATTTTACTTTCACCAGGATTTTTAATGACCGATGGTCACTGGCAGTGGATATCCCTTATGCTGACAACAGCCGTTCGCAGGTATCTGCCGGAACAAGGTTCAGTACACATTCATTTGGGTTGGGAGATGTGCGCATATCAGGTTATTATTGGCTTTTAAACCCGGCAAAAGTACATAGCGGTAATATACAGGTAGGTTTGGGCGCGAAATTTGCAACCGGTTCTTACAACGCACAGGATTATTTTTTACAGGCGAACGGAACAAAGATTTTAGGTCCTGTGGATCAGTCAATACAATTGGGTGACGGCGGTAACGGACTGAGCGCCGAAGTGAACGCTTATTATAACCTGTCCCATAAGTTTGGATTTTATGGAAACTTCTTTTATCTGGCTAATCCAAGAGATGTAAATGGAACGCCACGTTCGGCATCTGCACCAAGCGCCACTACAATAGCCGTTACGGGAGACGTACAAAGTGTACCTGACCAAATGCTGGCAAGAGCCGGAGCAAGTTTGGCAGTTAAGCATTTTGATTTTTCAATAGGCGGCCGTTATGACCTGTTACCGGTTAGAGACCTGTTTGGTAGCAGTGATGGTTTCAGAAGGCCGGGCCGGATTTTTTCGGCTGAACCGGGAGTGACTTACCGCTTTAAAAACATTGCCATATATGGATTTGTACCGATTGCTATTATCCGCGATCGTACGCAAAGTGTACCTGACATCAGAACAACAGCATTAACGGCGACATATACACATGGCGACGCAGCTTTCGCTGATTATGTGGTTAATATAGGACTTACCGTGAAATTTTAGTTGAACATATATTTACTGATTATTTAGTTGAAGCCGGGAGTGAGATCCCCGGCTTTCTTGTTGGACTCAGCCCCGTTCCCCAACTACTTTGTAAACAGGGGAGTGAAAAGAGGTGGACGAGCGATGACCGCATGAGCCCGCTGTGCAATAGCGCCTTGCCTCATAATTTGAATATTAAATTCCATCTCTCAGCAAAACTTTATAGTTTTATATGATGAATACACCGGAACAAAACTTTGCAGCGCTTGGCCTGAATTTACCTCCTGCACCTCAACCTTTGGGGGTTTATAAACCATGTTTAATTGACGGAAAATACCTGTATGTTTCAGGTCATGGGACGGTAAAGGATGATAAAAGCCTGATCGTGGGCCGTATCGGCGAAACCATGACTGCCGAAGAAGGCAAACTGGCCGCCCGTCAGGCAGGATTGGCAATATTATCAACCATAAAAGCCAATTTGGGCAGCCTCGATAAAGTAAAACGTGTGATCAAAGTATTGGGTATGGTTAACTGCGTTCCCGATTTTGAGAAACATCCCTTTATTATTAACGGCTGCAGCGAATTGTTTGCCAAAGTATGGGGCCAGGATAACGGTATCGGCGTGCGCAGCGCGGTAGGAATGGGTTCGCTGCCGGATAATATACCCGTAGAAATAGAGGCGCTGTTTGAGCTGGTTTAATTAATCAGTTTTGAGTAGCGCAGGTTTTGACTTTTAAATGCTATTTTCACAATTAAAACATCCGGGTAGTAAATATGCAGGATCTTAAAAATTGCCTTTTTGGCGAAAGGCATTAGGTTGATAACGGTAAGTTTCTGCATTTCCAGCGGAAGGAAAATAGGTGTTAATCAGCCAGATTAAAACGGGTAGTCTTATCTATATCAAACCTATAGCTGGATTGTGGAAGGTTCACAAAAAAATGGCTTTGTGCACTTTTCGAACGGCATTGGGATCAACTAACGAAGTGGACCATTGTATTTTTGGTTAGCAAAGAAGTCAAATACTTAGATGATGATTCATCGGAAACGCCGAATGCACAAAATACGGAAATTCGTAAAATGCGGATTTCCTGAATTGAAAAATTCGAGGCGCAGGGGAATAAATTAACAACATGCTCAAAACTCAAAACTCATCACTGACAACTCACTACTGGTATACCATTAAAGATATCGAAAAATTAGATACACCCGCATTGGTGATCTATCCTGAAAGGGTAAAAGAAAATATCGATATGCTGAAAACGATGATCGATGATGTGGCACGACTGCGACCGCATGTAAAAACGCATAAAAGCACAGAGGCTACCATTTTGATGCTGGATGCGGGTATTACTAAGTTTAAATGTGCTACTATAGCCGAAGCTGAAATGCTGGGCATGTGCCAGGCGCCTGATGTGTTGCTCGCTTATCAACCAATTGGGCCTAAATTGGAGCGATTTATTAAATTGATCAACACCTATCCCAAAACTGGATTTTCATGCCTGGTGGATAACCAAACTGCAGCCCAAAAAATATCGGATGCAGCATTGGCGCATCAACTGAAAATCAATGTTTATATCGATCTGAATGTGGGGATGAATCGTACAGGCATACCGCCGGGAGATAAGGCTTTACAATTATATATGGATTGTGATGCATTTGCGGGTGTAACGCCGGTTGGATTGCATGCTTATGACGGACATTTGCATGATGCTGATTTGGCCGTCCGTACAAAGAAATGCGACGAGGCTTTTGAACCTGTGAGAAAATTACAGCAGGATATCCGGCAAAAAGGTTATCCCGGGCCGGTCATTATAGCGGGTGGTTCGCCTACGTTCCCTATCCATGCAAAAAGAGAAGTGGTAGAATGCAGCCCCGGCACCTTTGTTTATTGGGACAGGGGCTATAGCTTAATCTGCTCTGAGCAGTCCTTTTTAACAGCAGCCCTGGTTATATCCCGCGTAATATCCCTGCCTGATGATACCAAGTTGTGTTTGGATGTCGGGCATAAATCGGTATCCGCGGAAAACGAATTAAATAAACGTATTTATTTCCTTAATGCCCCCGAACTGATAATAACAGCGCAAAGCGAAGAGCACCTGGTAGTTGATGCAGGTAAGAACCATCATTACAAGGCAGGTGATGTGCTTTATGGCTTGCCTTATCATGTATGTCCGACCATTGCCTTATATGAGCGCGCCATAACCATTGAAAACAGTAAGATAAGCGCAGCGTGGCGGAATATAGCACGTGACCGGAAAATCACTATTTAATTTAACCTGATATTTGTGTACAGAGGCAATGGCATTGCATCGGTACAACTTTCAGCCAATCAATCAAAAAATGTTCACAATAGATGCCCATCTTGACCTGAGTATGAACGCGCTGGAATGGAACCGCGATTTGCGCAGACCTGTTTCAGAAATAAATGAACGCGAAAAAGGACTGACCGATAAACCTGACCGTGGAGATGCGGTGGTGTCACTGCCGGAACTGCGGAAAGGAAATATAGGTTTGGTGGTAGCCACACAGATCGGACGGTATGTTGCGACCGGTAACCCTTTACCTGGCTGGCATTCAGCTGAACAGGCCTGGGCACAAACACAGGGACAACTGGCCTGGTACAAGGCCATGGAAGAGGATGGGGAAATGGTACAGATAAATAATCTGCAAAGCCTCGAAAAGCATTTGGCGATATGGAACGATGATGGGCCTGCCGGAAACAAACCCGTAGGGTATATTTTAAGTTTAGAAGGTGCCGATTCTATTGTCACCATAAAACATCTGGAGCGGGCTTATCAGTATGGTTTAAGGGCCATTGGTCCGGCGCACTACGGCCCCGGCAGGTATGCCAATGGCACGGATGCAAGCGGGCGTATGGGCCGGCAGGGGCTTGAATTATTAAAAGAAATAGAGCGTTTGAATATGATATTGGACGCCACTCATTTATGTGACGATGCTTTTTGGCAGGCATTGGATCATTTCAACGGGCATATCTGGGCCAGCCACAATAACTGCAGGGCATTGGTAGATCATAACCGCCAATATAGTGATCAGATGATAAAGGAACTGGTAAACCGTAATGCAGTGATCGGTGCGGCACTGGATGCCTGGATGATGGTGCCCGGCTGGGTAAGAGGTGTTTCTACGCCAAAAGGGATGAATTGTAACCTTGAAGCGATCATAGGCCATATCGATCACATTTGCCAGATCGCAGGTAATGCCTTGCACGTGGGCATGGGTACTGATCTTGACGGCGCTTTTGGCCGTGAACAGTGCCCTTACGACTTGGAAACGATTACTGAGCTGCAAAAAATACCGACATTGCTTCATAAACGCGGATATACGCAAGCGGATATCGAAAATATAATGCATGGTAACTGGCTGCGGTTTTTGACAAAAGCCTGGGCCTGATCTTATTTTGGACTGAATATTGTATTGTTATAAAACTTCACGTCCTTTACCTGGTAAATATGTAAGATATGAACGCGGAGCAGACAAGATTAAAGGATACAGCATGGAAGAAATGGGGCCCTTATGTGAGCGACCGCCAATGGGGAACGGTCAGGGAGGATTACAGCGCCAATGGTGATGCATGGAATTACATAACCCATGATATGTCGCGCAGCAAAGCTTACCGCTGGAGCGAGGAAGGCATTGCAGGCATATGTGATAATGAACAATACCTATGTTTTGCCATTGCCTTATGGAATAAAAAAGACCCCATATTAAAAGAACGTTATTTTGGCTTAAGCAATCCCGAAGGGAATCATGGCGAAGATGTAAAAGAGCTGTATTATTATCTCGATAATACACCCACACACTCCTATATGAAGATGCTGTATAAGTATCCTCAACAGGAATATCCTTATGCATTACTATTGGATGAAAACAAGCGCAGGACAAGAAATGACCCGGAGTTTGAACTGCTGGATACCGGCATATTCGACCAGGACAAGTACTTTGACGTATTTACAGAATATGCAAAGAATTCACCAACTGACGTATTGATAAAAATTACTGTTCATAATCGTAGTGATGAGGATGCCGCTTTAAATGTATTGCCAACGGTTTGGTTCCGTAATACCTGGGATTGGAAGAATGATGATGATAGGCCGTGTTTAGCTGATAATTCACATGGTACTATTGATATTTATCACAAAGGATTGGGACAGTTTTGGCTGAAAGCAGAAGGTGAGCCTGAACTGCTGTTCTGCGATAATGAAACCAATACCAAACGCCTTTATAACAGTGATAACGGCAAGCCGTTTTATAAAGATGGTATTAACGATCATCTGATTCACGGGGCCAATACGGTCAATCCCCAAAAAAAGGGTACAAAAGCCGCTGCAAATTATGACCTTACAATTCCCGCAAAACAAAGCATCACGCTGCGCTTGCGGCTGACACAAGATGCCAGAGCTGCTTTTGACGATTTTGATTCAATTTTTAAATTAAGACGGGATGAAGCGGATGAGTTTTACAATGCATTGCAGCAGCACTCCAGCGAATCTGATCATGGAATGATACAGCGCCAGGCTTTTGCCGGTATGTTGTGGAGCAAACAATTTTATCATTATGATATCCATAAATGGTTAAATGGCGACCCCGCTAAACCTAAGCCGCCCGTTGAAAGATTAAATGGACGTAACAATAAATGGCAGCATTTAAATACCCGCGATATTATATCGATGCCTGATAAATGGGAATATCCCTGGTTTGCCTCGTGGGACCTGGCCTTTCATTGCCTGCCTTTAGCTAACCTGGATATGGCTTTTGCCAAAAGGCAATTACTATTGTTAACCCGCGACTGGTACATGCATCCTAACGGACAACTGCCTGCTTATGAATGGGATTTCGGTGATGCTAATCCGCCTGTGCTTGCTATGGTGACATGGACATTGTACAAACAGGATAAGGAAGCTAACGGTGGCAAAGGTGATACCATGTTTTTAGAGCGCATATTTCATAAACTGATGCTCAATTTTACGTGGTGGGTAAACCGCAAGGATGCCCAGGGCAATAACATTTTTGAAGGAGGATTTTTGGGGCTGGATAATATCGGGGTATTTGACAGGAATGCGCAACTGCCTAATGGCCAGCAATTGGAACAGGCCGACGGTACCAGCTGGATGGCTATGTATTCGCTTAACTTATTGCGGATAGCTGCTGAACTGACCTCAAATAATGTCGCTTATGCGGATATCGCCTCTAAGTTTTTTGAGCATTTTATTTACATTGTAGGGGCTATGTCGGATCTGGGCCAAAACAATGAAGGATTATGGGATGAGGAAGACGGATTTTTTTATGATCAGTTGCGTTCGCCGGATAATAGCACCCAAAAGATGAAGATCAGGAGTATTGTCGGATTGATCCCCTTATTTGCGACCGAAATATTGGATGACCGGGATATAACGGACAGTCCGGTATTTAAGGACCGGATGAGATGGTTTACCGATAACCGCCCCGATCTTGCCTCACTGGTATCAAGATGGAATGAAAAAAATAGCGAAGGGAAGCACCTTTTAAGTTTGCTGCGCGGTTACCGGATGAAAATGTTGCTCAGATATATGCTGGATGAGAATGAGTTTTTAAGTGAGTATGGTATTCGTTCAGTTTCCAAATATCATTTAAATAATCCCTACAGTGTAGTAGTTGACGGGCATGAGTTTAGTGTTAAATATACGCCTGGCGAAAGTGACAACGGATTATTTGGCGGTAACAGTAACTGGCGCGGGCCGATATGGATGCCGATCAACTATCTGATCATTGACAGCCTGCATCGTTTTTATCAATATTATGGCGATGATTACAAGATAGAATGCCCAACCCATTCAGGCAATTTTATGAACCTGAAAGAAGTGGCGGATAACTTATATTACAGGTTGTTGAAACTATTTTTGCGGGACCAAAATGGCAAACGGGCGGTATTTGGGAATTATGACAAATTGCAAAATGATCCCAATTTCAAGGATTACATCCTGTTTCATGAGTATTTTGATGGAGATAACGGACGGGGGGCAGGCGCTTCCCATCAAACCGGGTGGACCGGCTTGATAGCCAATTGTTTACTTTAGTTTGTCAGTTAATTTTGATGGATCGATCTAATTTAAAAAAGATTCTTTTAAGTAAATCATTCAATTGGCATAATTATATTTACTAAATTGTATCCTGAATAGCAATTACAAACCAGATAATGAATTCTAAAATCACCGCAATAGGCGTTTATGCCCCATCTAAAAGAGTTACCAACGAATATTTCGAAAAGATCATTGAAACTAATAATGAGTGGATCATTTCAAGAACCGGTATTAAAGAACGAAGATTTGCTGAGCCGGATGAGTATACCAGCGATATGTGTGTTAAAGCAGTCCAAAATCTTTTAGCCGAAAATCCCGGCATTACTTTGGAAGGTGTCGATTTTATTTTGGTCGGCACTACTACTGCCGACCAGGTAATGCCCAGTATGGCCAGCCAGGTGCAAAACTATTTTAATTTGCCAAATACCGGGTGTCTTGATATCATGGCTGCCTGCGCCGGTTTTGTCTATGGTGTGATTTTGGCAAAAGGTCTGATAGCAGCGGGTACGCATAAAAAAATATTGGTTTTAGGTGCCGAAACGTTATCTAAGTTTACTGACTACACTGACCGTACTTCGTGCATTTTATTTGGAGATGGCGCCGGGGTGGCGCTGATAGAATCTTCAGAAAAATCAAAAATATTCAACGGAGTTACCGGTTCAGATGGCAGCCATGGCAAGGACCTGTACCTCTCTCAACATGCTTCTGCAGTGAATGGCGAGCAGATAGAGCCTAATGGTAAGATCCATCAAAACGGTAAGGTGGTATTTAAGTGGGCAGTACAAACCATGAGTCAAAAAGTAAGGGAATTATTGGCTCTTAACCATTTGGAATTAGATCAGTTAGACTGGGTTATATTGCATAGTGCTAATCTAAGGATCATTGAAGCGGTTGCTTCAGAACTAAACTGTCCGATGGATAAAATGCTGACCAGCATTGAATGTTTCGGCAATACCTCATCCGCTTCCATACCGCTTTCATGGGATCTGGCGTCTAAAGCGGGTAAAATAAAACCAGGAAATAAAATTTTGCTGTTAGGTTTTGGTGGAGGTTTAACTTTCGCCGGAGTGATCGTGGAGGTATAATTTTGACCTTGCGGAATCCGGTAAAAAGTATAAAGTCCGAATAGTCAATTTATTTTAATTCTGAATATAAGCCTGCACAAATTCATCGTCACCGATAGCTTTTATAATATCAGCGGCAATGCGGTATTCCGGCCAGTCAGAATTGACGGAATTGGAATAAGCATCTAATTCATGCGCATAATCAATGGCTTGCTGCTCATCATCAAAGTTGATTACCACCTTATTATTTACTTCTGAATTAAAACCATTTGGCGGGGTTGGGATAGTATATTTTTCAAGCTCATTAAAAGTAAGCTTTGACGAACCATCGGACGGAATTTCGATACGTAACATACTGTTCTTAAATTGTTAAAGTAACGGATTAACAGCTAAAATGTTTAGACTCACCACCTGGCAAAGGATAGTTAACAATTTAATAATGTCACCGATTTTGAATTGACGGGCCCTTTAAGTACCTTAAAGCGGTAATAATTAAGGGCTGGATAATGGTTAACTCTAAAACCGAGCATCTAAAAAGGGTATTAAAACCCATTCATTTGTGGGCGATTGCAGTCGGATTGGTCATATCGGGCGAATATTTTGGCTGGAATTTGGGCTGGGGTGTTTCTGGTACCATAGGCTTTCTGATCGCTACACTGGTGATAACAGTGATGTACATTACTTTCATTTTCAGCTATACGGAATTAACCACATCCATCCCGCATGCAGGCGGGGCCTTTGCCTATGCTTACCGCGCGATGGGGCCGGTAGCAGGTTTGATTGCCGGATATGCCACCCTGGTCGATTTTTTATTTGCTACGCCGGCTATCGCTTTTGCGTTGGGCAGCTACCTGCATTTTTTATATCCACCTATACCCGTGCTGCAATCGGCTATAATTTTTAACCTGGTGTTTATGGCTATTAATATTTCCGGTATTAAGGAATCAGCAACTTTTTCTGTATTCATAACAATACTGGCGGTGGCAGAACTATTGCTTTTTATGGGCATCATAGCGCCTCATTTTAAAATGGATAA
>JAQBOV010000056.1 GCA_028287895.1 Mucilaginibacter sp. | reverse complement strand
TCTAAAGAATTCACCTGGGAAACCCAGTTCAATAGCGCTGACTTCATTAAGTCTTTTCATTTGTTCATCGTTTAGTGTGACATCTATGGTTTTCAGGTTATCCTCCAGCTGACTCAGTTTGGTAGCGCCAACAACAGGAATGCTTGCGAAACCCTGCTGCATGGTCCATTTTAATGCTACATGGCTTGCCGAAACACCCAGCTCATCTGCAATTGCAATTACGGTTTTGGTAATATCAACGGCTCGGTCATTCAGTCTTTTGCTTTCAGGTTTTATCCGGCCTTTATCGCCTTTTAAATATTTCCCGGTCAAAACGCCTCCTCCAAGCGGGGCCCAGGGAGTAACCGTCAGTCCGAAATGTTTGGCCATAGGTATCAGTTCACGCTCGGGGGTGCGTGCTATTAAGCTATATTCAACCTGCAAGGCTATAAACTGGCTCCAGCCCATTAATTCGGCCAACGTGTTTCCCTTGGCTATCACCCAGGCGGGCGTATCGCTGATGGCAATATAATTTACCTTCCCTTGCCTCACCAGGTCATCCATGCCGCGCAATACTTCATCAATTGGGGTGATATCGTCCCATATGTGCAGGTAAAGCACATCAATAAAATCGGTTTGTAAACGCTTGAGGCTTTCTTCAACACTGCGCATCATATTTTTGCGGTTATTGCCTGATGCGTTGGGATTGGTAGTATTGTCTTTCAGCGCGTATTTGGTGGCCAGCACAAAATAATTGCGATCATGATTGCCCAGGTATTCGCCGATGATCTTTTCACTGGTGCCCAGCTTATACATGTTCGCGGTATCCAGAAAATTACCGCCGGCGTTGGCGTAAGCATCCATAATAGCAAAGCTGGCATCCTTATCGGCACCCCAGCCTGCTTCGGTACCAAAACCCATGGTGCCCAGGCATAATTCCGAAACTTTGAGGCCTGAGCGGCCCAATAATTTGTAGTTCATATTTAATGTATAAAGAAGATGATATTAGAGATATCCAGTTATAAAGATAATCGTTTTAACGGGGTAAATTTATGTTATCAGGATAGGAGCATTGTCAGCGGATCATCAAAACTTAATGAGGGCCTTTTCTTTTAAGTAACCCGCCGGTGGTATCATCAATACTTTGCTGAACAATAAATGCAGAGGAGTCGATTTTCAATATCTTCTTTTTTAACGAGGGGATCTCCAGCCTGGTGGCCACCGTAAAAATAATATCCCTGGGATCATTGATATGGCCGTCCTTTCCATACCCGCTTTTTCCTTCGTATACCGTTACACCACGGCCCATATCGGTGATCGCCTTTCGTATTTCCTCACCGCGGGTGGATACCACAGTGATTCCTGTATATTGCTCAATACCATTTAAAATAAAATCGATCATTTTAGAAGCCGCCAAATAGGTGAGAATAGAATAAAGTGCCGATTCAACTCCTAAAAAAAATAATGCCGCCGAAAAAATCACTACGTTGAGCAATAATATCACATCGCTTACTTTTAGCAACTGCGTTTTCTTACTTACCAATAGTGCGGCTATATCCGTGCCATCAAGCACCGCCCCGGCCCTAATGGCCAAACCTATACCTACGCCTATAAAAAAGCCGCCAAATACAGCAGTAAGTAATTTATCGTGTGTTACATCAGGAAATTGAACAAAGGCCAGGCAAAGCGAAAGACCGGCGATTGCAATTGTGCTTTTAATGGCAAATGAAACCCCTAATCGCTTATAACCGAGGAAAAGAAAGGGCATATTGATAACAAAGATCAAAACGGACAGTGGGGTGCCTGTTGTTTCAGCAAGCAACATAGATATCCCTGTGACACCTCCATCAATAAACCTGCTTGAAAGCAAAAAGCCCTTTAAGCCCATGCCAGCTGACAGTATGCCCAGGATCATCAATACAAAGTTCCCGGTTACCTCTTTACCTTTCATCCTTAAATATACGCTTATAATTTTTTTTAAGGGTTCTTTAGCATTTTAAACGATATTTTCCAAAATAACATACCCGAAACAAAACCATTTGGCAGTTGTACTTATATATCAAAGGTATAGTTATGAAAATCATCACACTGCATACCCGCGTTAATGCTGACAAGCTGTTTAACCATTTAAAACAAAATTTAAACTCGATTTTTCAGGAGCACCGCAAAAGTGATATCACTTTTGCGATCAAGAAATTGGGTGACGACACGATCGAAGTATCACAAGCCGAATGGTATGAAGGTTTTTTATTCAGGATACAAATAAAGGGTACAGAATTATGGATCACACGTTCTGAACATTATGTCGACGATGTGAACTGCCTCACGGTGGAGTCTATTTTAAATGATCTTTTTAATGACCTGTCTGACAAACAAGGCACTGACCTCATACTGGAAGGGTAGTTTTTGAGCGTCTGACGTCTTTGGTCGAAAGTCTTAAGTCATTTATAATGCGTTCTGTGACCTAGAACTTAAGACGCAAGATCAACCGTTTATCCAGCTGAATTTGTACTCGAGCCCCGGATTTTTCATTCTTTCGGCAACGCGCAATAAACGTGAAGGCAGGTTCATGAGATAATCGCGGGCTTTCTCACCGGTTTCGTTCAAATCGGTAATACTTTCTATATGCCAGTCTTCTAACAGTTCTTTCAGGATATCTACATAATCTATGGCGGTATATATTCCTAAACGCTGGGCGGCATCTGTAAAGTGGCCGAAAGTTTGGCCCACTTTTAACCCAACTTCGCGTAAGAAGTGGGCAGGCATTACAATTTTTTTCCGCATCATATCCTCAAAAGCCAGCATGGCTTCATTAGGATCAACTTCAAATATCTTTTCTATAAAAAATTTATAGGCTTTGGCATGACGGGCTTCATCACCGGCGATTACTCCGCACATTTTTGAAAGCAGGGTATCACCATCTTTTTTTGCCTGCGAGGCTACCCGGCGGTGGGACACATTGGTTGCCAGTTCCTGGAAAGAGGTATAAATAAAATTACGGTAAGGGTCATGACCGGTGCCGATATCAAAGCCGTCAGCAATCAGATATTGCGTAGATACTTCCATCATGCGCATGTTCACCCGGCCCGAAAGGAATAAATATTTATTTAACAGATCGCCGTGACGGTTTTCTTCTGATGTCCAGTGCCTGGTCCATTTCATCCAGCCACCTTCTTCATCTCTTGATACACCCTCTACCATGGTCAGCCATGATTCATAGGTTGGCAATGCTTCCTCGGTAATCGTATCCCCAATTAAAACGGCAATAAGATCATATGACAAGCCGGCAGCACTTTCCTGCAATTCTTTGATCTCTGAAAAGAAGGTTTCCCTTGTTGAATCGGGCAAAAAATCTGACGGCTGCCAGATGGTATCAACCGGCTTAAGGTATTCGCTGATCTTTTCGAGCATAAATATTTCAATATGCTTCATCACTTCTCTGCGCTTCTCTTCAAAAAATCTCATAATTAGTTCTTAGTGTGCAAAGGTAACGATTTAAACTTAAGTAAAATTAAGTAAATTATAAAGGATATTTTTACTTTTTTGGTGTAAAACCAATCGCATCTTTCATGCAATCAGGCAGATTATGCACAGATGGCTCTCCATTAAAAATTGAAAAATTAGAATTATAATCCCATAATATCCCGGGGATATTCATTGCTTTTAAAGTTCGCCGTACGGCTTTAATGTACCGGCAACGGCTATCCAAACCAGCATACCTATTATACACACCGTATTCGCCGCACAAAACAGCTACATCATACTTAAGCGCCCAGTTTTTTACTATTTTCAATTTATCCCTTACAGATTGTTCATTCCCATCGCGGCGGTATTGATAGTAATTAGTTTCGCCCCAGGTATTTTTTGCCCGTGGATTAAGGCTTGGAAAATTTTCCTCGTTATATGGAAATGGCACCCCGGTTGTTGCAACCTGATCTCCTACCCAATCAGCTCCCTGGTGTGTAAAAAAAAACGGTTCATAAAAATGGAAGGTATAAATAATGTTATCATCCCTCATAGGCACCGACCGGCTTAATTCATAAATGCTGTTAAAATTTGATGCCCCTATTATCAGGGTACGGTTTTTATCTATTTTGTGTATTGCCGTAACGATCGCATCAGCCGCCTCTCGCCATTTTTGGGGGTCCATATGCGGTGGCTCATTGTACAGCTCAAAGAAAAGATTATCAGCGTTTTTATGGGCATACTTTTTTGAAAGAACAGTCCACTGGTCAATAATCTTCGGTGTTTCAGCCAGATAGCTGTTATCGTTCAAATTTCCAGAATGATAACAAATGATTAGTTTGAATCCGTATAACTTACAGAACCTAAAGATTTCATCAATATGTTTAAGTACTTTTTGTACAGAAATATCATTAGTTTGGAAATATTCAAAAGCCACAGGGAGCCTGATGCTTTTAAAACCGAGCTGTTTTAACAACCGGAAATCGAATGCTTTGATGGCACTTTTATCCAAAATATCATTGTTCCAAGTTTGCTCAAGCCACGAGATACTTACCCCATTGTCCAGGCTTTGGGCTTTTTTAAAAACATCAGCATGGGAAACGGGTAATTGTGGATTGCTTTTTGCAATTGTGAAAGACGTTAATAACATTAACATTCCTAACAGTTTGTTAATAAACAATATGAGACCCGGCGTTTTTTTCACTTATTTTTACTTTACCTCCTGCTAAATTAACAACCGGTTTAATCTTATTACTAATTAAGAAAACTATTATAATGTTTGTTCAAATTAATAAAGACGAGTTTTTAAAAGAGATTTCCAAAAAGACCTGGTATCAGACCAATATCGTCATCTGGACAATTATATTTCTTTTTCCCTTATTTTTTATTATCGATTTAATTTATGCAAAAAATATATGGATACAAATCACAATTGTACGGCTCATTATTGTATTTATAATTTACATCTTATTTAATCTTTTTCAAAGCAAGAACTACAATTATCGCATATTATTACACATTTCCTTTATACTAGTTTCAGCCTTATCGGCATTTATGTGTACAATAGTTTCTCCCACGGATCTGAATGTTTATTTTCTTTCCTATTCGGCGATTATATTATTTTTTAATCTGCAGGTATTTTGGGAGCCGGTTAATTCGGTTATTCAGGCGCTTATTTCCCTGCTGCTTTTAGCCATATTTTTCAACCTTTTTAGTGAATGCAGTATTGATATTTTTATCAGCAATGGCGGTCAATACTTTTTCATTGTCACCATTATTTCGTGCCTTATTCCCAATGCCAGATATAAGGTAATGGTGCGCGAGGTACGTTCACAGATACTGATCGAAAAATCCAATGAACAGTTGAAATCCCAAAACAGGGATATCACTGAGAAAAACAACATCATTGACATGCAATACGAACGGTTGCGTAAACTGGATGAGCAAAAGAATAGCTTTATAAATATCGCCGGCCACGATCTTAAAAATCTCATCGGCTCGATCATCATGAGTAATAACATGGTAAAAGAGGAAGAGATACGGTTGAGCCTGGATCAAAAAGAGTTTGTTGGCTATATCGGTGAATCGGCTGAAAAAATGCAATACATGCTGAATAAGCTAATGGATGTAAGAGAAATTGAGGCCCCTGAAATGAAATTCAACCTCGAGATATTTGATATTAATTCTGAAGTACAGCATGTATACAGAGGCCTGATCGAAACGGCACAGATGAAAAACATCCATTTAATAGATAATATCCTGAAATTACCGCTCAACGTTAAGCTCGACCGCGTATTTACCGGTCAGATATTTCAAAACCTGTTGTCCAACATTATTAAGTTTTCCCAAACAAACAATAGCATAAAAGTAGTGACGAGCCTTCAGCGGCAAAAATTCATTTTTGAGATAATAGACGAGGGAATTGCCATAGGCCAGGAAGAACTGGATATGATGTTTAATAAATTAAAGACCTTAAACGATGCATCGGGCAATATTGAAAGCCGTCTTGGTCTCGGCCTCTCCATAGCAAAGCTGATGACCCGGGAAATGGGTGGGGAATTGATTTACCGCAGCGACGAGAGTGGTAATTATTTCAGAGCAGAATTCAACGTGATTAATTAATACTTGCAACAAATGAATAAATTTTTACGCCTGTTAGCTTTTGCATTACTTTTAGGTACGGCATCGATAGCGCAAAGTGTTGTGTCATTCAAAACAATGGGTCATGATGATGAGCCCATATATGGCATGATCGGAGCCAGTTCTTTTTACTTAAAGATGAGCCCGCTTGTTCAGATGAAAGGGAGTAAACTGGTTTTATATATTGAGCCCTCCCAGGCATTAATAAAAGATCATTCTTTTGTCAATATCGTTATCAACGAAAGGCCCGCTTACAGCGCCCGTCTTACTAAAGATTCGGTTGAAAAGATAACGATCAACTTAACTCCGGAAGACCTTGCATCAGATAAGTTTCTGAAGATCCAGGTTAAAACACTGCTTACCGTATCAGATGATAAGTGTAAAGATCTGGATAATCCTGCAATGTGGGTAAAAGTAAAGGATTACTCCTACCTGTCATTGGTAAAAACTAATGATAACTTCTTCAAAAATGTAAATATCAGCAACTGCTTCGAATCAAAAAGGGCAATCGTATACCCATTGAATCCAACCTTGCATGATCTTAAAGCAGTGGCATGGGCCTACTCAAGGTTAAAAAAGGCACTGAACAGGGACATAAAGGTTTTTGAAGCCGATAAACTTCCCGACAGCATTAAAAACTACATCATAGTTGGCAATATGGCCAGCCTTGCTGAAGATAAAAAAGAATTAATAAAAGTCGATCCCAAAACGGGAGAGGGATTGCTATACCTTAGTAAAGCGCTTGTTACTTACCAGGATACCGCTAAGTCTGATGCAAAAATTACCGAACCGGGCGAAATACTGTTTATAACCGGAGCCGATGATACAGGTTACGAAAAAACCATCACTACCCTGGGTAATATGAATATATTAAATTCATCCTTTGGTGAATACCTGCTGATTGATAACGCGCAAAATAACTACTTCAAAACCGTTGAAGAAAACCGGTCTAAACTAACGTTGCGGCAGGTAGGCGGTGCACCTAACTTTATGTCGGGTATTGGCTCATTAACCAATGTATATAGTTTCAAAAACAGTGATTTCAGCTTTACGCCAAAAGAAGTTGAGATACATTTTGTAGCTAATTACAGCAGCTTATCCCCGGGCGACCGTGGTTATTTTAATATCTACCTTAATGGCATGCTCATCAGCAGCGAAAGGCTGGATGCATCGGGTAAGTTAAATGAATCTGTTACCATCAACCGGTACCAGCATCATAAATATAATACTATTCAGGCTGAATTCAGGATATACCCAAGCAGCGGTAATTGTATCAACGCCTTTACCAATTTCTTCGCCGAGGTTGATGTGGACAAATCATACCTGGAATCAAAAAATCCGTTTATTACCAATGACCTTAGTTTCTACCAATATCCGGAAGCATTTAACACAGGTACTACACGGATAGTGATCACCAAAGAATATGCAAAATATGCTGCTGCGGCGATGGGCGAAATTATTTACGAACTAAATAACAATATCAATGCGAATAACTTTCCTGAGTTCGTTTACTCGGATGGCGTGACCGTGGCCGATCTGAAAAAATACAATATCGTTGCGCTTTTATCGCAGCACGATCAACTGATGGATAAGTTGCCGGATGCGCCTATAAAATTTAATAAACAGTTCAGACTGTATAACAACGAAAACAATAAGATAGTTTACTCGCTGTCTGATTCGGTATCAAACGGACTTGCACAAATATTCTACGGACGGAGCAACAATGCCGTGCTGGTATTGACAGCTACAGGCAACGACCAGGCCAATGCGTTCACAGCTGCCTCAAAATCGATCACTGAACAATTGTCAACGCTGTCAAGTAACATGTGCATTTCTGATGTTAACGGCAACAAATACTTATTCAATATCAACAAATCAAGCGAGAACCTGGAGTATGTGGATACCAAGAGCGCACTGACCCGTTTTTGGGAAAATTATAACTTATACATTTTGCTCGGCATACTTGTGCTGATATTAATGTCATTCCTTTATGTACGTTCAAAAGTTCAAAAATCACAAGAATTATTTAACGAATAGATCGCCAACAATTTAAATATACATTGAGTACATAATAATTCATTTTTATTAACTCCGGGGTAAACAAATCTCCGGAGGTTAATATTAACCCGTCAACCAATTTATAAAATAAATGAATATTTCAATTCCCGAACTTTTGGTTAATGACGGATTTATTACACCAGGTGATCGGGAAAGGATCGAAAAATTTTCGGCCAGGTCAGACCTGTCGTTTATTAAAGTGGCACTGAATTTTGGCTATATATCGCGCAAAAACTATGAGCGATCAATAATTAACGCCGGATATAAAATCAACCCCGTAAGGGAAGAGGCGTTTGACGGCGAGGTATTAAATAAAGTGGAACTGTCCTTTGCTGATGCGCACTTAGCCCTTCCATTACGGATCAGGAAAAACAAGGTGGTCACGCTTATGGCCGATCCTACTGACCGGCTATTTATTGACTATATCAGGATGACTTATAATCTCGAACCTGAAATTATTGTAGCCGATGACCTTGATATCACGTGGTTAACCCATAAGCTTCTGGGTAATGACTATGTTAAATCAGCTGTTTTTGAACTTTTAAACCATGACCCGGATAGTTCGGCCCTTATTACATTTTCAACGCCCCAGATGGTATTTTTTTTCCTGATCCTGGGCCTTTTGGCAGCAGGATTAGTTTTAAATTTTAAAAGTGTCACCATCATACTTAACGTAGCAATGAGTTTTTTTTTCCTGATAGCCATTGTCTTCAAGTTATTTCTTTCTTTAGTTGGCTCGCGTTTTGAGTTGCACCAGGCGGTCAGCAAGGAAGAGGTAAGGAATGTGGTAGAGGATGAATTACCGGTATACACCATTCTTTTACCGGTTTACAAGGAAGCTAAACTGATAAAAAAGCTGATATGGAATTTACAAAGCCTTGATTATCCCCGCGAAAAGCTTGATGTTAAGCTATTGATAGAAGAGGATGACGATCAAACTTTAAACGCAGTCCGCGATCTTGATTTTCCTGCCATTTTTGAAGTAATTATAGTGCCATATCATATGCCTCAAACCAAGCCAAAAGCCTGCAATTATGGCCTTCACTTTGCACGCGGCAAATATTTAACTATTTATGATGCCGAAGATATCCCTGATACCGATCAGCTTAAAAAAGCAGTGACGCTGTTCAATAAGCTACCAGAAAATTTTATCTGCGTGCAAAGCGCCTTAAATTACTTTAACAGGAACGAGAACTTCCTTACCCGGATGTTTACCCTTGAATACTCCTATTGGTTTGATTATATGCTGCCCGGCCTGGATACGCTGGACATCCCCATTCCCCTGGGCGGCACAAGCAATCACTTTAAAATGGAAAATTTGCTCGAGCTGGGTGCCTGGGACCCTTTCAATGTAACTGAAGATGCCGATTTGGGTGTAAGGGCTTATGCTAAAGGCTATAAAGTGGCTCTAGTTAACTCCACCACCTACGAAGAGGCAAACAATGAGCCTTTTAACTGGATACGGCAACGCTCAAGATGGATAAAAGGGTATATGCAAACCTACCTGGTACACATGCGCAATCCGGTAGCCCTCTGGAAAAAAATCGGGTGGAAAGGCTTTTTAGGGTTCAACTTTTTTGTTGGTGCTACCCCGGTCACCTTTTTAGTTTACCCGATTTTGTTATTCATATTTCTGGGCTATGTTGTCTTTAACCTAGCTTCAATAAAAACACTGTTTCCGGACTGGGTATTGTTTATATGCATATTTAACCTGATGGTTGGTAATATACTAATGATCTATGTAAACATGATGGCGGTGTTTAAACGCCGTTTTTATGAACTGATATTATTTGCAATTGCTAATCCCATTTATTGGTTAATGCATTCGGCAGCAGCTTATATGGGCTTATACCAATTGATTGTCAAACCATATTACTGGGAAAAAACGACCCATGGCTTGAGTAAGATAAATAGCGCGACAAACGTCATTAATTAAATGAGAAATAGAAGAGGCTTATATCTCATCCTTATTACGGTATTCATAGCGGCTTATTACCTGCTGTTAGGTATCTATTTAAATAAATTGGGCTATTACAACCAGGAGTCGCTTTTCTTTATAGAGAAAAGCAAAGTTCTTTTGGATGGTTTAGGCAACCGACTAAAGGTAATGGGGCTTACCACACCGATACTGCCGTTTTACGGGGCATTTATTTTTGCAAGAATAAATATTTTGCTGGCCCCGGTAATAGCCTCGGCGATCGGCACAGCACTCCTTTTTTATATTATGGCAACTACCCTGATAAAAAGGACAAATGATGATTTCTATTTATTGCTTCTTATTGCACTTTTCTTATTGCATCCGGGGCTGTTGTATACAGCCTGCTCTGGTAAATCAATATACATGGTGCTTATTTTCTTTTATCTATTCTTTTTTAATATCATCCGGTTTTACTCTTCAAATACAACTTTTCATATTTCTCTTGCAAGCATATGCCTGGTAATACTGGTATTTTGTGATTATAAATTTATCTGGCTTACACTATTTTTCATCCCGCTTGTTCTGTTCATCTCGATACAAAGCCTTAACCTGGGTGAAAAGGAAACTGTTTTCAGGTTATATCAAAGTTTTAACAGCCCCGCACTGCGCCGCAAACTGGTCAATAAAACATTTGCCATTTATATTATCCTGTTCATTCTTCCGCTGGCATCCGTTTTGATCTTTAAAATGCTCAATCTGACGCATGCTAATGACCTGGATTACTTTCTTGACAGTCCCTACGCTACCTGGGCGGTGCTGGCCGACAGGCTAAGCTTTGAGCAGGCGACAAGCTTTTCACATTATCAGTCATCGCAAATCTCCGCATTGGTAACTGCCAGTATAGCAATTTATTGCCCTATGATAATTGTTGCCATCTACTTTTTCAGAAACAGCACTTACCAGATATTAACCATAGCAACGCCATTTGCATTTGTAGAATTTTTGCAAATTAAATATGATAAGATTTTCCTTGCACATGAATACTTTCTTATTTTCCTAATATTGTCCTTATTGTGCATCATATTCAGAGCCTATTCACATATAAATCAAACAGGGGTGAAGATACTTTTAAGTATCATTGTGGTATTCCAGTTATTCACGGGCTACATTTTTATGAAGAAATCATTCATTGCCGAAGAACGGGACTTTGTTAAAATTTTATTCAACCCATCACCTGTTGATCAGCAAAGTGAAAACCTTGAAATAGCAGATTATATAAACTCCCTGCCTGACAATGCACAAATTATGATGGACGATGCCATTGCCTACCCGGTTATTGCATTTACCAATAATACCAGGCGGCTTACCTTACCTTACCAGGAAACCTTCCTAAGTGCGAGTGAAGCACCCGAACATTATGTAAATTACATATTAACTGCCAGTGAGAGAAATCCGCTAACCGGTTATACGCAGCTAAATAACAAGTATGTACCCGCTATCAAGCATTCGGATAATGGCTTGAATCTTCAGAAGGTTTACGAGACCGACAACTGGGTGATTTATAAGGTATTGTAAGTACTGAGTCTGGAGTTGACACCATGCGCCCCATCAAGTACACAATTGACGGTTGGTCGGGAAGTAGTGTTTAAAATAGGTTATGTGCTATAATTTGAGTATAGGCAGTTTAATATAGCCCGGTATTAGTTATATAATGCTTTGTTGATTGGTTGTTGGCGGGCGATCCATATATTTATTGAATGAACGAGTTTGACAAAAACAACTTTGAGTTATGGAAGTGGGGGTTATTTTACTATAACCCTAAGGACTCTAACCTGGTAGTGTCAAAACGGAATGGCTTAGGCTGGACCTTTAACTTCGCCCACAAAGTTTCCTTTGTAGTGATGGGACTCATCTTCGTCTTAATCATTGGTGAGATATTGTTAAGCTTGGGTGTTATAAAGTTATAATTACCCATCGTGCTTCCCTTTGTGTATCAAACACTGGCCGAGAACGTTACGAAGGCCAGCATGCATCAACCGATGCGGGTAAACATATACAGTTAACTTGTTGTTTTGTGTATTCCTTTTCCTTTTTAACACATCGCTGCAATATGAAAGATAGGCGTTGTTATTTATTGCTAGTTGTTTGTCCGACTGTAGCTCTGCCCTACAGGTGACAGTGTTCTGTCAGTAGAGACGGGCAGGCAAGGGTTTGATTACCAGGCGTTCATTGGCATTACCGGGTATTCAGGGCCGCCGGAATCTGAACGGCCCTGAAACAAGAAAACCCGTGTCTTTGGGGACACGGGTTTCTTTAAGATTGGGCACCGACCTACTCTCCCACATTTTACTGCAGTACCATCGGCTCTGGCGGGCTTAACTTCTCTGTTCGGAATGGGAAGAGGTGGACACCGCCGATATAGGCACCTGAATATTTTAATGTTT
>JAQBOV010000046.1 GCA_028287895.1 Mucilaginibacter sp. | reverse complement strand
ACCAATATGAATAATATACCTGCGATGGCCAGTAAACTACCCGTTCTTGGCAGGTAATCGCCATAAAGGACATAGAAGGTAAGGTCGGCGTTTAAATTGATATCTTGTTTGATCGCTGTTCTGGTCCACCATTTGGTTTGCTTTACGATATCCCCGCGCTGGTTGATAAAAGCCGAGATGCCGGTATTGGCTGACCGGCATACCCATCTGCGTGTTTCTATAGCACGCAGCTTGGCATAATCCAGGTGCTGGTCTTTGCCAGATGTGTTTTCCCACCAGCCATCATTGGTGATAATGGCAATAAACTGAGCGCCTTTATGTACCGATTGGGCGATCCATTCGCCGTAAATAGATTCATAGCAAATTGCCGGGCCGGCGCCTATACCGCTTTGCGAATAAAATACACCAGGTTCTGCCTGGCCGGCATAACTGCCGGTGGCTCCTCCCAGATGTTCAAAAACCGGTTTTAAGAAGGATAAAGTATTACCGAAAGGCAAAGACTCCACACCGGGAACCAGTTTCGATTTATGGTAGAATTGCACCTGGCCGGAATTTTCAATATTTACTGCGGCATTAAAGGCATCATAAAACTCATGGCCCTGCGCGTCCAGGCTGTTTGCAGTGTTTGTCTTCCTCGAATTATATATCTTAATGTCTTCTGCGCCGGTCAGCACGTTGCCGTTTTTATATTTGCTGAGAAAGTGCTGTATCTGCAAAAAATAAGGATTGCCGCGCACCAGATCTTCATTCAGACCTTGCGGGTCCGATATTGCCGTTTCGGGCCATATAAAGAATTCGGTATTGCGTTGCCCCAGGGAATCAGATAGGTGCGTTAATATGCTGAGCTGTTCGGCAGTAGGGATGGTGCCTTCTTTCTGATAAGGATCAATATTGGGCTGCGCCACCACAATATCCGAGGGGTTTTCCTGCTCTTTGAAAGTGTGGTACCGATACAAAGAAAAAGCGATCGGGAGTAAACACACCAATCCGGGCGCCAGTATCTGCGCCGATCTTTTTACCGGGGATTTCGGCTTATTCAGTCCTTTATAAAGTAAAAACGCCATGATATTTACCATCCATATCCATATTGTTCCGCCATATACGCCGGTATATTCATACCATTGCACCCACTTATGGCTTACTGCCAGGCCATTACCCAGGGTCATCCACGGAAAGTTGAGCGCCCAGGTTTGGTGCAGGTATTCGTATGCCACCCAAAAACAAACCAGTCCCGTTAAGGCAGCCCCGGTTTTAGTGATCAGCCTTAACCGGTAATATAACCAGCATGCCGTTGACATCAGCAATGGTCCAAGTGTATAGGGAATCAAGGAGATAGGAACGGCCACTACAGCGCCAATAGTTTTTATGGAATTATATACCCAGTAAATGGATAAGGTGTTCCAGATAAGAAAGCCGAGAAAAGTGACGCCGAAAATCTGTTTCCCTTTTTTTGCCGAAGCGGATTGAATAATATTTTCCATCGCTGTCAGCATCGGCACAAAACCGATAAACAATAAAAAAGTGCTGTAAGGTGTAGGCGGCCAGGCTATCCAAAGCAATAAACCTGAAAGTATGGATAAGAAGATATTTTTTTTCATGAACATTAATCATCAATGTAAGCCTTCCCCTTTGGAGAAGGTTTGGGTGAGGCCCCCGCCACACATATGACAAACTCGCCCTTGATCGGGTGTGTTTCAAAATAAAGCTTTACTTCAGCAACCGTGCCGCGCACGGTTTCTTCAAATAATTTGGTCAGCTCGCGCGAAACAGATACTTGTCTTTCGCTGCCAAAATAAGCGGCCATTTCGTCCAGTGTTTTTAAGAAACGGTGCGGCGATTCATACAATATAATGGTCCGCTCTTCTTCAGCCAATTGCTTGTAGCGTGTTTGCCGGCCCTTTTTTAAAGGCAAAAAACCTTCAAAGCAAAAACGGTCTGTCGGAAAGCCCGAATTAACCAGGGCCGGAACAAAAGCCGTAGCGCCCGGAAGGCATTCCACTTCGATATCGTTTTTTAACGCCTGGCGCACCAGGTAAAAGCCAGGGTCGGATATAGCAGGCGTGCCGGCATCTGATATCAGGGCGATATTTTTACCCGCTCTCAAAAAGCGTACGATCTCATTGGATGACTGATGCTCGTTGTGTTGATGGTGCGCAAATACCTTTTTTTCGATACCAAAATGCTTGAGCAGCGGAGCCGATGTCCGCGTATCTTCAGCAAGCACCAGGTCGGCTTCTTTCAAAACGCGTATGGCCCTGAAGGTCATATCCTCAAGATTACCTATCGGGGTGGGTACTAAGTAGAGTTTACCGGGCATTCAGTTTGCAGTTATCAGTTCGCAGTAGTATTTAAATACCTATTTGTTCATCGCTAAATAAAAAAACGGCCACTGCTACTGCAACTGCCACTTTAATTATATTTGTCGAAAAATACAATAATGCTGCAAGTTAATTATATCCGCGATAACAGGGAACAGGTTTTAGAACGTTTGGCTGTAAAAAATTTTAAACAGCCCGAACTGGTTGATCTGATCATACAGATCGATAATGATCGCCGTCACACTCAAAGCCGTTTGGATAGTGTATCAGCTGAAGCCAATGCTGCAGCAAAACAAATAGGCGAATTAATGCGTGCCGGTAAAAAAAATGAAGCTGAAGCGGTTAAAACAAAAACCGGGGCCTGGAAAGAAGAGATAAAAATTTTAGGTGAGGCATTAACTGCGATCGAAGATGATCTTCAGCAAAAACTGCTATTGCTGCCCAATTTGCCGCATGCATCTGTTCCAAAGGGATTAACGCCCGAGGATAATGAGGTCGTTCTTGAAAATGGCGCCAAACCGCAATTGGCGGCTGATGCATTGCCGCACTGGGAATTGGCTGCAAAATATAACCTGATTGATTTTGAGCTGGGTGTAAAAATAACGGGAGCGGGGTTTCCGGTTTATAAAAACAAAGGGGCAAAACTGCAAAGGGCGCTGATCAACTATTTTATTGATGAGGCTGAAAAAGCGGGCTATCATGAAGTAAGCGTACCGTTAATGGTCAATGCGGCGTCTGGTTTCGGCACATCGCAATTGCCGGATAAGGAAGGGCAGATGTATTTTGTCGGTCTGGATAATTTATACCTGATACCAACTGCCGAAGTACCCATCACCAATATGTACCGTGATGTGATATTAAAGGCCGATGAATTGCCTGTTAAAAATTGCGGTCACACGCCCTGCTTTCGCCGCGAAGCAGGTTCTTATGGTGCGCACGTGCGCGGTTTAAACCGCCTGCACCAGTTTGATAAAGTAGAAATCGTACAGATAGCACATCCCGATGAGTCCTATACGATTTTAGAGCAGATGAGCGCACATGTCCAGGGTTTGCTGCAAAAATTGGGCTTGCCTTACCGGGTATTGCGTTTATGCGGTGGTGACATGGGTTTCGGCTCTGCCTTAACTTATGATATGGAAACCTGGAGCGCCGCACAACAACGCTGGCTTGAAGTTTCATCGGTTTCAAATTTTGAAACCTTCCAGAGCAACCGTTTAAAACTCCGCTTCCGCAATGCGGAAGGTAAAACCCAACTGGCGCATACTTTAAATGGCAGCGCATTGGCTTTGCCGCGTATTGTCGCTACTTTACTGGAAAATAATCAGGCTGAAAAGGGAATAAAAATACCTGAGGTACTAGTGCCTTATACGAGGTTCGAATGGATAGATTAACCAAAGGGGGTACCTGTGTTAATTAAAGTGACGCGTTGACCAGCAGGTCGGTAACGGCTGAATCCAATATTGACTTCACATGGTTAATGGCGGCTTTGGTAGGATTTTGCAATTCGGCCCTATAGATCACATGGTTAACGCCCAATACCTTTAGGAACGAGTCTATTTTGCGGTCGGGCGTGCTTTTGAAGCAGCATATCTTGATCTTGTTGTAATAGGGATTGGTGCGGATACGACGTAATATTTTCTCCATATCCTTGTTCAGGTAATCATAATCGAAGACGATCATGTGAGGAGCGAGCTCATAAATGGCGGGGAAAACACGATCGACAGCGGTGATGTGTTTGATCTGTTTGTTACTGGCCAATAATTGTACCGAAAATATGTTGGGAGCTACCAACAGTACTCTTTCGATCCTGGAATTTATCATGCTCAATCAGTTTACGAATTCTAAAGATAGTATCTATATTTTATATTGTCAAGTTATTGTGAATCAGTAAGTAATAATTTGGTTGTTTGGGCTCTCAGTAAAAATAGTCACTCGTTACTTTCTTTTTACGAAAAAGGTTTCTTAAAAGTTACGGCATGATTTCAAAAACTGCCTGAACCTGGAAGTTTAATTTTATTGTTTTAACATCAATATCTGACTCTGCCGGAGCTGCATTAGCCGTCATCGTTTTATATAGCAGCGGGCGCGGGCCCGGAAAATTGCTGTTATCGGTTTCGGTAATACTGATTGGCCTTCCCGTTTTTTCGTTAATGCTGTTCAGCAGATAAGTAGCTTTTTCTTTGGCAGACAATAGTGCCTGTATCTTCAGATCGCGTTTTAATTCGGCCATTTTAGAGTAATCATAGCTGTCTATGCTGGTAGATTGTATTCCTTTCGGATCGACTTTGTTCAGTATCTGGTTGAATTTATTCAGATCATGAAACCTGATACTGTATTGTTTGCTTGCCAAAAAATCGGGGTTTTTCTTTTTTTGCCAGGTGTTATTCCAGGCCGAAACATTGCTGATAGTAAAATCTTCTTTAGGGATACCCGCCTCTTTTACTGCGGTTTCCAGCTGGTTTTCGAGCTGCCCGACAGAGGTCTTTTTCTTCCCGTCCATGTACTCTTGTAACGAAATTGATACATTTATAATATCCGGCGTCACTTCTTTTTCGGCAATTCCGGTTACTTCAATTTTGCGGCGCAGGTCAACATTTTGTGCAGCAACGCCATAAGTACCTATGCAAAGCGCAGCAAGGATGAATAGTTTTTTCATAATGTGATCGTATTTGTTCTGTTGAATATATGACTATAGACGAAGGTAAAGGTTAAATCGCAACACTTTATTTTTAAACCGGCGGCCGGTTTGTGTTTTTTGCTTTCAAATAAAGCGTATTACATTTGAGATTAACCCCATAACGGATCGCCCCGGGCGCCGGATGATCACACACCTGATACGGACGCCGGCGGTGGCGCAGGCAGCTAGTCCGCTTTTTAATGCAGGTACGCTTAAGTAATCAAACAGCCTTATCCCGGCTAAAAAAACGGATCGGAGCTTAAGGCGATAAAGAAAAATATTTAGGCAAATAGTAGTTCTTCAAACCTCTTAAAACGAAAAGACAACTGTAAATGAATGCAGTCGTCTTTTTTGTTTTTCGTAATAAGGATTAAGTATTGTAAATTTCCGTAATAAAATTTCCCCCCGCAACCCGTGTTTTCACGGTATTTTCAGATCTTTTAAAAAACATGAAAGTGCGTTTACAGCGTCCTGTGGCGGTTTTTAATTTTATCATTAACTAATATTTAAATTTTAATTTTCCAAACCAATCTTAATCGTGTCCATTACACACTAATTAAAAAGTATTTCCGAAAAATAAGTGCAATAAAAAAGCCGCTGTAAAAAGCGGCTCAAATATCATTTGCAGATCTCAAATCGCATCCCGATCGCTATCGGGACTTGTTCCTCATTCTTCAACCACTTCGCTGTTTGGAGCGCTTATTTCGGGTGTTTGGTGCTTAAAATAGTGTTTCTGATAGATCAGTATCAAAATAACGCCAACAGATATGGCCGAATCGGCAAGATTAAATACCGGGCGGAAAAAAACATAGTCCTGCCCGCCCCAGATAGGTACCCATGAGGGGAAATTGCCTGATAGCAGCGGGAAGTAAAACATATCTACCACGCGCCCGTGAAAAAGTGGTGCATAATGGTACATGATCCCATAAAAGGTTGAATCGATGATATTACCCAATGCGCCTGCAAATATCAGTGCCACATTCATAATAAGGCCGCGGTGATATTTATGTTTGATCAGGTGAACCAATCCGTAACCAATAGCCACCACTGCGCCGATACGGAATAAAGTTAAAGCCAGTTTGCCCAGCTCGCCGCCGAATTCCATGCCAAAAGCCATACCGTTATTTTCGGTATAATGAAGCATGCCCCGGTTGCCTAACAGGTGAATTTCTTCGCCTAAAAACATATGGGCTCTTACCCAGGTCTTAATGATCTGGTCGGCAAGTATGATAAAAGCAGCAACAAGAAAGGGTTTTGTATAAGCAGCCTTCATTAATATTGCTTCAGTTTGGCCTCCATGCTTAGTGTAGTATGCGGTACTGCACGCAAGCGTTCCTTCGGTATCAGTTTACCGGTCTCGCGGCAAACGCCGTAAGTTTTATTTTCAATGCGTACCAGTGCAGCCTCTAACTGCTCAATAAATTTTTTCTGACGGGCAGCTAGTTGGTTGATCGATTCTTTTTCAAGCGTGGCTGAGCCATCTTCCAAAGTTTTATAGGTTCCTGCGGTATCATCAGTGCCATTAGCATTAGGGGTGCTTAATGACGATGCCAGTGAGTTTAACTCTTCTTTCGCGCTCCGCAGCTTATCCAACAACAACTCCTTAAACTCCTGCAATTCTGCATCGGAGTACCTGGTCTTTTCGTTTTCTACTTTCATTTATATTTTAGTTATAGCAATCAAAATTTCAGTTTCGTCTATCAGTACTGTTTCGCCTTCATTGAGCTGATTATCAAGTTGTATACTCTCAGCCAGAATTTCGGCGCAAATATAAGATAAATTATTTTTTACCGCTTCGTTAATCAAAAAATGGTCGCGCAGGCGGACATTGATCTTATCGGTCACTTCAAAATCTTTTCCTTTACGCAGATTCTGTATCCGGTTGATCAACTCGCGCGAAATACCCTCCTGTTTTAATTCGTTGGTGATGTTAACATCTAAAGCGACGGTTAGTTTTCCTAAATTTGCAACCTGCCAGCCCGGAACATCCTCGGCAATGATCTCGACATCGCTCAGTTCAATTTCGAATTTCGAATTTCCGATTTTGAATTGAGTAATGCCTGTTTCTTCAAATTTGTTTAACGCATCCTGATCCATATTTGTTATGGCTTCTGCAACGGCTTTCATGTCTTTGCCAACTTTTGGCCCAAGAGCCTTAAAATTTGGCTTAACCTTCTTTTTAATAAACCCGGATGCATCGGTAATATACTCAATATCCTTGATATTGGTTTCAGAAAGAATAAGTTCTCTCACTAAATCAACCTGGTGCCTAAAGTTTTTATTCAATATCGGCAGCAATATCCTGCTTAAGGGCTGACGAACATTGATGCCTACTTTTTTGCGAAGCGATAATACGAGCGAAGAGATATCCTGCGCTAATTGCATTCGCTCTTCTAAAGCCTTATTCACCAGTTCGGAAGGATACACGGGAAAATCAGCCAGGTGAACCGACTCAAAGTTTTCCTTTTTGGTAACTTTGTTAAGATCGGTATAAAGCCGGTCGGCAAAAAATGGCGCGATAGGCGACATTAGCTTGCTTATCGCGCACAGACAAGTGTACAATGTCTGATAGGCTGAAAGCTTATCCTGTGAATTGTCGGACTTCCAGAAGCGGCGGCGGCTTAAACGTACATACCAGTTGCTTAAATGCTCGTCCACAAAATCCTGTATGGCGCGTGCTGCTTTGGTAGGCTCAAAATCGGCATAAAAAGCATCAACTTCTTTGCTTAAAGTATTTAGCAGTGAAATAATCCACTGGTCTATTTCCGGGCGTTTTTTAAGTTCAATTTCAGCTTCGCTGTATTTGAATTTATCGATATTGGCATAAAGGACAAAGAAAGAATACGTATTGTATAAGGTGCCGAAGAACTTCCTGCGAACTTCATCCAGCCCTTCGAGATTAAATTTCAGGTTATCCCAGGGCGATGCATTGCTGATCATATACCAGCGGGCTGCGTCAGCGCCGTATTGCTCAATGGTAGAGAACGGGTCGACTGCATTGCCCAGGCGTTTGGACATTTTGTTGCCGTTCTTATCCAGCACCAAACCATTCGATACCACATTCTTAAAGGCGACTCCTTTGTTGCCCACCTGCTTGTTCACCGCTTTGATCTCGTCGCTGGTTTCGCTCAGCATAACGGCTATGGCATGCAGGGTAAAGAACCATCCACGGGTTTGATCCACACCTTCGGCAATAAAATCAGCCGGGTAAGCATTTTTAAATTGATCCTTATTCTCAAATGGGAAATGCCACTGTGCGTAAGGCATAGCGCCGGAGTCGAACCAGACATCGATCAGGTCCAGTTCACGCACCATTCTTTTACCTGCCGATGAGGTTAGTATCACATCATCAACATAAGGACGGTGCATATCGGTCAGCTTAAAGCCTTTTGGCATAAAGCCTGCGGAAATAGATTTGTCAATCTCCTGCTCCATTTCAGCAATAGAGCCGATACATTTCTCTTCACCGCCGTTTTCCTCACGCCAGATAGGCAGGGGGGTACCCCAGTAACGTGAACGCGACAAATTCCAGTCTACCAGGTTTTCCAGCCAGTTGCCAAAACGGCCTGTCCCGGTCGATTCCGGTTTCCAGTTGATGGTTTTGTTCAGTTCGACCAGTTTGTCCTTTACTGCTGTGGTGCGGATAAACCAGCTATCGAGCGGGTAGTATAGTATCGGCTCGTCGGTACGCCAGGAGTGCGGGTAGCTGTGCTCGTATTTTTTAACGTCGAACGCTTTATTTTCTTCCTTCAGCTTAATGGCGATCATGACATCGGTCGCTTTAAAGCCCGGTGCCTCACGCTCCTGTTTGCTATAATATTCTTCCTTTACGTACAATCCTGCAAAATCGGTCACTTCATCCACAAAACGGCCCTGTTTGTTTACCAGCGGTACTTCCTTACCGCTTTCATCAAGCACCATCACAGATGGCACGCCGTTTTCCTTACAGGCCCGGAAGTCATCCGCCCCAAAAACAGAAGCAGTATGGACGATACCCGTACCATCTTCAGTGGTCACAAAATCTGCCGGAATTACACGGAAAGCGTTCTTTTCTAAACTTTCGTTAGTTACATAAGGCATCAATTGTTCATAATGAATACCAACCAGATCTTTACCCGAAATATAACCTGATTGCAGGCCCTTTCTATCATATAGATAAGGAACTATTTTATTTTTAAAGTCAAAGTTAAGATCACTTTCATTGTGAACAAGCCCCGGGCCAGCCACCTTTGAAACCAGCGCATCCGCTAATATTACCGTTATCGGAATTCCGGTATATTGATTAAATGTTTTTAATTTAACATATCTAATTTCTTCGCCTACCGCTAAAGCGCAATTTGCGGGCAATGTCCATGGTGTTGTCGTCCAGGCTAAAATATAAAGATCAGTATCAACCCCTTCATATAAAAATTCAGAATCCTTATCCCGTTTTACTTTGAACTGTGCCGTTACGGTAGTATCCTTAACGTTTTTATAGGTGCCGGGCTGGTTCAACTCATGTGAGCTTAATCCTGTGCCCGATTTTGGCGAATAAGGCTGCACGGTATAACCCTTGTACAGCATATCCTTATTGTACAACTCCTTCAGTATCCACCAAAGGGTCTCAATATATTCATTTTTATAGGTGACGTACGGATCATTCAGATCAACCCAATAACCCATTTTCTCGGTCAGGTCGTTCCAGACATCAGTATATTTCATCACTTCGGTGCGGCAGGCGGCATTATAATCCTCGATGGATATTTTTTTACCGATGTCATCCTTGGTGATGCCCAGTGTTTTTTCAACGCCAAGCTCTATAGGCAGGCCGTGGGTATCCCATCCGCCTTTACGTTTAACCTGGTAGCCTTTTAAAGTTTTGTAACGGCAAAAGATATCCTTGATGGAACGGGCCATTACATGGTGAATGCCGGGCATACCATTAGCCGACGGAGGCCCTTCATAAAAAGTATAGGGATTATTCTCCGGGCGGCTGGTGATGCTTTTTTCAAAGATGTTGTTCTTCTTCCAGAACTCCAGCACATCCTTACCGATCTGCGATAAATTTAATTGCTTATATTCCTTGTACATCAATATGTTCCACCTGAAATTTTAGAGGTTGCAAAAATACGGAATTTTGAACGAAAAAAATTATATTGTCCCGATGAAAAATAAAGTAAAGCGTACCATTTTGCTGTTATTGGTTGCCGTAATACTATTTTCCGCTTCGATGGTAGTGCCCGCACTCCATGCCTCTAAATGGAAGGACTTTATGCAGGGCGCTGCTTTGGGTTTGATGCTTGCAGGGATTATCAGTATTATAACCGTGTTGGTTGATTACGTGAAATCGGGTAAAAACAACTGATATCTGACAGAAAACGATTTAAGGCAAAAGAATAACAAACAAGATGATATGAAAAATAATTTAATCAGGGCAGCGGTCTTTATCGTATCAGGGACATGCCTTTTTACAGTAAGCACATTAACTAAAAACACGTTGACTGAAAAGTGGAGCAGCTTTTTATTTGGATTTTCATTTCCACTGTTTATCGGCGGTATTATTTCCATTATTCAATATTTTAGAAAGCCAAAGCCTGCTGCCTGAGCAAATAATTAAAATATGCCCCGGCTGGCACCACCATCCACCTGTATGGTTGTACCGCTAATATAAGCCGCTTGGGCCGATGCTAAAAAGGCTACCAGTGCCCCCAGTTCTTCCGGTTTGCCGATGCGGCCCGCAGGTATGGCTTTTGTCTTTTCTTTCAACGCCTGGTCTTTATCCATACCTTTGGGGAATGTCTCCTGAATGCGGTCGGTCAGGATCAGGCCTGGTGCTATGTTGTTGACAGTGATATGATAAGGCCCGAACTCATCTGCCATCAGTTTAGCCATACCGACCACGCCCATGCGCATCGAGGTTGACAGAACCGCATTATTTAGCACCGATTTTACCGATCCGCTGATGATATTAATTATGCGGCCGCCACCAGCTCTTTGCATGTAGGGCAATACCTGGCGGCTGGTGCGGGCAAAACTAAGCAGGCTTAATTCAAATGCCTTTCGCCATTGCTCGTCATCAAAGTTTTCGAACTTATCAAATGGCGGTCCGCCGGCATTGTTCAGCAGAATATCTATCCGGCCAAAAATATCTGCCGTCTTTTTGATCAATGTAATGATTTGTTCTGCTATAGAAATATCTGCCGGGATAGCAATTACTTCATTGCCGGTTTGCTGTTGTATTTCGGCAGCAGTTTTATTCAATTCGTCCGCGTTGCGTGAGCTGATAACCACTTTGGCCCCTTCGGCAGATAGCGCCAGGGCCGACGCTTTGCCTAATCCTTTGCTTGCTGCCAGTACGATGGCTACTTTATCTTTTAGTTTTAGATCCATTAATAGGTTTCCAGCTCGAAATTTACTCAGCTTTTATTGAAATATAATAACAAAAATGTCATTTCCTGCAAATGTGCGCAGTGACAAAGCGCAGCTGAGAAATCTTATGCAGGATGCGTCTTCGCTTTGCAAGTTTTATAATTTCTGGCGATCGTTCGAAATGACTGTGGGATTTAAACTATTTTTGAGACAATGAAAAAATTTATACGAGGTTTTGGTCATGCTTTGAACGGTATCTGGCATGCATCTGTAACCCAGCTTAATTTCAGGGTGCATCTGGTAGCAGCTTTAGTGACGCTGTATGCCGGTTATACCCTTCATATTTCTACCGGTGAATGGCTTTGGATAATCCTCTGCATAGCGATGGTATTAATAGCCGAATTGTTTAATACCGCTTTGGAGTTCCTGACCGACCTGGTTTCGCCGGAGTATAATAAAAAAGCAGGTCTGGTAAAAGATATGAGCGCGGGGGCAGTGCTGATCACCGCTGTTTGTGCCCTGGTCATTGGCCTGATTATTTTTGTGCCGAAACTGTTAGTCCTCATTCAACATGCTGCATAAAACCCGGGGCATTGTTTTTAAAACCACCGACTATGGCGAAAGCAGTGTGATCGTTCAGGTTTTTACGGAGAAATTTGGTTTGCAGTCTTATATGATCAATGCGGTAAAGAAGCCCAAAGCCAAAATCAGCCGCAACATGCTTCAACCTTTGCATTTGCTGGATATGGTGGTCTATCATAAGAATACGGGCCAGGTGCAGCGCATAGCCGAATTGAAAAATTCACCCGTATTACAGACAATCCCTTATGATGTGATCAAAAGTTGTCTCATCCTGTTCCTGAATGAAGTGTTGTACAAATCGGTAAGACAGCAATCAGCAGATGAGAATTTATTCGAATTTGTATTTAATGCGATAGAATGGCTGGATAACCAGTCGGAAGGTTTGGCTAATTTTCATTTGCTTTTTCTGACTCGCCTTACACGATACCTGGGATTTTATCCTGACCAGGCCTCCAATGCTGATTATTTCGACATGAAGAATGGGGTATTCAGCAAGTATAAACCTGAAGGTTTTTCTTACCTGTCGCCGCCGCACACACAGAATTTTTATAGTCTTTTGCAATGCAGTTTTGAAAATATACACCTATTGCGTTTCAGCAATGATGAACGCCGTTACCTGGTCCAAAAGTTATTGGAGTACTATGCCCTGCACATGGAAGGCTTCGGCCATATCCGCTCGCATGAGGTGCTGGAAGAGGTGTTAGGCTGAGCAATAATATAGCAATAGAACAATACAAGGCTTACTTATCCTGCCCCAATACCTGCTTTTTGATAAACTCGATATTCGAGTCGGGAAGGGCAGTACCTGATGTTTGAGTTATGGTACCATCCCAATGAACCTCCAGTTCGGCATTGATATTGTTATCGATGCTTACCTTCAGCTTATCTCCGTCTTTTTCCACCCGGCATGCAAGCTCGCGGCCGCCATATTGCATGGTAAACTCGTGTATTCCTTCAGTGCCTGCAGGTGTTTTATTTTCAGTGTTAGTCATAGTGATCTGATTTGTTTAGGGATAACACCATACCCGGCAGGATGTTTTTATTATGCAAAATCCATAATCAGATTAAATCAAAACCCGCATTGTATTTTCCAAAAAACAGTTAATTTCACCACTGAAATTTAGCGCCTTTTTAATCAGCTTAAATTACTTTTTACATCATATGCCTGGTAAAGTTTTAATTGTAATTCCATGTTATAACGAAGAGGCCTCGCTGCCAGATGTATTATGTGAATTGCAACAGACGACCTTACCGGGCGGTTATCAAATGGAGGTTTTGGTCGTTAATGATTGTTCAAAGGATAATACTTCGGCAGTAGCAAAAAAAAGCCAGGCTGCGGTGATCAACCTGCCTGTGAACCTGGGTATCGGGGGGGCTGTGCAAACAGGTATCCTTTACGCCCGTGATAATGGCTTTGACATCGCCATACAACTGGATGGCGACGGGCAGCATCCGCCAAAAGAACTTGCAAAGCTGGTGGCCTTTCATTTGGAAACGGGTGCCAATGTAGTCATCGGTTCACGTTTTTTGGAGAAGAAGGGTTTTCAATCGTCTTTTGCAAGGAGGATGGGGATAAGGTATTTTCACTGGGTAAACCGTCTGATGACCGGACTGCAGATTTACGACAGTACTTCCGGTTTCCGGTTGTTTGACCGTGCCGCCATTGAAATCGCCGCCGTAAATTACCCGGATGAATACCCGGAACCGGAATCGCTGGTCGTATTCTCAAAAGCCGGATTAAATATCGCGGAAGTGGCAGTGCTCATGAGCCCGAGGCTGGGCGGCACCTCCTCCATACGCCATTTCGGCTCCTTATATTATTGTATTAAAGTAAGCCTGGCAATGTTGTTTTCATTCATTCGTAAACCTTAATAAAATGGCCAAAATACAGATCATCACCATTGCCGCTAATGTTTTATTTGTTTTCTATATTTCCCGCCTGATCATCAAAGGCAGACTTAGGGAGGAGTATGCTATTGTGTGGGTAATATGTACGGCCGTGTTAATGCTGTTCTCTTTCTGGCGAAACGGCCTGGAGGTAATGGCCCGCATTACCGGGGTTTATGAGGCGCCAAACCTGGTATTTACGGGATTTATATTTGCCATACTGATCTACCTGCTGCACCTGAGCGTGGTAGCTTCAAAGTTGCACAATGACAATAAAAAACTGGCCCAGGAAATCTCGCTTCTGAAAGAACGGTTCGAAAAACATTTAAATAATAACAAAAAACCTTTATAGATAGATGGATCATTCAACCTGCCCGGTTTGCGGCAATCCGTTAAAGTTAAAATTCAGGCTCAGATTCAATGTTTACCAATGCGCGAACTGCGGTTTGCTGAATTCTGATGCCCGCTTTGAGCATTCTTTTCAATCCGACCTGGAGTCGGAATCGCGTGATATCGGACTGAAGAAAGTGCGGCTGAAAAATTTTGCCACCATCATCAGGGAATTACAAAGATACCAGGGAAATAAGCCGAATAAAATCAGCGGACTGGAAATAGGCAGCGGCAATGGCTGGTGGCTGGAGACCTGTAAAGAAAACAATATCGATTGCATTGGCATTGAGCCGGAAAGGATATATGAGCATTATCATAAGGAGAATAACCTCGATATTATTTATGGCTTTTACCCGGATGTGAATCCTAAAAAAGAGAAGGGCTATGATTTTATTATTTTCAATGATGTTTTTGAACATATTGAAGACGTCAACGGATTGGTTGAAAACCTGAAAAAAGATCTGAACGATGATGGCATAGTCATCATTAATTTACCCATGAGCACCGGGTTTTTTAATAAAATGGCTACCGGGATGCACAAACTGGGTTTCAGTGGTTTTTTAAACCGGTTATGGCAGTTTAATTTCCATAGCCCTCATATGAACTATTTTAACGAGCATAACATGAAACTGCTGTTAAACAGGCACGGATTCTCAACCGTAAATGTGCTGATATTGGATACGCTTGATTTTTCAAGTGTAAAAGAACGGATAATGGCCGACAGGGGAATGGGTAAATTAAAAGCGCTGTTTTTAACGTTTGCCTTGACACTTTTGAAACCGGTTATTACCTCCTCAGAGCCGGACGTTAAAGCATTCTTTTTCAACAGGCAGATCTAATTAGTTATTTGCTCAAAAACCGATATTATTTTGGCTGGTTTCACACCGGAGGCGATCAGCAACCAATCACTATTCTCCCGTCACTGATCACCTCCCTTTCCGGCTATTCTTTTTCCCTTCCACTGCCTGTGCCAAATTGTTTTTCAACCGCTCGAAGTGAGGATTGATTTTCAAGCCTTTTTCGCCAACCATTATGGCGTCATCCCATTGGCCCAGTTCAACATAAGCGATACACAGGTTATTGTAGGCCAGGTCATAATCCGGTTTGATCATCAAAGCGCTTACGCATGCGGCTATGCACAGTTCATATTGCTTTTGATTGAAATAGGTCAGGCTTTGGGTTAAATAATCTTCGGCTGTATAAGGTTTGGCGCTTATGATATCATCTGAAATATGTTTATGCATTTCTGATAGTCGCAGGTTATTTTTTGCTAATTGATAACCGGGTTCTGCGGCCAGGGCCATTTTCAGTGCCTGGTTAGCTTTGTTAAACTCATCTAAAGCATTATAGGCACAGCCTATATTATTATAAGCTTCAGCATAATTAGGTTTTAAATTCAGCGCTTCTTTAGCTGCATTAATGCATTGTCCATATTTCCCTTCAGTGTAATAATCAAGGCTCAGAGATAAGTACTTTTCCGCTGTTGGCGCCAGTTTTACTTTATCCTGTTGTTTTTCTGCCCTGGTTTTTCCTTTTACACCGTCATCCAGGAAAACTAATGCAGCTTCATTGCCGGGCGCGATTTTAAGGGTGCTCGTGGCCAGGTTTTTTAACTGGTTCCATTCGCCCAAAAGCTCATACGTTTTCATTAAAAGCAGGCGCGGATCCATATAGGAACCGGATAATGCGATTGCCTTTTGAAGCATTACCTGGGCCTCAATAAAACGCGCCTGCCTATACAAAAACCGGCCGTAAATAAAATAATGGCTTGCATAAGCACCGCCAAATGAAATCCCCCGCAAAAAATGATTCTCCGCAGCTGCATAATCGCCCGTTTTCTCTTTTAATACTCCGATGTTGACATATAAGTAGGAATAGGTGGGTGATAATTGCATCGCTTTATTAAAATACTTTTCCGCCTGGGCATAATTGCCTTCATCGAGTTTTATCAGACCATAATTCATAAGGCCCCGGCCATTTTTAGGACTTTTTATCGTCACATTGAACCATAAACTTTCTTCCGTGCGCCAGACCTCGTTGCGTTTCCAGGTACCGTATGTGCAGGTACAAAGCAATATCAGCGCTGGCAGCAAGATCAGCACTTTATATTTTGCGGATAGAGAATCGCTGTTTCCCGCCAATTTAAATATTACCAGCCCCAGGGTCCAGCTTACGCTGATGACCAGACCGACAAAAGGAAAAAACATGCGGTGATCGTTTAAAACTTCACCTAAAGGGATGATGCTGGAGGTTGGTAAAAGGGCAAGAAAGAACCATAATATACCAAAACTGATGGGACGTAATAATGCTGTTTTAGAAGTGTAAAGGGCGGCGCCTGACATCAACAGGATAAAACTGCAGCCTGTAAAGAAACGGGCATCCCATATACCGTGTAACAAGCCCCAATCTGAGTCGGCGCTTAAGCCTGTTGGCCAGAAAAAAGTGCCAAAATAATGCAGGATAACATAGGGTTGTGTGATCAGATATTGTAATGGCGAATCACCACCCGCTTTCCATGTTTTTGGAGTGAGTATGCTGATAAGCAGGTATAACAAAGCACAAAAAATAAAAGCAGGCAGGCTTTTTCTTGTGCTGTTCCACAATTGTTTGAGATTTGCCCTTTTGAAAATATCAAACAGGCTCAATTTTTCTTCAAACAACAGAATATAAACAAATAACAACGGTGCAAACATTACTGCCGGCGGTTTGGCCAAAGCACCTATGCCGACCGGTATAAGATAAAGTAAGGTCTTTTTGCAAAAAGGTGAGTAGGTGTAAAGTACAAAACCCGCCACTACAGCAAGTGTCGATTGTATATCCGAGCGTGCTATAATATAGTTCACCGTTTCGGCAATTGCCGGGTGCAGCATGTACCAGGCTGTGGCGAATAATGCGAGGTACGCGGTATATTTATTGGAAGAGGACAGGCTGAATAACTTCTTGAAAAATAGAAGCATCAACAGCCCCTGCCCCAGGAACAGGATAAAGGTAAAAAAGTGAAAGCTAAACAGATCATACCCGTTACCGATTTTATAATCCAGGGCAAGCGAGGAGGTCACCACCGGGCGGTAAGCCTGGTTTTGAGGCAGGATACTGCTGGTGGCTCCGTCTTTAAAAAACAGCGGGATGTTTTTAAGATCGCGTATATATGGATTATCCACCACGGAGTGCGTATCGTCAAAATGAAATCCGTTATGGAAGTGATTGGAATAAGCGGCTGTAACAGCCAGTAATAGTAAAACAGTATAGATCAATAAAGGTCTTTTTTTCACAATAGCTTTATACGGTTTGGATACCGAAAAGTAATACTTTTTAGGGAGATTGTATAAATATTATGCTTTCCGATTAATCTTATCGCAAACGAACACAAGTCGGAGCCGGTCTGATTTTATTGAAATTAATCCCTAATTCAAAAATACCTCATCCGCAAAGATCCATGATGGTTTTCCTTTAGCGGGATGCCAGGCGGGTAATTTATAGATGGGCTTAGCTACTAACTTTATGCAGGAAATGGGGGAAGGGGAGGTTAATTTACAAACCAAGCTGCTAATTATTGCCGGGTCACCTTTCTTTTGTTCCCCGGTCTTTAAGGTGCTCATCAGCCTTAAATGCGATTTATCCCTGCCACCCCATACCTGCACCTCGGTTGGCAAAAATATCTGGCCATCTATTACTTTCAGACAGTTTAAGGTTAGGCTATGCGGTTTTATCGGCTTATCAAAATACATCAGCACTGCCATATCGGTTTGGTATCCCAACCATTTTCCGTTACCGGAATTCATCCCCCCCAGTTCGCCGTCTGTTAATGTTTTTGCACCATCAGCCTGGTACCTGTCGCTGGGAATCGTCAAAAATCGAATGCTATCGGGTTTGTAAGTATTCTTATAAAAAGTATAATCAATGATATCGCTGCCATACCATCCTGCCTTGAAAGCTTTCGCTTTGACAGTCACCTTATCGCTGATCATTATACCAGGCTGATACAGGGCAGAGCCCGCACTATCCGGGTCAGTGCCATCCGTGGTGTAACGAATATCAGTTCCTTTGATCGGGTGGCTCAGCAGAAGGGGAATGGGTTTGGAGAAAACAAATTGGGTGTTTTTAATTTGAGGGGGAATAATCCGGATGATTTTACCATCATCCTTAAAACCCTCTATAAATTGTATCTGCCTGCTGGCCTTTTTTAGTCGCTCAATATCAGCGGCACTTATCCCGGTGTTCCAGATTGTCAATTCGCCCAGACTTTTAAACTTGCTTAACTGATCGAGTGCATGAAAGCTAAGTTTGGTGCCGGCTACAGACAATGACCTCAAATATTTTAGCGAAGCTAACTCCTTTAAACCGGTACCGGTTATGTCGGTGAAATTCAGATTGAGCGTGCGCAGATTCACAAACTGTGCAATAATTTTTAGCTCGGCATCCTTAACCGGCATTTTATGCAGATCGAGTGACACAATTTGTTTTTTTAGCTCGCTTAGGTCGGCTAAAACTTTGGGCGCATAGGCCGTTTTATTATAGATCACAACCGCTAATGCCGCAGAAGCGGAGCTCAGGGGATAAATACCGCGGTAATTATTATTCAGCTTTTTGATGATCTTATCATCTGCGGCAGCAAAATCATACTTTTCTTCGGTAATTTCAGCAGGCTTTAATAAGGTAGCCGCGATCACTCTTAAGGAATCATTGGCCGGCAGGTCGATCACCTTTTTCTTAAACCCGGTATTTCCCTTCACCCAAAGATAAAGCAGATTCATTTCCGTGGGTGTTAACTGGGTTTTTCCGGCAGGCGGCATGTGCTTTTTCTCCTCAGCTGGCAAATGGATACGCTGTAATAACAGGCTGATCTGCGGCTGGCCGGGAAGGAACAATTTACCCGTCCTTCCGCCTTTCAAAACAGAGCCCTCATCTATTAGCATTAGGCCTCCTTTCAGTTTGTCGGGGTTATGGCAACCGGTGCATTTACTTTCAAATATGGGTTGTATCACGTCCTGGTATATTAATGCTTTATCGATCGGGACAAGCTTTTTTTGCATTACCGGAGCTAATATAAAATTATCACCATGTGAGATATCGGCGCCGTAATGCCCTGCTATGACCAGGCAAAACACCATCACGACCGCACAAGTCCGGGCTAATTTGGCACCGTACCAACTGGTGTCCCTGAACCAATAGATAAACGAGGAAGCAAAAGCAATGCTTACACCAAACCATTTATGCCATAGTAAATTGCTGCCTTCGTATCCCGGCTCGCGTGAGAGGAACAGGCCCATGATCACTGTTATTGCCGAAAAAAGAGCGCCGGTAAGTAATAGCATAGTGGTAAATTCCTGGTAAAACTTTTCTTTGGCAAGTTCAGCTCTGAAGCGGAAAACCTCTAGCAACATGGCCAGTATAAGTATCACAATGGGGAAGTGCAGTATCACAGGATGCAGCCTGCCTGCAGGTTGTAACCATTGCGGTATCACCAGGCGACCGGCTGCCGCCAGTAAAAATAAGATGAAGATATTCAGGGCAATTAACAGTTTACCTGCGAAACCTTTATGGCTGCTTTTTATCATTTAAGGGATAGCAATAATTAAACGCGGGTAAATTTGTACGGATATACTTTGCCCGATGCCCATTGGGCAACATACAAATTCTCATCATCATCGATGCATACGTCGTGGGGGTTCAAAAATATCTTTTCGGCCTGCGCCATCGGTTGCAGTTGCCCATCTTTATAAATGGGTTCGCTGCCGCCAATATTGGATACCACTTTATTGTTCTTATCGAGTATGGTTGTAAATCCTGAGTCCCTTACCCCCAGATCCGGCGAGCGCAGCACTGCGGCATACAGATGATCTCCTTTGATTACCGGCCGGCATACACAAGCGCCGGGCAGTTTGATCACTTCCAATAATTTGCCATCCAGGCTAAAGCGTTTGAAGCAGTTGCGGGTACGATCGGTAATTAACAGGGTAGGCGTGCTATGGCGACGGTCGATTACAATGCCGTGGGCGTTGTCCAGGTGTTCCTGGCCGTCGCCCCTGCCACCGAAAAAGTTTTTTAGTTTGCCATTGCTATCATAATGTGTAATGTATTGCCCGCCGTAGCCATCGGCAATAAAAAAATCGCCATTGACATCTACCGCTACTTCGGTCGGTACAAACTCTTCCGCCTTTTTATAAACACCCGTTTCAAGCGGTACATCTATGGTTAGCAGAACTTTTCCGTCGATGGTGGTTTTGTAAACCTGGTGCTTTACCGTATCGGTGATAAATAAAAATTCCGCGCCATTCTCGTTCGCTAAAGTTAAGCCATGCGCACCCGGAAAATCATGCCCCCAGGTATCCAGTAGCTTACCCGATTTATTATAGATGAGCACATTGTTTTTAGTTTCGTTGGTCAGCAACAGTATTCTTCCTTTCGAGTCCTGCACCATCTCATGGCAATCATTTACCGGGTTGATGTTTGGATCAGCCTTGCTCCATGCAGTGTCCATGCGATAAAGCATATGGTTATGCCCATAAACAGGGCCTTTGTCTTTTGCCATCATATCTTTTGCGATAAAAAAACTTGCCGAAACAGTTGCGGTCTGTTTAATAAATTTCCTTCTTTCCATGATCGGTTGTTATTAGGATAAAATATCTCTTACTACGTTGCCGGCAACATCGGTAAGCCTATACCTGCGGCCTAAACTTTTAAAGGTGAGTTTGGTATGATCGATACCCAACTGGTTAAGTACGGTAGCATGAAAGTCATGCACGTGAACCGGATTTCTAATCAAATTATAACCAAATTCATCCGATTGGCCATACACCATGCCGGGCTTAATGCCGCCGCCTGCCATCCAGATGCTAAAACAGCGTGGGTGATGATCGCGACCATAGTTATCTTTCAGTAATTTGCCCTGGCTGTAATTGGTGCGCCCGAATTCGCCGCCCCATATGACCAGGGTTTCATCCAGCAAGCCGCGTTGTTTCAGATCGGTAACTAAAGCCGCCGAAGCCTGGTCGACATCCTTTGCCTGTCCGGCCATTTCCATTGGCAGGTTGGAATGCTGATCCCATCCCTGGTGATACAATTGTACAAACCTTACTCCATTCTCAGAAAGTTTACGCGCCAACAGGCAATTGGCGGCATAGGTGCCGGGGATCAGGCAATCAGGGCCATATAATTTGATGATATCATCAGGCTCTTTGGATATATCCATAATTTCGGGCACTGCAGTCTGCATACGGTAAGCCATTTCGTATTGCTGCACTTTAGCGGTAATTTCCGGGTCATTAAATTCCTTGCCGGACAGCTCATTCAGTTCAGCTACTTTATCCAGCATTTTACGGCGTTCGCGTCTGTCCAAGCCATCGGGGTCGTTCAAATAAAGCACCGGGTCTTCGCCGCTGCTGAATTGTACGCCCTGGTGAATAGAATCCAAAAATCCGTTGCTCCATAATTTGGAATACACGCCTTGTCCGTTGCCTTTTCCTTTTGATAGCAGAACGGTAAAGGCAGGCAGGTTTTTATTTTCACTGCCAAGCCCGTAGCTCACCCACGAACCCATGCTGGGGCGGTTACCCTGCTGAGCCCCTGTTTGGAAAAAAGTAAGCGCAGGATCATGATTGATAGCCTCGGTGTACATCGACCTGACGATGCAAATGTCATCTGCGATCTTACCAATATGCGGGAAAAGATCACTCACCCATGCGCCTGACTGGCCATATTGTTTAAAATCATAAAAGGAGCCGACCAAGGGAAAGGAAGTTTGTTTGGCGGTCATACCGGTTAATATCTGGCTGCCGCGAACGGACGGGGGCAATTCCTGTCCCATCATTTCCCGTAGTTTAGGCTTGTAATCGAATGATTCCAATTGCGAGGGTGCGCCATCCTGAAAAAGATAAATCACCCTTTTTGCTTTAGGTGCAAAATTGGGGATGCCAGGTATAAAATCAGCATCGCTGTCGCCTTTTCCGCCCGAAAACAAATCGGGAATTAATAGTGATCCTAATGCAATACTGCCTATGCCAAGACTCAGCCTTGACAAAAAACGGCGCCTGTTTATACTCAGGCCATGTTCCAGTATATTTTTTTCCACGGCTGTCAGGTTTTTGTTATCGCTTCTTCTAAGTTATAAATGGTATCCACTACCTTCATCATAGCGGCCAGAGTAATTTTGTCCAGGTCAGCAGGTATCGGATACTCGCCAACACTTAACAGCTTATTTGCGCTTTGGCTATTAATCGTTTTTAGCTGATCGGCATAATAGGAGCTAAGGATTGCCATCTCCTTATCTGTCGGCTTGCGGCAGATAATTAACCTGAAGGCTTTATATATTTTATCTCCTGATGAACTTTTTTCCTGCAATACCCTGGCGGCCAGTACCCTTGCAGCTTCCAGTACCGTCGGGTCATTCATCATTAACAAGGCCTGTAAAGGGGTATTGGTACGTAATCTTTGTACCTCACATTGGTCGCGGTTGCTGGCATCAAAAATAGCCATTTCAACAGGCGGTACGGTGCGCTTTATAAGGGTGTACATGCCACGGCGATACAGGTTGGCGCCATGCACCTGTTTGTAACTTGCCAGTAAACCCCGTCCTGAAGTAGCATTTTCCCACAAACCCGGGGGTTGGTATGGGTTAACACTTGGACCGCCAATGGTTCGTGACAGCAGGCCGCTGCTTGCCAGCACCTCGTCCCTTATAAATTCGGCAGGTAAACGGCAACGCGGGCCGCGAGCCAATAAAATATTTTCAGGATCGGTTTTTAGTTTCTCGGGCGATATTACGGCCGATTGCCTGTAGGTAGCCGACATGACAATTTGTTTCACCAAGCGCTTCATGTTCCAGCCGTGGTCCCTGAAATCTACCGCGAGCCAGTCCAGTAATTCAGGATTGGCCGGAAGATCGCCCTGCATACCAAAATCGCCTAAGGTTTTAACCATGCCTCTTCCAAAAAACTCCTGCCAGATCTGGTTTACATATACTCTTGCCGTAAGCGGGTTTTGCGTATTGAATAGCCATTGCGCAAGCCCTAACCGGTTTTGAGGATATTTATTAGTAAACGGAAGGATCGCTTTGGGAGTGCCCGGAAGTACTTCGTCTCCATGAGCATCATATGAGCCGCGCCTGAGTACATAAGTTTTGCGATACACCTGGCTATCGCCCATCACAGACACAATGAGTTTATTGGTATCCTGCTTATTTACAAATTTCAGCACACTCTTTACATCTTCATTGCTGATCTGCATCATGGGCCGTTTGGCATAAGTCTCGGGTCCTCCAACGGTTGCCTGCAGGCCGGCTTCCTTCACACTGTTAAAAAATGCAAAAACCTGGTAATATTCCTTTTGCGAAAAAGGATCGTACTTATGGTCGTGACAATGTGCACACTCTAAAGTAACGCCCAGCAGCGCCTTGCCAAAAGTGTTGGTACGGTCGGTAACATAATTTATCCGGTATTCCTCATCAATTACCCCGCCTTCCTCTGTAATTTTATGATTGCGGTTAAAGCCCGTAGCCAGTAATTGTTCTTTGGTATGCTCGGGCATCAGGTCGCCGGCCAGTTGCCAGGTTATAAAATCGTTATAGGGCAAATTCTCATTATAGGCATGGATCACCCAATCGCGCCAGGGCCATTGCGTGCGGTAATTATCGTCCTGGTACCCATGCGAATCGGCATACCTTGCAATATCCAGCCAGTGTAAGGCCATTTTTTCGCCATATGCAGATCTGGCCATTAATTCATCTACCACTTTTTCATACGCATTGGGGCTTTTATCGGCCAAAAACTTATCCATCATGGCAAGATCCGGAGATAAGCCATTCAGATCGAAGCTTACCCGCTTTAACAGCCTTTCCTTATCCGCTTCCGGGTTGGGTTTCATACCCTTTTGTTCCTGCTTACGTAAAATAAAATTATCGATCGGGTTTTTTGGCCAGGCCTTATCCTTTACATCGGGAACCGGGTATAACTTCGGCGGTACAAAGGCCCAGTGCTTTTCATATTTGGCGCCCTGTTTTATCCATTTTTTTATCATATCCAGCTCAAAAGGATTCAGCCTTTTAAGATTTGAACCTGGCGGAGGCATCATCGTGGTTGAATCATCGGTAGAAATTCGCTGATAAACCTCCGATAGTTTAACACTGCCCGGTACCAAGGCGTGCGCATTGGGCTTGTCCTTTAATGCACTATAGGCGCTCTCGGGGATGTCCAGTCTTAAACCCGCCTGGCGTTTATTGGCATCAGGGCCATGGCATTTAAAGCACTTATCAGACAGGATGGGCCTTATATTAAAATTATAGCTGACGGTATCCGGTATTTCTTCAGCCGTGGTTTGATTGGATGGGGAACGATTGCAAGCGTAAACAGCATATAAAATACATCCCATGCAAACGATCAACACATAATATACCTTGCGGTGCATAACAGTTATTATTTGAAACCTGTATGAGGTACAGTTAAAATTGGTTTAGTAAATGTAGTATTGTTTCGGCAATTTTAATAGAATGGTTTGTAAAAGTGAGGATACATCACAATTTTGGGCGGGCAGCAATTCCACCCATTTGGATTTTTGCGCACTGAATACCATTGAATGCCAGCAAGTGCTTTATTATCAGGCATTTGCATTTTGCTATTTGGGAAAAATGCCAAACAGTATTTTTTTCAAGATTTACTTGCCTGTTTACGGCTTGCCGCACAGCGTGTGGTCGGATCCGGTAATGACCGGGTGACTCGACCAGCTGGGCGGCATTAACGCTAATGCATTTGCGGCTAATTAATGACATATCTTGGCCAAATGCAATACTAAACCCGCGCTGGCATACAGCCCAGTCTTCTGCGGGACCTAATTTTCATTAAACGAAACTATAAGCATTTTTTTCCGTTAAATGGCACAATAAAATTTGTTGTAACTAAGTTTATGTTTTCAAACTTATAAAGCATTATTAACACAATTAGCGAGGGTGATATGAAATCAATTGATGAACTATATAATGAATGCAAAAGCATTCAACAGGATATTAAGAGGATGCTACTTGACAATTTCAGGTACGATCATAGTATAAAGAAACAATTAAATGTGGTGGCTACCGTGCACGAACTGCGTAATGATCTGGCCATCAAGCAACGGGAAATCAGGGAAAGAAAATCGATCTGACCAAACCGGAGGCATGTTCACGCTAGTTCGGCAAGGGAAACTTTATTCTTGCTGAAAAAGCGTACCTTTGCAAAATTATTTTCCTGGAGAAATCGCGCAGCCATCTGTTACGCTATCAATTCAACGACAATAAGTTAACGAATTGACAGCATGAAAAAAATTATTGACTACAGAAAACTTTTAGGCGTAAATAAAGAAGCGGAACTACAGGAACTAAAAACGGTTTACCGGAGTTTGATGAAAACCTGGCACCCTGACAAATTCCAGGACAGCGCGGAAGATAAGCAGGCGGCCGAAGATAAAAGTAAAACCATCATTGAAGCCTATCACTTTTTGGTAAGCATTGCCCCCGAAACGCTTAACCGGTCCATAGAAGAATATAGCCATACCACCGCCAACTCGGGCATTTTGGATTTTGAGTATAAGGCGCAGGTGCTAAAAATACATTTTGCAGACGGCAACGTGTATGAATATTTCGACGTGCCAAAAGAAGTTTACCGTAAGTTGATCAATGCCGATTCTCCCGGCCGGTTTGCCCGCAGGCATATTTTTAACAATTACGTTTACCGAAGCATTAATAAACTGGTTGCCACTGCTTAGTACAGGGGACGGAGTAAAACATACGGCCATAAGGGAAGATTAGCTTTCAGGATATGTTCAACTGGGAGCGACCCTGTTCAGTCCAATATTTGCTTCAATTCATGCAGGCCATTTTGTCGCATTTGGCCGTTTAAATTGTCCCTAACCAACCCTATCTTAGTGGTTTTTATAATGGTTTTGTTTAATAGCATCATTTGGGAATGAAAACAGTATTCGATAAGACAACAAGGGATCAGTTAATCGGCAGAATAAATATGCTTAATGAAAACAGCGTGGCCCAATGGGGTAAGATGAATGTTTACCAGATGTTGAAACATTGTACACTGGCAGAAGAGATGTATTTAGGTAAAAAAGTGTATAACAGGGTGCTCCTTGGCCGTTTGATCGGTAAACTGGCTTTAAAAAACTTGCTGAAGGATGAAAGTCCTATGGGGCGGAATGCACCCACAAAAGCTGAATTTAAAGTAGACCAAAGCAATGGCGATGTTTTGGCCGAAAAAAGGAAGTGGGTCGCCTTAATTGAACAATACGAAAGTTTCTCAAACCCCGATTTCGAACATTGGTTTTTTGGAAAAATGACCAAAGATCAGATCGGCTGTTTTGTTTATAAACATACCGACCATCACCTGCGGCAATTTAATAGCTAAATGTAAGTGATCAATTAATAATATCTCATTTACTCCCTACGTATTTCCATACTCAGAAATCCGCCGGGAGCAGCGCCCTGGGCGATTAAAAACAATTCCCGGTCGGTGGCCTTTCGGAGAACGTCGACTGATCCGGCAGCTTTGGGGAAACGTTAGCGGGGTTCACTATATTTGTTTTCGGAGAAAGATCATTGCTTATGACCGGTTTCCGTTTTACACCCTTCAAACAAATTAATTACCTGTTTCTCCAACCTGTAAATAATATGGAAAAAGCCTTGTACAATCAAATCTTTAAGACTACTAAAGATGTAAAATCCAGCCTGATCAGATTACTTGCTGTAAATTTCTTATGGGTAACGTTAGTAGTTTCGGCAGCCGAATGTGCCGCACAGTCTACGCCACCGCGTTCGCTGCTTGCACTTTCTAAAGGCGACCATATCCTGGCGATCATCGATCCGGCTACGCTGAAGGTTATCGCGCGTGTACCGGTCGGTCCCGATCCGCATGAGGTTGTTGCATCTGCTGACGGCAGAACGGCGTATGTTTCTATTTACGGCGGCGGCAGCTTACATGAGCTTAATGTGATTGATCTTGTGGCACAAAAGCCTTTACCCACTATTGATACAAGGCCGCTGACCGGTCCGCATGGCCTCACGTTTGCTGGCGGCAAGGTGTGGTTCAGTGCCGAGGGCGCCAAATCCGTCGGCCGCTATGACCCGGCAACCGGTAAACTCGACTGGAGCATGGGAACTGGCCAGGACCGAACGCACATGATCTACGTAACCAGCGATGGTAAAAAAGTCTACACTACCAACGTCTCGGCCGGAACGGTCAGTATTATGGTGGATAGCCTGCTCAAGCCTGCGCCTTCTCCGAATGGGTTCACGCCTCCGCCGCATCAGGACTGGGTACTAACTGTTATTCCGGTGTCAAAGGGTTCTGAAGGGTTTGATGTATCGCCTGATGGCCGCCAGTTATGGACTGCAGCTGCCGAAGACGGAACCATTTCCATCATCGATATTGCCGCCAAAAAGGTGAGCGCTAAAATTGACGCGAAGGTTTTGGGGGCCAACCGGCTCAAGTTTACACCGGACGGCAAGCGGGTGCTGATTACGAGCCTGAGAACCGGCGATCTGTTCATTTATGATGCGGCATCGCACCGGGAATTGAAGCGCTTAAATACCGGGCATGGCGCAGCAGGCATCCTGGTGGACGATGACGGGTCACGCGCCTTTATCGGCTGCACTGGTGATAACTATGTGGCGGTGATCGACCTCAAGACCCTGGAAGTCACCGGGCATATTGATATACGCGGGGCAGACGGCCTGGCCTGGGCGGTTCGGCCTTAGCAATGCTATAGATCACGATTTTCATACGGTTTGCCCTTAAATAAGTTTACGAAGAAGTCATATCGCCTACCGGTCTTCCCTGTACCGGCGCCAGTTGAGGGCTTGGCTAAATACAAATGAAAACAAAATTGTAACGATGCCTGAAAAAATGGCTTAATGACAACGCCGCGCCTGGTATTTTTCCTGAAAAATGGTTGAAGTTAAAGGGTTAAGCTGAATTTTACTTTTTTAAGATCCTTTCCCTTTTCCAGGTCACATTACTTTTTATTGTCTTTGCGGGGTTTCCCCCAATGATGTCTCCTTTTTGTTCAAAGGATTTTGTCACCAGGCTCCTGGTTGCAACAATGGAGTTGTTCGCAATAGTAACGCCTTTTAAGATCGAAACATGCGATGCTATCCAAACACGATCTCCAATTAAAATATCTTTCCCGTAATTGATTCTATCATTGGTATCGCCATGCAGGATCGAATGCGAGTCTCCGGTTCGCAGGTCAACGTCGTAGGCAAACATGCAATCCTTGCCGATTATTATCCGGGTATGCGGATCTGTCAACGCCAAGCTAGTATTTTCAAATGTTGTTTTTGATCCTATTGTAATACTGCAGTTGTTATCATCAATCCATAAAGATCCACCACTATTGAACCTTACCTCCTCTGAAATAATAATCGTGTTGCCGTCGCCTAATATATAAATTAATACATTGTTAAAGCTGCAATCACCAGCTACCGATATTTTGTTATTATTCCCTGAAATTTTAATTTCAGAATTTGAAAAAAGTGTTGTTGCTTCAATTGCAATTTGATTGTTACTACCTTTTATTGTTTTTTTTAGACTCCTGCCAATCAGGTTTTTTTTTCCGGCAATTACCAGAGCTGATCTATACAAAAACTTATTCCCCTTAACAATGCTTTTTAACTGGTTAATCATTTTATAATATACCGAAAGATTTAGATAGGTTATTGATAAAACAAACAACCGTTATAAATATAGTCGCTATATTCCTTATATAACTTATTTAACTATAGGTAAACACCACAAGGATATGAAAATGGGTGTTTTAACGGTATGATGTACGGTGTTTTAACGGGTCTACACCGATAACGGAGTGTGAAGCAAGGCTATCTAATGCCCTCGCATTTAACAAAGAGTGTTTCACCAGTTTAAGATAAAAATATTTTTGGTACTGTTAGTAACTCCTAAATGCATGGCCGTGTCCAGTCGATCTAAGCAATATCTTCTGCGTTCACTTGAACAAAAGTATTGTATACGTCCCCGCCTACATTAATTCTTAGACCTAGACGCTTAAATCATATAAATTTCAGGCGGATGACGCTGGGACTGGCGTAATATTTGTCTGTAAATCAATGCGTTTAAGAAAATGTAAATTATTTTTTGAGCAATTGAACATACATCCTATATTTGCAGTCCCAAAAGGGAGCTTAGCTCAGCTGGTTCAGAGCATCTGCCTTACAAGCAGAGGGTCACTGGTTCGAACCCAGTAGCTCCCACTTAGAGGGGTATCAAAAAACCCCAAAACCCTGTAAATCAGCTGATTTACAGGGTTTTTTATTTCGGCCCCATGTATCCGTCCCACCAAATAGGTATATGAAGTAAAAAGAACTGGTCTTAGCTTTAATTAAAAAAGCTAAGATGGAAGAAGTAAAAGAATATAGCCTGGAAGAAAGGCTGAACCATGTATCGGTGTGGCGCAATAGCGGATTGCTATTAGCTAATTACAGCAAGCAGACTGGAATTCCGATAAAGACCTTGCGTTACTGGGCTACCATTGAGACCAAAAATGCACGCCGGCAGCGAAAGAAAATGAGTGCTGGTTTTTTACCGGTTGCCATATCAACTGAGCCTGTCGAGCCACCCTGCCAGATTATTATCGAATTTCCTAAAGGCATCCGCATTACGCTGGGTGGCTCAGTAAGAGCAGAATTTATCAAAGAACTGCTTTCATGAGCCTGCTATCGCTACACGATCATGTTCAGTATTTCCTGTTTATGGGAAATGCCGACCTGCGCTGCACGTTCGAGGGGCTGTGCGGTGTGGTAAGAAATCAGATGAAACAGGATCCGCTGAATCACCAGGTATATATCTTCATTAACCGGCGTGCCAATCAGGCAAAGTTACTGGTATGGGAGGGTGACGGTTTCTGCATATTTCATAAACGGCTGGAGGAAGGTACTTTTGAACGTCCGCGGCCCGATAGCGGCAGCAGCCAGGTTACCCTGAGCAGGACACAGCTGCAGTTGATCCTTCAGGGCGTCCGGCTTCGGAGCGTAAGCTACCGCAAACGTTACGGCAGGACAAGGGAACAGGGATTTACAATTCAGAAATGAATTGGTATTTTTATACGATGAACAAACTACCAGCGATTCCGGACTTTCAGGGATTGACAAAAGAAGAATATTATGCCCTGGTGGCTACGTTGCAGCAGCGCATTGAGCAGCTCCAGAGAGAAAGGGAGGATGATGAAAAAGAGCTGGCCGACCTGTCCGCACGAAAGGCTTATCTGGACCTGGCAGGTAAAAAATAATCTGTTTTTTTACTAAAAAAACTTGCTTTTATGGATATAACTTGCTATATTTAAGTAAGTTATGAAAGCAAGCCTACCCCCTTTCGAAACCCTTACCAAAGAAACTTACCTGGCCTTTGCCACCCATTTACTTTCCTACATACAAAGCCTTGAAGACGATCGTTTCAAAGATCGCCAGACCATCCAGGAATACCGCCAGCTGATCTGGGGTAAAAAAAGCGAACGACATATTGCTGCTCTTGCGGTCCTGGATTTGGACGCCAGCCAGCCTGAATTGCCATTTGCCCAATTGCCTGAGGTAAAGACAAGTCTTACCATCAGCACGGAACCGGTTCCAGTGGAAAAGGAAAACAAAAAGTATTTGCGCGTAGTAAAACCATCCGGCAGAAAAGAGCTGAGCCAGAGCCTGCCGCGTGAATACGTAGAAATCCTGCCGGATAACTATCATGAGGAGATGGTGCGTATCGATTGCCAGGTAACCCAGGAACTGGATTACCGCCCGGGCAGCTTCTTTGTCCGGGTGATTTCCAGGCCCCGCTTCGCGGATCCCAAAACCAAAGGTGTAGCGATCGCTCCGATGCCCCAAAGGCCGGTGCATAAAGGGATCGCAGGAGCCGGACTTTTAGCTTATATCCTGGTATCACGCTTTTGCGATCATCTCCCTTATGACCGGCAGGTAAAGATGCTTAATCGTCACGGAGAACATATTGTCAACACTTCCACCGTGAATCACTGGGTGAAGGAAAGTATCAACCTGCTTTCGATCATTTATAGCCGGATAAAACAGAAAGTACTGGAAAGTGATTATGTCCAGGGGGATGAGACCACGATCAAAGTACTTGATCGTGGTAAAAGATCAGGAAAACATCAGGGTTATTTATGGGGATATCATGCGCCAAAAGAGAAATTGGTGCTGATGGAATATGCCGAGGGCCGGGCTTCGGAATACCCGGAGGTATTCCTGGGGGATTTCCAGGGCGTATTTCAGACGGACGCCTATACCGGCTACGACAAGCTACTGAAAAATAAAACTGGCATCATCCATATTGGCTGCTGGGCACATGCACGCCGTAATTTCACCAAAGCTCTGGAAAGCGATCACAGCCGGGCATCGGCGGCGCTGGATATGATCGGGCAATTATATGACGTAGAGGCCCGTTGCAGAAACAACAACTTAGGTCCGAACGAGATACTTCACCTGCGCAGGGAGATATCCTTACCGACACTGGAAAAGCTAAAGCTTTGGGCGCAGCAGCAAGAGCTGGCACTTAACCCTAAATCATTGATTGCTGTCGCTTGCCGTTATATGCTTAAGCGCTGGGATAAGCTCTGCTACTATACCAGCGACGGCAGGATCCTGATCGATAATAACCTGCTGGAGAACCGCTTCAGACCGGTTGCATTAGGAAGAAAGAACTGGTTGTTTGCAGGAAACCATCAGTCGGCGGAACGCAGCGGCATCATTTACTCCATTCTCCAGTCCTGTGCACTTCATAAAATCGAACCCCATGCCTATATCAGCGATGTGCTCACTAGGTTGCCCAGTCTGCTATATGCACCGAAAGATAAAATTGACGAGCTCCTGCCCGGAAATTGGAAGCCTCTTCCTCAGAAAATATACCAGGCTACGACCTGTCGCCACTCCACCAACGTCGCTTAATAACACATTATCCTTTCACTTCTATACCTACTTCATGGGACGGATACGGCCCCATCCAATCTTAATCAAAGTTTATCAATGTGTATGGGTACCAATCAGAGTACCAAATCTGGTTTGTACTTTTGGTACTCCAAAATGATGTAACTATTTGATTTTTAGATTATTGAATCTATATAAAATCATAAAAAAGCATCCATTCTGGGACTGTTTGATGTGGTATTGGTAATACCATTGCAATTACCGGAATCAAGTATCAACAAAATGAATTAAAAAATTAAGAAGATGAAAGCAACAAACAAATTCGGAATTCACTTTAAAATTCGCACCGAGCGTGTAAGAGATGGAAAAGCTCCCGTTTTTTTAGGATTGGCTGTGGGAGGAAAAAAGAACTATATAGCTCTAAAGAATTTTCAGGCAGAAGTAATTCACTGGGATAAGGTCAGCGGAGGCGGGATAACAACTACAAAGCAAGGGCGGGAAATAAACAATTACTTGGATGAAGTACGTTTAATAATAAAGGGCCACTACAGAGAAATGCAGTTAAATGGCCGCACAATTACAATAGAAGCCCTTAAAGATGCCTTTCTGGGGATTGTAAGAGAAGTTAAGCCTATTACTTTTGGTGAACTTATAACTTACCATAACGACCAGGCCAAAACGCTCCTTGCAATAGGCACAATGCGGCATTATCTGGTTACACAGCGTTACCTGGTTAAATTCTTCGGGCAGCATTTTAATAGCTCAGACATTAACCTTACTGTTCTTGATTATAAGTTCATAGCAGATTTCGAACTGTTTTTATACAATCACAAACCTAAGGACCATCAAAAACCCATGGACACCAATGGTGTAGCCAAGCACCTTATCCGCCTTAAAAAAATGGTGAACCTGGCTATAAAGCTCAAGTGGCTTAATTCAGATCCCTTTGCTGGTTTTAAACTTACCCGGAAAAGGGTGGATAAGGATTTTTTAAGCGAGTGGGAGGTAAAGGCGATAGAGAAAAAACACTTTGAACTGGACCGGCTTCGGATGGTTAGAGACATTTTTATTTTCTCCTGTTACACTGGCCTTTCATACGTGGATATGGCCAATTTAAAACCTGATAATATTGTAAAGGGCGTTGACGGCGAAAAATGGATACAAACGGCAAGGCAAAAAACGCTAATACCGGTTAATACACCGCTGCTTCCAAAGGCCCTGGAAATCATTGAGAGTTATAAGAATGATTACCGGGCGGAATCCAAAGGGACTTTGTTTCCTGTCATTTCCAATCAAAAAGTGAACAGTTACCTGAAGGAAATAGCAGATATGTGCGGAGTGAAAAAAAATTTAACGTTTCATGTGGCCCGGCACACCTTTGCAACAACAATTACCCTTTCTAATGGGGTTCCTATTGAGACAGTAAGCCGTATGCTTGGACATAATAAACTCGCGACCACGCAGATATATGCAAGGGTCCTGGAAAAAAAGGTAAGTCAGGACATGGCTGAATTGAAAAAGAAACTCGGATAATTTAAGACCTAAGGGTGATATACTGTATGTAAACGTATCGTGATAAATCCCTGATTAACAGTCATATTTTTCACTAAATAGGTATTTTGTTATTCCTCAAAGGTAAGATTTGTACCAGGATATTTTTTCAATAAACTTGTCGATGGAATCCTGAAACAAGATTTCGAGGTTAATTTTAGCTACCCGATCATGCTGAACACTTTCCTTTAATTCATTGACTCGGTCAACGAATTTGTCCATCAGTACCGGATAATAGCTAAATGCCAAAAGGAGGCTGGTCGTGTGCCGCAGCCCGGTAGCGTCAAAGACGAAATACATCATTTTATGGTTATCCGCGTACAAAGTGGCGACCCAAAGGTACTTGGGCAAGGGCTCCGTTACGAGTTTTTTCAGGAAATCAAGCTGGTTGGGAACGTCCGGCTTGAAGGCACCGGAGTTCCTGACTTCCTCTTTGAAGTCTGAGCTGAAATACAACTGGATATCCCAGTTAAAAGTTCCACGGATGGCTTCGCTGAGTTCTTTGGTCAGAAAATTATGCAGGCCGAATGTATACTGCTCTATATCTTCGATTGGTATCCTTATTTTTTGGAAAACTGGGATGATGAGCATCATGATTTCTCCCATGCGGGTTTCTTTGGTATACCGGTTCCATGATGTTGAAATTTTATTGCCTTCCTTAAACTCGCAACGGGAGAAAGGTCCCCATTGGTCATCGTGCATATAAAACTTGTTCATATTATCCGACCGCAGCGGTAACAGACCGGTGTCCTTCTTTTTTGGAGTATACAGCTCAAATCTTTTTTTTGCAGGTGCTTTAAAAACAGGCTCCTGCAGGCGATGCCCGGTTATCGCTGTCGCGTGTTTGCCTACCTGTACGTTCATCCCGATAATGATCGGTAGCCTAATCCTGGAATAGCCGTGGACGATCATTTTGGTACGGCGGTTTAAATTTTTATCCCCATCGATAAATGGCCGCAGTTCCGGAGCGAGGTTGTTTTTGGTAATGGAGTTACAGATCAGGCCGGGGTCCAGCCCGCTGTTCGGGAATATCCGGTTTCCGTTTTGTATCGTTTGGCCCGAGTCCTTGGTGATCTCATAGGGTGACTTCAGGTTAATATAGTAGTCTTCGACGGCTCTTTGCAGCATCGTCCAGATGGCGATTGTTGCGCAGGCAGCAACATTGCTGTCCTGGGACAGAAATGCCAAAGATTCGATCCGCACTTTGGTGCCAAATACATGAACATAATAAGGTTTAATGCCCCAGTAATTACGGGCCGGATCGTAAGTTTTCACATCCTTCCGATAATTGTAATGTTTCAGAATGGTATAGCCGATCATAAACTTGGGAATTGGCCGGACAACGATGAAGCCCAGATAGTCCTCTTCCCAAAAGGAATGACTGCTGGCCGTGTCGGAGGAATTACCGATTAAGACGGCGTCCCAGAAGTCTTTGTCGAAATCTTTCTTGTTTTTTTTGGAATTGAAAAAATGCAGGCGGACGCATTTATTGCCATAATTGACGAAGTTCTTGGAATAATAGAACGAGTAATCGGTCAAGTAATCGATGCTGACATAATTAGACTCCTTGACATAATAATTCGCATTAAGTCCCGCGGGTCCCAGGTATTCCTTTAAGTACCTTACGGCATTGATGTCCTCGTTGATGAGGTCAAGCGGTGTGTTCTTTAGGTTAGCGTCGAAAAGAATCTGGCAAAGGTCATCCCCATGGTACGTTTTCGACTCGATCATCAGGCACGCAGTTTCAGATATCGAAGTTAATATGCTTAATAGAGGTCAGGTCTGCGTCGGCCGATTTGCGGATATCATTCTGGATTTCTTTTACTCGCTTCATTTCAGTTGAAATTTTTTGAGTGCTGTAGTCGACTTTTTTAAATTCAAAATCCTCTCCATTCTTGAATATTTCCGACATCGTTGCGATTATTTCCGGCATTATGAGTAACTAGCTTTGAATGAATTACTTAATAGGGTACGAAAGTAAAAAAATAATTTTAATTACATCCAATTATTATTGAACATATTTTATGCCAGAAGGTTTAACCCTGACAATGAACAGGTATATTTTTACGTAATTATTAAAAATAAGTTATTTATCGGAATAAACACTGGATTAAAATATTTTTTTTAGTTTTATCGAACCTAAATTATATTTCAATGGAAATACCAGCTCAGTTTTTTACCGTCGAGAGTATGTTAACCCTCACGGGTGCGTCCGGTGCGACTTATCTTATATGTAACGGATTACAGAAAGCCATAGATTTTAACCCAAAATGGCTCGCCTTGGCAGTTGCCGTCGGTTTGTCGCTTGTAGGCGTATATTTAGCCAAAGAAACGAAAGTAACCGACTACTTCGTGGGGGTAGTCAACGGCTTTTTGATCTATGCCACAGCTGCAGGCGCTACTGAGGCTGGTTCAAAGAAGCCCGATCGCAGCAGTGCTGAAACTACGACATTCGGCTCAACGGCGGATTCTGCCCCCCCATTACCTAAGCGAACTTTCCGGTCATCTTGGTTCAATTGATTTTTATAGCGGATAGTTAGCTTTATAAAAAACTCTATAAATAAGCTCGACTTCTTCTTTGCTTCGGCTTTCTAAAGATATTACTGTCGCAATAAATTCTCATGTTGTAAAAGTAATATCATAAATTTTTTGTACCAAACCCCGAATTGTAATCATATTTGATTTCTATTTCTTGGTTGCCTTTTTTTATTAATTTTTGAAATCCAATACTAGAGATTGGTTAGTTGCCATTTTTAATTCCATATTTGTTTGTAAACCACAATTGTGAAAGATTTAAATATCAAAGTCTGGCCTGAACTGACTGATTATATTCCAGCGTTGTTACCCATTCAAAATATTGAAAAAAAAGATAATACAATATTTTTCGATTTCACAAACTGTCACATCCTTAATTCATCTGGTCTTAACTTATTTCTTCTCCAAATTTTAAAGTTTTTAAACGACGAGAAAATAAAAAATGGCTGGTATTCTAATATCAGCGAATGTGAGATAGGATATGAAGTTTCAAGATTAAATTTCGTAAGTATCCTAAATAAATATAGCAATCCAACCAGCTTATTTTCAGAACAAAATAAGGTTTTTGCGAATTCAACACCTCAAAGTAAAAATATATCTCAAACGTCATTCCCCATATATAATATAGAATATGATGAATATGAGAATAGGAGAAAAGCGTTGGACCATCTTAAGGAATGGATATATAAAAATTTGGCTCCATTCTATCAAGAATATGACTTTATTTTACCTCAACTCGCATCTATAATAAATGAAATTGCAAAAAACAGCGCTGATCATACTAATAGTAACGCTTTTATTGGTTTAGATGTATCGTTTTTAGATGCCTCGAATAAAATTAAAATTTCATTTTCAATTGGTGATTTAGGTGTAGGTATCAATCAGAACATCAAAAATCATTTGCCTGAAAGGATATACGAAAAAAGGCATAAGTTTTGGGACTTAAGCCAAACCTATCGTGAAGCTTTAAATCGGGGTTTTACAACAAAGACGCATTCAACGGAAAACAAAGGATTGGGAATGTCTTTGATTTTAGATGGAGCAAAGGGAATTGGATTAAACCTATCAGTTTTTGATGCCAATAGCAGAGGTATTCTAAGCAGTATTAACTCAATAGTTCATAGTGAGATAAGAAAAAACTTCTTTAACATTGGCAAAGACACTGGATTCTTTTATTATGGTGAATTATATGCAAAAAAGATAATATGAAAACTATAGCGTTATATTCCGATTTTAAGGTTAACGATGCTGGTAATTCAGACAAGATCAAATCTATTTTGGATCAAATTAATATTGATAATGAGCCGGAAGTCACTTTAGACCTTACGCATTGTATTATCGATTATCCAGCAACCAGCACATTAATTGATAAAATTCTATTGCAACTCTCGGAAAAAACAGGACAAAAGAAATTAATAATTGCTGTAAGTTATTCTTTGCCTGAGCAAACCTTGATTAATGATTTATTAGGGGACAGCAAATTTTTTGAGATAGAGGCCAAAAAAGAAATTCCTATAAAAGAGTTGCGGGAAAAAATTGAGAAATTTTTGAAGCCTGCTGAACTTCAAATGACCGTAACAATTTTAGATCGTATGGGAAAACCAAAAGATACATTCACCTATGGGATTTAAGAAAACGGAAACAGCTCAATTATATTTATTTGAACTTATTGAGAGAACAAGTAGGTTTTATCTTCATTTAGACGAAATAATCAGCGAGTTTTACCGTGGCGCCGACTCAAAAGTCGAAGACAAACTAATTTTTATCGAAAGCTATAAAACTTGGTTGATGAAAATTATAGAGATGTCGATTAAGTTAAATACCAAAATTTTATTGTGCGATAATGAACAGGAGGCCATTAATAAAATAATGACTAATATAAAACGGCTATTAAATAGTTTAAATATATTGCATAAAAGATATTTAAATCATTTACCTCGACCATCTGAACCAATAGAGCTCAGACGATTTAGTAGGATGATTGACAAGCACGTGGTGAGTTTGAATAATAAAAAAACTCAAACGGAAGGAGAAAACAAGGATTCTAAGCAAATATCAATTTACGTTAGCGAAGAATTAGGCGATTCTGTTTATGTAAAAGATCCCCTACAACAATTTAAGGATGAAACGCTCGATAAGTTAATTTTAGATTTCAATAATGACTTTGAGGAGAATATCCGAAGCTTTGATACATCTGATAATAACCAAAATACAATCCACATTACCATCCCAAGAATTGACACAAACAATCCTTGCAGATGGCCAACACTACTTCATGAGTTGGGACACAATATCATCGATAACAAGTTTTTCCAAAGTGGCGACATTGAAAAAGAATTTGAGGGATTTTTAACTTTAGGCCAAATCGACGTGCTTAATTCTTATAAAAGTAAAAGCGACGTGAATATTAAATCATGGCTCACCGAATGCTGGTGTGACTTGTTTGCTTGTGTAGTCCTGGGGCCGGCATTTTGGTTTTCACAATATTCCTCATTTATATTTGAAACCGGCTCAAATTACAACGTTAATTATCCGATTCCCCTTTTTCGTTTAAAACTTATCTATAACATTCTTCAGCATCGATTTGAAAAAACATTATTTAACGATCTTACCAAGACTTTGGAGTTGAGTGAAACTATAATTGAATACTTTGATGAAAGTGATACATCCGGTTTTAAGAATGAGGACAATAGAGAGGTGTATATTTATTTTAGAGAATTTTTTAGAAAATATTTTTTTAAAATTGATAATTCGGATTTGAAATTTGGAACTGAAGCTGTTAATGTTTTATTACAGCCACTTATTAAATATACTGAGGAAATTGAAGAAGATACTATTCGGTCACTTAGCAATCTCTTAATTCAAGGATTACCGATACCAAGTAAGCAAATCAATAAAACATATTTAGCCGAAAAGCCAACATACGTACAAGAAATTTTATTGTCGGCGTGGTTATATCGGAATAATGGCCTAAAAGACGAAATATTAATCAATTTAGCCTCGTTAAATCTTAACGATCTTATTAACAGTTATGAGAAAAATATTTTAAAGGTATTCAAAAGATTTGATCAATCTATATTGCGTTCTATCCAGGTGTCGGAATGGTTTGATTTGTTTTACTCGGAAGCAAAATACAAAACTGAAACTGAGTTTGAAGATAAATTAACGCCACATTTATCAATATCCAACACCGGCATTAGTCAACTTTCAGACATAAATATATTCCAATTATTAAAAAGCAATAAACTAAAGGTCATCCCATTAATGGACCTTAATGAACAATTGGGAGCAACTTCGTTAGATGTCAGATTGGGAACCTCGTTTCAATTGTACTATCAGAATAAATATGGCATTATTGATTTTACAGATCAACAATCTCTAAATGACGCGGAATTTAATTCGAGATTAATTGACCTTGATTACATGGAATCAATTACAATTTCTCCGGGCCAATTTATTTTAGGGCACACAATGGAATATTTTAAGTTGCCGGAAAATATTGCGGCAGAAATTGAAGGAAGAAGTAGCTTCGCGAGACTGGGATTAGAAATTCATATGACAGCTGGATTTATTGATCCTGGATTTGAAGGGGTCATAACGTTGGAAATTTATAATGCTGGACCTAATCCAGTTAAATTATTTCCAGGCTTAAGATTTGGACAATTAAAGTTTATAAATATTGATAGCCCTTTGCGACCATATAATAAAAGACATCATGCTAAATATAAAGGGCTTCTGTCTCATCATACAAGTATGCAGTATAAGGACTATGAAATTACACAAATAAAAAAAGAGCTAACAAAGAAACAAATTAATAAAGAGAAATAAACGTAAAGATTGTTTATTATTGTATAATAAACAATTACCTGACCTGCTAACATGTTTTTTCAATATTGTTCCACCTTTGTACTTGGTTGTTTAGTTGCAATAGCTGAGTTGTTAAGTCGTTACAAAAATTTCTCGCAAATAATTAAGGTCTTTGCTAGTTGGGTTTATTTGGCTATAAATGGTCTTGCATCAGTTTTAGCTTACTATCTTGTATTACAATTCAATATCGCGACTGGCCATTCTGTATTTCAAATATTTATAGCTGGAACATCGGCGTTAGCGATACTGCGAAGTTCAATTGCCAATATTAAAGTTGGCGACAAGCAGGCGGATATTGGCTTTTCAGCTATACTACAGGTTTATTTGAATGCCGCAGATCGCGCTTTCGATCAGCATCGTTCTGATAACGAGTTAACAGAAGTCGAAATCATAATGGAAAAAGTAGATTTCGAAAAAGCCAAATTAGCATTGCCTACAATTTGTTTTACAATAATGAAAAATGTCCCTCAAGAGGAACAACTCAGAGTTTCGACAGAAGTTAATAAGTTATCTAAAGGAAGCCTTTTAGATAATAAAACAAAATCACTAAATTTGGGAATTATACTTTCCAGTATGACTGGGTTGAAACTGCTAAAGAAAGCGGTTATGGTGCTGGAAGAATCGATTTCTATCAATGGAGGACCAACTCCTGTTGAAAGACTGGATGAAATACTTAATAAATTAAAAAAGTAAATCCAAATAACCAAAGAATATGAAAAACTCTAGCTTTGCAGGATTTTTAGATGGTTATAGATCCAATAATATTGCGTCGATCGAAACGGTAATGAACTATAAAATCGACGACATTAGCGATTTATTAGGAGGATTATTAGAATTAATTAATGATCAACCAGAGATAAAGAATATTCTTAATCGGAACGTTTCCATATTAAAACAAAAGCATTCTGATGATATTATCAACGTTTTAATAAGTTTTGGAGAAACGTTGAAGACGAATATTTCAGTATTTAATAAATTGTCTGAAAATCTTGACGGCGCAGCTAAGGAAAAATTAAGACAAATCATTTATATTTTTGTTGAATTGGCAAAAATGAGTGAAGATAGACGATTGATTAATATAGCGTTAGACTTGGGCTCTGACTTTAATTACTAATATCGAGGTATCTATGGCCTTGATAGATAGTCAACTTACAATCGATGATTCCATAATTTTTATTGGTGATTGCGTTAATGTATTAAAACGTCTACGTTCCAATTCTGTGCAATGTATTATAACGTCACCCCCATATTGGGGAATGAGAGATTATAATATACAGGGACAAATTGGTTTGGAAAATGAAATAAACGAGTATTTCCTGAAGCTTGAGCTGGTTTTTAATGAAGCTAAACGCATTTTAAAGAAAAATGGAACTTTATGGTTAAATATAGGTGATGGTTACACAAGCGGAAACCGTAAATATAGGGCCTCCGATAAAAAAAACCCAGCGCGAAAAATGACTACAAGACCTGATACACCGTCAGGTTTAAAACGTAAGGATCTAATCGGCATACCTTGGAAATTGGCATTCAGGCTACAGGAGTCGGGTTGGTATTTAAGAAGTGATATTATTTGGCATAAACCAAATGGAATGCCCGAAAGCGTAAAAGATAGACCTTATAGAAATCACGAATATCTTTTTCTTTTATCGAAATCCGAACGCTATCAATTTGATGCTGAAGCATTGAAAGCCGAAAATGGCAAGAGGCAGCGATCGGTTTGGGAGGTGCCTACAAAGGCAAATAACATAAAACATAGTGCTATTTTTCCGGAGGACTTAATTATCGGATGTGTTGAATGTTCGACAAAAAAAGATGAGTTTGTATTAGACCCATTTTTTGGCTCTGGTACAGTAGGTAAAATTTGCAAAGAATTGGATCGAAAATTCATAGGAATTGAAATAAATAGTGAATATGTTTCTATGGCACTCGAACGAATAAATTCAGAAATAAACGTAATTACTTCCGGTACAATTAAAGAAATATCTTCAAGCTTAGATTCGTCTCAAATGGCAAACTAACTAATTATAGCTGTTCCATTTCATAGGATAACCTGAAGTTATCTCACTACTTGATCTAATTAACTCAGCTCCTCTTGTCCTTTACTCTCGGCTTCCTGCCTACCCTCAAACAAGTAAATTCTGTGTTAAATTCACGAAACAAAAGGTTTAAAATTAAGCCTTGTTACCCCTTCTCTCTTGGAAGTGTTATCTTTTCTAATCCTTAAAATTAAACCTTGTGAGCCCGCTTCTTTTCTAAAAAAGCGTTTTAGCCCTGTGCCCCTAACAACCCATTCTCTTTGCTATTAATGATCGTCCGCTGGTCAGCGTCATCACTTTTGTCATCCGCAACGAAATTTTTCTTGCGGAGCAACGCGACTTCGACATTTTCCGGCTCCTCATTCACCGCATCTGCTGCTGCATCAGCTTCAGTAGCCTGCGGCTGGCTATCCAGTCCCAGGTATTTGCGGCGTAACTCCTCAAGGGAAGGCGCCCCCCCGCTATCATCGCTGACATTATTAATGGGTCGAGCGGTCACCGCGACCACCTCCATATTTTTCATATGGCCCGACACAAAATTCTTCAAACTCGATGAGATCATAATTACCTCCTGTATCTTATACTAAGTAAAGTTACAAACTATTTTGCACAAATCAAACTACCAGCCCAGCCCTATACAGGTGTATTCCCGTAGGATTTTTATTTCCACCGCCTGGCTGAAAGGATCGGTCCGGCCGTGCGGCATGGCCTGTGCATAAGCGACTTTCGCCCGGAAAAGCGCCTCGGCAGGTTTAAACCCGGAGGCCATTCCCTGCCAGAAAGCGTCGTGCATCGGTTTCCCGTAATAGTTATATGGCGACTGCAAAGGCGAATAATGCGAACCCGTACAGCCGACAAAAGCCTGCGCGCCCGATTTGAGGTACGCCAGGGCGATAGAGTCCGCCGCCGTCTTCCGCTTAAGCTCTGCCAGTCCCCTCCGGCCAGAAGCAGGTTGGTAAACGGACAGCGCGCCCCAGCAGCAGCCAGTGAACACGACGGTCCCCGGCGTGCTTCCCGGTATATTGTCCAAACAGACCGCTTCGAATTCCTCCCCGTCCTGGGTCTCGCCCCAGAAACGGCTCGCGTCTTGGTCGGAACCATGTAACATATAATAGACCGCCCCGGCGGCATCGCCGGCGGCAATATGTTCAGGGCTGCATTCTTCAGAGACGTTCAAGATGCCCACGCTCCCGGGTATGCCAGCGAATGTACCTTCGGCAAAGGGTCTGCGTGTATTACGGATACCAAAGCGTGCTTGTACCGAGAAATCGGACGCCGAAAGGGCGGCGAACATTAAAACGGCATCTCCTCCGTCTGGAATACGGCTCACCGGCAGTTCCGGCAGCCCGTCCATGTCCGGGTCGGCATACAGGTCGTCACTCCAGACGATAAATTCATCGGCATCGCCGGCCAGCTGGTTCTTGCGGATCAGTTCCTGCCGCAAGGCAGCATTTAGAACGCTCAAACGCTGCGCGGGAATTACATCATAGCCGCCTATGATCAATACACCCTTATATTTTCCGCCGTGCAGCAAAGCGTTCACTTGCGGAGCCGCGCTTTCCGCGATGCCGAGGTCCCCAGCAAGATCAAGTACTTTCAATTGCGGCTGGGCAGCCAGCATTTGTTTCAGCCGGCTGACGTTCTCCGCGCCGATATTGGCCGCTAACTTCGGGAAGCTGCTGATGACGACCAATGGCGGCAATTGCCGCATCTCTGCCGCAAGCAGAGGATTGTCATGCCCGGGTGCCAGTCCCTCGCCTTGCCCCACGTCCCCCGCCGGGTCGACATCGATTGTAATGGTCACCCTGGTCTTCCGGTGGGGTAATTTCGTATGTACCTCGACAAAGCTATTCGGCAAAGGCGTCACCTGTCTGCCGATAACAGGCGAGGAGCCGGCCGAAGCCCGTGCCGCAACTGCGGCAGTCGCAGAAGCAGCGGTGGAACGGCCTTCAGGCGTCGCATCGGACACTTTATTCAAACTAAAATCATTAAGCGCCCCCTGAGACAACGTAAACTGTAGCTTCCCGTTCATTTTTCCTACCGTAATGATCCCGTTCCGATCATTGCGTGCGAATTCCACTGCGGGCAAATGGTTTTTCAACACATCGAGCGCCCCCTTGAAGGGGTGGCCCACATCGTTCCTGCCTCCCGTATGGGCGAACAAGTCGGTCTGCTTAAATGCCTGATAGACCGTTTCGTCCAAAGCATTATAAGCGGTGTGGTGCGTCAGCTTAATAAATCCATAGGTGCCGGCAGCAGCAGATTTCTTTAGTAAAGCCGGCATCAGTTCCTTCAGCCCCCCGATCTCGGGTTTGGCGAACTGCATGTCGCCGGCCAGTAAAGCCGACCAGCCATCGTCTCCTGTCACTTTCAATACGATACTCTGGCAGTTCTTCGCCGCACCCGTTCCTGGCATATCCTTTCCTTCGGCCTCATCGGAGCCGACTCCTTCGGCGACCATGCGGCGGTAAGTATTCAGTATCGAATTATCATCGGCTCCGGCAGCGGCATCTGCGGCATCGGAACCACCCCGGGCGATCTGGTCGGCGCAGATTAGCAAATGGTCCTGTGTCGGCCCGAGCAAATGCAGCCCGAAATCTGCAAATTCATCTTCGAAAGCCTTTACCGCAGCCGCTTTAGACGCATTGTCCGTCACCAAGTCGCGCCCATAACGCAGCACAGGTGTCCCCGTCTGCATAAACGTCTTCAGCATCTGTATATATTTCGTTTCCAGGGTACCAGCATCATCCAGGAACTGCATCAGTTCCCCATCGGACAGACTGCTGTGGTCCTCTTCCTGTATGGCGGCGATAAGGGTTTTCTGCGTGCCGGTCAGACCCGGCGCGTCCGATGGGCCGGTGCCGTCTTCCGCTCTTCCGAAGCCAAGTTTTTCGTCGGCGATGAGCGCTTTTTTGAACCGAACAACGTCCATTGCCACCAGGTCAGGCAAGCAGCCGATATGGTCGCTGTGGCAGTGGGTCACCACCAGCAGGTCGAATGCAAAGGGAGGTTCTTGGCCGAGTATCTTTTTTAGTTGCGTACGGACGCTGTTGGCGTCGCCAGGGTGGGCACCGTCTATCAGAATCCTCCGGTTGCCGTTATCTATGACCAGGCAGTCGCCATATTTGGTCAGGCCCATGTCCAACAGGTGTATTTTCATGGTTTAGTGGTTTAGCATGCAATTAAAGCTACATAAAATTTAATGAACCCGCATACCGTGTTTTCACGGTATTTTCGAGCAAAAAAACCCGGTACAAATATGGTCATACCGGCCCGGATCAATTTATTTATTCGGCAGGCTAGACCCGGTGAAAATATTCATTGAGTAGCCTAATTGTATCTGTGTAAAATTGTTATTGAAGTGATGCGCCTCACCTGTCCAACGGAAGCGGAAGAACAGCTTCGAATCATCATTGGTTGATAAAAATCCATCAAATCCCGCCTGCCATAATCCAGCCTGAACCGGCAGTTTATAATCGTTGTTCCAAATATGTTGCCAGATACGTCCCACGGCAAAGCCAAGGCCCCAATTACCTGCCGGGTGAAAATCTATGTGAGTGGATAGATTCAGTATCCCATTATTAAGTGGAGCAGAATGCTTGCTAACGGTATCCCAAGCAGCCTGTACCCGGCTGCGGTACCAGTATACACCTGCATCAATTAGATTCCAGCTAAATTTAAGGTCGGGAAAACTCACTTTAGCCATATTCAGATTGAACCCGAATGAAGCAAGCTGATATTGGTAATTTTTAAGAGGGTTCAATTTTTTACTGGTAAACGTGGGCGTATCCAATAAATAATAGCGGTTGTTGCCGTCCAGTTTAGAAAAAAGAAGTCGCGGTTCGATACTTCCAAAAAATCCGTAATAAGTGGGCCGCAGTTTCCGGTTCCTGACTGTGATATGCAATGTGCTGTCAGATTCATTGTTGGCCCTTTTTGTCGTGTCCTTTTTCGCAGCCTTCGAAGGAGTCAGCGTATAGTAGGTTAATTTCTTGTTCCTGGACATCGTCCATGCCACATCATAACCGGAAAGATTATAACTTTCACCAAGATCTGTTTTCCCTCCAAAATCAAACCACGGATGAGACTTTGTATTCAGGTTTATTTTCCTCTTCACTTCTATCTGGATCAAACCATTGGGTTGTTCTTGGTCTAAACCAACAAAATCGGTAAATGCCGACACGTCCAGGATATGTGATCTTTTTTCCTTCTTTAGTTCCACGATCGGCTGGCTTGGCGACAAGGTCACTACTCGGTCCGACGGGCTGTAGTCTTCTTTGTTATTTTCAAGAATGATGTCTAAGGCGAGTACATCAGACAGCTTAATATAACGTGTTAAGCCTTCTATTCCGTTACAATTAAAGCTGTACAGATTGATGTTTGCAAGCCGGTCAGCATCAAACTTACTGGAAATACTGATTGGATACTGGTTCTTAAATTCAATGAATTTCCGTGAGGAAAGCGCAGGATCATTCGGAGCTTTCGGATTGACCAGGTGCACTGAGACATTTTTAATAGCTCCATCCTGCGTTTCAACCATTACCCGGTCGACGCGGTGCGGCACTAAGAGATCACTTAGACCTGCGTGATAATAGGAAGATGCGTTTGCTTTTAATACACTGTACACAACATCCTTTTTAAGTATCAGGTTCGCCGTCACCGGTTCATCATCGAGGAAATCAAGCCTCGCCTTTATTTTGAAAAATAGCTCGATCGCCTCTTTTTTCAATCCATCGTTAATATCCACTTTAAATTTGTCGGCCATCTGCGTCGTAAATACTTCCGTAAACACGGTTTGACTTAACTCGGAAAAAGCATAGTCAAGATTATGCGCCGATGAGCTGGCGTCCGTGACACTAGGGACTTTCTTTAATGTGTCTGTTGCAGCTGTTGTAGTGTCTGTGACTGTCGTATCCTTCTTTGTAGTCTCTTTTGCCACTTTGCTCGCGTCACTTTCTGCCGATGCAGCCGCATTAGACGGGAAGCCGCTGATCTTCAGGTTATAGCTATCCGAACTTTCCTCGACGAACTCGTAATTATAAACTTTATGGTTATAAATAAACGAGCCGAGCACTCTTTTCGGCGAACTTTGCGCCAAAGCGCACAAAGGTGCCAACAGGAAAACAGCCAAAGCCGCGTGAAAGTAAAGTGATTTCATATGTCAATAGTTTAGGTAAGCAATATAATCAATTGACAAACAGTGACTAACGGTATTTTAACGGTATTTTGCACCGTGTTTTCACCGATGCAGCTAGAATGATTAAGGGCGGCCTCGCCATTGAAATTCGAAAATTGCGTGATGAAACAGCTTTTATACTGGTTACCGGCTATTAAACACATGATAATTAAGAATTGGTCGTTTAGTAATCTGCTACTTATAACTCCATGTTCGAGCGCTTAAAACTGGAGGACTAAGGCTTGGAATCTTCAATAAATTGCTTGTATATTTTCTCTGCCGTTTGGTAAAACTTATTTACCCGCTGAGCTAATATCCCAATTGATTCCTGGTCGGGATCAAATACGCTGTTGTACCTTGACTGTGAATAAGAATTTTGCAATAGAGTAAATATTTGAGTCCCATCTATGGTGTCAAGTTCAAACACATTTTTTAGGTCATCGGAAAATAGCAAGGTTAGCCTTAATAGCCTTGAAAGATTATGCATTTGCACCCGGTAATCTATAATTGCCTGGATAATTGCTTTTAATACACTTTCAACCGATTGGTGCAAAAGAAGGGCAGCAAGTCTGAAATTGTTACCGGCCCTATATAATTCCGCACCTTTCAAAAAATCTTTGCCTTGTACTCCCCACCTCTCCCAATTAAATTTTGCTCTTTCTACCAAGGTTTCATTGGCTATTTCCTGATGCTCCGGCAGTATCAATTCTGATGATTGATATACTACAACGCCCTTATCCATAACGGTAGCCCAAAAACGCCTGCCCATATTGAGTGCTTCCTTTGCACTGTTTGCTTTATGAACAATCGCGTGGACCTTCGCCAGGTACTGGCAATGGTCTTCGATCTTATTACCGATTTCATGCTCGGGTGTTTTTTCTTCGTCATTTATTAAAATAAGCACATAAAACATAAAGGGTTTGGGATGCGTACCCAAGTGAATAATCAGTTGAACAAAAGGGAATCGTTTTAAAATCAAGTTTTTTAATTCTTCCAGAGCTAACTTTTCCGCTGCCGATGGGTTAGGGGCTATCTTTCTTATTTCAATTGGATATTGTGCGTGTTCCGTTATACCAACCTTTTTCCCGGTCCTTTCAAGTTTCGGCCGTTCAGATTCCCTTTGATGGATCAGCCAGGCTGCCGAATACAGTTTAAGCAGGTTTTCATAAACCGTAATCATATCATTTGCATTTAGCCCCTCAAAATCTGCCTTATTATATAAAGCCGAGTGCAGCCATTCATGAAGTAAATCCCGGTATTGTTGCGGGCCGATTTTTTTAAACACTTTTTTTACTGCCTTGTAAGGTTCAAGCAGTTCTTTGTGGGATAAGTTAGTAGGAAAATAGGCCCATTTCTCTTTTTCCTGTTGTAACTGTTCGTCCGAAATCTTTTCCCTGCGGTAAGCATACTTCTGGTAATGGCAGTATAAAAGGTAGACCGCCTCCAGCAATTTCAGATTCATATCATAATCAAAAAGCAACGTTCCGGGACCATGCCGTTCATTGTCGTAATGCTTATCATTGATCACATAATATCGCCACACTTTTAATTGCTTTCCGTGCCCTTTGACTGAGTCACAACCAAAAAAATCAGCCACCACTGACAATGGATCCATCATTTCCGAATGGGTCAACGTCTTTGGATAGTGTTCCCAGGGCGCATAGGTTCCGAAATCCATAATGTTTGATTTATACCGGCCTGTATTAACCGGCATAACAAAATAAATTCACCAATCCAGCGTACCGAACCATAGTAGGTTGTACTTTACAATTAAAGAGTTGTTTGTTACCTTTACGTTTTAACAATACATTTGACCTATGGCAGAGACCTTACACATCGGAAGAAAAATCAGTCGAATTCGCGACCTCAGAGGTATTAAACAAGAGCATCTTGCGCTTGAATTGGGTATAAGCCAACAAGCTGTTTCTAAGATTGAGCAAAGCGAAACTATTGAAGATGAAATTTTAGAGAAAATTGCTAAAGTTTTGGGTGTTCCTTCGGAAGCTATTAAAAGATTTAGCGAAGAAGCTGCCATTAATATCATTGCTAGTACAGTAAACAACCATGATCAGGCAGCATCCGTATTCTATTATCCTACGTTCAATCCAATTGATAAAATTGTAGAACTTTATGATGAAAAGGTTTCTCTACTTGAACGCTTGTTAAAAAGTGAACAAGAAAAAGTAGAACTACTTAAACAAAATAGATAAGGTATTGACACCCCTTTTTTATCTTTTTTCATAAAAATCTTTACTATAAATACAATGCATCTTAAAAAATGAATGCTTACTGGTTAACATTATCAAAATTAGGACTCATATTAAATACTATTGGTGCAATAGTTCTTATTGTTGGCTCAAACAAAGTAATAGATGTGATGACCAAATTTGTTGACATAGTTACGCCTACTTATGGAACCTACGGACAAGGAGCAGTTGTTCCAAAAATTAAAGAGTTGGGTAAAGAATTTACTAAAGCCAAAACACAATCTCAAATCATTAATACGATTGGGTATCTTTTATTTGCGTTAGGATTTATTCTACAATTGATTTAATTTGTCCCAACCTCTCGCATAGATATGCTTAATAAAGAAATTATCAATATGGTGGAAGGGAAAAATGAATTTTATATACAGTTAAAACTTGCGATGTATATTACAGACTTAAAGAGACTTTTTTTTAGAATTATTTTCTACAAGCTTTGTCCAACCATCAATTGAAATTTGAAGTAACTTTAGAGCATATTCTTTATCTTCTTTTGAAATCTTTTTTTACGCTTATTCATAAAATCCTTTAATATAAATACTAATTGATTTAGAAAACAGATGATTCTAAAAGTTATCGAATTTTTACATAGAACATTTGGTATAGGGACAGATGCCGTTGCTAATATCTTAGTTACAATTTTTACTTTTTCAGCGGGTATATTAATTACGGTAATATTTAAGGCGGTTGGAGGCTATTTGGATAGAAGAAATCATCGTAAGCTTTTAAAGTTAAATTTATTCAACTTAATTCGGGGGATATATAAACAGGCCATCGGATATGAATTATACAGTCAGCAATTAATTATAGAACACAATGGCTCATTCAATTTTTCTGCCAAGTCAATTTCTGCTGTGGGAATTTTCAATCAATTAGGATATAAGAATCTCTATAATGCCGTATTTAATGGTATAGAAAATATACGATTTCGCAATCGCAAAATGATAAGGATTGCTTTTAATAATGTTTGGGCAACCATCGAATTTCTGAATCTTTTTCACAAGGATTCATTTGCTGAAGCCCAAAAATTCATGGAATTAAATATCGAGGCAAATGAATCCCGGAATAGAGCTTTAGGAAGAGCCCAACCCACTGTTGAGAATATCAAAATAACTTTATATGCAAGAGCTATCCAACCTGATTTAGCAACCTATTTTAGGTCAATAGAAGAAATTATTATGACGTATCGTGGACAAGAGAATTTTACAAACTCGAAAATAACCAATGATTATTTTGTACAACCATTGTTGGCTCTTAGTAAAAATAATATAGATATTAATAAAACATATTTTCAACTCTTACAACCGGTAGAATTAAATCAGGCATTATTGGAATGTTCGTTAAGATACCAAAATCAAAAAAATTTGATAGAATCTTATTGCAATCAATTCAAAGATTTAACTTATTCCTTTTATGATAATGCTCGTAAGATGAAAGAAAGCTATCGAACATTGTTTAAATGATAGTCTTGTCCCAACTGCGATGTTATTACCATAGATAATTATTATTTTTCTTTACTAACTAAACTTTTTTCCCAGGCCTGATCCATCGCTTTCTTAATATGCTTGCTGGCATGATCATTCAAATAAAGCCAGGCCCTGACACATTGCTCTGACTGCTGATTATACCGGACGTTGCCCCAGGCTTCAATTCCGTTTTCTGCCAAAAAAAATAAATAAGTAGCCACCATAAAAAAAATACTCCAGGGAATTAGCCTGCCAAATACGATCTTATAATACTGGCCCTGGTCAGTTTCCGGGAAAAGCAGCAAACGATATTGCCGGTTAACTTGTTTTGGCTGATTTTCAAACAAGTTTTCAATTTTATCAAATTTTGCCATCAGCTGATCCAGCTTGGCCTCAGGATTCATATTTTTTAGTTCATCGTGGATTGCCTTTAATTCCGGCGTATAATCCGCCATTTTGATTTCCTTGTTTTCAAGCTCGTTTATTCGCTTTCCCTGTTGCGCTAATACCGCTTCGGTATCATTCAGCCTGTCCGTTAATTCTTCGATCTTCATCTTCTGTATCCTCCATATCTTTCATTTTTCCTTCTCTTTTTTCTTAATAAATCATCATCCTGATCCATTGCTGCCCGGAATGGCCTTAAGAATTCTTCCATTACACCGTTAACTACCTGCCGGATTCTTTCATGATCACTTTCCTGCTCCAAATAAACCGTTTCTGTTATTTCAGTTTCAGGGCTTATATTTTGAACCTCTTCCCTGCTTTGCGGAAATTCTTTTTGCTGGTTAAAAATTATCTGCTGATCGATCCTGCCATAACTTAAACTTCGGTCGATCTGTGAGCCTTTGAAAGACATTCCATTTTTACTGAAACTGACACCCTGGATCTCACTGGTCGCACCTTTATATTTATACCGAATGGCTATCCCATCCTTGCTAAGCATCCGCTCCAATGAAGGCCAGTTTTTGGCATGTTTAAGGACCGTTCTTATGGTATCATATAGCTCATATTTCACCCCGTCCGGGCCTTTTAGCTGCCCCTTGTTAACGCTTTCCTTGCCCGGCGAAAGGTAGTAACCATGCAGTAGTGTCAACTCTTTACAGACCTTTACATTGCGCTGTTTCTGGAACTGGTCGGAGATGGTTTTGCCTTCATTATTAACCCTATTATATACGATATGGATATGCGGGTGCGGCTTATCCCGGTGCTGCGCGATCAGGTACTGTGTATTATTGATCTTCATTTTAATCATATATTCCTTTGCCCGCTGAGCCATCAGATCCGGGGTTAATTTGCCCTTATCCTGCATGCTCCAGCTTAGGGCGATATGACCCACTGCAATAGTTAGATTGGGGTTAAGTTTTCTTTGGGTATTAAAATCCTGGATAATGGATCTCTTGCCATCAGTCCTTATTCCGCAGGCATCCAGAAGGACGGCCTTCTCCTTGCTGAGAACATATCTTAAGCACCCACCAAAATCTTTACCGGTCATTAATTTTCCGATCATCGCTGTTTAAATATTTTAATGTGTCATCGATCTCCCTGCATGTGCTTTGAATTGAAAGCAGGCCTTCGATGTGCGCCAGCCGGGTTAACTGGTTGAGATTATTGGCTAGACCATACAGCATCCGCAGGATGCGCATATCTTCCGGTTTCAGGCGCGGAATGACCTGCGCTCTTTTAGCCGCTGCCCTGAACCAGGCGGTAGGGAACATTCCTGCTTCCCTGGCTTTTCCCTCGATCAGCAGGCGCTCGGTTGGATTAAGTCTTACTACCAGCGAACTGCTCCGTTTGATGGCTTTGTGGGGCCTGCCGCCTTTATGTTTTTTTGTTTCTGGGTTATACTTATTATTGATTTCCATTGATGCTTCCAATTAAAAAATCTGGTTTTTTCCCCGAAGGCGACCAGCGGGAGATGTAGGGCAAGTTTGCCCTGATGCCGAAGGTATCGGGGAGTTTTTGCATCGCAAAAACACAAACTTGCTCCTTATCGCTTCCATATTGCCGGCTGAAAGAAAAAAACCAGTTTAGCCATTTTTTCAGTTCCGGAATCTTTTTAAAAGTTTTTTTGTAGCTACTTACTACATTACTACACTTACTACATTTTGTAGTAGTTGTAGTAAGGTGTAGTAAGTACATAAATTCAATCTTACTACAGTTAAAACCATTGCAAACCAGTATCTTACGTCATTGTAGTAATGTAGTAAGATCATTATTCTTGATATAATAAATTTTAACCGGGTAAGTATAGCTTCCATACCCCCTGACTGAATGACAAACAAATCCAAGCTTCTTTAATGCCTTACCCAAACCCAGCTTATTCAGCCTTATCCTGCCGTTAACCTTATCACTTAAATAATCAAGAAAATCGGTAGCTGTATATTTTGAGTCATGGTCGTCCGGTGTACCTGGATAATAATATTTTTGAATGAGTTCCATCTCCGGGCTTATGATCCTGAACTGTTCGTTTGCCAATTCATTTTGCTCGACCTCCTCTTTGGTCATATCATATTTAAATCCCTGCTTCCACAAATAATAGGCCTGGCTCCAGACGATATTAATATCGATCTCATTTTTATATTTCCAGTCGATTTTATCGATCTCAAAGCATAACCACCGCACGTTTGCCTCATCGGTGAGAAATTCAGTCATATTGGTAGACCCAAAGAATGAGATCCGCCGCGGGGTCATTTTTGATCTGCGCTCATAAGGGTGCCGGACATTTACTAATAGCTTACTCATTACAGATTTTAGCGCATTAATTTCAAAGCGGGAGAGGGTGGAAAGCTCATCCAGAATGCCAATAAAATTTGAGCTCAATGCAATCAGGCTATCCTTGTCGACGCTGATATTTTCTACAAAATACTTTTGTAACGGGCCGGGAACCAGAAAGCGGCTAAAAGTGGTTTTCCCACTATTTTGAATATCGGATACCAGGATAAATGCCTGCTTATTAAAGTACTCCGGGACTAAGGCGCATACAACCGTTCTTACCAGCCACTTCTTTAATTGCAGATTAAAACGCTGCTGATCGTTGGCAGATATGTAGGTTGCAAGCTTATCAATATAGTCTCCGTGCTCGTCAAAACTGTAGAGGTTCTTGATATGTTCAAAATAACTTTCAAAGGGATCGTACTCCTCGACATACTCTGATCCCAGGAATACCAATACATCGGAGATCGACGCTCTTATCCCTGCGTCTTTACGCAACTCGATATACAGGCTATTTTCATTGACTACTCTAAAATTTGCTTCCCCGGTTTTGCGGCACTCAATATCACTGCATACCATATTTTTCCTGAACTCATACTGATCTGAGAAATATTTGATCACCTTAACTATCGAAGGTGAAGAGTCCACTACATCATTGTGTTTTTTCATACCAAACTGCTGCTAAAAAATCTCATGATTGTAATTAAGCCCCCTGTCAGGTACGTCCGCTATTTTGCGTTGCCTTCCAGCACCTTTTGAATGTCCTCCTGCTTATAATAAAGTATGCCACCTATTTTGGTATACTTTAATGTGCCGTTGATCCGCAGATTTTGGAGCGTTCCCGGAGAGATCTTTAACATATTTTTTACCTGGTAGCTTTTCAGCCATTTAGGGGGTTGCTCCGGCTGGTCCAATAATGATTTGATGTCTTTTAAGAGGTTGTCCCTGAATTCATCCAGGTCAACTTTGGTAATGATTTCTGTTGCCATAATTTTAATTGATTTGTTATGACAGCAAATGTTGGATATCTACTAATATTTTTGGGGTATCATTGAGGTATCATACCTCAAATATTTTATAACATCCTCATTTTGTTTAACTTAGAATGGCTAATAATGCATTCGAAGAGCAAGAGGTATCATAAAAAATGAGATTAATTGCTAGCCATTGGGTATCGACTAATATTTTGGGAGAAATCATCGAGGTGTGATACCTGGAATTTTTTTATAACATCCTCATTTTGTTAAACTTAGCAAACGGTTTCATAAAAAATAAAAATTAATTTTGGTATCCGCTAATGTCTTTGAGGTATCATGAAGGTATCATGCCTCGATATTTTTAACACCCGAGGTATTACTTTTTGCTGTAATAATCGAACAGGCGTTGAGTAAACGCCTGCAATTTTTCGTAGATGCTGGCCACCTGTTTATAGCGTGCATTGTCCCGTCGATGGGATTTCTTATTTGTATCTTCGTGAATATCTGTGCGTCATCAGGAAATTGGCTTGTTTCCGACACGAATTCTTCGGGAGTATACCAGCGTTTAATCATTGGGTCGTATAGCCATGCATTGTGCTGTCTGGCTTCCTCGGCAATGTATTTTGCCTTAATATAGGCCGGATGCAGCGTCCATATTCTATTCAATTCCGTTTTACCCTCTTCTATTTTCTTGCGCTTTAAATCTTCAGCAGAATATTTATCAGTCCCACGGGAGAACACACAGAAAATTAAACACCTGCTTCCGCATCCAGTACTGCTTTGTCCACTTCTAACTGGTACCATCGCTGAAACTGGCGCACCATATTGAGCTCCGTAAATTCTTTTTCTCCGAAATCAATAAAATAGGGCTTCTCTTTGGTGATTTCTTCCAAAGTAAAATTTTTGGTTATCCGCCTCATCAGGTCCTCTTTATCAAAAAGCGAAGTAATATACCGATACTGACCGTCGGTGATATCCGCTTTATATTCTCCTTCCCGCACATTGCTTCTACCTACTGGCACAAAGGCTTTTAACAGGGCCAGCACATTGGATTTATCTTTATCCATAAAAGTCTTAGCGTAGGCTTCAAACCCTGCTTTATCCTGGCTGGACCATGCCGGTGCGATATAATGGATATGGTCCGGGAATTTAACAAATACACTGTCTTCACCCGCATCGGTCGCAGCTCGTTTATACAATAGCGCCGCCAACTCATCATACTGAACTGCGGTAAAAAGTTTGTCTTCGTCGCGATCACCGTTGCGCAGCCAGTTATTGATGTTATAGGCAAATGTGAAATCTTTAGGATAAGCCACCAGCTCTTTTGCAATAGCGAATATGTCTTTATCTTTGTGGTTTTTCAGCAGCTGGTAAATAAAAATGGCAGCCTGCCCATAGGTTGTCTCAAAGCCAAAACCCAACATGCCGCCGCTGCTAGGTAAAGATTCGGAAATGTTGGATACAGCTTTGGTTAGTTTTTCCACCTGTTCCCAGGCGATGCTATCTTCCCGGCTTCTCAGTTTGGAAATCAGGTTACCCGGAATACTGCCCTCCATCAATTTGGTGATCTTTTGGGTATTTTCCTCATCGGTTCTTCCTGCGACTCCTTCCAGGAACTCGTTAAATTCGATATCTGAAATGTCACCGTCGATTACCGCAACAGAAAAATAACGATCGAAATATCTTGCTGAGCCGATCTTCTTGTTACGGTACCAATCATTTTCCTCGCCTTCGTTTTGGTACCAGTTACCAAAGACTGTATTCAGTGCTGGGAAAAGGTCAGCCAGCAGGTTCCTGATCTGGCTCTGCTGCTGGGCAGGGAGTTCTTTATCTAATTCGTCTAAATGCTTATTCAACTGGGCGATCTTGGTCTGGTCCCGGCCGTTGCCAAATATTTCTTTATAAGAGCCTATGAAGTAATGGGCATTATGCTTGATAAATTCGTAATGCCCCGGAAAAAATATTTTGACTGCTTCTATCAAGAGAAGGTCGATCATATTCACTTCGCCATTCAGCAGCGGGATAGAAAAGGAAATCGTGTTACCATACCGTACGGCCAGTCTCGGCGTATTCAAGCGCGGCAATATATTGGTAGTAAACTGCAGTACATACCGCTGCACCTCTTCCTTAGGCAGATCGAGCTTGTTGGCGTAAAATGCATTGTCCACGAAATTGAAACAGAACTTTTTCAGCGCTTCCGGCTGGGCTTTGGGTATGTTCAGCGGTACCTGTATGATCTTTTCAAGGAAACTGGCCCCGGACTTTACATCGCCTGCACCAAACCGCTCACCGATCGCAGCAGCCACCATGGCTTCATCAAAAGAGAGAATATACGTTGTGTTGGAAAAATCGGCGGTCAGTTTCACCAGGCGAAAGAGTGCATAAATTTCCTGTTTATCGAGACGGTCAATGTCATCTATAAAAACCACAATTTTACTTGCACTCTCGCTTAAAAACTCATCCACGCGGTTCTTTAAGTCTTCCATGTCCACTTCGGCCATCGATTTCCCGATTCCTGAAAAGTCAAAGCCAAATACGCTGCCGGAGGCTCCGTATTTTTTGATAAATCCGGCCACTTTTTCACCTTTGGTTTCCAGGGTTTTGCCAAGCGCTTCCGTGATCTTTTTAAAAAACGAATACAGCAAGGTGTCTTCATCGTTATACCGCCAGGGGTTCAAATGGATCTGTATGACCTGATCAGCTTTATCCAATTCCTGGCTGATAAAGTTCAGCACCGAGGATTTCCCTTCACCCCAAGCACCGAACAAGCCAAAAACAATACTTTCCGAACTGGAGCGATTAATAATAGTATCGGCAATTCTTTTTGAAAATGGGTAACGCTGAAAACGGTCTTCTTTTTCAGCGCTCACGGGTTTATCCGCTGTATATTTTTCCTGCTCTTCCATGATTTTTAATTCTTTTAAATTTAAGCCGGTTAGCCCTTTCTTACCTCTTTGACGTTACCTTCTTCGTCGAAGATCGTGTCCTCATAGCCGCCGAAAGAAAATGAAAAGTCCTGAATACTACCCTTCACTTTTTCATTTGACCGACAATCCATCACCCTTCCTTTGGGTTTACCAAACTGCTTTACAAAGTATTTATCCAGAAACGGAGGTACATAGGGCAGGTTAATGTTTTGCATGCCATCGTACATCCATTGATCTTTTTTATTGCAGGGTACAAAGATTTGAAACATATAATGGTCATACAGCAGGCAAAAAATATGGGTAGGAAATGCCTCGGCAATTTCCGCCTTTTTTTTGAACAGCAACATCGTCGGGGAAGGATACCCCGGCCCGGGATGACGTGTGATCAGCACTTTGTTGAACGGACTTGTCTGATCTCCTTGTTCCTCTGTATTGATCAGTTGGTCTAAAAGAAACAAATAATCTTCAACTTCCTTTTCTTTGATCAGGCCCAATGCCATTTTCAAAAGTGCTTTGTAAACCTGGTAAGGCCGGTAAGAATGTTGCGGTGCATGTACGGTCATCAGCCTTCCTTCGGTGTCAAAGGTAAAATGGTTCTTATCTTCGCCTCTGGATTCGATGATCAGCCCATCCGGCTCACCCGGCACAGGTAATTTACCATGCATGATCACAAAACTTTCATCCGGTGATTTATATTTGATAGGCCCATCTTTCCCTCTCGTGCCGTTTACACTACGAAAAATACCGAGGTAGTTAGCAAGCTGATCTTCATACTTACTGAATTTGCCGTTGCATTCATCACATTCAAAATCAGAAAAAAGGACTTTGTTCCCTAAGAGCTCTGACATCAGATGCGCCCTTTTTTTGAATTTTACTTCGTCGGCTTTTCGTCCGCAGAAGCGGCACATCCGCTCTGGTTTGGGTTTGAGCGGCGAGACATGATTTGGATGTGTCGTACGGATCGCAGCAATATCATATACCCTGTGCAGCAGGTCAAATTTTTCCCTGTTTTCTTCAACTTCCGGTCCAAATAAGGAAGTCCTGGATTCGCCGGTATCCGGAAAGATATCAAAAGTTAGTCTGTACATGGGTTTTTAAATATTCGAATGCAAAATTACTGATAACCCAACGAAAAACAGGTCAAGACGGCCGTTATTGCTATTTGAATAATCTGTTGTTCAGTAGGCTAAGCTTACCACCCCGGCTAAGCATTATACAGCATCAATAACCGTTACGGACATAATACTGTACAGTTGGGCGCACAGGGCAGTTACAGCTCAATGCCCTTATTATACAACGTGTATACGAGACATCATAAAAATAAAAATCGGTTAAAATATCTTGTTATTTAAATAATAGCCATATGGCCATTCTATTTTGCAATAACACTATCTGAAAAAATATTGACGCCTAGTTTATATATTCATACATTGCATTTAGCTAGCTGATATTTTAAAATGCCTAAAGAAACCAAAACCTTTATATTATTTTTGGCTTGCCCGACCGATATTGTTGAAGAAAAAAACATTGTACGCGCACTTTGTGCAGAGTGGAATCGGTTACAGGGTGAAGCAAAAAACGTCAGAATTGAAGTTCAAGATTGGGAAACACACGCTTATCCCATTTATGGTTTACACCCCCAGGAAGCCATTAATCAACAGGTCTTAAATCATGCAGATATCGTTGTCGGCATGTTTTGGACCAAGTTTGGATTTCCGACAAAAACCGCAGGTTCCGCTACTGAAGAAGAAATTTTGTTATCAATCAAGAAGCAACTTCCCCTAATGCTGTATTTTTCGGATAAACCGATTAAGCCATCATTATTAAATGACGAGCAAAATAAAAAGGTCACTGATTTTAAAAACCAACATAAAGCGCAAAATCTTTATTGGACATTTTCAAGCGAAAGCGAATTTAAAAAGATGTTCAGGCGGCACATCTCAGACGTCATGAACTTGATCTTATCCGAAAGCTTAGTAAAGGAATTACCCGCTGATGAAGCCAAACATCCACCCGAAGAAGAAATTGATAATACTGGTGTTGAGTATGGAGATCCTAAAGATATTCAGAGTTTAATTGAGAAAAACTTCAAAGTTTATTGGTCTCGGGTATTCAACATTATCGATGAGGGAGAAAATATTCTTCCAAATGGAATGAAACTTAGCAAGGCTAACAAAAACAAAGAAGAATTAAAAGCGCTTAAACAAAAGATTGCTGAATGGGAGCAGCGCATTAAAGATTATTGTGAAAAACTGCAGGTTTCATTTGATCGAATCAAGGAATATGATCAGGATGAATTGAAAAATCAAATTTTCGCTGAAGAATTGTGGACGGTGCACGGCGCACTAAAAAATCCAGAACGAGAACTTGATCGCTACCGCCATTCATTTGAGAAAGCTGAAGCTTACCTTATCCGAGATACGATTGAAAATATATTAAATGCGGTAAACACTTATAAAAATAACATACCAGAAAAAGTTTCTTCAGGTAAAGAAAAATCTCCAGATGATTTTAAATATAGCATCTTAGTTCACCCACCGACGCTCTTAAGAGGTGTGATAGGTAAGGGGATCAGATCGGAAATATTACACAAGTATGCACCAGATCTTTTCACATTGATGACCAGAAAAAGCATTTGGGGATTATTTTATTTAACTAATGAGTCAAGGGAGTTTGTCGTAGATGACACCTACAATGGTCAGTTCAGAACAATTCATAATTACGATTACTTATACGATCATTTTACATTTTATAACCATATCATCTTTAAACTTTTAAAGACACACCTTGCCAAATACAAGATCGTAGCCAATGATAAATTGAAATACGGATACGCCAATCTTTTTCTGATAGAAATTGAACAGCTACACAAGAAGGACATAGACAAGCTTAAAAAGCCCCACAAAGTAAATGTCTGATCAACTACTCCATAAATATCGTGTTCTTACGGAAGGCATATCGCAACTATATACTTTTCAGAAAGATGCTATAACCAGCTTGCTTAATGGGCAAAATACATTGTGTATTGCTCCGACAGGCAAAGGAAAATCCATTATCTACCAGTTAGCTGCCCAGGAACTCGACGGGTTAACTATTGTTGTGTCTCCTCTTACCGCATTGATAAAAGAACAGGTAAATATCTTGAAGGAAGCGGGTGTAGTCGCAATAGGCATTACATCTGATATTTCTTTCCAGGACCAAAGAATCTTGCTTCGGAACTTTTCAGTCAACCCACCCAAAATCCTCTTTCTTTCACCTGAGCGACTACAGAATAGTTTTTTCAGGGCTGCAGTTTTGAAATCCGTTTTAAAGGTCAACATGGTTGTTGTGGACGAAGCACATTGTGTGAGTCAATGGGGGATAGATTTCAGGCCAGAATATGGTCAGATCGAGGAATTCATTGAATTTATAACGGACAATGGGTTAAAACCAGTTACATTGGCTTTGACTGCGACGTTGGGAATAAAGGCTCGTAACGACATCATCGAAGCGTATCAAATTTCACCATCGGCTATTTTCATAGAAAAAAACTTTATAAGATCGGAACTTCATCTCAACTTTATAGAGGTTGATGAAGAATCTGAAAAAGATGAAAAAATATACGAACTACTGGAGTCGGCCAAGATCAAAAAAGCTATTATCTATTTCTATTCCGTTAACAGGTGCCGTAAAATCGCAGAAAAACTAAGTCAAAAGGGATATACTGTTGGCCAGTATTATTCCGCCATGGATAATGATGAAAAAAAGAAAGTGTACGAACAGTATATAAATGTTGGAATAACGGTTCTGTGTGCTACTACTGCGTTCGGAATGGGCATGAACATTCCGGACATTGATACAATTATACATTATCATATCCCCAATTCAATCGAAGAGTATTACCAGCAGGTTGGGAGAGCGGCAAGAGATAAAAGACTATGCAGTATCGCGAATTGTTATTTATTATGGTCTGAGAAAAACTTTGACTACAAAATAGAAGAGCATATTGAACCCCAGCAATTAAGCCTGGAAAGAATAAATGAGAGTTTCAAAAAGTTTGGATTGGAAGGCAATGCTAACAAAATCCAGGCAGTTGAATACAGCAATTATTCTGCTCAAAATCTAAATTTCTTTAGATATTTATTAGAGAAAAATGGTGCGCTACGATTTATAGGTGAAGTAAATGGCACACCAAAAAGCATAAAATTCAAAAAGGAAAATCCATATTGGAACTCCATTTTAGAACGCATGGAATTCGGAAACAATTTTGTCCGGGCTGCTGAAAAGTCGCAATTATCCCTTCAAGAATTGATTAACTATATTTTTGATCAGGAACTGTCCGGGAAGATAAAGACATTTAAAGCGCTGGAAAAGAAACTATTTTTCGTGTCCGATTATGACGAGGTTCCAATTGATATTGCTTATGAAATTATAGAAGCATCAATGGCGATAGTTGAATTTAAAACTACTCAACTGAAAGCCTTACAAAAGATGATTAAAAGTGCGCAGCCAGAAAAAGAGATATATGAATATTTCAACTAAGCAACAGCATGAAAAATATTGAAAAACTATATAGTTATTTTACCTCTAAAACAAAAGAAATATCTGCCGCAGCTGAACAAGCTATCCTTAGTCATCACGGAATAATCGGGGAACACCGCGAGCAGATTATTAACATTTTTCTAAAAGAGTTTTTACCAGGGAAGTACTCCATAGGAACAGGTCAATTTATGGGAATCGAGTTCCAACGGGATTATGAAAGTAATCAATCAGACATTATTGTCTGGGACAGTTTTGATTATCCTAAAGTTCATATTCAAGGCAGTTCATCACTTTTTTTTGCGGAATCTGTAAAAATGGTAATTGAGGTAAAATCTAACTTTAATGCCCAAGAGTTTGCCGATATTCAAAACAAATCGCGAAATTTAAAACGTTTTGTACCAACTTTTCATCCCAGCATAAAGGATGAAATATGGAGGTTGGATAATAAAATTGCCAGAGCGGTGAAAGGGAAAATGGAAATGACAATGATGTCATCGGCACCGCCCATTGCAATGGCTGCATTTTGTTATAAAGGAGGTGAAAAATTTAGCTTGACAGATATTAATACCCCTGCTGAGATTGAAGATGATCTGCCAGATGTAGTGCTATTTTTAGAAGCAGGTAAAATGATGGCTAAGACCTACGAAATTTTACCGGAAGGTAAGGTGAAGGGCACGCTTAAACTTTTCAATCTCAAAGCAAATTCGCTGATTGGGTTTACAGGCTGGATTACATCCTTATTAGCCGAGAGAGATACATTGACGACAAGCCCATTTCAATTCCATGAATATATTACCGACGTCTTTAAAAATAGAACTATTGAAACCTTAGATTTTCCAGTATTGAGACCTGCTGCAGGTATTGAAATTATCAATTGAGATAGATTGAATATAAGCGTTACCTATTAAAAATCCATTTCCAGTAGCAGTCCATTATCTTTTAGCCAAGCTATCGCTTTTTGGTAATCCGGTACTTGAACGCTGACAATATTCCAAAATTCTGCTGAGTGATTGAGTTCAATAAGGTGCGCCAATTCGTGTACAAGGATATAATTGACTACAAAAATTGGGGCTTTAATAATGCGCCAGTTAAAGTTCAGATTCCCGCTTGGAGAACAGGAACCCCAACGGTATTTGAGTTTGGAAATCGCAACCCTTTTATAATTTACCCCAAGATTTTTTGCGTAAAACTCAATTTTGGGAATAAGTGAAGCTCTAGCCTGCTGCCTGTACCATTTTTCAAGCAAAGACTCTGCCTTTTGCTTATAATCGACATTTACGTAAAACTTATTGTCAAAATAAAAATGTTGTTTGTTGGGAAGGCTCGTTATTTCAAGCAAATATTTATTACCCATAAACATAAAAGAAGATCCCGAAACAAAATCTTTGACGGGGACTGGGGTTGGATACTTTTGCGGATGTTCCTGTTTAGACTTTATCCATTCTATTTTCTTCTCCAGCCAGTTTTCTATTTTTTCTACCGGGTAATGCTCAGGTGCCTGAACCGTAACAGATCGGTCCCGTTCAACTGTAATACGCAGAGTTTTCCTTCTTTGGGAATAATGTATTTTATAATCCATTATCAAGCTGATAACAATTCCGTCTTGCGCCTGGCAGTTTCCATAATTCTGCTTGTTAACTCATTTCTTCTTTCAAACATACCTGGGAGCTTTACAAAATCAGGTGAGATCAGTAACTTCATTACCTCTCCTTTTAACCTGCTTTGAGCGATATTATTGCGCCAAAATCCGGTAAATTTTAATTCCACATGCAGGTATTCTACGATCTCTTTGGTAAGTGCCACGAGAATGGAAATGTTTTCTTCACTAATTTCCTGATCAGCATACAGCTCATTTTTCAGTATCCTGAAAAAGGGCATTTGTTTTTTCTTGTGCAGGCCATAAGTCGGTTCTTTCTCCTGGTCTTTCAACTTTCTCCGAAGTTCTTCCAGCTTTTGATAGATGACCTCCCAATTGCCGGCAAAACGTTCTAATATGTCTTCAATTGCTGTGGCAAAGGACGCATACAAATCAGGGTCGTCATCTATATTTATATCTATATGATGGCGCATCGCATGCTCAATCTCAGCAGCTTTGGTTTTCGATCTGTTTCTCATGCCAACTTCATTGATAAAGTTTTCATCCATGATTGAAATCGGTCCAACTTTTACATCAATGCCCCGGGTCATCAAATATTCATCCGCAATAGCCCTTAATTTCCTGGGGACGCCTTTCATGCTCAACCGGCTATCCCGCAAATGTTTACCTGCTGTCGCGTTTATCTCTGTATAATATAGAAATTCTGGTAAATACTTTAAGGCTTCTTTCCTGGGTAAAACCTGATTCATTGCACTGGTAAAAGCCTGGAAAGCTTTGATGTATTCGTGTCGCTGATCTTCATCATAAAAAAAATCAAAAAAGGCATCGTAATCGTCTGATCCGTCTAAGTTCCAAGCTTGTAAAAGGTCTTTCACATTTTGTGCAGCGGTGGCCAGATCAACCAACAATTGACTCTCGTCGCCAAGGCAAGCCAAAATATCCTTTTTTTCTTTTTCGTCGTACACGTCCAGCGCCAATCCCAAATGATCTCCTATACCCACATAATCAACTACGAAACCGACTTCCTTGTCCTCAGGTCCGACGCGGTTCACCCTGGCAATTGCCTGTAATAAGTTATGGGCAATAATGATCTTATCGATATAAAGGACTTGTTCTATAGGTGCATCGAAGCCAGTTAGCAGCATGTCTACAACGATCAGAATGCCCAGATTACCATTTATCTTTTGCCCATCTTTCTTTTCAACTTTACCAAACGGCATTTTAAACCCGGCAATTTGCTGCTTTTGCAAAGCAGAGTTTCCATATTGCTGCAAATGGGGTTCATCATTGTGTGCAAAGGAAAGTACAGCAGAAATTTCTAACTGACTTAACTTAGCTATGTTTATTGCGTATTCATTATTTAACGACAATTCTGCAATAAGTTCTGGTAAAGCCTCGTCAAAAGCTGTTTTGTAACGGTGCGCTGCTTCTTTACTTGTAGCGACAACTTGAGCTTTAAAACCGTTACTAAAGACGTGTTCTACATAGTGCCGGAGCATATCTTTTGCTTTTTCTTTAATCACATCCCATGCTTCCAAGTAAGCGCGCCTGGAGCCATAGCCTAAAATCTGCAACCGCTCGACAACATTATAATCGCTGAATACATCTGTAAAACGCCGGTCCATTCCAGTACGATCATTTACCAGTGCTTCGTGAGTACGCCCCTCATAGATGATTTTTAACGTTACGCCATCATCTATGGCCTGCCGCATCGTGTATTTATCAATATATTCACCAAAAGTACTCTCCGTTTTTTCAATAGGGGTACCAGTGAACGCTATCCTCGTAGCGTTCGGCATTGCCTGGTCCAAATTAGCGCCCAACAAAGTATACTGAGTACGGTGTGCTTCGTCTGTTAAAATCAAGATTTTCTCGGAGGTGTTCAATACCGGAAATACCTGCTGCATGTCACGCTCCTGAAACTTATGGATCATACAAGAAACAATCTCAGAATTACCACTGCGGATAGCTGTCTTTAGTTCCGCTATATTTTGAGGGTTGCTGATGTGATAGCCCGCATGTTCGGCGGTTTCCGTTATCTGCTGATCAAGTTGCCTTCTATCTGTCAGCAAAACAATTTTATATTCCTGTAATGTCGGATGATGATACATCTCCCTGATCAGGAACACCATCGTTAAAGATTTTCCCGAGCCTTGTGTATGCCAAACAATACCTCCTCTTTCCCGCCGGTTTTTGCCGGTCAGCAGTCGATGAATGGTTTTATGTACGCTCCGGAATTGTTGGTAGCGTCCGACCACTTTAATAGTTTTTCCACCATCGGTGGCAGAAAAGATCGTGAAAGTTTTGAGAATGCTCAGTAAATTTTGAGGCCAGAGCATTCCTTGTACCAATCGTTGTTGGTCATTGGGCGAAGACAGTCCATGTTCTAAATCGTCGAGGTTCTTAGGATAAGGATCTGTCCAGCGATAAAAATGCTTTTTACCATGTGTTGTTATGGTGCCGAACATGGCAGTATCCCTGCAAGTGGCGACCAGTAATTGGTTATACCAAAATAATGATGGAACGCCTTCTTTATCATAACCTCGTTGCCCGCTATACCGCAGCATTTGATCAATCGCTTCGTCAATTGGCTCGTCAGCTTTTGGCGATTTACATTCAATAATTACCAATGGCAGGCCATTGACAAAAAGCAGTATATCCGGGTAAATGTGCTTCTCGGTGCCGGTCACCCGTATTTTAAATTGCGATACTGCTGTGTAATTATTGTTAGCGGGATTTTCTAAGTCAATATATCTAACTTTAGGATGTTGAACATCCGTCTTACGGTTTTCTGCTACAGAAGTACCCTCCAGCAAAACTTGTAGCACATGTTTGTTATTTTCCAGTAATGAGGCCTTGTGAAAGTTTGTGATACGTGCCAGTAAGTCATCTACCTGATCTTCCTCTAGCCACGGGTTGATTTTTTGCAACGCCGCTGTTAATTTGCCTGGTAAAACAACTTCCGAGAAATACGTTCTGCCAGTGTCTGCGGGTATTTGCTCATTGTCCAGCCGGACGACTGACCATTGCAGGCCGTCAACCATTTTTTCGAGCTGCTCCAGAAAAGAATCCTCAACGAATTTCTTCTCTGTCATCCTTTGTATATAATTGTTGCCAGCCATGTTTTCGCTAATTTACTGGATTTGTGATACTTTCTGGCACTTTTACTTCTCCAGTTAGAAGGTGTTGCATTAAACCGCTTTTAAGAGATTGAAGTTTGGCGAGTGACAGGTGGTTTTGTTTTAAGCAATTCTCAATTTCGTCGAGTCGATTGACTATCATTTGCTGTTCCTCTTTCGGAGGTATTGGTATATTGAGCTTTAAGATAGCAGACCCCCTAATATTTTTTTGCACTCCTCCTTCGGCAATGTCCAACAGCTTTCTTTTTCCCGGCTCAGTTATAAAATAATATCTTAAAAATTCCGGTAAAATAGTCTCATTGAATCTAAAACGAATCAAAAAAGCTCCTGGGATTATTTCAAAATGCTGTTTCTTGAAAACTGAGACGAGCCCAACTGTTCCACTCCTGGTAATAAGCAGGTCATTTTCTAAAAGTAGATGTTTAGAAAAATCATTTGGATTTAGTGCGGCAAATGGAATAGTTGAATAATCAATATTCCCTTCCAAATCTAAATCGGTAGTTCTCAAGGTTCCAATCGTTCCGGAAAGGGAATAAAGAGTTCCGGGAAATCTTGGACCAAATGCGCTTTGCAAGCAACGACTATCAATGGTATCAACGTCCCATTCTACTGGCACGTTGATACCGTTTTTAAAATTGAATTTGTGTTTTTCAAACGACCTTAATTGACCGGATTCATCGATCCCATAAGTCAGCAAATCCAACATCATTCCCATTTTGATACGTTCTTGCTTTTTTATGACTGATCGGGTTTGGATGATACAAGAGTCGACAGAAGCTAAAATTTCGCATAAATTTTTTTGAACATCATAATTAAATGGAAGTAGTTGTATGCCATTTAATATTTCTTTGTCAACATGTGGAATACCGGAACCATTTGTTTGCGCCCTTATATAAGCCTCATGGTATTTGAAATGATAATAAATAAAATCCTTATGATAGCGCTTTGCGTCGAAAAGCAACTTTACCATTGTTGACGCTAGCGCACCAACCTTACCATTAAAGACCTCTCCCGCATTCGATCCATCCCAAAGCAACAAAACATCATCATCAGAAACTAATACTAGATTATTAGAATAAGCAACGTAATTTGGAGCTGAATTTCCTCGTAAATATTCCGGCGTAAGATATATTATTTCATTACCCTTTGCGCTTTCTAATGGGGCCTTTCCTTTACGAACTTTTATAATTTCACGAACTTGCATTAATTCAAATAATTTAGAGCCTTTAAATATTTGGTTAATTTTGATGTAGCCAAATCCCTCAGCTCTTCCAAAGCCTTCATTGAAGGCGCGTACTTATCCCAAAGATTCTCAATTCCCTTAAAAAGAGTTCGCTTTTCTGCATTTAAGTAACGGTTCAATTCTTGTTTTATAAGACTTGAATGTTTTGAAAGAATTAATTTTTTTGCGTCGTCATCCGTTATCAGACCACCAATACTTTCCATTAAGTTTTCAAGTCCATTAAGTCTGCCAGTAAGAGTAGCGATGTCCGAGTTTAGTTGCGTTAATTGTTTATTATAAGCTGTCTTTTGCTTGGGTTCCGTGGGAATCCCAACGCTTTGTAGTTCAGACAGACGATTACCCGCAACGGCTAACATTTCTAAACATTCAAATTTTATATCGCCAACACCATAACGCTTTGCTTGAATTTTAAAAGCGAGTAGACTTTGTCTTTCTTTTATGTTAGCGCGCGATTCTTTGATTCCTTTTTCTGCAAGTGAAATATCCTTTAACTGTTTGGCCATTTCATTTATTATCTTTAATTGACCATCCAGTTTTTGTAGTTTCTTGTCTTGGCTGATTTGGATACCTTCATTCAAATTATCTATTTCCTGTTTTAGGTATGCCTTGACTCCTTTAACTGTTACTTCTTCTCCATCCTCTGGCTCAAATTCTATTTCCTCAATGATTTCAGCGATCTTTCCTTCCAAGTTTGATACTTCCGATTCCAGTGAATTTATTTCTTCATATTCTAATTTAAAAAAAGTGTGAATAAAATAATCATCCGGTATCAATCCCGGGCTCCAACCTATTGAAGAAATAGTTTTTAAATCATATTTGATATTGCTCCACCAGTTAACAAATATTCCGGCTATCTGAAATTCATTGAGCACTTGTTCGGACAACAATCTTTCTTTAAGCGTGTTTATAAGATGATGACGAACTTCCGACAAGCGGTCAGACGTGACGTTATTTTGATTGGGAGCAAGGCTGGCAAAATCGTGCTGCGCGATGTCCCACCAGCCGTCAAGGACAGTCTGCATGTGCCTATATGTTGCAGCAATACGATCATCTACATCAATGATGTCTTTTAACCCCGCTTTTGCAATTATACCCTCTTTAAAGGACGCAAATTCATCTCGACCGAGTATTGTCCAAACCGTTTCTTTCGTGAAATTAAACTTTTTGAATTGGGAATCTAATGCCTCTATTTCGCCAACAGGTATACCACCGGTTAAATGGGCCTTGACATTTTCGGGTTCGGGATTAGGTGTATTATCTACGTAACGGCGGACATTTAGGTTGTAATCATTCGTTTGTATTGTTGTTAGCCCAACCAACTTTGAGTACTTTGAAATTTCCAGCTTATTGGTAAATACGTAATCGATCTTTTCTATGTCCTCAGCACGTAATACATTTTGGTTCTTACCTTCGGCATACTCGCCATCAGCATTAATGAATAGGATTTTATCTTTTAGTGCTTCGTTCTTGCTTTTATTGAGAACCAATACGCAGGCGGGAATGCTTGTGCCATAAAATAACCCTGACGGTAAGCTAATGATTGCTTCAAATAAATTAGCGTCTACAATGCCTTGCCGGATAATCTTTTCCTGTCCGCTGCGAAATAAAATACCATGCGGCATTACACTCGCCATCATTCCCTGGGAATTAAGGCTGGCGATCATATGCTGTACAAACATCAAATCGCCCTTTTTGCCAGTCTCCGGTGCAAATCCGTAACCAAAACGATTCTTAAATTTCATATTAGTCACTGAATAGTTTTGCGAAAACGGCGGGTTAGCTATGACCCGGTGAAAAGTGCGAAATGAAGTGCCATCGTCGGACTTAATAATGGGATCTTCCAGGGTGTCGCCATTTTCGATTTCCGCACTTTTTATATTATGCAAAATCATGTTCATTTTGCAAACTGCCCAAACCGCGCCTGAATTTTCCTGACCATATAAGAAAATATCCCTACCGTCCTGTCCGTTTTCTTCAACGTACTGCTGGGACTGAATTAACATGCCCCCACTACCCACTGTAGGATCGTATATTTCCATACCTTGCTGAGGTTTAAGCAATTGCACCAGTAGGCGAACAACCGTTGCGGGCGTGTAAAACTCACCGGCTTTCTTACCTGCTGAATCCGCAAAATATTTTATCAGATATTCATAAGCGGCACCTAATAAATCGGGAAACTCGAAATTTTCATTGACCAGCTTAAAATTATCCTGGTTAAAGTGTTTGATCAATTCAGTCCAGCGATTGTCAGGAACCTTAGTTTTGCCTTTTATCGCATTAAAGTTAATATTATTTTTAAGGACGCCTTCCAGTTCGGTATTGTCCTCCTCAATTGCAGCGAGGGCTATATTTAGTACTTCTCCGACGTTAGTTTTAACGTCTTTTATTGCAAGATGAAAGATTTCTTTTTTTTCTTCATTTTCCTCTTTTATTTCAGTCCATGATTCGTTCCACCGTGCGCGCTTAGGAACAAAAAAGGTATCACCATAAATCGTTTTATCGTTTATAATCGTCTCGATTTGAGATGGCGAAAGGTGCCGGTACTCTCGTTTTAGTACCTCCCTTTTTTTGTCAAATTCATCCGAAAGTCGTTTTAAGAATAACATTCCGAAAATAAATTCCTTGAATTCAGATGCATCCATCTTCCCCCGCAAAATATCGCAAGCGCTTAGCAAAAACGATTCAAGTTGAGAAAGTGTAATTTTAGTATGTTTCATTCGCTATAAGTAGAATTGTAGTAGCAATTCATCATGCGAATATAAGATAAGAAATTTTCTATCTAGAATAAGGATATCGAGAGTGCACACCAATTTATTTCAGGAATCTTTCAATACTAATAAATACCCTTTGATTCTGCCGCAGCCCTGCAGGACGAAATAATCGTTCGCGATCGGATAGTCATGTAGAATGGCAATCTATATTTTTATAAATGCATGGGTAAACCACATTCCCTTTTTCATCGAGTAATCCCACTTTATCGCCTTTCATTATCTTAAAATATAGCTGGCGGCAGCAAAAGTCATAGCTATCAAACTCTGGTACTGGCAGCCTTACTCCCTGATGATTGACAATTGCCAGCTTGCCATTTTTATGGGTTATAAAAAAATGAGGTCCTTCATTGATGAAATCGTACTCCGGGCGCAATAATTCTTTGCCATTCAAATCAAGTACGCCATGTTTTTTGTTTAATGTCGTCATAAAGTTTTCGGTATACCGGCACAGTTCGTCATATATAAAGGGGACAACAACCTTTTCTGACCAGTCGATCAGACCATAATGTTCCTGGTTTCTTGCGAGAATAACTTTATCAGGCATATAATCAGTCAAAGATTGATACCTGTTTAAATCCAAATTTGGTAGTTTTTATGCCCCGACAGTGCAATCCCTGATGAAGAAACTTTACCTTTAAAATCAATTATTACATGAAATGAAAGGCGAGTGGATCAGAATACCCAAAATAGATACAACAGTCATATATGTTCACGGTATTTTATCTAATGGAGAATCATGCTGGCTGCATCAGAATGGAACTTACTGGCCGGCATTACTCGAAAGCGAAGATAATCTTGCAGACTTGGGCATTTATGTATTCAGCTACGAAACTGGTATTTTCTCAGGGAATTACAGTTTGAACGATGCGGTAGATGCTATGAAAGAATACATCATTAATCTAGATAGTGTCATAGAAAGCAAAAAACTCGTATTTGTTTGTCATAGCATGGGCGGTATCGTCGTTCGTAAGTTCCTTGTTGAAAGGAGCGCTGATCTAATTAAGCATCAAACTGAGGTCGGACTTTTTTTGGTCGCATCGCCGTCACTCGGATCAGCATACGCAAATTTGCTTGCCCCTTTGGCCAAATTCTTCGGCAATTCGCAGGCGGATACCTTACGCTTTCAACGGAACAATATCTGGTTAAATGGTTTAGACAAAGAATTCTTAAATTTAAAAGACAGGGGTACCATTAAGATTAGTGGTAAAGAACTTATCGAAGATAAGTTTGTCAGTTTGCCTGGGTTGTTTAGGAAACAAATCGTAGAACCATTTTCCGGAGCACATTATTTTGGTGAATCTTTTAAGGTACCTTATTGTGATCACTTTACGATCGCCAAACCATCTGGAAAAGAAGCGATTCAACATCGGTTGTTGACCATTTTTTTAAGCGATTTTGTTGCGCCATCAAATCCTGTGGATGCAAAAATATCTGATACGAGCAAGATTAAAATTCAGCCTCAACCAACGCACAAGCACTTAGAGAGTTTCTATGTGAATAATCCTGTTCCGCACGCCTCAAAATTTTATGTGGAAAGAAAGGTTGACCGTGACCTATGGTCATTCATTCAAAAAGGATCTGGTATTGCGAGTATTTGGGGGCCGCGTAGTGTCGGAAAAACCTCCTTGTTACTCAAGATAAAGGAGCAAGCCGAAAAGTCTAACATTAAAGTCGAATTCATTAGTACGGAACTACTGAATAGCGGTAATCTCGACGACTTATTGATGGAAATCTGCCATTGGCTTTCACCAGATTCTATTAACGAAGGCAAGAGCCCCAGAATGCTTTTACGGAATATAATGAAGGATTATAAGCAGAACCTGTTATTAATCTTTGATGAAGTTGACTACCTGATCGGAGTTAGCAACGGTCTCTTCTTTCAGGTCATCAGATCGCTTTTATTTGACGGATCTCTGAATTTAAATAACAGTATCTTTTTTCTTTTTTCATCATTTGTCGCCCCAAGAGACTATATACAAGACCGTTTCGTTTCTCCATTCAACATTGGCAAGGCATTTTACATAAATAATTTTAATTTTGACGAGTTTAAACGCTTGCTTTCAAATTTGAACACACCACTGACGCTAGAAGGATTAAATTTATTATGGGATTATATTGGTGGACAACCATTTCTCACTAATCAGGCCGGAATACTATTAAATAACCGCGTTCCGCTTTCCAACGTAATCGCAGATATCGAACGTGAAGCTTTTGATTTCTTCTATCACGCAATTCACTTGTTACTCAAAAATGATGAAAGCTTGAAATTAAATCTCAAGAATTTTTTGCTTGGTAAAAGCACTAACCTGCTGAAATTAAAGGAACTAATAGACAAAGGAATTCTAATAGAAGAGAATCATATAACCAAATTTTCTTGTGGCTTTTATGAAGGCATCGTCAGGAAAACATTTGCAGAATAACGTTTCGGAAATTCCCGGATAGTCTAACCGCCTTAAAAAATAAGAGCAACTATTTGCAATAAAATTACCTTTGGTAAAAAAGTCAACTTCTGGAAAACCGGGCTTTGAGCCGATTTTAGGAGCCAATTATTCTCAGTTAATCCTGACGCATTTAGAGGTCGTCTGGGAAGAAGTGTTGGTTTTAAGCCGTTTGCTAGTTTAACCCCCTTGCGACATATCCCCCCTTATTCACAGTAATAACTATTTTTCAATAATCTTACATCGCTCTGCTAGGATGTCGGCTTCTACTTTTTTGTATTTTCTTTCAGCAGTACTTCCATCCAGATATTGTACTTTAACCCACTCATTGGCACCATACTTTTTGCTTCGAACAAATGGTATATTGGAAATGCTGGAGCGTTTGATAACGATCATTTGATCCGCTATTTGCTTTAATCCTTTTTCGTCGATCATAGATGCCTTTTTATGGCTGTTATTTTCGATGATCTTCAGGGTCTCATCCGCATACCATACCGCTTTTTCCGTGTCTTTCTGACTGAAATAGAGATTTGAATACCAGTAATAAATAATTACAGACTCAAATTTTAGATCATCGTCATCGCTAAGAGTAATCCGTTGCTTAAGAATATCACAAAGCTCAAGTGCTTCTCTAATTTTAAAGTGGTCGGAGTTGATTTTGATGGCTAGCGCGAATAGGTAGATATCGGCACTTGTAACCGCAAAATTCGGGTTTTGAAATAATGGCAGGTAAGATTTAAAATAGTTTAAAAAAGAATCACTATGCTTTGTATTGGCATTAAGTAATTCTTTATATACAAGAATCAGAGTTTCGTCCGGTACGTTGGCTTTATTAGCTAACAAATAATTCAGTATGTGACTTCGATTCGGAGCAGAAGCGGGTACAGAAGTGTACGCCAGCTCATATTTTGGGACAGTGCTTTTATATACATTTTGAATTGTATACTCTAATAGCGTTTCAACAAGAGAAAGATCAGAGCCGTCGAACAATTCCCCAATGTACATATTAAGGTGCTTTTCGGTAAAGCTGATAGGGGTGGATTGATACTTCTCCGGCAACAAATTATTACTAATGATGCGATTAACCAGTTCATGCTTTAGGTTTTTATCTTTGGGAGAACTTAACTGATAAAGGAAGTTTGTTAGAACCAACGAATTAGGCAAGCTTGCATATTTCAGTGCTTCCGATACTTTCTGTGCCGCCTGGCTGTTTTGTCCCTTTTGATACAACAGGTCACCCTGGTAGTAAAGCGATAAAGTGCGAAGCTCATTTAGCTCTTCTTCTTTACCTTCATTACCATCTTCAAATGTCGATGCAAACAATCTTTCCAAAAGAGCGGTCGCTTTTTCAGATTCATTGCTGTCTAAGTTTATCGCTAAGTTGAGAAGAGAGTTATGATAGGCGTATTTCTCTATAGGCTCTTCGATGATTTTTTCCAAGATAGCTCTTCCGGCTTCACCGTCGCCGGTCGCTAGCTTGCTTATGCCCAGAAACGACTTGGAGTTGCCGTTATATGGTGCGGTGTTATAATCTTTCGAGAAATATTCAATCGCTTTTTCAAACTCTCTGAGGTAATAAAAAGAACGGCCGATGTAGTAATTAGAAACTTCGATTTCATTTACGCTTGGATTTCCGGAACCCAGATAATCCTGCAGCGTTTCGATCGTTTCTTGATATTCCTTATTATCAAATTGCGCTAACCCGTAAGTAAGACTGCTTGTAGCTCTTTTTTCTAGCGACTTGATCCATTCGTCGGTAAGGCTCTGTTCAATGATTTTGTTTTTTATGGTCGTGGGTTCATCAAATTTTGAATTGATAATACCGTACAGGTAAAGTTTCCGTTTGACCTCATCGCTAAGTTCAGCGTATTTTTTGTTATGGATGTTTTTTATCGCGTTCCTAATCTCTTTGCTCGTCCTGACCAGCTCCCTAATGTGGTCAATAGGGGCAATATCAAAAGATGTGAGGTATTTTTGTTTAATTATAGCGTAAATAAGTTCTTTAGTAATAGCCGCATCTTTTATTATATCGTCTTCAATTGCAGAGCAGATATCGAAGGTTAAACGAGGATTTCCATTAGCCCACCTGAAAATTTCTGAAGAGATAAAGCTGTCGATCTTTAATCTGCTTTTTGTAATAAACGCCTCATGCTCATCCAGGGTAAAGTCATCCAAATAAATTTTATCCCCAATATTGAAAGGTGATTTATTTTTGTCCCTGATCAGTTCTGTCGGTTCAATAACGCCAGACAATACGTAGGTAAGCCGTTCAAACTCCGGGAAATTTGTTCTCGAAAAGTAGTTACTTCTGATTTGAGCAAATATATTATCAGAATAACGAATACTTTTTAAAGCATCTATTTCATCAAGAACAATAACCAGGTCACCTTTAAAATGATTCAGAACAATACGTAAACTTCTGGAATACTCGTTATGCGGCGGTAGCTGCAACTCGCGGGTTTTTAATATTTCATGTTCAACAGGGCCAAATAATGTTGCATTTGGTTCAAGAATATTATCAATTATATTTCGATAGCAATCCTGTTCATTTTCATAAAGGTTAGATAGATCAACATAAACAAAAAGCCGGTTTTCGTTTTCAAGTGTCCTTTTGGCATGAAACAAAAGATTTGTCTTGCCCATCTGCCTTGCAACCAATACATAACCGGGACGTTGCATTTCCTCAATTATCGCTTTCAACTGCGTATCTGCAATCCTGTTTACATATAAATGCTCTGGTATCGTAGTGTATTTCTTTAGGATTTTTCCGTTCATTATACGACCTCTGTTATGGTTAAGTGGATTGCTTGATTAATTGATTCCGAATCTTGTTTTTTAAGCAAAAGAATCTTTCGGAATATAGATTTTAAGGTGCGGGGCGAGTTTTTAGCCTTTTCTATAATGAGGTCCTTATAATCGATTAACTGTAGCTGCAGGGAATCGTTTAAAAGATGAAACAGCTTTTCTAAAAGCCCATCCCATTGATTACAGGAGATGAACTGAAAATAATCAGAAGCCTTGTAGTTTGCTTCAAGTATCTTGTTTGGGTCAGTGATCGTTGAAACTACAAATTTTAAATCGTCCTGATCGCTGTAATTGCAGAAATGGGTAACGAGGTTATTCAGATCTTTGACGATCTGCTTTAATAAGTCACTATCTGTTACTGATAATTCATCGATTACGATTACAAATTTTCTATGCCCCGCTTTATATAAAGTTTGAATTATTTGCTTTATCTTGTTATCTGCAGGAAACGTTCTTGTTAAACTAAACTGTTCTTCTATAGCATTTAACAGCTCATCCAAAACATCTCCCGACTTTAGGATATTGATCGGGCTTAGATCGCAATAGCAATACTCCACATTGTTCACCAGGAGATTTCTGTTAATTAAGGCCGTTTTACCAAACCCTGAATGACCAAAGAGCCAAACGTTATTTATTTCAAGTGATTTATTAAACTCCTCGTCTTCTTTGCGTTGAAAGTAGTAAGGTTCATTTACAAGGGAATAATTATTAAACAGAACAACTCTTGGCTTTACTTTAATATCAACTGTTATTGGTTTCTTACCAACTATTGTCTGATGGATCTCCGCAATTTTTAAAGAGTCCTCCATCTCAAAAACGGAGTTATATAAATTGTGTTCTTTGAGCAGATCTATTAACTTGTTTCCATTGGTTAACTGAATAAAATCGACGCCCTTTGCATTTTCCGTTATTTTTTTGTGCTTCCATTTGAACCACCATGAGTTTTCGTCAATATCGATAATTCTCGGAAGGCAAAGTATCCACTCTTTAAGTTCAAACTTTCCTGAGTTGAGTGCGGTATCAAAAGAATCTCTGATCTGGCTTTTCTGGCTTTCCTCAAAAGTTTCTAAGAAGAACTTACACTGAATGACTGTGATCGGTTCAACTCCTAATTCTCCGACAAACACATCAATCCCGCCATCACCTTGTTTAACTTTTACCTGACTTACGTGTTTGCCTGTATAAACTTTTCTGAATAACGTTTCGCAAGCATTTTCGAAAGCTTCTCGTGCACCTGCAATATTACTATGTATGGACTTGAAATCATTCCAATCTCTATTCATTAAGGTTTAAATTATATCAGAGTTAAATGGGTTTCTAAAGATAATAATTAACATTCTTTTTTCAATATTTCAAGAGATATTGGTATTCCGATTGTAATCCGACAAAGTAGTTTAACAAACGATGATTTGAGGAGTTCGATTATATTAAAAATGTATTTGTTTTGCGAACTTCATGGTACTATTAAGTGAAAACAAAGATTTGTAGATGACTTTGAAACTATCAATTGCATTGTATTGCTCGCTTGAAAGTTCAAGAGTTTTAACGAAGTTTACTCTAACGTAAATAAAAATAACTCAACGCTGTAAATCATGAATGCATTAAAACCTGAAAATAAATTTAAAGGATGGCAAATGGGTTTGCTAGACGGAATATTTCAGTTTATTGCATTCGGGCTGGTCATTATAGGTTTAGGACTGGTTATATGTGTATTCAATCATCAACCGATAAAAACTACCTTACCGATAAAGCCACCGGCCTCATCCAAAGCGACACCAACAAAAAAAATGGCGGTTACAGAAACTGCGAGCGATCAAAACGATCATATTAAAGATTATTGGACAATTATTAGTAGTTAGTTCTAACTGACGTATATTTAAAATTGCAAGCCGTATAATTGTAGTATAATTGCTAATCATTCTTTCAGAATAAATTGCATTAATCGCCATTAGCACTTATCTTTATATAAGTCATTAGGAATTAAACTGTTGCAAATTATTTGTGGTAAATTCGAGAGTTACCCAAATTGCAAACTTGTAAAGTATTGAAATAGTGGATGTTAAAGGGATAGGTTCATGTCCCGTCCAAAGTCTCCTGTGATGATTAACTTAATATCGTCGGCCGGAATGGTGTTTTATATCCTGGCAACCCACTTAGAATAATTTCAGGTGTGCCAAATGATCCTATGATATTAAAGGTTAAAGTAAATAAAAAAGTAACTTTTCAGGTGGCTTAAAGTTATGGAAATTATTGGGTTTATTATTAATTTTGTGGGGTCCATCATTAGGGTATCAGCCAGAGAGCAGAGTACCAGTTGGAGTACCAGGCACATTGAATAACTAGTAACTGATTGAATTTAAGCCGCTTACAGACTAAGGTTCGGGGGCAGTAGCTCCCACTTAAAGAAAACCTCTTAGATTAAGTTCTAAGAGGTTTTTTGTTTTAAGGGCATGCCCAGCATATTTTTAATAAGTCCTGTTGATAGGATCGATGACAGGATAAATCAGCTTAATTAAGCATTAAGAAGTCTTACCTTATACGGCTAAAGCTAAAATATTTATTCCAAAATCCTATTTCAAATTATTTTCAAACAACTACAATAGAATAAAAACTATTTCTTTAATGCCTAGCTCGAATAGAGTTGATTAAAACGTTTCTTAAAGTCAGGATAATGCAGCTACAACCACTCTCTTCCAATATTTCTATTGCGACAGTCGATTAGAAGGGGGGTAAATAATCCCTTTTTTTAAGAAAGTGTAGCAGACATTTCAGGACTTTCACGACCACTATTTAGAATAGAAATGTACTGTTATTTATTAATGCAAAGGTTTTGTGTACTTTGTGTGCACCTACAAATACCCAATATATGGCGAAGTTTTTAAATACATCAGGAGTTTCTTACCATTTAGAGGAGCTAATCAAAGGGACAAAAGAAAGATTAGTTTTAATAAGCCCTTATTTACAGTTCAGTGAAAGAATTAAGGAACACATAATAAACTTGCGTATCCAACAGCGCGACATCCGAATAATATATCGTGAAACCAAACTGCGATCTGAAGACATTAATTGGTTAGATTGTCAAATAGGTGTGCGGACAAGTATCTGTAAGAACCTGCATGCTAAATGTTATATCAATGAAAATGAAGCAATTATTACTTCAATGAATTTATATGAGTTTTCTCAACAGAACAATAATGAAATGGGGATTTACATAACTAAAGACCAAGACTTAGAACTTTATAATTCTACTTTAGAGGAAGTGGAAAGGCTTTTAAGAATAAGTGAAGAAACTAGAGTCACAGTTAAAAAGGTTACTGAAAATACTCCGTCCAAAGGAGAAAGCAGAAAGACCGAAATCAAATTGTCGAATTCCAAGCCGGCAGAAAAGAAAAATGGCTTTTGCATAAGAACAGGTGTGTCAATTCCATTTAATATTGAACGGCCAATGTGTTTCGAAGCATTTAAATCCTGGAACAAGTTTGGAGACCCTAACTATGCAGAAAAGTTTTGTCATTTTTCAGGTGAACAATCATATGGTGAAACATGCATAAGCAGACCTGTTTTGAAGCAAAACTGGAAAAAGGCTAAAGAGCTTCACAGCCTATAGAAAACAGAAAGATGGTATAGCGATGAAGAGATTACATAATCATTTCAGCAAAGTTAGGCGTGAGTCTGAATTTATTGGCGCATCAAAACATTACCTTATAAAGAAAGTGTAACAAACCATTTTACAAAACCATCAATTTTCTATTTGCGACAGTTGATTAGATGGTGGGTAAATAACCCCTTTTTTATAAAAAGTGTAGCATAGTAAAATCACACTACTTAATGGTTAGTCCAGCGGAAGAAACAAAGACGGTAAATTCTTGTTTATAAGTAACAAACCTAAAGGTATAGGAAACAGTTGAGTCATTAACGGCAATTTGTGCAAGGTGTTTTTAGTGATCGACTTAACACTCCCAACGTTATGCCACAAGCACGTCCACACCCAATAGAAATGCCTTTTTTACAGGGTGGGGGAGAGTGCGGTGAAATCATCCGTGAAACCGATTGGTCAACAACCCCGCTGGGGCCCCCAAAATCGTGGGAGCCCGCATTAAAGATATCCATTGGTATTTTGTTAAGTTCTCCCTTCCCGATGCATATAACCTGGGGCGCTGAATTTATCCAGTTCTATAATGATGGTTACCGCCCCATTTTGGGTTCCAATAAACACCCCCAGGCGATGGGCATACCGATATGGCGATCCTTTTCGGAAATTTGGGACACGATCGGCCCGATGTTTCACGGCGTTATGGAAGGCTGTCCGGTCAGGTTTACAGACTTTAAATTATTCCTGAACCGCAATGGATATTCCGAAGAATGTTATTTCAATTTCGCCTACAGCCCCGTTAAGGATGAAACCGGCAATATCAGAGGGGTTATCACCAATGTCATTGAAACGACTGATAAAGTCAGAGCCTTTATAGACAACAGGAATGCAAAGCTTGAATTGGAGGCTGTGCAGGCTGAAACTGCCAGCCAACGAGACAGATTTGCTCAGTTCTTTATGCAGGCGCCGGCAGGAATATGTATCCTGAACGGGCCGGACTATAAATTTGAACTGGTGAATCCTTTATACCAGCACTTCTTTCCGGGAAGGGATCTCTTAGGTAAGCCCCTGACTGAAGCTATTCCTGAACTTGCAGGCCAGCCGATAATAGACATTATTGAAAATGTTTACCGGACAGGTGAACTCTACGAAGGTCGTGAATTGTACGTGCCAATGGCCAGAATGGCTGATGGGGTTATCGAAGAACGGTATTTTAATTTTATTTATCAGCCACGCCCGGGTCCGGGCGACCACGTAGACGGCATATTTGTTTTTGCTATCGAAGTGACCGATACCGTTTTGGCCAGGAGAAAAATTGAAGCAAGTGCCAATTTGTTCCGTACGCAGCTGAACGCTATTCCCCAAATCGCCTGGACAAACACGCTTGAGGGCGAAGTAGACTTTTATAATCAGCAATGGTACAATTATACAGGCCTCGATGAAAAGCAGTTTAGTGGCAGGGGATGGGAGACGATCATCCATCCTGATGACCTGCGCTATTGTCTGGATTCTTTCCAGAACATTTTAAGAGGTACAACGGGTGGTGAATTCGAGATCAGGGAGAAACGCGCTGACGGGGAATACCGATGGCACCTGGTACGGATGCTGCCGATCAAAAATGAACTGGGAGCTTTACAAAGCTGGATCGGCACGGCGACTGACATTCACGATCTTAAAATGTTGGCTGCCCAGAAAGATGATTTCATCTGCATCGCAAGTCATGAGTTAAAAACTCCGGTAACCAGCTTGAAGTCGTCTTTGCAATTGCTCGACCGGATGAAGGAAGAGCCTTCGCCGGTAATGCTGCCCAGGTTGATCGCTCAGGCGAACAGAAGTGTTGAAAGGATCGGCGGTCTGATCGAAGAACTGCTGGACGCCACCAAGCTCAATCAAAACCAACTGCATATTGTCAAAACAACATTTCAGGTTTCAAAAATGCTGGAAGGCTGCTGTAACCACGTGCGGGCAGCAGGTAAACACGAACTAATCTTCAAAGGCGACCCAGAATTAACAGTTTTTGCCGATGAACACCGGATCGATCAGGTGGTGGTCAATTTCGTGAATAATGCCGTCAAATATGCCCCTGAATCTAAACAGATCTACATAATCGTTGCAAAGATGGATCAGTATATTAAGGTTTCGGTCAAAGATAATGGACCTGGGATCTCGCCGGATAGGATTCCGCATCTGTTCAATAAATATTACCAGGCAGAATATTCAAGTGCACAATATTCCGGTCTGGGCTTGGGTCTTTATATCAGCGCAGAGATCATTCACCGCCATAATGGTGAGATCGGCGTGGATAGCCAGTTAGGTAAAGGAAGCACCTTTTGGTTTACGCTTCCGCTATCTTATTAAATCCCTTAATGTAAAAGGGGGTCGCCAAAACGGGACCTTTCCAAAAAAATCAAATTATTCTATTTCTGCTGGCGCAGCTTCTTTAACGTAATTTTCACATTCCGTATAGGCGACCACCCCGTCCGGTGCTTTTTCTTCCCCCAAGAATTCAACTTGATCCTCGTTTTATTTTTTCCGCAAGAACATCAACGAAGACGAAAATTAAAAAGAGTGCCTTAAAATATCCGGTGGGGAAATCAAAGGGTAATGCAAAAAAACATGACGAATTATAGCCTTTGATGATCAACTTGAAATAAGTTTAGGCAATACAAGCCCTGTGATCTGGCGGGAGATTCTTTAATCATTCCATTTGAAGCTATATTTTCAAAGAAGATCAAAAAGCACATGCTGGAATCCCTATGATAATTTATCTTGAATTTTATGGCTCGATGTCATAACACGCTTAGGAATAAAAATTGAAAAAGCCCATTTTTTGGCCTTATCTTTAAACAGCATCGCTACTAGCTGAGAGAAACAAATGACAGATTTCCGGTTCATTCCGATAACGCCACATCCTTTACTGAGCCCGTACATAGCCAAAATGTGCGTGTTCGAAAGCAGTGGCCGTCTTCCCGCCATGGATAGAAAACTGATCGTCCCAAATGCAAATTTTAAATTAACGCTTACCTACCGCAACGGAATTGCAGCCCGCATCGGCGACAAGACCTTCATTCAAGGTGAAAATAAATTAAGTTTAACTGGCTTGATCGATTCGCCTGTCATTCTTGATTCTCATGAAGATGTACAGACGGGTACTATAATCATCGAATTCAACCCGCTCGGAGCGTATCGTTTTTTTTATTTATCGTACGCAGAGGCGAAAAATCAAATAATAGAGCTGGCAGACCTGATCGGTACCCGTGCTGAAAACCTTCAATCGCAACTTGCTGAGGCAAACCCTGTACCGCTGAAATTGCGCCTTTTGCAGAATTTCCTCATCAAACAGTTGGAAAAAACCGCACCGGACCCGATTTATGATTATTGCATCGATCGTATATCAGCCTGCAAAGGCGTTATCACTGTAGCACAGCTTGAAAAAGAAACTGGCTACAGCTCCAGATGGCTTCATACAAAATTCTCGGAGCATCTGGGTACGGGACCCAAAAACCTGTCTGAGATAGTCCGATTCAAACAATTTTACCAGGCGTATTCAACCGGTGTTAAATTGCAAACCTTAAAAGAACATATTTACCATTATTACCATGATCAATCCCATTTTATCAGGGCATTTAAAAGGTTCACCGGCTACGCTCCAACCGACCTTCAAAACAGTTTGAACGAACTGGCGACCAAACATTACACGTTTTGAGTTCCGATTTGTACAATACTTAAAATCCCCATCGCCTTATCTTTACCTAAAAAAATTTAAAATGCCATACGACGATTGTCGACCGGTAACAACTTATTCACTAACGAATTGAATAAAATGGAGAAAAACGATTTTACAAGCAGTATCTCTGCAAAAATTAGCGCGGATGAGGCGATCAAAAAGATCGGCAAGTTACCTGAGTGGTGGGGAGTAACCTTTAATGGAAGTTCCGAAAAGCAAACTGATCAGTTTACGGTAAAGATGGGCGGGGATTCTTTCTTCAACTTTACCGTAGCAGAATTAATCCCCGGTAAACGAGTGGTTTGGTTAGTTACAGATTGTAATATGCCCTGGTATTCGGATAAAAAGGAATGGGCTAACACCAAATTAATTTTTGATCTCAATGAAAATAACGGCGTAACAGAGCTGAACTTCAAACATGAAGGTCTTACGCCGGACATTGAATGTTACAAGGACTGTGAACCAGGCTGGACGCACTGGATCAAAAGAAGCTTATTTTCCTATTTTACTACTGGAAAAGGCGATTTTAATCAATCACGCAAATGAGATAATTTCCGGCTGTTTAGTTTTCGACGATCTTCGAAAAAACGATCAAAAAGGAAAGATCAAAGTTACAGGGACACGATCGCGGTAGCCAATACTGGCCAAGATGTTTTCAATCACGTCCGCGACGTCTTAAACTGGCGTCAAAAGACTTTGAAGGCAATAGCTCGAAGAACTTAATGATGAATTTGTCATTTGCCATCCCACAGCAATTAACTGGTGTTATTAGTGGCAAAAAAGTCTATGGCTGGTGACTTAAACTGCATTGGATCGAAAAAGATAAGTAGGAATGGGCAAACATAAAAATGGTCTTTGAGATCATCACAAAAGATGATAAAACGGTGGTTCTTTTTATTCATGAGAGCCTCGTACCTGAAAAGGAATGTTATGACTGGTGTACACGGGGCTGGGTATGGTGATTAAAGACCGGCTGTTCAATTTTATTACTGCCGGTAAAGTAGAATACATTTCATCAGATCATTTGCTAACAATTAAATCGATATTAATCATGGCAAAGGCAGTTATTGGAAACGCTTCGGCGATCACAGCTCCGCGACAAGACGGGGACGGCAAGGTACATTTTATTGTGATGTCCTGAGCGGCCGTAACGAAGGATAAAGCAGGAAAAAGCGGCCGGGGTCCTCAGCGGGAAATTAAGGCATCACCAGAAGAAATAATGCTGGCTATGCTCATAAGCAAAACCAGAGCGCAATTGAAATCTAGATAATAGCAATCATGGCAAAGATTATTTTCGGAAATCATTCATCGGTTCTGGTTCCGCGACAAGACCGGGACAGCATTCGTAAATTTTATTGTGATGTCCTCGGCGGCAGCATCACAAAAGCGGATCCTGAAAGGGACTTCGTTCGCTTGGGGAAAGGTTTTTATATCGGCTTTCTCTATGGGGATGTTCCTGATGCGAGCGAGTTTTTACGGACCGCGCGATCGATCTGGTTGGAGGTCAAGTCCGACAATGTGGAAGAAATGACGAAGAAAATCCTCGATTCCGGCCTCGTCAGGAAACTTGAGGTACCGGATCCTCATCTTTATTTCCAGGCTCCTGGAGGTCAATGCCTCCGGTTAGTCGGGATTGACGAGGACATGTCCTTTTATGAAGGTGGCGGCACAGGTCCGGACGTGGCAAAGGTAAAACAGGCGCTTAAACGCATGGAATAACAAAATGACTTACAAGATCAATGGACCTTAATCAAAACAATTTAAAGATGGTATCGAGGTTACAGCTGATCCGACTGATGTTTCCGATCGCATCAATGGTGTTCCAAAATGATTTAAAGGCAGCAGCACAAATCTCAAGTCATCTTTTGCTATGGAGATGGAAATAATGCCCATTATTCAAAACAAAAACTGGTAGAATTGGTGATACAGCGGCTCACTAAAATATTGCCGAGGCTGCAGCGGCTGGTTCCCTGCTTCCGTAGTCTCAGACGATGGATTACCTATCCGTGTAGTCTCCGGCTACAGTAGTTTTTCCGCACGGACTCGAACCGGGATTTCTTAAAATTGAGCCAGGCGACAAAGCAGCTGCTGATTATCATAGATTGATATTTTTTATGGTTTCCGGCGCAGTAATGATCAACTCATAGGGTAATACCTCTGTTTTTGCTATTTTAGGACTACGCATTAAAAGCCTTCTGAATACTGGTTGGAGCTTAATTTCAACCAGATAGCTGATACAAAATATGGTGAGCAAATAGATAAATAGCTTTAATATATACAACTCCGGCGTGGAAACATTAAAATTAACAAAAATGTAAAACAGGGGAAAATGAATGATGTACAACCCATAAGAAATGCTGCCCAGCGTAGTAAATCTTTTTATAATTGACTTGGAAATTTTATCAATTGGTTTAAATTCAAAAAAGTAAAGCATCAGTCCGATTAAATAACAAAATAATTGAACATATCTCAATTGGGAATGCATATCCTTCAGAATTAATGCTAAAGGAAATAACAGTAACGTTATCAATATGAAATTTCTATGTTTTAGAGTCTTTCCTGAAAATAAAGATACGAAAGGGACGCAATATAATAAATAAATCAAGTTATCGATCGGGATCATGAGTTTGAAATAATTGTCAAAAGTTGAAACAGGATAATTGAACGTTTTATGTATAGTGTGGAGCAATATTCGGTTAATATAGCCCTGGTATTCTAACAGGTTTTGTAATGGCCAAATAAATAAAAAGCAGGCTATTAATCTGGCGAATTTTACGGGTTCTGCATTTTTTAGATATTTAGCCATAATAAGCCCGGTCATCCAAAAAGAGAAGCCAAAAAAATAGGATGAAATTAAGGGAGTGAAATGAAAATAGAAATTCAGAATAGCTAAAAGGACACTACCGAAAAATACGGCTATCGGATTTATGTTAAAATAAGAAATCGGAATAAAAAGTAGATAATAAAGAATTTCATAATTTAATGACCAAATGGGATTACATTCAAATATAGGTTTTGAAAGAATATTTTGAGTAAATGTAAAATTGCTGGTAATCGTTGTAATTGAGTAGTGATTTACTGCAATCAGAAGCGTAAAGCAAATGGTAATAAAATAAATAGGATAAAGTCTTACAAACCTCTTTTTTAAGTAAGTGGGAACAGTTTGAACAGTTAACCGGTTTTTTTGGCTGGTTCCTATAACAAACCCTGATAATACAAAAAAGATCAATACGCAAAAATGTGCTGCAGTATCAATTCCCAAAAGACCGTTTGGGAAAAAACCCGTATTGAAATATTGATGATGGTAAATAATATGATTAAATACCACCATTATGGCAGCGAACCCTCTTAGGGCCTCCAAATTATAATTGAAGTTACTTGGTTTAGGATGCATACAAACAGTTTTAGGTTGTCTGATCCTTACTCACTTTCTTTATTTCCTAAGTACATATAGCAAGTTCCCGACGTCCGGTAGCCGTTTTTAATTCAATCTTGTAAGTCTTTTTTATTTGGGCTGTCGATAGTAACGGAAGTATTATCGCTATTGTCATTAGCATTCTTATCTGTGTAATAAGGTTCGGATAAATATAATAAATATAATAAGTAATTCCCTATCACCGGGTAGGTGTTTTCACAGTATTTTAAGGGTGTCTTCACGGTCAGTTGCTATGTTAGCTGGGGCATCAGTGCAACGGTGGGTTGACCGGCCTGGCTTTTGACGGTAACCGGAAGGCAACGGGTAGGGATATCACTTTCGGCAAAAAGCATAAGCGGACTATTTGCCGGATATCAGGTAGGTACTATAGTGTATAGCTGTTCCGGCGTATGCCGATAAACTTATAGGCGAACCGGCGTTCCATAAAAACTGATATCACTGAGGATCAAAATATTCGCCGGTATTGTCCCCGCTAAAAGTAAGTTCAGATCTCTGACTTGTCGAAGCAGCGAGCCAGGTAGCTCCCACAAAGCTTACGGAAATCTCCTGGGCTTTTTTTATAATGTCTAACTCAACCGATTAGCGCAAATATAAAAATATAACATATTGATTAACAGGTAGATATATAATTAACTTAATATTGTGGTAATAACTACGTATTTATTACATAACATATTGTTAATTTTACTATGGACTTTGTTCATTCCAATGTCCGTCAACTATAAACCTGACGGCTGCACACTCATCCAATGTACTATTTTATACTTTAAACCTACTTTATCTTAAACCTTAAAAAATGAAAATTGACAAAAAAGCGATTTTTAAACAATTCTTAATTATCACCTCGATTTTAATTTTAATTGTACCCAATGTATTAATTTACCATGATAGCAATATACTGAATTTTTTGCTTTTAATCGTATCCAAGGCATGTTTGTTTATGTTCTTTGGCTTAATACTATTAAGGCTGACGCGATCTTATTTTTTATCATACTTAATTGTTGGAATTCCATATCTGATATCTTCGGTCATTGAAATTATTAACATAGCCATCCTGGATCATTACATCACGGCGGATAATATAACATCGTTATTAAATGCTTCGACGGGTGAAATCAGGGAATTTACTGCTGGATTTTATATATATTTTATTGTGCCCATAATTTTAGTTGTTGCTTATTTTTTTATTCTTAGAAAGTATAGATCAGTAAGTTACAATGCCGGAAATCAGAAGATGATCATTCCGGCGGCACTGCTTGCCCTTTTTCTGTCAATTTCATGTTTTGAAGTACTTCATGCCGGTAACGCTTACGTGCGCGAAAAATTGGTACATACCACATTAAGAAATTACTATTTAAGGCAACATCCTTTCAATCTGTATAATGAATTTTATGTGTTTGCAAAAATCAAGGTGCGAACTTATAAATATAGAGCTCAGCATGACAATTTCAAATTTGGAATATTAAATCCAACCGACACCACTAAATCCAAAATTGTCATCTTTATCATTGGGGAAAGGATGAGATATGCTAACTGGTCAATCAATGGATATAACAGAGAAACAAGTCCTAATTTAGAGAAGATACCTAACTTGATTTCATTTAAGCAACATTATTCCAATTCTAATTTCACTTATGGCTCTATACCATTACTTATTACCCAGGCAACTCCCAAAACTCCCACCGTTGCCTATTCCCAAAAATCTATCGTATCATTATTTAAAGAAGCCGGATATGAAACGAACTGGATTTCAAGTCAGTATTTGTTTGATATTATCGATGAAAAGAACGTACCTGATCATTTATACGAACTGTATAATAAACATCCGCATACCGATCTGGATGTAATTCCTTTGTTTGATTCAGTGATGAATAGAAAATCGTCAAAAAATAAACTAATAATTATAAATATGCTTGGTGGTCATGGTGGGACTCCTCCCAGGTTTAGTGAATTTAAACCAAATAATAGTTTGGAAAATTATCCGGTTACTATAAAGAATGCTCCCATATTTATTAATACCTATGACAATTCGATCCTTTTGCAGGACTATGTAATTAGCGAATTAATAAAAAAGACAGAAAAACAAAATGTGTCCTCAGTTTTAGTGTTTACAGCAGATCATGGATGCAATTTGTTTGATAATGGCAAGGCTCTGTTTGGATATGGCAGCGCTAACCCCACAGTAAACGAAACACATATTCCAATGTTTATTAGTGTTTCAAATAAGTTTATTGAGAATAACCGTGGTAAATATAAGAACCTGTTAGCCCACCGGAATTTACTTACTACTAATAATAATTTATTTTATACACTGGCCGATTTGGCAAATATTAAATATAAATCATTTGTAAAAAAACAGTCTATAGCGGATTCTTCTTTTGTTGAACCTTCCTCAAGGCTTGTATATGTTAACGGCGAAGTTTTTGAATTCAAAAAATAAGTCGCCGGATGAAAAACTAAAAAGGGTATGATCATTCAGTAAATCACAGGGTGTCAGGCTGGATACCTGGCAGGTGAGATTTCCGGCATAAACGTTCCGCACTTCCCTAACGCCCTTTATTCAGTTCCTCCCTGCATTTCAATTCAGCGATAAATTTGTTGTAGCTTTTTATTTAAATGAAAGCGTTGGAACTTTGACAGAAATCCGTCTAAAAAAAGCAGGAATACTATGATGGTTATGATCGGTAGCTGTTTCATTCCTGAAGTTACAGAACTTGTTATATTACTTTTTAAATTAATTATTAACATTTTAATGATAATTATTAACCTTTTAACTTAGATACAGGCGCTGAAATCTTTCCCCTGGATTGCCTGCTCAGAAATAGGAATGACAAGGCCTTGGCGCCAGCCGATTCAATACCGTAACGTTACGTGATTATGATAAGGCCTCCTGTCTTGTAAAACAATCGATACAAAGCCCTTTTGTGTCGATTCTTACATAATATTTACAAATCTATCCGTTATACCACTGTTCTTATTTTGGACTTGATACCTCCTTTAAGTGGTAGCAACAGATATTTGAGAAAACTAAAAAACTAAACCATGATATTACTGTTTTGCGGATTATCCGGGGCCGGAAAAACCACATTGGCCAGCCACGTTAAAGACAAATTAGCCGAAGCTGATTTTTCAGTTGAAATAATCGATGCAGATGAGTATCGTCAGCGCTTTTTCAGGGATCTTTCTTACTCTAAGGAGGATCGTTTTGAAAACATAAGGAGGTTAGGACTCATCGCTGATAAATTTTCTTCTCATAACATCATCACTATAGTCAGCGCGATAAATCCTTACGATGCGATCCGGAAAGAACTGGTAGCTGCCTATAAGAATGTTAAAATAGTTCATGTTGATTGTAATATTGATGTACTTATAGAAAGGGATACAAAAGGTTTGTATAAAAAGGCACTGCTTCCGGATGGCCATCCGGGTAAGATTCTTAATTTAACAGGTATCAATGATCCTTTTGAAGCACCTGCATTCCCGGATCTTTATATTAATACCAGTGAATTGAATGTCAGGCAAAGCGCAAATAAAATTTATTCTTTTATTATGAAAAATGTGGTAAGCGAAAAATATGGAATAAATAATTATGCCCATGTGGCCCGCAGTTTTGATGTTAACACTTTGGTTTAATCGGTATTACTTATTATTTATATGCAGTCAAAAACATTAATGGTAGTGGGGATGCATCGTTCAGGTACATCTTTAATTACAAACTGGTTGTATAATTGCGGATTGCAGGTAGGTGAACATTTGTTAAAAGCTAACGAGGGTAATGCAGAAGGTCATTTTGAAGATATCGAATTCTTAAGGATGCATGAAGAGATATTGACAAGCAATGACTTTCCGTCGTCAGGGTATGTTTATGATAAGGAAATAGATATTTCTGTCTATCAGCTTGAGAAGCTGAAAACTGTTATCAAAATTAAAAATAGTCGCTATAAACAATGGGGCTGGAAAGAACCCCGCACTTGTTTGTTCTTGCAGCTTTACAGAGAGTTAATTCCAGATTCAAAATACCTGGTGATATTCCGGGATTATCCATCAGTAGTTAACTCACTATTAAAAAGGGATTTTTCTTCGGTTGACAAAAAATATTTATCACGGAATTTTTTCCCGCGCTTAGTGTGGATTTATTTCAGAAGAAGCAGGAGGAAGCAAAAATTTTATCGTGATAATGCCGAATCCTTTTTAAAAGTATGGATAGAATATAACGAACATATCTTAAGTATGCTAAAAGAGCTGCCGGCGGAAGATTACATAGCTATCAGTTATTCGTTGCTTGAAAAATGCGATGAGCAGGTCTTTTCTTTTTTAACAAATAAATGGCGATTTGCCCTTCAGTATTTTTCTTTCAAAGAGGTGTATAACAAGAATTTGATAAGTAATGTTATCGATATCGATCCGTTTATAAATGACATGGCGTTATTATCGAAGGCAAAAAGTGTTGAGGATGATTTTAAAAGATATCTGAAAGCATATTAACATATTATCAAATAATATTTTCTATCCGGTATATTTTACCATTCAGGCTAAATTCATCACCAATTTTTTGTGTTTTTAGCTTTAATCCTATCGGTGAAGCAGGTGAAACGGCAAAATAGTTTTCTCCGTTCAGCATTAATGTCCCGGCGCCTATGGCGATGAAAAATTTGCCATTATTGGTTATAACTAAACTTCCTGTTTCGGCTGTTTGAAAAGCGGTACCCGTCCTGATATGATTTAACGCAACCATTAATTTATTAGCCTCATTTAACTGGGCCTGATTTCGGTCTGTTTCCTGCTGCATCATCGCCCTTCCGGTTTCATATTTATCACCTGCACTGCTTTTTGTTTCTTCATTTGCAGCTTGCTGGGTGGCATTAATGGCTTGCACGGCACCATCAATGCGTTTTTGCACATAACGGACACATAGCTTAAGCAGTTCCTTTTTCAGATCATTCATTGCTGCGGGTAAAAATCAATAATATAAAGCAGAAAAAAGATTTTTCAACCAAACATAATAGTATCTGGAGCAGAAAGCTACATAGCTATATCTTTATTCTGGCGGGGGTCTTCCGGCAATATCTCCATATCCGGGCACTGGATATAGTCGGCGTACCATTGTATGGCTTCCACAATATCCAAAGCATCATCTGAGGCAATGCCTATCGTTTCAAATGCAAACAATTTTTCATGGTAATACCCGAATAGTTGTATTTCATTGACATCACGCTGAAACGTTTCCTTATCAAGGCAAAATACCCTGACTTTTAAATCAGTATCTCTTGAATGGATCACATCACGACAGGGATTATTAGGATCTGTCGCTAATAAATATACATTCTGGGCCATAGTAGGTTAACAATTATGATAAGATTTGGTTTTTGTATAAGTGGTTTTGGGTGGAATAATATTTATTAAATAAATAAAAATAACTATAATAAGCAAAACTCAATTATAGTTAAGCTGCGGCCCGGATTAACCGGAACGGCTGTAGATAGCCGTATAAAAGCTATGTTACAACAACATAGCGAATATAGTGTAAAAATCAGCAGCAGTCGGTACTGTATTATTTATGTAATTATATGGCAATAATAGAGCAAATATTTTTTTATTTAATTCATAAAAGTCGTAATAGTCATCTTATCACGGCTTTAGGTTAATACGGTTCACCGTGATAGGCATGTACCGGGTCTACCCGTTTCAGAACAATATTACTTACCGGTTTAACGATCAACGGTATTTTTTCTATCCGGGTTTCACTGGTGTCTAAACCAAAAGCTTTTGCTTCGCCTTGTGCCAGTTTTTTTATAGCAAAATAGCTGTTCAATATAAAACCTTCTGCAAAACTGAACTCATTATTATAAGAAAGGAATTTTTCGATGATCACAAATTGAAAGTCGGCTGCCATGTGGAATCTTTTTAATGATTCGTAGCGGCTTAAAATATCAAGTTCGTTGCGCGTTACCATATCTTCAACTACTTTCCTGAATAATACATTTACACGTGGCTGTATCCGGAATCCTAAGCGAAATTCTACCCGTATCACCTTATCATCTTCAATTTCTTCTACACTATATTCCATGGTATACGGATCATCGGTGCGTTCGATGTGCAAAAACCAATAAACATCCGCTCGTTTTGGCTTCCTGCTCAAAATGGAATACATTATTTTTTGTTCAATTTGCTTGCTGTTATTTGCTTTGGTTAAGTAAATAAGATGCGTAGCATATTTCGATACATCCTGGTCGGCACTTAGCGCTGTAAGCAGAGGTATCTGATCCTTCAGGTCTATAAAATTCAGGAAACGGTTGTTGATCTTGCGCGCTTTAAACCAGATGTACATTGTAAATATCAGGCCGAATTCAAACACAAGGAAGAATAACCGCTTCAGTATCTTAACAGAATTTGCCAGGAAGAACGAGAATTCTACCGTCAGAAATACACAAAGTATAATGGTAACCAGCCATATCGGCCAGTGCCTTTTATAACGCATGTAATAATACATCAGTATGGTGGTCATTAGCATGGCTATGGTGATCGAAAAACCATAGGCTGCGGTCATTGCCGCAGAGGTCTGGAAATATAAAATTACGGCTATGCAACCAAAACATAATACCCAGTTGATAGCAGGAATATAGATCTGTCCGCGTATGTTGGATGGATATTTTACAGCGATACGCGGCCAGAAATTCATACTTATCGCCTCATTGATCAGTGTAAAGGAGCCGCTGATTAATGCCTGGCTGGCAATAATGGTGGCAAATGTAGCGATGATAACACTCGGTATCAAAAAAATATGCGGTACAATAGCGTAGAATGGATTGACCGCACTGAAATCAGTTTTGGTTGTTTGTGTCAGTACCCATGCGCCCTGCCCCAGATAATTAAGCAATAGCGTTGTTTTAACAAATATCCAGGTCATCTGGATGTTTTTCCGTCCGCAATGTCCCAGGTCGGAATAAAGCGCTTCAGCGCCGGTAGTACACAAAAATACGGCACCCAAAAGCCAGAAACCGTGCGGATGGCTGATAAGCATGTTTGCACCATAGTAAGGGTTTAGTGCTTTCAATACAGAAGGGTAATGCGCAACCTGGAGGGCGCCGAGTGTGCCTATCATCAGGAACCAGACCAACATTGCAGGACCAAAGGCGGCGCCCACTACCTTAGTACCGAATTGCTGGAAAAAGAACAGCAATAAGATGATACCTATTACGATGCCGATTATTAAGTTGCTTCCCGGTATCATTACGTGTGAAAGCCTTGGCACCTGGCCCAGGCCTTCAATAGCTGCCGCGACCGAAATAGGCGGGGTAATTATGCCATCGGCAAGCAAGGTGCCTGCGCCAATTATGGCCGGAATAGCCAGCCATTTGCCATATCGCCTTACCAGGGCAAATAAGGAGAATATGCCGCCCTCGCCATGGTTATCAGCCTGCAGGGTAATAAAAATGTATTTAAAAGTGGTTTGCAGGGTGAGTGTCCAGAACACACACGATATTGCACCAAAAACAAAGTCCTGGTTTGCGGTGTGGCCTTCCTGTAACAAAGTTTGAAAAGTGTATAAAGGGGATGTGCCAATATCCCCGAAAATAATTCCGAGGGTGATCAGCATGCCGGCTGCTGAAACTTTTTTGAGATTAGGGGTCATATCAAATAGTGCTTTAAAAAGCGGGCAAATGTATTTAATATACTTATTACAAGCAATTTGATTATACCAACAAATTGAAAAATCACCAGCTAAAAGGTAACATGGTCATTAGCAAAACAGGCAATAAATTATCAATCAAATAATTGCCATAAGATGATCGTAGGTCAAAATGCCATTTGTGAAAAACCAAAGGCTCAATAATGAAATTTTGATAAATTTTAATGCCGCCTATAAAATTAAAAAAATAGATTATTTTTTTAAGGCGGCCTCTCCAAACCTGATCAGGTCGGCGGCTTTTATATAACCTACGGTGCCTAACACAGGTTCGCCTTTGGGGTTAAATATAATGAGTGTTGGATAAGCCTGCATGCGCCATTGGGTAGCAAGCGCGGGGCCTTGTCCTTTTTCCATGTCGATAGCCACATTGATAAAATTCTTGTTATAGAATTCGGCAGCTTTGCTGTTTTTAAAAGTGGTGAGCTTAAGCATTTTGCAGGGGCCGCACCAGCTCGCATAAGCATCTACAAATATATATTTGTTTTGTGCGGCAGCTTGTCTTAAAGCTTCGTTCCACGCATCTTCAATAAAAATGATGTGCCTGCTGTCATTCGAAGTTTGTTTTTGCGCATCAGCTGCCACCGGCAGTATAATGATTAAAAGAAAAAAGATAAAAATTCCCCGCAACAATTTCTTGAACATGACCAACAAATAAGGCATAAAAATAGCACATATAAAGGATATGTGCTATTTTTTATTTAAGGTTAGCGCTGATTCGGAGGAGGTTCCTGGGGTGGCTTTTGTTGTTGCCTGCGTTGTTGCTGCGGGCGTTGTTGCTGAGCCTGTTGCTGCCTTTGCTGCTGCTGGGCTTGCTGAGCCTGTTGCTGCTGCTGACCTTGCTGAGCCTGTTGCTGCCTTTGCTGCTGCTGAGCTTGCTGAGCCTGTTGCTGCCTTTGCTGCTGCTGGGCTTGCTGAGCCTGCTGCTGCCTTT
>JAQBOV010000044.1 GCA_028287895.1 Mucilaginibacter sp. | reverse complement strand
TTTTAACATCCTCTCTTATTTTAGCAGTGATGATCATTCCCTACGCTGCCTCATTAGGGATAACCTTGATACGGATGGTGCCCTCTCCATTAAAGGAAGGTGCTTATGCTTTGGGGGCCACCCGTTTTGAGGTGATCAGGCGTGTGGTTATGCCCTATACGCGTTCCGGTTTATTTGCCGGCGTACTGCTTTCATTAGGCAGGGCACTGGGCGAAACCATGGCCGTTACGATGCTGATCGGTAATACCAGCACAGTAGCCCATACGATTAAGGATGCTATATTTGGCCCGGGTAATACCATGGCCAGTGTGATAGCAAATGAATTTACTGAAGCTGACCATACCGAATATCTGTCGGCGCTTATTGAACTTGGGCTGGTGCTGTTTTTTGTAACCGTAATTATTAACCTGATCGGCAAAAGAATAATTACACGATTCACCAACAACTAATCGTATGGAATCAAGAATAGGATATAGAAACGCAAAGAGCGTAATATTCAAAGGCATCGTTGTATTTTTTGCTTTTATAATCACCGTTCCGCTAATTATTGTTTTACTTTATATCGTAAAGCAAGGCATCACGCAGGTGAACTGGCATTTTTTAACCCATGTGCCTGCGCCTGTTGGCGAAACAGGCGGAGGTATTGCAAATGCATTATTGGGTAGTTTTATCATGGTTTCGATAGCTGCAGTAATGGCTATACCTGTGGGGATGATGGCTGGTATTTATCTTAGCGAAAACCCGGGCACCAAACTAGCTTATTATAGCGGCTTATGTGTCGATATTTTACAGGGGGTGCCTTCTATAGTAGTCGGTATTGTGGTTTACTTTTGGCTGGTTAAACCTTTAGGTACATTTTCGGCCCTGTCCGGTAGTGTGGCTTTGGGTATCATGATGCTGCCTATTGTGATCAGATCCACAGAACAAACCTTGAAAATGCTGCCCGACTCACTTAAAGAAGCCGCATTGTCATTAGGTGTGCCTTATCACCGGGTGATTTTAAAAGTGATCATCCCCTGTGGTTTTGCCGGTATTTTATCGGGTATTACCTTGTCGGTCGCCCGTGTAATAGGTGAAACCGCACCATTGTTATTTACAGCTTTCGGCAATCCCTATCTGTCAGTTGCTGTTAAAAAACCAATGGAAAGTTTGCCCCACCTGATATTTACTTACGCTACAAGCCCTTACGATGACTGGCATAATTTGGCCTGGGGAGCATCATTTATACTCTTATTATTCGTTTTAACACTAAATATAGCCACCAAGGTGATCACAAGAAAATGGAAAGTACAATTGTAAGCGCTGAAAATATTAATGCCTATTATGGTGATAATCACGCTATAAAAGATGTGAGTATCAAAATAAAAAAGAACGAGGTTGTTGCCATGATGGGGCCCTCTGGTTGTGGAAAGACAACTTTTTTGCGCTGTATCAACCGTATGCACGAATTAATTCCTAATGCAAGAGCCGAGGGGGTAATGAAGCTGGACGGTGAAGATGTTTATAAAATGAACGTTATTTATGTCCGCTACAAAATTGGAATGGTGTTCCAAAGGCCCAACCCGTTTCCAAACCTGAGCATTTACGAAAACGTGATTGCGGGTTATTTATTAAACGGGCTTAAAGTTTCAAAAGCAGATAAAGATGTTATCGTTGAAAAATCATTAACAAGCGCTGCTTTATGGAAAGAGGTAAAAGATTCATTGCATAAAAAAGGCACATTCCTTTCGGGTGGCCAGCAGCAACGCTTATGCATCGCCCGTGCCATTGCCATGCAGCCTGAGGTAATCCTGTTTGATGAACCGACTTCGGCCCTGGATCCGATATCCACCTCGAGCGTCGAAAGCCTGTTCCACGAACTCAAACAAAACTATACGCTTATTATTGTAACGCACAATATGCAGCAGGCCGCACGGGTAAGCGACCGGACCGCGTTCTTTTACCTGGGTGAGCTGGTTGAGTTTGATGATACCAAAACCATGTTTACCAATCCTAAGGACCAGCGTACGCAGAACTACATTACAGGAAGGTTCAGTTAAAATTTAGTAATCAGAACTTATAGAATTTAAAAAATTATGACACCATTAGAAAACGAAATAAGCAGCGTTAAAAAAGAACTGGTTGATATGTGGATACTTGTTCAGTCGCAACTGAATAAGGCCAGGGAAGCCATGATACAATTTGATAAGGACCTGGCACGCGAAGTTCTGGTCAAAGAGAAAAGGGTTAATTCTTTTGAATTGAAGATTGACCGTGATGTAGAGAATATTTTTGCTCTGTTCTGTCCCGTTGCTATTGACCTGCGATTTTTGCTGGCTGCATTAAAAATAAATACCAACCTGGAGCGTATCGGCGATATTGCAGCCAGTGTAGCTAAATATGTGGTTGAATCATCGGTAAACTTTGATGCCGCTGCACTGGAAAGCACCTCACTTACACGTATGTATGACGAATCCATTAATATATTAATGGATACCCGCACTGCTTTTGAAAACGAAGATACTGCCCTTGCCCGTAGTATTTTTAAAAGGGATGATGTAATTGATGCGATTAATGATAATGCACCGGCTACCATAGGCGAGATCATCAAGGCAGATATAACCAGTATGAACGAAGCGCTGTTTATGTTGTCCATCATTCGTAAGCTGGAGCGCATAGGCGATCAGTCTAAAAATATAGCGGAAGAGATTATCTTCTACGTAGAAGCCAAGATCTTAAAACACGCTGAACGTAAGAATAAAGGGAACATGTGAGTTTTATGGATTGAGTTGATTAAGTGCGTGGTTGGTCAGATTCCCATCGTATATACTTAATCAACTTAATCCGCCTCCATCTCGCTTAATCAAACCAACTACAAATTCTTCCCCAGCTTCTCTAAAATATCCTGGGGTACTTTCTGCAGGTCCAATACCAGAAAACCATCCAGGCAATCGGCAAATTTCGGGTCAATATTAAAGCAGATAATTTTTGCATTTAATGCGATGTACTGGCGCAGCAACACGGGCACCTTCATATTTCTGGTCTCTACTTCCGATATCAGGTTATCCAGTCCTTTGAAACTATCCTCGCCTGACATAAGCAGATCGGTATCAATGCTCGAAAAATCAACTTTAAACTTCTTGCGCGGCCTTACATATTGTGCCAGTTCATGATCAAAGTGGTTACGATTGATATAATCTACGATAAGCGATTTAGAGAACTTCGAGAATGAATTACTGATGCTTACCGGACCGATAAGGTAGCGGTATCGGGGGTTGTCAATCAAATATTTCAGTATGCCTTTCCATAACAAAAACAGCGGTAAGGGCTTTTGCTGGTATTCCTTGCGGATAAATGAACGGCCAAGCTCAAGGCTCTTGCGCAATACCGGTGTAAATTGTTCCTTGATCTTAAAAAGTTCTGCAACATAAAAGCCCTTTTTGCCCTGGCTGTAAAATATCTCGTCGCCCAAACCGATGCGGTAGGCCCCGACAATCAGTTTGGCTTCCGTATCCCAAATAAACAGGTGGTGGTAGTAGATATCGTATTCATCCAGGTCTACGCTTTTATTAGTGCCTTCGCCTACTTCTCTGAAAGTTATCTCCCGCAACCTGCCTATCTCGCGTATAATGTTGGGTATCGTTGAGGTGGGCGCAATAAAGACCTCATAGTTTTTTTCTACCCATATCCTGTAATTCTCGCCGAGCGCCGCTACTTCCTTTTCTAATATTGCTGAATCGATTTCAGACGCTACATCCTGGGGTTGTTTTTTTATTTTGAAAAGATTGCGCGGATTAAATATTTTCTTTTCCTCTTCCAAGCCCGTACCGAGGGCATAAGTACGTGCCCTTAAAAAACTGAGCAATTTGCCCGCATTGCCATAGTCGGGTATATCTCCTACATTGATCGGCTTGCCAATCCGAAGTTTGATCGTATGCCCCTGTTTGTTAAATAACTCGGATGGCAGCTTGGCGGTACGAAGGGCAGGGTGGATCATACTTAACAGGTTAAACAGCAAGCCATTGTTCCCCTGGAAATAAACCGGTACTACCGGTACTTTTGCTTTAGCGATGATCTTGCCAACCACGGGATGCCACAAGCGGTCGGTAACCTGTTGTTTCTCTACTTTAAAGGTAGAGACTTCACCGGCCGGGAATATGCCGATGGGGGTCCCCCCGGCCAGCAGCTCCAGCGTATTTTTTAAACCACTGATGCTTGATGAATGATCGATATTTTCAAAAGGATTTACTGCTACAAAGTAATCACTCAGGTTGGGGATCTTTTTAAGCAAAAAGTTAGCCATTATCTTTGAATCGGGCCTGGCCATGCATAGTATCTTTAACAACACCATGCCTTCAATTCCGCCATAGGGATGGTTGGCAATAGCAATAAAGCTGCCTGTTGCGGGTATGTTCTTCAGCTCACGCTCGTCAAATTCAATATCAACACCGCATCCCTCTAAAATAGCATCCACAAACTCCGGCCCTTGTTTGGGTTGTGCCTGTGCAAACAATTCATTTACCTGGTTTATTTTCATCACCTCCATCAGCAGGGCCGCCAGTCCGGGCATATTCAGCTTATCCAGTTTGGTCGCCTTTGCAAACTCTTCAGTGGTTATTATCTTCATTTAATGTTTTAATAATAGCTTAGGATTTAATTTACTAAATATCCTGAAATTTATTTTAATTTACAGTTCGAACCAACTTGCCCTTAACGAAATCAACTATTAAAAACTACTTGTCCATCACCAAAAAGGAATAGGACGGAATAGTGATACTGATTATGCTGATTGCCTTGATTTTGGCCGGGCCTTATGATTGTCAACTGTTCGCCAAAGATAGTATAATAAATCCTAAAGACTTTAATAATGCCCTTGCAGTACTTGGCAGGGCCAAAAAATCACAAGGAGGTGACTGTCCGGCTAACAGCGCAACGCCTTTACAAAAAAGCAGCGGCGGGCCAGGTGATTGACCTTAACGCTGCTGCCTGTGCAAAGCTGACCACCTTGCATGGAACAGAACCGTCTTTTGGCAGGCATATCATTAATTACCGCAGCCGTTTGGGTGGGCTTTACCGAAAGGCGCAACCGAAGGCAGTATTTGGATTAGGCCCTTGAACCTGCCGGCGCTTACCGGCACAGGTGAGGGCAGGTGCTTCCTGTTTAAAAAAGATAACCGATAACCGCGTTACCTTTAAGACATTGAGGCGTTTTGCATACCTGAGTTATAAGCAGATGAACGCCGTTATCCGATTCCGTGATCAGCATGCCGGTATGCATCGCTTAATGATCTAAAAATATAGCCATCCTTAATGAAGGAATTTTGCGTAAAATTGAGCCTTATTTGGCATTTCAATGATAGAGCAGCAGATCAAATCCGCTATACGCGATATACCGGACTTCCCGAAACCGGGCATTGTTTTTAAGGACATCACCCCGATATTGAAGGACCCGGCTTTGTGCGAAAATATAGTTGACGCATTTGTTGAGCAGTTAAAAGGTATCCGTATCGATGTAGTGGCAGGGGTTGAGAGCCGCGGTTTTTTATTCGGGCTGACACTGGCCTGCAAACTGGGCCTGCCCTTTATCCCTGTTCGCAAAGCGGGCAAGCTGCCCTATGCCATCAAACAAAAGGTATACGATCTTGAATATGGCAGCGCCACCATCGAAATGCATACCGATGCCTTTGAGCCCGGGCAGCATATACTGATACACGACGACCTGCTGGCTACCGGCGGCACGGTGACGGCAGCCAGCGAACTCATCAGCGAAATGGGCGGCATTGTAGCCGGTTTTGCCTTCGTCGTTGGTTTAGGCTTCCTCGGCGGTAAAGAACGTATTGCACCATTGAGCGGTCATGTCATTGTGCTGGCGGATTATTGAGTGCGGGTTCATAGTTGAGGGTTCATCGTTCATCGTCTTTTTTGTCTGAACCCTGACGGCTGAACAGATTGAAAGCTTACCATGACTTTGGTAGTGAACCATGCAAATAATTCTATGATCTTGCTCCGGCAAGGGACGAGACCTCCCAAATACCGTTAAAAAACGAACAACTTGTGAAAAATGGTGGAATCATGCGTCAAAAAAAATTTCAATTTTAATATCATAAAACCGGTTTGTTATGTATAACTTTATTTAAGGATTCCAATCCCGGCCGATTTATAGACTTTTATAAACTTACCAAGCCTGGTGTATGGTGTTAAATGCAGCATAATCTATCGCCTGCACATCTGCCCGTACATTTCTTTTTTGCTAATAAGGAGCAGAAATAGTATACCATAGAGATTTTTACCTGACGGGCCTTCTGGATTTTGTTCAGCAAAGGTCGGTACTTTAGGTATTTCGCTACTTCCTGTTAGCGCTGTTAAATGGTTCAAAACGTTTCTTTTTCAATAACTTAAAGAAAAAAATTATGATACCTCAAGACAAAATCACTCAGCTCAAACAAAGCCTGCGGGGGAGATTGATTCAGCCTGATGACGATGATTATCATACTGCACGCAAAGTGTATAATGCTATGATAGACAAATGCCCCTTATTGATCGCTAAATGTGTCGACATTGCAGATGCAATTACAGCGGTAAATTTTGGGCGGGAAAATGATTTGCTTATGGCGGTACGAAGCGGCGGCCACAACGGCGGCGGGCTGGGTATCTGCGATAACGGATTGGTAATTGACCTGTCGCAAATGAAAGGCATTCATATTGATCCGGCAAACAAAACTGCATGGGTGGAAGCGGGTTGCACCCTGGGTGATATTGATCATGCAACACATGTATTTGGTTTGGCTACTCCCAGCGGGATTTTTTCTACTACCGGAGTGGGCGGTATTACTTTGGGCGGTGGTCTGGGCTATCTGTCACGGCATTATGGCCTGGCAATTGACAATCTTCTTTCAGCAAATGTCGTATTGGCTGACGGGAGCTTTGTAAGAGCCAATGCTACAGCTAATAAAGATCTTTTCTGGGCGCTTCGGGGGGGTGGAGGCAACTTTGGTGTGGTTACTTCTTTCGTATTCAGGCTGCATCCTGTAAGTACGGTCTATGGCGGCCCAATGTTGTGGGAACTGGATGAAGCAGAAGATGTGCTCAGATGGTACCAGGACCTGATTAAGAATGCTCCCGACGAACTTAACGGATTTTTCGCTTTTCTTTGTGTTCCTCCCGGGCCGCCGTTCCCTGAACATTTGCACGCAAAAAAAATGTGCGGCGTAGTATGGTGCTATAGCGGCGAGATGGAAAAGGCCGAAAAGGTTTTTGAGCCCATTCGTAATTTTAAAAGGCCTGCGCTTGACTTTGTGGGCCCCCTGCCTATGCCGGCAATGAACAGTATGTTTGATACGCTGATGCCAACCGGACTGAACTGGTATTGGAAAGCTGATTTTGTAAATGACTTAAGTGATGAAGCAATCGCACAGCATTTAAAGTATGGGGCACAAATGCCCACCCTGCTTTCAACCATGCATCTGTACCCGATCAATGGCGCAGCTTCAAGAATAAGCGATAAAGATACCGCATGGAACTTCCGCAGGGCAACATGGGCCATGGTAATTGCAGGTATCGATCCCGACCCTGCCAACAATGATAAGATCACCAAATGGGCAAAGGATTATTGGGAAGCATTGCACCCGTATTCGGCAGGTGGCGCTTATGTAAACTTTATGATGGAGGAAGGCGAAGACAGGATTAAAGCCACTTATGGCGATAATTACGAAAAGTTAAGCGAGATTAAAGCAAAATACGACCCCAATAATTTATTCAGGGTAAACCAGAATATAAAGCCCGCGCTGCACTTGCACGCGGATTAATCGCTGAACGATGATTACGCACAAGTTGTTCGTTTACCAGGGCTTCGCCGTTTGCAGGATTAAAAGACGGGCTTGATTTATTAATTCACCGGGACAAATAAGCAGGGCAATCTTTACATCCTGCCGATCAGGGTTCAGACCAACTGGGCATGCTTTGACACGGGTGCCACGGTTTTTTAATGCCGTGGCAATTGTGTCAATAAATAACTCCCGATCGGACTTCCGCAATCCGCGCTGATCTACTTTACCTCCAGGGTTATGCGCTGCGTGGTATGTGCGCTGAAATAACCCAGGGTAGCAGGCGTGATATTGGTGGGCGGATTGGCCGGGGCCACACTACCGCCCGGGTTACCGGCCTGCTGCTGCATCAGGGTGTACCAATAGGTGTAAATAGGTTTATCGATGCACTGCATCTCTACGGTAACGGTATCACCAGGGTAGATATCCGTATCATTTTGCTGCAGGTCGAGATTTACATATTTGCCGTTAATAAATTCATCATCAAAAGCAAAAATGCTTTTTGCCTGTACCTTGTTCACAAACAGTACAAAACGGTATTGATTAGACACCTCCGGTGGGTCCTGGAAAAAAACGGTGATCTGCCTTTTGTTTTTGCTACTCTCAAAGATGCTGCTTTTAGACGAAATTGAATCCAATACCGTTACTGCGGGCATGGTGGAGTTGGCCGTATAGGTCTTGCCATCGGCTGTAACAATAAGGGTATAAGTTCGCCCGATGGTGCCATAAGCATTGTCAAGTGCATAAGTGCCTGAAGGGCCTTCAGTTAAGGCATAACGTTTTCCGTGATTATTATCAAAAATAACCGTAGCACCCGTAACTGCCGGATAAGTGTTGGTGCTTGTAAAAGGCACATTTCGGCTCAGCTTCACATATTGCGTACCGGGCTCGTTGGTGATATTGCCTTCAATTACAACCTGGCCGGTATTATTGCCCAGGTCGAGGCTGATCACTTTACGGCACGAGGCGGCAATGAACACAATAAGCAGTAAAGCGGTACAATATTTCAAGTTGATGATCCTCATGCGTTAAAATTTAAAGTTCCAGGTAACAGATGGTATCCGGGTTGCAAAAATGCTGGTTTCCACAGCTTCGGTAGTATTGGGCACTGTTTTGCTGTCCCGAAAAGTGACGGTATAAGGGTCGCGGTGAGCGTACACATTGTAGAGGCCGAATGTCCAGCTGGAATGGTATTTTTTATGCTGCTTGCCTTCAAGGGTAGCACCGATATCCAGCCTGTTTGACGCTGGCAGCCGGTAGCCGTTTCGTTCTGAATAGGAAAATGTGGTTAAACCGCCAATGTTATATTTTCCCGTAGGATAGGTAACCGCATTGCCGGTGCCGTAAACAAAGGCGCCCGAGAAGGTCCAGCGTTTATTAAGCTGATAGATACCTACTACCGAAACGTCATGTGTACGGTCCTGGCTGGCAGGGTAATAGTTGCCGTTGTTAATGGCATTAAACTTTCTTTCCGTTCGCGATAGGGTATAGCCTATCCAACCGTTAAAGCGGCCGTACTTTTTTTTCAGAAATAACTCCAGGCCATAAGCCCTGCCCGTACCATAGGTCAACTGTGATTCCACGCCCTGGTTAACCAGCAACTGGGCACCATCTTTATAATCAATCTGGTTTTGCAGCCATTTATAATACACCTCGGCAGAAAACTCATAGGTATTATCCTTAAAATTACTGAACCATCCTGTAGAAAACTGATCGGCAATTTCAGGCTTAATATTATTGCTGCTCATCACATACAGATCAGTAGGGGTGTTGCTGGTGGAGTTGGCCAGCAGGTGTATATTTTGCGTATTGCGGTTGTAGGAGAACTTTACCGAGTTTGCCTCATTAAACGTATAGCTTGCCGAAAAACGGGGCTCCAGGTTAATATAGCTTCTCACCAATTGGCCCGAAGTATAAGTTTTAGCGCTGGTAAGATTGCCATCCGTATCATAAGTTTTAAAAGTGCCGGGCCCCAATAAAAACAGCCCGCTTAAGCGTAAGCCGTAAAGAAAGGTTAGCTTATTGCCTGTCTTCCATTCATCGCTTACATATGCGGCATTTTCATATCCATAGCGTTTCTCCACGTGTACCGTGTTAAAAGTGGATGACGGCGAAGAGGTGACGTCGCCCGGCGAGATGTCATGGTGCAAAATATTCAGGCCGAATTTAAGCGTGTGGTTATTGCCCATGGAGTAAGCAAGGTCCTCTTTCAGGTTCACATCAGTGATCTGCGATGTCGCCTTAAAATTATCATTGCTGATAAAGCTTTGTATCACATAGTTGTAATTGCTGTAAATGACTGAGGTGTTGGAAAACAACCGGTCGTTGAACAGGTGATTAAACCGGATAGTGCCTGTAGCGTTACCCCAATTGGTGCCAAAGGTGTTTTTTAACCCTAAAACATCCTTGCCAAAGTATCCTGACAGGTAGATGGCATTTTTATCATCAAAATGATAGTTGACCTTGGCATTCAGGTCATAAAAATAAATAGAGCTGCCCTTGACGGTCGAGTCGGACGAAGCCTTTAAGAAAAAGTCGATGTAAGTACGCCGGGCGCTTATCATAAATGAGCCTTTGTCTTTAACAATGGGCCCTTCCACTTTAATGCGCGAGGAGATCAATCCCAATCCCCCCTGAACGGTATAATCCTTATTATTGCCCTCATTCATTTTAATATCCAGTACCGATGACAAACGGCCGCCAAACTGTGCAGGCATGCCACCTTTGTACAAACTAACATCCTTTATCGCATCAGAATTGAAGGTAGAAAAGAAACCAAAAAAGTGGGATGCATTATAAACTGTAGCCTCGTCGAGTAAGATCAGGTTCTGATCGGCCCCGCCGCCGCGAACATAAAACCCCGTATTCCCTTCGCCGGCTGATTTTACGCCCGGTAACAGCGAGATCGTCTTTAAAATATCTCTTTCGCCCAGCAGTACCGGCACCTGGTTTATCTGGGCCATATTTAACTTCTCCACCCCCATTTGCGGGGAAGCAATGTTATCATTATTGGGCTTGTCGGCACGGATCACCACCTCCTTTAAGTCGTTTTTTAATTGCAGTGGAACATTGATCACCATGTTTTGGTGTAAGGAGACCTTTTGCTCGATAGCCTGGTAACCGGTGTAAGTGAACAATAGCGTATATTCACCTTCGGCAGGGTAGAGGGCATAAAAGCCATAGCTATTGGTAGCAGTTCCGCTCTGCGGGAGTTCTTTTATCCTTATGGTTGCCCCTATCAATTGTTCGCCGGTGGATCCATCCTTAATGGTGCCGCTTATCGTATATTTTTTCTGGCCGAATGAACAAAGCGTAATCAGTAAAAGAAGAAAGGAAAGTAAGGTTTTGGCCATTAAGCGATCATTATTCCGCTAAAGTAATTGTATTAGCGATAGGAATTATCAAAAACTTATGGCAAAATGTTAATATGGTCAGTCGCCTTCGGCCGGTTCAACGCCATCCGGCCAGCTTAAAGCATTTACCCGGATCACGTTAATTAGATCTGCATAAAGGTTTAATTTTCATCGGCAGATAAAATAACAGCATTCCGTTCCATTGCTGTTGCGATCAATAAGCGCTCAGACGGGTCACAATGATCTGCGATGAGCGGGACATTTTTATAATGGTAGATCTGCTGGTTTTAAGTAGTAAGGAATGTAAATTCACTGACATTTTGCTGCTGACGGAGCCGGGTTAATGCGGAAAATAAATCGGGATATCCTGCACGGCAAGGCCGCCCCGAGAATATAGTTTTCGCTGACTGTTTATTTTTTACCGATCTCGTTTTCCTTATTTGCATTTTGCTGACCGATGCCCATGGTCAATGCAGTTAATCCAGCCATGCTGCCAAGCTGCATCGTATCAATTGCCGAACTGGGGACAATTACAATGGTGGAATTTTGTTTCAAACCCTCATAGAGCATATTCATCGCCCTTAAATGTAATGCCACCGGGTTGTTTGCATAGGTTAAAGCCGCTTCGGCAAACTTTTCAGCCACCTGTTTCTCCGAATCTCCTAAAATTACCCTGGCCTGCCGTTCTCTTTCCGCTTGTGCCTGCATAGACATCGCATTCTCCAATGAGGCCGGGATCAAAACGTCTTTGACCTCGACAGAATTGACCTTGATGCCCCATGGTTCGGTGCGTTCATCTATGATTTTTTGAAGTAAGCTGCTGATTTTATCCCTTCCTTCAAGCATGTCTGATAACATGGTTTTGCCGATAACATCGCGCAATGCGGTTTGAGAAGCCCAGCTTATTGCACCGGTATAGTCGGCTACTTCAAGGGCGGCCTTTTTCGGGTCGAGCACTTTCCAGAAAAGTACGGCATCCACATCAACGGGAACGGTGTCTTTGGTAAGGGTTTTTTCGGCTTTAAAAGATGTTGCAATTACGCGGGTATCAATCCAGTATGGCAGGACATCCAGAACGGGGATAATGAAAAACAGTCCGGGGCCCCTCAGAGACTGGAAGCGACCCAGGCGCAATACTATGGCTCTTTCCCATGGATTAGCAATCTTGATCGCTGAACAAACAAGCATAGCGACGATAAAAGCGCTTGCTATAATGATTGTGCTTGCTGCCGGATTGGAAACATCATACACCGCATGTGCCCACATAAAACCTATACCAAGAATTATAATAAATATGATTACAGAAAATAAACTTTGACTTTTCATTTCAAACCCTCCTAAGTGATTGATATCCTGACCGGTATTTGCAGATATCTGATTCTATAATAAAGATAGTCAAATTGTGTCCGTGGTTAGTAATGTTATTTACACATTTTGCGGACGGGTATTTTAACTTTTGTTCATCCTGCAGTACCAATCACCTATTCAACCTCAGTGGGCTAAACCGGCTATTCATACCAAATACCGCTTTGTACTGTTCTCTGACAGGGAATATGGCCGGGCAGGCTGTCTTTTAATTCCTTATATTTGTTAAAACCAATAATAACTGAATGGATAATTTACTGACAGACGCTTTTGCGGGATACGATTTCTCCGTGTCCGAAAACCAGCAAATGGTGGGGCAGATGGCTAAGGATTTCGCGGAAAAACATATCAAACCGCATGTGATGGAGTGGGACGAGGTACAGTATTTCCCTGTTGAGCTATTTAAAAAACTGGGAGAGCTGGGCATGATGGGTGTGTTTGTGCCGGAACAATATGGCGGCTCCGGCTTCGGATATTTTGAATATGTTACCGTGATACAGGAAATAGCCAAAGTTTGCGGCTCCATAGGTTTATCAGTAGCGGCCCATAATTCGCTCTGTACAGGTCATATCCTGGCATTTGGCAGCGAGGAACAAAAGCGTAAATGGCTGCCCAAACTGGCTACTGCCGAATGGCTGGGTGCCTGGGGATTAACAGAAGCCAATACCGGATCGGATGCTATGGGCATGGCAACCACCGCTGTACTGGATGGTGACCATTATATTGTTAATGGTTCAAAAAACTGGATCACGCATGGCAAATCAAGTGCTGTGGCCGTAGTCATGGTGCGCACAGGCGAAAAGGGCGATTCAAAGGGCATATCCACCTTAGTCGTAGAGAGAGGGACACCCGGCTTTAATGCAGGCAAAAAGGAAAATAAGCTGGGTATGCGTGCATCGGAAACCACCGAAATGATCTTTGATAATTGTCGTGTACCAAAAGAAAACCTGCTGGGTAAAGAAGGTGAAGGCTTTAAACAGGCCATGGAGGTATTGGATGGCGGACGGATATCTATCGCCGCATTATCACTGGGTATTGCCAAAGGAGCTTTCCAGGCAGCAGTCGCCTACGCAAAGGAGCGCCACCAGTTTGGCCAGCCGATAGCTAACTTCCAGGGAATAGCATTTAAATTAGCAGATATGGCCACCGAAATCGAAGCAGCCGAATTACTGCTGCTGCAGGCGGCTGACCTGAAGAACAAACACTTGCCGGTTACCAAGCAATCGGCCATGGCCAAATATTTTGCATCAGAAGTGGCGGTAAGAACAGCTACCGAAGCAGTACAGATATTCGGCGGATACGGCTATACCAAAGATTTCCCGGTAGAAAAGTACTACCGCGATGCCAAGCTTTGCACCATAGGCGAGGGGACATCGGAGATACAAAAGATTGTGATTTCCAGGGAGGTGTTGAGGAGTTAGTTGATGATGATCAATATCGAATTACCAGGTCAATACTTCATTATTTGAAATTCGGAATTCATTATTCGATATTATCTGATTATCATTTTAATATTCAAAACCAAATACTTAACTTTGCCGTCCCATGAAAGGAGGTATACAGGGATTATGATCATTATTAACGTAAAAGACGGCGAATCATTAGATAAGGCATTAAAACGCTTTAAGAAGAAATTTGAAAAAACGGGAGTTTTAAGAGAACTTCGCAGTCGCCAGGCATTTGAGAAAAAATCCGTTACCCGTCGTCACGTGGTAAAGCATGCCATTTACAAGCAAAATATGAACTTAGAAACAAACGTTTAATTCTTGTGAAAGAATTTTAAGTTTTTTTCAATAATATGATAAACTATTTGTACATTCATACTTCCGTGTGTACAGGTAGTTTTTATGTTTTCAGAGCGGTTTATACAGTATATTAGATTCGAAAAACGGTACTCGCCACATACAGTATCCGCCTACCAGTCGGACCTTGACCAGTTTATTAAGTTTCTTAATCATCCTGATCAAACGGTCAACCATCCCAAAGAAATTTCATACCAGCAGATCCGTAACTGGATGGTTCATTTGATGAACGGGATGACTGCAAGGTCCGTCAACCGCAAGATAGCGACCTTGCGGAAATATTTCAAGTTCCTGCTGGCCGAGGGTTTGATAACCGATAATCCAACTTCCAAACTTCAGTCGCCAAAAAACCTTAAGCACCTGCCCGTCGTAGTGGAGGATGCCAAGCTGAGCGCTATGCTGAACGACGGTGAAGTGTTCAGTGATGATTTTGAAGGCATGCGTGATAAGCTGATCATCGAGACCCTTTTCGGAACGGGTATACGACTGGCCGAACTGGTTAGCTTGAAGGAGGCGGATATAAATAGCTATGAGGGTACCATAAAAGTATTAGGCAAACGGAACAAGGAGCGCATCATCCCGATTAACCATGAGTTAAAGTTGTTGCTTGCAAAATACCTTGATTTAAAGAAAAATCAAAATTTTAATAACAATTCCATAACGTTAATCGTTACAAACAAAGGAGCCGATGTGTATCCGAAATTTATCTATTTAGTAGTGCAGAAATACCTCTCTTATATATCAACACAAAACAAAAAAAGTCCGCACGTGCTGAGGCATACCTTTGCAACCAGCCTGTTAAACCGGGGAGCCGATTTAAATGCAATAAAGGAGCTCCTGGGCCATGCAAACCTTAGCGCCACCCAGGTTTACACACACAATTCAGTTGAGAGATTAAAGTCTATTTACAAACAAGCCCATCCAAAGGCTTAACTAAAGGAGGAAAAATGAAAATTACAGTGCAGTCTATCCGTTTTAATGCAGACAAGAAGTTATTAGATTTTATTCAGAAGAAAGCCAATAAGTTAGATCAGTATTATGATCGTATCATCAGCGGCGAGGTTTATTTAAAATTGGAAAATGTAGAAGACGAAGCGAATAAGATAACGGAGATAAAAGTAATGTTGCCGGGCAGCCAGTTGTTCGCAAAAGAGCAGTGTAAAACATTTGAGGAGGCTACAGACCTGGCCGTTGAGTGCCTCAGGAAACAAATTGATAAGCATAAACAAAAGAAAGCAATTGTAGCAGAAGCGGCTAAAAAAGCCGTTTTAATAACATCAGAGGAAGAATTCGAGTAATATCCGGCAATTAAAAATTGCCAGGATCGGCGGGTTTAAAGCCTGCCGATTTTTTTTTGTAAAATAATTTTGTCCGGCTATAAAAATTTGTAAATTTGCAATCCCTTTCGGAGAGGTACGGATGCCTGTTATTTTCTCCAAAAGGATGGTTCTTTAAAATAGAAAATTTAAGCCTTTAATTTAAACTGGTGGTACTGAGAGATTTTTTGAAAGCCGGCAGCAAAAATAAAGGCGATAAATCTCTTTAGTTCAACTGGCGGGCCCCCAATAAACAGGGCAGGCGATCGGGCGGAAAAAGTAGATAAGTAAAACGCCTCCTTAGCTCAGCTGGTAGAGCGACTGACTTGTAATCAGTAGGTCATTGGTTCGATCCCGATAGGAGGCTCTGTTAATTTCGAACTTCGGAATTACGATTTCGAATTTAATAAATCCGAAATTGAAAATTCAAATTTCGAAATCAACAATGGGGGGATACCAGAGCGGTCAAATGGGACGGACTGTAAATCCGTTGCTTCGGCTACGAAGGTTCGAATCCTTCTCCCCCCACGGGTTTTTGAATGAGTGGATTATTGAATTGTTGAATGAGTGAATGCTCAAAATCAATAATTCAATAAATCACTCATTCACTAATTAAAAATGCGGAAGTAGCTCAGTTGGTAGAGCGATAGCCTTCCAAGCTATAGGTCGCGAGTTCGAACCTCGTCTTCCGCTCTGTTAAACAGTAGGCAGTATAAGAGATAATGCAAACTGAATATAAGCCGACGTAGCTCAGGGGTAGAGCACTTCCTTGGTAAGGAAGAGGTCATGGGTTCAAATCCCATTGTTGGCTCGGCGTATAAAAACGACAATTAAATATAAAATTAACCTACAAAATTTTTATAAATCATGGCAAAAGAAAAGTTTGACCGCAGTAAGCCGCACTTAAATATCGGTACAATCGGTCACGTTGACCACGGTAAAACAACCCTTACCGCAGCTATAACCAAAGTATTGGCTGATAAAGGTTTCTCAGAAGCTCGTTCATTCGATTCGATCGACTCTGCTCCTGAAGAAAAAGAGCGTGGTATTACTATTAATACAGCGCACGTTGAGTATTCAACTGCTACCCGTCACTATGCTCACGTTGACTGTCCAGGTCACGCGGATTATGTGAAGAACATGGTTACAGGTGCTGCTCAAATGGACGGTGCAATAATAGTTGTTGCCGCTACTGATGGTCCAATGCCTCAAACACGTGAGCACATTTTGTTAGCCCGCCAGGTAGGTGTGCCTTCATTGGTTGTGTTCATGAATAAAGTTGACATGGTTGATGATCCGGAATTATTAGAATTAGTTGAAATGGAAATTCGTGAATTATTATCATTCTACGAATATCCTGGTGATGATATTCCTGTTATTCAAGGTTCTGCCTTAGGTGGTTTGAACGGCGATCCTAAATGGGTTGAAAAAATTATGGAATTAATGGACGCTGTTGATGCGCACATTCCAATTCCTCCGCGTTTAACTGATCTTCCGTTCTTAATGCCTGTTGAAGACGTATTCTCGATCACTGGTCGTGGTACTGTTGCTACCGGCCGTATCGAGCGTGGTGTAATCAACTCCGGTGAAGCCGTTGATATCCTGGGTATGGGTGCTGAGAACTTAAAATCAACCGTAACAGGTGTTGAGATGTTCCGTAAGATCCTTGACCGTGGTGAAGC
>JAQBOV010000016.1 GCA_028287895.1 Mucilaginibacter sp. | reverse complement strand
ATTTTTAATAATCGTAAGTGATGATTAAAATAACAAAATCTTTAAAGGAGTTATTACCGGTGCGACCGGTGTTACTGTTGGTTTTATTAGGGTCATGTAAAAAGAATGACGGGTATACTACACCGGTATCTGCTGATAAAACAAAACCGGGTGTGGTTACCGACGTAAAAGTTAAAAATCTGAATGGAGCGGCGTACATTACTTATACGTTGCCTAATTCACCAAACCTTTTATATGTATTGGCACAATACAATATCAACGGCAAGGTAGTACGTCAAACCAAATCAAGTTACTATACGGACACCGTTTTGGTGGAGGGTTTTGCCAAAAGCCAGGACTATAGCGTAACGTTATGGTCGGTAAGTCGTGCCAATGTGCAGTCGGATCCGGTGAGCGTAACGGTTCACCCGGACACCCCTTATTACCTTCTTGTTAAACCCACAGTTAAGCTGACTGCTGATTTTGGTGGTGTAAATTTAAGGGCAGTAAACCGGGGTAAGTCTGCCGTGGGGCTGATTTTGGTCGCATTGGACAAGTCAACCCAGGCACTTGAAGTGCAGGATCAGCATTATACCAATGCGGATAGTATAAATTACACGGTCAGAGGTTATACCGCTGCCCCAAGACAATTCGGCGCCTATGTTACCGATAAATATGGCAATGTTTCTGACACGACGATAATGACCATAACGCCCATATTTGAAACATTGCTTGATAAGAGCAAATTCTCAACTTATAGATTACCAAGCGACAGCCCTACGGCTTACGGATGGGAAGTGCCTTATTTGTGGGATAATAAAACAGATGGTTATTCTAATGGGTGGCATACTGCTCCTGGTGGCCCACAGCCAATGCAGGTAACCTTTAGTATGGGGGTCTCGGCTCAGTTAAGCCGTTTTATAATGTGGGAAAGGCCCGACCAGTATGCCTATGCGCATGGTAATCCGAAGGACTTTTCAATCTGGGGCTCAAATAAACCCGCTCCTCAGGATGCATTATTACCTCAGGCGGCCGCCGTTGGAACGGTGGTTGGAGACTGGATAGATTTAGGTAATTATCATTTTCCAGATCCTCCCTCAGGTCTTACACCCGGCTTCACCAATGCCACTGACAACGCATTTGTGGCTGCAGGCGTCAATTTTGATATCCCTGCGGGCGCACCTGTTGTAAGATATTTCCGCCTGCTGGTACACGATACCTGGTCCGGTGGAGATTTTGCTCATATGATGGAATTCTCAATTTATGGTAATCCGCAGTAACATTTAATAGTGTTTAAATAAAAAATCATGAAACTAATTTTAAAAATATCGATCATACTGATTTTGGCTACCAGCTTTATCAGTTGTGTAAAAAGGGATGCTGAGTTCAAGAAATTCTTAAACGGGAAAGAACTGATATATCCTGGCGTTGCAGATAACCCGCATTCGGCACCGGGGAATTTACGGGTGGAGTTGCTATGGAATCCAAATCCGGATCCAAGTATAGTTAAGTACGTTGTTTTCTGGAATAACCGTGCTGATTCGCTTGTATACACTTCTGCAGATCATAATCCGGCTGACACATTAAAGGTCATTATTCCAAATCTGAATGAATATTCTTATTCGTTTACCGTGTACTCCTATGACGGGCAAGGGAATAAATCGATACCGCTTGATATCAATAATGTAAAGGTTTACGGGCCAAACTATCAGGCAGGCCTTGTAAACAGGGCATTTAAGGTGACCAATCCGTACACGGTATCAGCCAATGGAGATGTAACGCTTAACTTTTACAAAATCGATACCGCAGGTGAAACATTTAGTTTTGCCCATAATACTTCAACAACAATAAGGTATACCAACAGAAGCGGCCAGGCGGTACAAAAATTGTTATACAGGGACAGTACCATTACCTTAACCGACTTTAAGGGAGGATCAACATTAGATTTCAGGTCTACATTTGTGCCGGTTAAAGGCGCTATCGATACCTTTAATGTCGCCAATTATACGGTGTTCCCGCAAATACTCGGATATGCGGCTTGCGACAGATCATTGTTCGCAAAAGTAAAGCTTCCAAATGATATGAATCCCTACGAGTCGGACACCGATATTGACCGGTTATGGGACGGTAGTGTTGGTCCGCAGGGATTTCCTAATATTTTTCATAGTGACGGTGCAAACCCGCTACCTCAAACCCTGACCTTCGATATGGGCAAAATATATAACGGGTTAACCCAGGTAGAGGAAACAGGGCGTAATTGCTGCCATAACCCGAGTGATTTTGAAGTTTGGGGTATTGCTGATATTACCAACGCCGCAACCACCTTACCATCGAACGATCCGGGATGGCCTGCAGAAGCCATTTCAAAAGGATGGAAATTACTAAAAGAGGTTAAAAGAACGGATGATGGTCAGGCCGCATTGAAAGTCAACCTTGATGATACCACTACCCCGGTACGTTACGTGCGAATCAGGATTATGCATAATACTGACAACGAGGCAAGTTATACCAATTTAAGTGAGATCACCATGTTTTACAATGTACTTAATTAAGCCATATAAAGATTCAGCCATATGAATTCTATTTGATTGATTTTATTGAACATTACAGCAAATTAAATCTTATAGGTGTTTTACCCTGATTTAAGCGGTGAATACAGGCAGAGATTTTATTGATCAGGAACATTATGTATGCATTTTTTACCATTTGGATAATAGCAGGCTTTATATTGGCTTTGTTTGCCGTACAGCTGCTGCCCGATGAAGCGAGTGAAGATTGAACTGCTCTTTCTCTACGGGCCGATAGGACTACACCGATATTGGAATTATGCAAAAAGCAATATATCCTTGCTGATCGGTTAGCAGCGTCTGCCTATATTTATTATAACCTGTTAGCCAACTTAATTAAATGCGGAAATATCTTTGGAGTGTGTACTGGTCAATAGCTACTTACAGCAGTCATTTCAAAAAGCCGAGGGACGGCCAACAAATGCATATCATATTGATAGATAACGGCCGGAGTGTCCAATTAGGACGGAAAGATTTCCGTAATTCATTAAATGCATCCGGCGGGGAAATAATGTATGCGGGCGGTTTTGGAGAGATCGAGTCCATTATAACAGCCAGGTATGATGCCTGCTCAAAAATAGTTACGCCAATTGCCGAGCTAACTACCTTCTTCGCCGGAGATAGTTAAATGTGAGCCTACACCATCTAGATAATGTAGAATTGGCTATGATAGGGGGAGCGTAGCGGAAAATGGAGCGGTATGGATAACAGAAGATACGATGGGACAACGGGCTTTGCCCTTCAGCCAGCATCTGGCAGTCATTATTGAGGCTGATGCCATAGCGGCAAGCATGCATGAAGCTTACAAGCGGATTAACCAAGCCAACTACGGATTTGGCTCTTTTATAGCAGGTCCGTCAAAGACGGCTGATATTGAACAATCATTGGTTATAGGTGCTCACGGGCCAAAAAGCATGACTGTTTTTATTTTAGCAGGCCATTAATTTAGCTATTGTCATTTCAACTAATCGCTGATGAAAGGAACAAAAGTACATTGGTCTTCTAGGCATAAAGTTGATCGATGGCTCAGGTAGGACCTTACTTGTAAATCAAATCCATATCCCTGCAGACTATGATGGTCGTTATCACTATGGTACTTATGGCCGGTTTCATCTACGCCTAGATAAACCGAACCAACTGTTGACCATCAATGTATGCTTTGGATAAAATTGGGTGTTTTAACGGCTTGCAGAGCCTCCCTTAGAGTACTATCTTCACAGCAATCAAACCTTCAGGCAAATGAAAAAACGGATCACGCTACTACTTCTTCTGCTTTCTGCCGGCTGCATAGCGGCAATAGCACAAAAAGTTCAACATCACAGCTTCGTTACCTACTACAATGCTTCTCTTAAGGAACCAGACTCCGTGAGCTGGCAGCTTAGTCCGGCTATGGTAGGCTGTGGCAAAGTAACCCGTAAAGATAAGTTTGCCCGGGACCCTCAAATATCCGGCAGTGCTTTGCCAAAAGATTATAAGAACAGCGGTTATGATAAAGGCCACATGTTTCCTTTTGCAGATGCTCAGTGTGACGCCACTGATCAGGCGGAGTGCTTCTATATGAGCAACATGCTGCCTCAACTACATGCCTTAAATGCAGGCGATTGGAAAACATTGGAAGAGCAGGAAAGGACATGGGCAGCGAGCCAAACTGTAATTGTAATTGCCGGTGGTCACGGCACATTGGGGAGGCTGCCTTCGGGGGTAAATATTCCCGAATCGTGCTGGAAAGCAATCTATGTGGATCATCATTGGAGAGGGTTTGTCATGCCTAACCTGGCTTCTTCTAAAGGACATAGTTTTGATGCATGGGAGGTAAAGGATATCAAGAGATTTGATGCAGTAACGGGTCTGAACCTCTAGCCTGCCAGGCTACGGCAACGCAAGCAATTTGCCAGCTATATTTTGGACAACAATAAATACCAAAAAACAGACCATTAGGCCTAATATGATCCTGGTAACTGGATGTTTAAGTATTTTTTGTGCAACATTTACATTTTCCATGTTTGGGGTTTTTTAAAAAATTATTAAAGAATAAATATCCTTCTGCCTGACCTTTAAGGGCAGGCCGGTTGGTCGTATTTTTGGTTTCATAAGGCAACTTTTCCACAGTTGCTTTGCCAACACGATTCTGTTCCGATTGAAAGGAAAATATACTGATCGTCATCATGAGCGCGATTGTTTAAAGGCTATTATGATTGTTTTTCGTGGTGATAGAACCCTTTGATAATTTCGGGCTTCTCTAATTGGTCGCCGATCGGGTTACAGCGAACCGAAACGCCTAATATGTCAGCTGTCATTGGCGAGGATTTGAAGCCTTTTACAACGAGGTAGATGCCCAGAAAGAACTCCCATACGGCGATCGGAACTGCGGCAAGGGCTGTCGAGGGGGCATGCTGCCCTATCAGACCGAACAGCACGGCAATGTCGCCAGCAACGAGCAGTACCGCGCCGATGAATCCCAGTATGGGAAGAGCCCGCGGCACCAGGCGCGAACGGTACAGCAGGTATCCGAGCATCAGGGCATTCACGGCCGGCATGAAACTTTGCCCGATAAGGAACATTCGGTCGTACAAGGCGACCAGTGTTTGCCCGGCGACCAAGGCACCGGCTCCAGCCTGCCGCAAGCTCACAATCGTTAGCAGAAATGCTACACCAGCGAAGATGGTGCCGGCTTCCAGGACCCGGGAGCCGACGAAGCCCAGCGCGACCCCTTCGTTCTGCTTCCTGAGTACAGGGTACAACGCTACAGCAGTACCAATGCCGGCCAGGCCGACGATGATCTCGAGTATGCCGCCGATGAAGACAGCAGTATCGGGCCCATGGCCTACGATGTAGTTTGGATCGTGTACCGGGACGTAGAGTGCAAGGGTCGGGATCGAAACGAAGGTTAGCAGGTAGAAGAGGCCTGCAGCCAGCGAAGTCTTTCGTAGTGAAGTCATCGGCATTCGTCCGGATGATTGCGCCGTGGCGGTTGTCGTAGTTGTGATTGCTTCCATTTTCTTAAATTTTCGATTGCTATCGTTAAATAGTTAGTTTCTGCCAAGCGGATTGGTCTTCCATGGATTAGAAATGTGCAAACTGACAACGAAGCTCCTGTTATACATTTCATGTTCATGGCTATAAGAAATATTGGTCAAACCGTAATTGTATCTCAGGTCCAGGGTTATCCTTTTTGTTTTCGTATGAAATGTATAGCCGCCACCCATTTGAACGCCGGCATCAAAGCGCTTAACGCCTCCATCGGATTCATTGAATGACAGGTCAGCCGATGACCCATCAATTTTTTGGCTGCCATAAAAATTATAAGCGATCGACGGCCCTGCGTTGATATGAAAATCGCTAAAATGAAAGCGGGCCAGTACAGGTAATTCGAATGCATACAGACGTTGCGTGGATTCGCTGTTGGTAAGTGGATTATTGGCGTTAAGCTTACCACCCTTGGTAGTTATATAAAATTCCGGTACCAGTGAGAATGACCGTGTGATACCCGCTTGAAATGACACTCCCAACTGGGCACCTATAATGGATTTTTTATAATCATTTAGCGCGTTATTTGAATTTCCGTAATTGAAGTTAGTACTCATCACGTTAAGAACCAGGTCTAAATAGGTTTTCGCTGTTTTTGTACTATCCATGCTATCGGTTGATCCCGATCCGCCTGTTTGGGCAAAGGCGTTTGTGCATAGGAAGGTCATACCAAGTATGAGTCCTATTTGTACCTTTTTTTTCATATTTCTTTTGTTTGAATTAATTTGAATTAATTAACTTAACCAAAAGTATATGAACGAGTTATGGCTGGCAATTTTGTTATGCAAAGCAGGCTTAAATGTCTGCATCGGGCTGATTTTAGCCTGCGAAATCTTAGGGAATCACAGCCCGCTGTTAATGAGCTTGAAGAAAATGTCTTTGTAGGTATCCGAAATAGGGATCAACTGATCCGCGATTTTTATTCTGCTCCGTTCAATTGATTCGATCTTATTTAGTGCAACCATATATGATTTATGAACCCGGCATACTAAACTGGATGGGATCAGCTTTTCAAACTCACTGAAATTCTGCAGTGTCATTATTTTTTTGTTCACTGTATGAATCCTTCGGTAATCTCTCATTCCTTCGATGTAGACGATCTCGTTGAGCATGATTTTCTCCAGGCGGTTCTCCGTCTTGACAAAAATGAAGTCCGTCCGCGAGCCAGTTCTGTGTTGAACTAAATTTTCCTGCGCTTTATTCACGGCCTGCAAGAAGCGGTTAAATGTAAATGGTTTTAAAAGATAGTCCGTTATCTGAAGTTCATAGCCCCTTAGTGCATATTCCTGGTAAGCTGTGGTGATAATGACCTGGCTGTTTATTTTTGAACTTTCCAGTAATTCAATACCAGAAAGCTCATCCATATTGATATCCAGGAAAAGCAGGTCCACTTTATTGTTGTTCAGATAATTAAGCCCGGTAAGGGCATTGTCAAACGTGGCACCTAAATGCAAAAAAGGAACTTTGTTTACAAAGTCCTTTGTTTTTTCCAGCGCCAGGGGCTCATCTTCAATAATAATACAGCTAAATTTATCCATTGGGGATCGTTAGGTTAATGGTGTACAGTTCATTGGTTTTATCCACGTGTAAACTATGTTTTCCTTTATAAAGAAGCTCAAGCCGTTTCCGGATGAGCTCATTACCCAAACCGCTGTCAGGTTCTCGGACCGATGCCGCCGGATCGTACTTATTGGCACAGACCAATTGTATACTTTCATCATGAACATAGATATTGATCGTAATCGCGTTTTCGATTTTCTTATTATGGGTATGTTTAAAAGCATTTTCAATGAATGGTATAAAAACCATCGGGGCAATTAATTTATTACCCATCACCCCAGTTACCGAAAAGTGTACATAGTTCTCATTCGCGGTTCTTATTTTTTGTAAAGCGATATATTTTTCCAGGTATTCCACTTCTTTGTGCAATAAAATCAGATCGGTCTTTGTTTCATAAAGGATAAATCGCATGATACCTGATAACTTATTCAAATAATTGGAGGCTTTGACCGCATCCCTTAAAATCAGGGCATCAATATTATTGATTGTATTAAATAGGAGATGCGGGTCAAGTTGCGATTTGACCAGGGCCATTTCCATTTCGTAGTTTTTTTCTCTTAACAACTCTTTTAGCCTGATTTCATATAACCAGGTGATAAATCCTTTGATGCCTAAGGCCATGATACCGGCGACCAGGTCAATAAAGGTCGACACCATGATTACACTGAAAGCTTTCGAACGACCATTTTTGCCAGCCTCATCCATGTCAAGGATCCGGCCTGTTTCGATCAAGTAACGGTGCAGGACATAGCAAAGCACTGCTGCACCAATGGCGATCAACAAGCCAAAAACAATTGAAAGCAAAAACTTTCTTTGCTGCAGGTATTTGGGAAACAACAGCAAATAATAAAAAACATAGGTGAGTATTGAAGGCAGGATGGCAAAAAGAAAGAGGTTTTTAAAAGCATTAAGTACGCGTGCCAGGTGATCGCTGGCGGACGGGCTGCTCCTGTCGTAAAGCGCTAAAAGGATGCCGATCAGGATGAAATAACAACCCCAAAAACCGATATTCAACAAGAGCGCGAATGATTTTTTCATAATTTAATTAACAATTGGAAAGAATCAAATGTGTCCATTTACCCTGGATTTATATAAATTGATATGCAAACAGCCCGAATACGTCTGTAAAATGAACGTTTTGGCTATTTAAATACTTTGCTGCTCTTGTTATAAATAAGTTGGGTTGTATTTATGATTTCATCAAATTACCTATTTTTTTGCGAATGACGAAGATTAATAAGGTTTAATCACCTGGCCCCGTGTTCGCGCCGAAAATACTTTTGCGAAAGCCATATTCCAACTGCGCCATGGTCGCAGGTATTTCTCCCAGGAAAAAAGGGGAATATTGGGGCGATGCTTCGATCACCGTTGGGCTAACGGCATTGATGGATATCCCATTTTCCAGTTCAATAGCCGCTGCGCGCACAAGCGCCTCCGCAGCGCCATTGGCAGCAGAGGCATTGGCAAAGTTTAATTGTGGTTCCTCGGTCAATGCGCCAGTAATTAAAGTAAATTAACTTTTGGGATTGATAAAGTGTTGACCGATAAGTACGCGAGGTTCATTTGTCCTAGGAGTTTGCCTTCCTGTCTTTCCTGAATTCACGATCGGTCATTTGGCCCTACATATGTAGGGCCGGCTGTTGAGATCAGTGCGTCAAATGGTCCCGCCTGTTTGAACATATTTTCTATGGATGCCGGCGAGGTAATGTCCACTTAGATGTCCCCGCCTTTGGATGCCACCCGGATCACTTCATAATCTTTTCAAATGCACTAAGTTTCACCTTGTCTTTTAAAGCCTTTTTTGCAATTATTTTTCTAAAGCAAGGTCGGTTTTTACAGTCCAGACCCGTTGCTTTTCCTTTTGGAAAATCACACCGCGAACCACCTGCAGGAGTTGGATCTCACTGATGTAGCATCCCCGGCCATCGGCATTTTTTTGTGATAGATCACAAAGCCGCCGTGCTCCCAGAACAGCAGTTTAAGGCTTCTTCGGCCGCGGCTGAACAAATACATACACATCCCCGCGCCTCTACGCGGTCAGGATAAACGAAGTACTTTTTGTTTTGTGGAATCATCATCTATTAGAAAAATGTGCTTGATTTATTTTGCTGTTTTACACAGTATGACGCTTGAACGGGCGGGCGCTTCAAAAGGGTACCGGGGGCTAACATTATATGAGATCAACCAGGATTTTTAAAGGCCAGAGCGTATAACTTTTCTCTCATCGGTTTTCTAATGGGAATTTCTACATAAAAGGCAATTAAGGATGCCAGCATAATTGCTATTGGTAATGCAATAAAAAAAGATGCGATCCAAAAATTCATGTGAAATTTTTTTGTCAACGTCGGTATAATAACGCCTATAGATATTTGCTGATGAATCAAATATAGAGGGAATGAAATTTTTCCCAAAAAAAGAGTTCCTTTTGACACGATAAATTTCAACTGCCCATTTACAAAAAGGATAAATAAGAAAAAGTAAACTATTAACATTATGGCATATACCAGATGAGTTATATAGCTAGAGGACCTGCCAGCATATTTAAACAAAGCAATCTGGCAGATTAAACAAATTAATAAAATGGTATATTTCTGCAAAAGCTTACTTCTGTTTTGGTAAATTTCATATAGGATCATTCCGGCAAAAAACAAAGGAATAAAACTCAACACCGGTAACGCACGTAATATTCTACTGAAAATAACAAAATCACTTTGGAAACTTGTCATTATCACTGTGGTAATAGATAACGTTATACCAATTATATTTAAAAATTTCAAGGCCCTAAAATGAAATAGAAATAATATTCCAATGTAAAAATTCATTTCGATAATCATAGTCCAATACGGGCCATCCAAATCCTTTATACCCAGGTAATACTGAAACATCGTCATGTTACCCAGATAATTTGTAAAATTATTTGGTGGAAGCATTTTGAATTGATATAACGACTTTATGGAAACCCAAAAAAAAGTAAAAGTTACTGCCGTCCAGTAGGTAGGATATAATCTACTTATCCGGTTTATAACAAATTTCAAACTGCTTTTTATTTTATTCAGACTCATATAAATAACGAATCCACTTATAATAAAAAATAAATCTACACCTGTTACGCCCAGTTTAAAAAATGATTGGCCTTCCGGCCGGGTCACAGTAAGATGAAAAAGAACAACTGATAATGCTGCAATGCCCCGTAAAGCATCCAGCTCATCATATCTGTTGGATTTCATATGTTAAACCTGAGAAATGTACATATTAAATATGTATGAAGTATAATCAGAAAACCAGCAGTTCAAATTGTTCATTATTTTTAATCTTATAAGATTTAGAATTTCAAAAGAAATCATCCATAAACGTGGACAGTTCTTGTCTATTAGTACTTCCTGTTTTTCAATCAGAGGGAATGTGCGGGCAATCTAAAAATTTACGATGAATATTTACAATTTATCGAGCGATAAAATACTCCAATATATAATAACTATCATCAAGGGTCTTAAAGAGATACTAGGTGAGCAGGTCTAAGATTTTGTCCTTATTGGAGCCACTGCAAGGGATATCATTCTCGATGGTATTTACGATCTTGGCATTAGCAGGTTAACAGCAGATGTTGACTTCGCTGTTTTCGTGCCGGAATGGGCAACTATACGAGTATGATGAATAAGCTTATAGATTCAGGCCGGTTCTCGCCAACGAGGGTAACGCATAAGCTGATTTTTGAAAAAGCCTACGAGATTGACATCGAAATGCGACAACGTTGGTTTGACTTGCACTCAATTGTAAACTATTGTATATTAGCTACATCGAAGTCCTGAAAGACATTCATTTACAGTTTCAAGTTCCCTTTCTTCTATGCTCGACATATAATCGATAATAAATTAATAACTAACCATAAAAAGAAGGCAAGATAAAAAATGTCTGTTCCGTTATTCAATATTTGCAGGAATATGTCTTTTGACGTTGTGGTGAAGGGCGATGCGGGAAGCATTTCATTGGATACCAGGGAAGGTGGGTTTACTGAATTTGTAATTACGCTCCCAATAAGTTAAAAATAATGAAGAACCTTATTTTATCGATCCTGCTTTTTACTTGTTGCTATAGCTTAGCCCTTGCTCAAAATGACCAATTGAAGTTTGAACACTTTACTCAAAAACTCGGTCTCCCTGATTCCCAGACATCTTTTATTAAACAGCACGGCCAGGGATATATCCGGATCGGAGCTATATTGGGGCTTGCGCGCTATGACGGGTATCAACAACAACTTCATACGCTGGATAAACAACATCCTGATGCAATGGTATTGAGCATGCTGGAGGGACATGGCGGAAGCATAAGTGTGGATAGTAAAGAGAGGGAAGATTCAGAATTTACTATAAACCTGCCGATTTAAGCCATTTATGAACAAGACAATACATTTTTACATGCCAGCATTGCTCGTATTTTTATTTATCAACCCGGTAAAGGCGCAAATTATGTTTGGCATCGCCCGCGATTCCCTGAAAAAATACCAGCGGCTGTATACGAAGTTAAAAGATGATAACTCCCTGTTTGGACTGTATATTTTCAAAGGGTATATTTATCGCAGGCATAATCCCGATTCTGAATTCTATTACGGAAATTTAGCGCTAAAACTTGCCAAAAAAACAAAGACTAAGCGCCACGAGACCCTGGCTTTAGATATTCTTCAATACAACCAGTGGGAAAAAGGAAATCTTGCGGAAGCATTAAATTTACAATTCCAAATGCTTGGGCTTGCAAAGGAATTGAACTCCGCCGGGCTGGAAGGCCAGGCGCTAAACAGCATCGGAAATACTTATTTGGATATGGGCGCCTTTCGGTCTGCCCTGAATTATTACCGGGAATCCTCAGCGGTTTTTGACAGAAATAAAATAACCTATTGGCAACTGAACGAACGCTCAAATATTGGAAATACTTTTGAAAAGCTCAATTTGCCGGATTCAGCTCTTTTTTATGAGCAGAACTTATACACAAATAAGCAATTCCCACCCGACCTGCTGCCCGAACTAATGTATAGGATAGGCAATGCTAATGTAAAACTTTGGAAATATAAGGATGCCCTGAGTTATTATAAAAAGGGCTTGGCTTATGCGGCGAATGTTAAAACCATCAATGATGTTGCCATTATCAATTATCAAACGGCTAAGTTGAATCTTAATATGAATATGCCCGATTCTGCTATTTATTATGCGCACCGGGCATTAATTGTCGCCAAATCGATTTCGCTAAGTGATATTGTCCTCAAGTCTTCGCAGTTATTGGCCGATATATTTGATCGGCAGGGTAAAATTGACAGCGCATATCGCTACCAGCAAATTGCCACTCGTTATAATGACATCCTTTTTGGCGCTGAAAAATTTAACCGGATACAACAGATATTATCAGGCGAACAACAGCGTCAGCAAAAACTTTTACAGCAACAGGAGGAACTAAAAAACCGCTATCAACTTATTGGTGATATATCCATACTGATATTTGTGCTGATAGTAGCTCTTTTAATATGGCGTAATAACTTGTCACAACGCAAAAAGAACAAGCTTTTGGATGTTCAGAAAACGCAACTTACTGAACAAAGGGATGAATTGCAAACTACGATCGTTCAGCTTAAACAAACGCAGCGACATCTGATCCAATCCGAAAAAATGGCCTCATTAGGCGAATTGACAGCAGGCATTGCCCATGAGATACAGAACCCGCTGAATTTTGTAAACAACTTTTCCGACCTGAATACCGAGCTTTTAGAAGAAATGAAGCAGGAAATAGAAAAAGGCGATCTGGAGGAAGTAAAGGCAATCGCTTCAGACATTCGCGAAAATGAGATGAAGATCAATTTGCACGGCAAACGTGCGGATGCCATTGTTAAAGGCATGCTGCAGCACAGTCGTACCAGTACCGGCGAAAAACAGGAAACAAATATAAATACTCTGGCCGATGAATTTTTAAATCTCTCCTACCATGGTTTACGGGCAAAGGATAAATCGTTTAACACGGATATGACTACTAGTTTTGATAAAAAGCTACCGAAGATCGATGTAGTGCAGCAGGATATTGGCAGAGTATTACTCAACCTGTTTAACAATGCTTTTTACGCCGTTAACCAAAAGCAACAAACTATAGGCAAGGATTATAAGCCTCAAGTCTCAGTAACTACAACCACCGAAAATGGGCAGGTAGTCATTAAAGTGAAAGATAACGGTACCGGTATTCCTGACGCTATTAAAGATAAGATCATGCAGCCATTTTTTACCACCAAGCCAACGGGCGAAGGAACCGGTTTGGGCCTGTCGCTTAGTTATGATATTGTGGTGAAAGGGCATGACGGGAACATTAATATTTCCTCTACTGAAGGCAAAGGTTCGGAATTTATTATATCACTTCCAATTTGAAGTGGTCTTCTGAAACAAAATACTCTCTTAATAAGTCGAGGGTGGCATGGGAATTTTCCCCGCTTAGCTATGTTTATTTCATTTATAATAGAGAGGTGAACAGTCAATTTCCTGCACACAGTCAGTTACATAAGCGGAAGATCGCATTATTTTCAAAGTCAGTTATTTTCAGCAATTTTAATAAAATTAAAAAAATGATACTAACCTTTCACATTTTAAAACAATTGAGCACTTATGGCGCAGACAACTTATCTTGAATCAAAAAATCATTACCCTATACTGGATGGGCTTCGTGGAGTGGCGTCGGTTTTAGTAATTATGTTCCACGTTTTGGAAACCTTTACCGGCGGTAATAAATTTGTACAAATCATCAATCACGGATATCTCGCTGTAGACTTTTTTTTCCTGCTGTCAGGTTTTGTCGTGGCCTACGCTTATGATGACCGCTGGGGCAAAATGACGCAGTGGGATTTTTACAAGCGCCGGCTGGTGCGTCTACAACCCATGGTTATTATGGGCTCATTGATAGGTGCGACGTTGTTCTACTTTCAAGTTAGTCCAGCATTTCCGAACATAGCAAATACGCCCGTGTGGGAGTTGCTGCTGGTAATGCTTATCGGTGCAACCTTAATACCAGTGCCTATGTCAATGGACATTCGTGGGTGGCAAGAAATGCACCCATTAAATGGTCCAGCGTGGTCGCTCTTTTTTGAATACATCGCTAATATTCTTTATGCTGTTCTTGTACGTAGATTCTCAAAGGTCATATTATCAGTTTTCGTAACTCTTGCAGCATTTATGCTCATTCAATATTTGGTAACCAGTAAAAATGGTGACCTTATTGGCGGCTGGTCACTGAACTCCGAACAACTGTACATTGGCTTTACAAGAGTGCTTTTCCCTTTCTTCGGCGGTGTACTGCTTTGTCGTATTGGAAAATTGATTCGCATAAAAAACGCCTTTTGGTGGTCAAGTCTTCTTATCATTATCATGTTGAGCATACCCCGAATCGGCGATGAACATCATGTTTGGATGAATGGCATATATGAGTCGCTTTGCTTAATCGTCGTATTTCCTTTAATTGTTTCTATTGGCGCCGGGGGTGAATTGCATAGCGCACGGTCAGAAAAGATTTGTAGTTTTTTAGGAGAGATTTCTTATCCATTGTATATCACGCATTATCCATTAATCTATTTGTTTACCGCTTGGGTGACTACTAATAAGGTTCCGTTGGGTACAACAGGCTTGTTGATGGGCCTTCTGGTCGTAATCACAAGTTTAGTTATTGCTTATTTATC